>NZ_JBITKM010000021.1:436-74196 GCF_044461025.1 Micromonospora sp. NPDC049900
CCCACCTCCTACACCCCACTCCCACTCTCCGGGCGGGGGGGTTCGGCGGTGCGGGTTTGTTTTTTTTCTTTCCCTCCCCCCCCCAACAACCCCCCCCCCCCCCCCCCCTCCTCGCTCCTCCCGTGCCCGCGCGCCGAGAGGTGCCGAGAGGTTAAGAGGGGACCCCTCCTTGCATCCGGGTCCGGCGGGGCGGGGGTGGGTGTAAGGAGGGGTCCCCTGCTAGCGCCTGGTGTATAGGAAGGGTCCCCTCCTTACATCCGGCCAGCGGGGTCAGCGGAGCGGAGTGGCGCTGGGGAGGGGTGGTGACTGGGGTCACAATGAATACGGATCGGTTCCGTATCGGAATGGGGACGCCTACGCTCGGGATGATTACGGTACTTGGCCGTATCGAAATGTGAAGGGTGTCGGGGGATGCAGCCGAACGAGAACACCGGGCACCCGAGGCGGTGGGCGATCCTCGCAGTGCTGGTCATCAGCCTGCTCGTCGTCGTCCTGGACAACACGATCCTCAATGTCGCGCTGCGTACGCTGGCCGACCCGGTGCACGGGCTCGGTGCCACCCAGGGGGAACTGGAGTGGTCGATCAACTCGTACACGCTGGTCTTCGCCGGGCTGCTGTTCACCTTCGGGGTGTGGGGTGACCGGGCCGGGCGACGGCGGATGCTGCTGATCGGGCTGGTCCTCTTCGGAGTGGCCTCGCTGCTCTCGGCGTACGCGCAGAATCCGGGTCAACTGATCGCGGCCCGCGCGCTGATGGGGGTCGGCGGCGCGGCCATCATGCCGGCCACCCTGTCGATCATCTCCAACGTCTTCGACCCGAGGGAACGGGGACGGGCCATCGGCATCTGGGCCGGTGCGGTGGGGCTTGCGGTGGCGATCGGTCCGGTGCTCGGCGGGCTGCTGCTGGAGCACTTCTGGTGGGGCTCGGTCTTCCTGATCAACGTGCCGGTGACGGCGATCGGCGTGGTCCTGGTGGCGCTGCTGGTGCCCGAGTCGCGGGATCCCGCGCCGGGACGTGTCGACGTGGTCGGTGTCCTGCTCTCGGTGGTCGGCCTGGTGACCCTGACGTACGGCATCATCGACGGCGGCGAGCACGGCTTCGGTCGCCCACTGGTCTGGGCCACGATCCTCGGCGGCCTGGCGGTGCTGGCCTGGTTCGTCGCGTACGAGCGGCGCAGCACCCACCCGTCGCTGGACGTACGCCTGTTCCGGGTGCCACGGTTCGCCGCACCGGTGGCGATGATCGGGCTGGTGTTCTTCGCGGCCATGGGCGTGATGTTCTTCAGCTCGTTCTATCTCCAACTGGTACGCGGCTACAGCCCGTTGCAGACCGGCCTGTTGTTCCTGCCGTTCGCGGTGGCCCAACTGGTCTTCGCGCCCCGCAGCGCCACCATGGTCCGCCGGTACGGCGCGCGGGCCGTCTCGACGGTGGGACTGCTGCTGACCACGGTGTCGCTGGCCGCGTTCGCCTTCGTCAACGCCACCACGCCGATCTGGGTGGTGCTGGTCGTCTTCTTCCTCCAGGGCACCGGGATGGCGAACATCATGCCGCCGGCCACCGAGTCGATCATGTCGGCGCTGCCCCGGGAGAAGGCGGGCGTCGGCTCCGCCGTCAGCAACACCATCCGCCAGGTCGCCGCCGCGCTGGGTGTCGCGGTTATCGGCTCGGTGCTGGCCGCCGGGTACCGCACCGGTATCGCTCCGGCCGTGGCGGACCTGCCGTCCGGGGCGCGGGCGGCGGCCGGCGAGTCGATCTCCGGCGCGTACGGCGTGGCGGGTCAGCTCGGACCGGCGGCACCGCAGGTGATCGCGGCGGCCGACGACGCCTTCGTCTCGGCGATGCACCTGTCCGCGGTGCTGGCCGCGCTGGTCGCGGCGGCCGGTGTCGTGGTGGCGCTGCGGTGGATGCCGGGCCGGGCCGACGCCGCAGCGCCGGTGCCGGTCGGCGAGCCCGAGTTGGCCGGTGCGCCCTGATGTCAGGAACAATGCGGCCATGACGAGCAGTACGGACGTTCCGCGACCGCCCGGGCGGCCGCGGAGCGTCCGCGCGGACGAGGCCATCATCGAGGCGACCCTGGACCTGCTGGCGGAGGGCAGCACGATCGAGGCGATCTCGGTGGAGGCGATCGCCGCCCGGGCCGGGGTCGGCAAGGCGACCATCTACCGCCGGTGGCCGGGCAAGAACGCGTTGCTGAGCGACGCGTTGCGGACGCTGAAGGGCGACCCGCCGCAGCCGGCCGGTCGGTCCGTCCGGGACGACCTGATCACACTGGTCAGCACCATCGGGCAGCACATCGACCCGCGGGCCGCGAAGATCATGCCGTGTCTGGTGCCGGTGGTGAAACGGGACCCGGAGCAGTACGCGCTCTACCAGAACATCATCGAGCCGCGCCGGGCGGTGATGCGGGAGGTGCTGCGGCGGGGCGTACGCGACGGTGAACTCCGCGCCGACCTCGACGTCGAGGTGACCATGGCGATGCTCACCGGCCCGATGCTCATCCAGCGGGTGATGAACTGGAACCCGGACCTCGACACCACGACCCTCCCGGTGAAGGTCGTCGACCAGGTGCTGGAGGGCATCACCGCCCGCTGAGGCGGACGGGACACGATCGCCGACCACGGCACGGTGTCCGGACGCGCAAGGGGCACGGCGCGGCGGTACGAGAGACGGGCTCACGACCCACCGCAACGCCCCTGACCTGCGCGAATCGGTGTGAACTGATGTCGGGCACCGGGGCGATCGGCGGCGGCCTAGACTACGGGCGTCCCGCGGCGGTCGGGACGCCTGCCGCGGTCTTCGGAGGTCTCCTTGTCGACGCCCATCACCACCACCCTGGCTCTCGGCCCGGACTGGCTCGATCCGGAGTGGTTGATCTCGACCTTCGGGTTGATCGGCATCCTGGTGATCGTCTTCGCCGAGTCGGGCCTGCTGATCGGGTTCTTCCTGCCGGGTGACTCGCTGCTGTTCACCACCGGGCTGCTGGTCGCCGACGGCCAGTACCTCAAGTATCCGCTGTGGCTGGTGTGCCTGCTCATCACCATCGCCGCCATCGCCGGCGACCAGGTGGGATATTTGTTCGGCCGCAAGGTCGGCCCGGCGCTGTTCCGACGCCCGAACTCGCGTCTGTTCAAGCAGGAGAACCTGCTCAAGGCCCACGAGTTCTTCGAGAAGTACGGCGCCCGGTCGGTGGTGCTGGCGCGCTTCGTGCCGATCGTGCGGACGTTCACCCCGATCGTCGCCGGGGTCAGCCGGATGAACTACCGCACCTTCGTCATCTACAACGTGGTGGGCGGCATCCTCTGGGGCACCGGCGTGACGGTCCTCGGCTACTTCCTGGGCCAGATCCCGTTCGTCAAGACGAACATCGAGTACATCCTGATCGCCATCGTGGGGCTGTCCGTGCTGCCGATCGCGTTCGAGCTGCTGCGGGCGCGGATGGCCGCCAAGCGGGGCGTCACCCCGCAGGAGCGCGCGGCGGCCGAGGAGGCGATCCGCGAGACCCGGGAGCACTACGGCAAGCACTGAGCGTCGCCCGGTGTGACCCGGGCGCGGTCGCCCGGGTCACACCGGCCACCGGAGATGTTGGTCGGAGTAGCCCCGCCCCATAGGGTTCGATCATGCAGACGTCGGCGGCCGAGATCGACCAGCCCCGTCGGGACGTCGGGCGCCTGGTGGACATGCTCCTGTGGGGTGCGACCGCACTCGGTGCGATGCTCGCCGCCCTGGCCCATCTCACCGGCGCGGCGCCGGTCCTGCGCTTCTTCGTCACGCTGGCCGCGATCACCCTCGCCTCGGCGGTGCTCGGACGCTCGCTGGACCAGCTCGGTGGGCGGATGCGTCCGGCCGCCATCGGCACCTTCCAGGCGGTGGTCGGCAACCTGCCCGAGCTGATCATCTGCATCTTCGCGCTCCGCGCCGGCCTGGTGGCCGTGGTGCAGGCCGCGTTGATCGGGTCGGTGCTCAACCTGCTGTTGCTGGGCAACGGACTGTCCTATCTGGCCGGTGGGCTGCGCAACGGCACGATGAGCATCGACGGCCGGCACGCCAAGGTCACCCGGGTCATGCTCGTGCTGCTGATGGCCACCCTGATCACCCCGGCGATCGCGGTCAACCTCGGCACTCCCGCCGCCGAGCACACCACCGCGGTCTCCTACGTGGTGGCGATCGCCCTGCTCACCGTGTTCGTGGTGTCGCTGCCGTTCCGGCTCGGCAAGGACGCCGACGCGCCGCCGCCGGTGCACAACGGAGCCGGTGAGGCCAAGGTCGGCACCTGGCCGCTGCCACGCGTCCTGATCCTGGTCGCGGTGGCCGGTCTGCTCATCGCGTTCGAGGCGGACTGGCTGATGGACGCCCTGCTGCCGGCGACCGAGGCGATGAACCTCAACGCCGCCTTCGTCGGTCTCTTCCTGGTGGCCACCGTCGGCAACCTGTCGCAGCTCGCCCCGGCGGTGCAGCTCAGCCTGCGGGGCGACGCCGACACCGCCACCGCGATCACCATGGAGGGCGCGCTCCAGGTCGCGTTGATGTTGGCCCCGGTGCTCATGCTGATCGCACCGCTGCTCGGCGCCGGTGAGTTCACGCTGATCTTCCCGCCGTTGCAGATCGTCGCGGTCATCGTGGCGGCCCTGCTCGTGGTCTTCGTGACCATCGACGGCACGGTCAACCACCTCGAAGGACTGGCGCTGGTGGCGCTCTACACCGTGCTCGGCTCGCTGTTCTGGTGGGGCTGAGACCGGCTCGGGCGCACGGCGACTCCGGTGGTGCGGCCGAGTGGGCGGGCGGCGGGCGTGTCCCGGAGCACGTCTCGCAGACGGCATCGGTAGGGTGTCGAACACACGTACTGGCCGGTGGCCGGGGGAGGAGGCGGCGTGCGGGTGCTCGGCGTCGACCCGGGGTTGACCCGATGCGGGGTCGGCGTGGTCGAGGGGGTGCCGGGGAAGCCGTGCACGCTGATCGCCTACTACGTCGTCTACACCGATCCCGGTGACGAGCTGCCCGCCCGCCTGTTGCACCTGGACCGTTCGCTGACCGAGCTGGTCGCCGAGCACCGTCCGGACAGCGTGGCCGTGGAGCGGGTGTTCAGCCAGCACAACGTGCGTACGGTGATGGGCACCGCGCAGGCCAGCGGGATCGCCGTCCTCGCCGGGGCGCGAGCCGGGCTGCCGGTGCAGACGTACACGCCGAGCGAGGTGAAGGCGGCGGTGACCGGCTCCGGGAAGGCGGACAAGGCGCAGATCACGGCGATGGTCACCCGGTTGTTGCGGCTGCCCGAGCCGCCGCGTCCGGCCGACGCCGCGGACGCCCTCGCGTTGGCCATCTGCCATGTGTGGCGGGGCGGCACCCGGTCCAGACTGGCCGTCGCGGCGGACCGGGCGAGACGAGGAGGAGCGAGATGATCGCCAGTGTGAGCGGCGTGGTGACCGCGACCGGCCCGGCCCACGCGGTGATCGAGGTGGGCGGGGTCGGCCTGGCCGTGCAGTGCGCTCCCGGCACCATCGCCGACCTGCGGGTGGGTCAGTCGGCCCGGCTGGCCACCAGCCTGGTGGTGCGGGAGGACTCACTCACCCTCTACGGCTTCGCCGACGACGACGCGAGGGCGCTGTTCGAGCTGCTCCAGACCGCGAGCGGAGTGGGGCCCCGGCTCGCCCAGGCGGTGCTCGCCGTGCACACCCCGGACGCGGTACGCAAGGCGATCGCCAACGCCGACACGGGCGCGCTGACCCGCGTACCCGGGATCGGCAAGAAGGGCGCCGAACGTCTGGTGCTGGAGCTGCGCGACCGGATCGGCCCGGTGGCCGTCGGCGCCGACGGCGCGGCCGGGGTGACCGGCGGGGCCTGGCCGGAGCAGGTCCGCCAGGCGCTGATCGGGCTGGGCTGGACGGCCGGTCAGGCCGACCAGGCGGTCACCGCCGTCGCGGAGACCGTCGACGGACCCACGCCGCCGGTGCCGGTGCTGCTCAAGCAGGCCATCCGGCTGCTGGGCCGGTCCCGGTGACCGCGCCCGACGGCGGGCTGGTCTCGGCGTACGTCAGCGATGCGGAGCGGGACGCGGAGGTCAGCGTCCGGCCGAAGCGGCTGGACGAGTTCATCGCCCAGCACCGCGTCCGGGACCAGCTCGACCTGCTGTTGCAGGGCGCGATGCGGCGCGGTTCGCCGCCGGACCACATCCTGTTGTCCGGGCCGCCCGGCCTCGGCAAGACCACCCTGGCCAACATCGTCGCCGCGGAGCTGGGCACCGGCATCCGGGTGACCAGCGGCCCGGCGATCGAGCGCTCCGGCGACCTGGCCGCGATCCTGACCAGCCTCGCCGAGGGCGACGTGCTCTTCATCGACGAGGTGCACCGGATCGCCCGCCCCGCCGAGGAGTTGCTCTACAGCGCGATGGAGGACTTCCGGGTCGACGTGGTGGTCGGCAAGGGACCCGGGGCCACCGCCATCCCGCTCGACGTCGAGCCGTTCACGCTGGTCGGCGCGACCACCCGGGCCGGGCTGCTGACCGGCCCGATGCGGGACCGTTTCGGGTTCGTCGCCCACCTCGACTTCTATGTCCCCGCCGAGCTGGAGCTGCTGCTGCACCGCTCGGCCCGGATCCTCGGCGTGCCGATCACCGACGACGGCGCGGCGGAGATCGCCGGCCGGTCGCGGGGCACTCCCCGGATCGCCAACCGCCTGCTGCGCCGGGTCCGCGACTTCGCCGAGGTCCGGGCCGACGGGGTGGTCACCGTGGAGACCGCGCGCGCGGCGTTGACCGTGTACGACGTGGACGCCCTCGGCCTCGACCGCCTCGACCGGGCGGTGCTGACCGCGCTGGTGGACTCGTTCCGGGGCGGCCCGGTCGGCCTGTCCACCCTGGCCGTGGCGGTGGGGGAGCAGCCGGACACCGTGGAGGAGGTCTGCGAGCCGTTCCTGGTGCGGGCCGGGCTGCTGGCCCGGACGCCGCGCGGCCGGGTGGCGACCGAGGCCGCCTGGCACCACCTGGGACGTACGCCCCCGAATGGTACATTTGGGTTCGAGGCTCCTGCTGTGCCCGACTTGTTCTCGGTGGACAGCGACCAGCCGTGATCTGTTCGTGATCTGTGCCGCATTCGGCGTTCCCAGATAGAGCGACTAGACTCGCCGCGGTCCGCACAGGATGTGAAAATCCGCCTCCGCTCGGTGCCAGCACCGTGATGGAGGCCAATGGGAAGGTCTACAACCGTGCTCTACGCAGCAGAAGGCGGAGGAGCGGCGGGCTTCACGCCGATCCTCATGATCGCGCTGCTCTTCGGCGTCATGTACTTCATGATGATCCGCCCGCAGCAGAAGCGCCGCCGTGAGGCCGAGGCGATGCAGACCGGCCTCTCCGCCGGCGACGAGGTGGTCACCATCGGCGGGCTCTACGGCACGGTGACCGGCGTCGAGGACGACAGCGTGCTGCTCGAGATCGCTCCCGGAGTGCAGACCCGCTACGCCCGCCCGGCGATCGCCCGGGTGGTCACCAAGGCGGAGCGGCCGGTCGAGTCGCCCGTCGAGGAGAGCGACACCGTCAAGGACTGAACACCGCGCCCACCCGGGCCGCCGCCGCGGCGGTCACCGCGCCCGGGTGGGAGTCACCCGGACGCGTCCCCGTGCGGGTGGCCGCCACACGTGGCGCGAGTGCGACAACTGGATAGATGGCCGACGCCGGGCGTCGGTGTTCCGGCTCGGCCGGTCCACGCGTCCGCGTCGGCCACCCGAGGCGGCGGCACCGGCCCGGGCGCCGTCGGAAGGCAGACCGTGGGCCGGGCAGCCGGCCGACCCGCCGCCGCGCCCGCGGCGGCGCGACCGTACAGGGAGACAGGACAGCCGTGGCACCACCTCAGGGACAGATGCGCCCGGGACGGCAGTTGGCCGTACTCGGGGCCATCTTCATCGTCCTCTACCTTCTGGTGTTCTTCTCGGCCGGCGCCAGCGGGGGCTGGAAGGAACGGCTCGAGCCTCGTCTCGGTCTTGACCTGGTCGGTGGTACCCGGCTGACGCTGGAGGCCACCAACACCCTCGACGGCCGGGCCCCGACGGCGGAGAACCTCGAACAGGCCCGCCAGATCATCGAGAGCCGGGTCAACGCGTACGGCGTGGCCGAGGCCGAGGTGATCACCGAGGGCGACCGCAACATCGTCATCTCCCTGCCCGGCGAGAACCGCGACCTCACCGAGGTCGGCAGCGCCGCCGAGCTGCGCTTCCGCAAGGTGCTGAAGATCGCCGACGGCAGCGGCACGGTCCGCACCCCGGCGCCGACCCCGAGCGGGTCGGTCGAGCCGACGCCGTCCGGGGACGCCGCCGCGAGCCCGTCGCCCACGCCCGAGGCCGAGGTCACCTCCTCGCCGTCGGCCGGTGGCCAGGGCGGTGGCGCGCCGACCCCGACGCCCACCGAGTCGCCCGCCGCGACCCCCTCGCCCTCGCCGAGTGCCGAGGAGGACGTGCCGCAGAGCGTCGAGGAGCAGCGGCAGGCCGTCGAGCAGAAGGTCGGCGCCGAGGCGTGGGCCGCCGCCACCGGCCTCCAGGCCCCGGCGGACCTGGCCGCCGACCCGTCGCTGGCCGAGAAGCTCGCGCCCTTCGCCGAGCTGTCCGGCCGCGAGGTCGCGGTGCTGCCGACGCAGATGCAGTTCAACGTGCCGACCATCAGCTGCCTCCAGCTCGACGACCGGCCGCCGGCCTCGATCTCCGACCCGGAGCAGCAGGCGGTCTCCTGCGAGGCCGGTTCCATCAAGAACCTGCTGGACGTGGCGAAGGTGCTCGGCACCGACGTCAGCAGCGCCACCGCGGTGCGCGACCAGACCAGCCAGTGGGTGGTCAGCCTGGACTTCACCCGCAGCGGCGGGGAGAAGTGGACCGCGCTGACCCGCGAGGCGTTCAACAACGAGGGCCAGGCCTGTGACGCCTCCGCGCTCGGTGACGAGGGTCGCTGCCGTGTCGCCGTGGTGCTGGACAACACGATCATCTCGTCGCCGCAGATCCAGGGCGTGCTCGTCGGCAGCTCGCAGATCACCGGCAACTTCACCAACGCCGAGGCCAGCGAGCTGGCCGGCTACCTCAGCTACGGTGCCCTGCCGGTCACCTTCGAGCCGCAGGAGCAGCAGAACGTCACCGCCACGCTGGGCGCCAGCCACCTGCGGGCCGGTCTGCTCGCGGCCGGCATCGGCATGCTGCTGGTCATCATCTACTCGTTCTTCTACTACCGCCTGCTCGGCTCGGTCATCTTCCTGAGCCTGGTCGCCTCGGCGCTGCTGCTCTTCGGCTCGCTGGTGTTCCTCGGCCGGCAGATCGGCTTCACGCTCACCCTCGCCGGCATCGCCGGCATCATCGTCTCGCTCGGTGTGGCGGCGGACTCGTTCGTCATCTACTTCGAACGACTCAAGGACGAGATCCGCGAGGGCCGCAGCCCGCGCAGCGCGGTGCCGCGAGCCTGGATCCGGGCCCGCCGGACGATCATCTCGGCCAACGCCATCACCATCCTCTCGGCGGTGGTGCTCTACATCGTCTCGGTCGGCACGGTGAAGGGTTTCGCCTTCGCCCTCGGTCTGGCCACGGTGCTCGACCTGCTCGTGGTGTTCCTGTTCCGACACCCGATCATGACGATGCTCGCCAGCACCAAGGCGTTCCTGTCCCCGCGGGTCAGCGGGCTCGGCCGGGTGCTGCCCGCCCGCTCGGCGCCGACCCAGCCTCGCAACCAGCGCGCCAAGGAGGCGTGACATGTCCGCTGAGAACGGTCTGGCAGCTCGCCTCTACCGGGGCGAGGCCGGCCTCAACATCGTCGGCAAGCGCAAGATGTGGTTCACCATCGCCGCGGTGCTGGCGACGATCGCGCTGGCCAGCGTCATCTTCAACGGGTTCAAGCTCGGCATCGAGTTCGCCGGTGGCAACTCGTTCCAGATCCCGACCAGCGTCGGCACGCTCCAGGACGCCGAGGCGGCCACGCAGAACGCACTGTCGGCCCAGGGTGGCACGGTGGTCACCGCGCAGCAGGTCGGCGGCGGCAGCGGCAACTTCTACGAGCTGCGCACCACCGAGCTGAACGGCGAGCAGGTCCAGGCGGTCAAGACCACCCTGGGCCAGCAGTTCAACATCGACCCCGAGTCGATCAGCAGCAACCGGGTCAGCGAGGCGTGGGGCAGCCAGGTCACCAACCGGGCGCTGCTCGGTCTGGTCATCTTCATCGCGCTGGTCACCGTCTACCTGGTGCTGCGCTTCGAGCTGAACATGGCCATCGCGGCGATCTTCTCGCTGGTGATGAACCTGGTCCTCACCGCCGGCCTCTACTCGATCGTCGGCTTCGAGGTCACGCCGTCGACGATCGTCGGATTCCTCACCATCCTGGGCTTCGCCCTGTACGACGTGGTGGTGGTTTTCGACAAGGTGCAGGAGAACACCAGAGGGATCACCGCGAGCAACACCCAGACGTACGCCGAGGCAGCCAACCTGGCCGTCAACCAGAGCCTGATGCGGTCGATCAACACCTCGGTGGTCGCGCTGCTCCCGGTCGGCGGCATCCTCTTCATCGGTGCCGGCCTGCTCGGCGCGGGCACCCTGAAGGACCTCGGCCTGGTGCTCTTCGTCGGTATGGCGATGGCCTTCATCACCTCGATCACCCTGGCCACGCCGCTGCTGGTGGTGCTCAAGAACCGCGACCCGCGGATCGACGCGCACAACAAGCGGGTGCAGGCCCGGCGGGCCGGGACGACCCGGGACGCCGCGACGACCAAGGGCTCCCGCAAGGCGGAGTCGACCGAGACGACCGACACCGACGAGGAGCCGGTGACCGCCGAGGCGGGTGCCGCCCTGGCCGGTGCCGCCGCGCCGAAGGTGGGCGCGCGTCCGGCCGGCAAGCGCTCCGGTGGCGCCCGTGGCGGCCGCCCGAGCGGCGGTGGCGGCAACCGCCCGGGTGGCGGCAAACGGCGCTGACCGGGCCGGGACCGACCCGGTAGGGACGAACACGACGGCGTCCTGCATGCTGTGCGAACAGCGTGCAGGGCGCCGTTGTCTGGTGGAAGGGAACGGAAGCGTCGTGACGGAGACCCACAGCACCGCGGTACGCGGCGACAGCGGCCCGGAGACCGCCCGGCTGGTCGCCAGCCGGGTGCTGGACGTGCCCGACTTCCCGAAGCCGGGCGTCATGTTCAAGGACCTGATGCCGCTGTTCGCCGACGGAGAGACCTTCCGCACCGTGATCGACGGGATCGTCGCCCACCACGGGCGGGACTCCTTCGACACCGTGGTCGGCATCGAGGCGCGCGGCTTCGTGGTCGCCGCCGCGATCGCGTACGCGACCGGGGTCGGCGTGGTGCCGGTGCGCAAGGCCGGCAAGCTGCCCCGTCCCGCGTACGCCGCCTCCTACGAGCTGGAGTACGGCGAGGCGACGCTGGAGGTGCACCAGGACGCGTTCACCGCCGGGCACCGGGTGCTGGTGGTGGACGACGTACTCGCCACCGGCGGCACCGCCGCGGCGACCCTGGACCTGGTGGAACGGGCCGGCGGCACGGTCGCCGGTTTCACCGTGCTGCTGGAGCTCTCCTTCCTCGGCGGGCGGGCGAAACTGGCGCCGCGTCCCGTCCATGCCCTGCTGACCGTTTGAACCGACCCGCCCCCGGCGACGGAGGCGGCACGGTACGTCCGGC
This sequence comes from Micromonospora sp. NPDC049900, assembly GCF_044461025.1. Taxonomy (NCBI): domain Bacteria; kingdom Bacillati; phylum Actinomycetota; class Actinomycetes; order Micromonosporales; family Micromonosporaceae; genus Micromonospora; species Micromonospora sp. NPDC049900. The sequence goes on from NZ_JBITKM010000021.1 coordinate 12,071, forward strand.
GGAGCGGCAGGGCACCGTCGGTGCGGGTAGCATTGCCCATTGCTGACCGGACGGTGAGCCGTTCGAGAGGCGCGAGAGACCAGACCGGCCGACGCACGGTCGGTTTCCCCGGCGAGCGGTGAGGAGGCCGGTGTCCCACGATGTCGTCCCTCCGGTGGAGGGCACGGTGCACCCGACAGGTGACGCGAACGGCTCGCTGACCGACCCCGACGGCGCCACACCGGCCGTGGCCGGGGTGCCCGGTACGGTACGCCCCAGCGCTGACGTGGCGGTCCCCAGCGCGGCCGACGGCGGGTCCGTCGCAGCCGCCGGTGACCCGTTGCCGAGCAGCGGGTTCGGGCTGTCCAACGCGCCCACCGGGCGACGGGTCCGGGCGAGGCTGGCGCGGTTCAACGCGCCGTGGCAGTCCTCCCAGGTCAGCGAGGTGTTGGAGCCGCTGATCTCGTCACACCGGGAGAACCACCCCAAGGCGGACGCCCGGCTGCTGCAACGTGCCTTCGACACCGCCGCGCGGTGGCACTCCGGTCAGTACCGCAAGTCCGGCGACCCGTACATCACCCACCCGCTGGCGGTGGCCACCATCCTGGCCAACCTGGGCATGGACACCACCACGCTGGTCGCCGCGCTGCTGCACGACACCATCGAGGACACCGAATACTCGCTGGACCAGATGCGCACCGACTTCGGCGGCGAGGTCGCGCTGCTGGTCGACGGCGTCACCAAGCTCGACAAGGTCAAGCTCGGCGACGCGGCGAAGGCCGAGACGATCCGCAAGATGGTCGTCGCCATGGCCAAGGACCCCCGCGTCCTGGTGATCAAGCTGGCCGACCGGCTGCACAACATGCGGACGCTCTCCTTCCTGCCCGCGCCGAAGCGGGAGCAGAAGGCCAAGGAGACGCTGGAGATCCTCGCCCCGCTGGCCCACCGCCTGGGTATGAACACCATCAAGTGGGAGCTGGAGGACCTCGCGTTCGGGACGCTGTTCCCGAAGCGGTTCGAGGAGATCAACCGGCTGATCGGAGAGCACCAGCCGCAGCGCGAGGCGTTGCTGCGGCAAGTGACGCAGAAGGTCCAGGTCGACCTGAAGGCCGCCAAGATCAAGGCGGAGACGACGGGTCGGCCGAAGCACCTGTACTCGATCTACCAGAAGATGATCGTGCGGGGTCGGGACTTCAACGACATCTATGACCTGGTGGGTGTGCGGATCCTGGTCGACACGGTGCGGGACTGCTACGCGGCGTTGGGGGTGATCCACGCGAACTGGCAGCCGGTGCCGGGGCGGTTCAAGGACTACATCGCGATGCCCAAGTTCAACATGTACCAGTCGCTGCACACCACGGTGATCGGGCCGACCGGCAAGCCGGTGGAGATGCAGATCCGGACGTACGCGATGCACCGTACGGCGGAGTTCGGTATCGCGGCGCACTGGAAGTACAAGGAGAAGGGCACCCAGATCGTCGGGCCGCCGGCGCACATCGACGAGATGACGTGGCTGCGGCAGTTGCTGGACTGGCAGCGGGAGGCGGCGGACCCGAGCGAGTTCCTGGACGCGTTGCGGTTCGACCTGTCCAGCCAGGAGGTGTACGTCTTCACCCCGAAGGGCGACGTGATCCCGTTGCCGACGGGGTCGACGCCGGTGGACTTCGCGTACGCGGTGCACACCGAGGTGGGGCACAAGTGCATCGGGGCGCGGGTCAACGGCAAGTTGGTGCCGTTGGAGTCGACGCTGTCCAACGGCGACGTGATCGAGATCTTCACCTCGAAGTCGGAGACGGCCGGGCCGACGCAGGACTGGTTGGGATTCGTCAAGAGTCCCCGGGCGCGGACGAAGATCCGGCAGTACTTCAACAAGGAGCGCCGCGAGGAGGCGATCGAGGAGGGCAAGGACGCGATCGTCAAGGCGATGCGCAAGCAGGGCATGCCGTTGCAGCGGATGCTCACCTCCGACAACCTGATGGCGATCGCCCGGGACCTGCACCTGGCCGATGTGGCGTCGCTGTACGCGGCGGTGGGGGACAGTCAGGTCTCCGCGCAGTCGGTGGTGCAGAAGCTGATGGCCACCTACGGCGGCGAGGAGGGCGCGGCCGAGGACATCGCCGAGACCGCCGTGGCCACCCGGCCGCCGCGCAGCCGGGCCTCCAGCCACGACCCGGGTGTGGTCGTACGCGGCGTCAGCGACGTCTGGATCAAGCTGGCCCGCTGCTGCACCCCGGTGCCGCCGGACACGGTGTTCGGCTTCGTGACGCGCTCCGGCGGGGTCAGCGTGCACCGCGACGACTGTGCCAACGCCGAGGATCTGCGCGCCCAGGGCGAACGGGTGGTCGAGGTGAGCTGGAAGCTCACCTCCGCCTCGACGTTCCTGGTCGCCATCCAGGTGGAGGCGCTGGACCGGCACAAGCTGCTGGCGGACGTCACCCGGGTGCTCTCCGAGGAGCGGGTCAACATCCTCTCCGCCACCGTCACCACCACCCGGGACCGGGTGGCGGTGAGCCGGTTCAGCTTCGAGATGGCCGACCCGAAGCACCTGGGGCACCTGCTGGCCGCCGTCCGCAAGGTCGACGGCGTCTTCGACGCCTACCGGGTGACCTCCGGCGCCTGACCGACCCGCCTCGTTCCGTCCCCGGGGACCCGGCGCCGCCGCTGTGGTCTCCGTCCCTCACGCCGCTGGCCTGGTCCCTGACGATGCCCGCCCGCGTCACCCACCCGCCGTCGTCCGTCCACCCGCGTCGCCCGCGCGTCGCCCCGCGCCCGACGCCCTCGCCTGCGCCCCGCGCGTCGCCTGCGTCGATCATGGACTTATGGCTGATCTTATGGGTGCTTTGTCCTCCTATGCGCCAGCCACAACTCCATGATCGCGGGGGCAGGGGGCAGGGGGCAGGGTAGGTGGCGGGTGGGGTGGGGGATGACGAAGCGCCCGTCGGCTGGGCCGACGGGCGCTTCGTGGTGTGCGGGGGAGCTCAGCCGGTGGGTGCGCTCATGGTGAGGTCGGTGATGACGATCTCCTTCTTCGGGTGACCGCCACCGGCCTGCTGGGCGAACGCGCCGTCGTCACCGGCCTTGGCGACGTCGTTGACGATGTCCATCCCGTCGGTGATCGTGCCGAGCACGGTGTAGTTCGGGTCCAGCGGCGAGTCGCCGTAGACGATGAAGAACTGGCTGCCCGTGCTGGCCGGCTGACCGGAGTTGGCCATCGCGATGACGCCGGCCTCGTACGGCGGACGCTTGTCGGTGGGCAGGTTCTCCTCCGGCATGCGGTAGGCCGGGCCGCCGGTGCCGTCGGTCTCCCGCCAGCCGTCGCCGGTGGAGCTCGGGTCACCGCACTGGAGCACCTTGATGCCCTCGGTCACCAGGCGGTGGCACTTGGTGTTGTCGAAGAAGTTCTGCTCGGCCAGGTGGGTGAAGCTGCCCGCGGTGCACGGCACGGCCGCCCGGTCGATGCGGGCCGTGATCGGACCGAGGTTGGTGGTGATCGTCATGGTCTGGGTGCCGACCCGGCTCTGCTCGGTGTCCGGCAGCCCGACGTCCTTGGTCGTCGGGGTCCGCTCACCCGCCGGGATCTCCACCCAGCCGCACTCCGCGGTGCTGCCGCCCTGGGCCGCGGTGTCGCCGCCGCTGTCGTCGCCGATCAGGTTGGTGGCGAGCCAGGCCGTGCCGGCGACCACCAGCAGCAGGACCACTCCGGCCCCGACCACCGCCTGGGTCTGGCGGCGCTTGCGCGCCCGCGTCGCCCGCTCGGCCATCTCCTTCTCGAGCCGGGCGCGGGCCGCCGCGCGCTGCCGCTCTCTGGTGGACGTCACGCCTCGATCCTCCTGGACTGTATGTGGATGCCGCTGCGGTGGGTGGAACCGCCGGGTGTCGCTCAGCCGGCGCTCGCGCTGGCCTCGGGTGCGCCGGAGGCCGCCGGGCTCGCCGTGCCGTTCGGCGTCGGCTCGGCCGGTGACGCCGGGTCCAGCCCCGGCTCGCCGACGGTCAGGCTCTGGATGACCACGTCGTCGTCCTTCGGCTTGACCTTCTCCCCAGCCTCATTCTCCACGGTCGGCAGGGCGCCGATCTTCTCCACCACGTCCAGGCCGCCGGTGACCCGGCCGATGACCGGGAAGGCCGGCTCGGCGGTGGTGAAGTCCTCGAAGAAGATCAGGAACTGGCTGCCGTTGGCGCCCGGCGGGTTGCTGATCATCGCCACCGTGCCCTTGGGGTACGTGGGCGGTGAGTCCGGCGACGGGCTGGGCGACGCCTCCGGCGCGGTCGGCACGTTCTCGTTGTGGAACGAGTACGACGGGCCGCCGAGGCCGGTGCCGCTCGGGTCGCCGCAGCGCACCGCCCCGTCGGCGGTGATCTCGTGGCACTTGGTGTCGTTGTAGAAGCCCTGCCCGGCCAGGTGGGCGATGCTCGCGGCGGCGCACGGGGCATTCGCCAGGTCCAGTTCGACCGAGATCGGGTCGCCCTGGTTGGTGGTGATCGTCATCGGCCGGGTGCCGGTCACCGGCAGACCGGTGGCGGCCGGTTCGCCGACCTGGCGGAGGTTCGGGTTGCCCTCGGTGTTCTGCGGGGTCCAGAGGCAGACCTCGTCGTTCGCGGTGTCCTGCGTCGGTTCGCGGTCGAAGGCGCCCAGCGCCCACGCCGAGCCGGCGACGACCAGCACGAGGATCAGGGCGGTACCGACACCGGCTCGAATGCGCCGACGGCGCCTGACGGTGGCGGCCCGGCGGGCCTGTTGCCGGTCGAGCTTGGCCCGCGCCAGTTTGCGCTGCCGGTCCCTGCTGGAAGCCACCCGTGCTCCCCTTTCCTCTACCCTGGTCGTCACCTGGTGGTCGCGTACCCGTCGGGCGGCAGGTGCGCCACGCCACACGCCCGCCAGAGTGTACGGGTACCGGCTGGGAAAGTCGTGTACGAGGTCGTTGCACATCCGCATCGGAGTCCGTCACTGCCCCCGCGTGCCGCGAGGACCGAGCGGTCCGGGTCCGCCGGGGACGCCGGTAGGCTGCTGGCGAGGACGACTCGACGGAAGGGGAGCGGACGTGCTCGTGGCCGGCTTTCCCGCGGACGCCTTCGGCACCAACTGCTATGTGGTCGCCGCCGCGCCGGGGGAGCAGTGCGTGGTGGTCGACCCCGGCATCGGGGTGATCGACCGGCTCGACGCTCTGCTCGCCGAGCACCGCCTGCACCCGGCGGCCGTCCTGCTCACCCACGGGCACCTCGACCACACCTTCTCCGTGGCGCCGGTGTGCGGGGCGCGTGGCATCACCGCGTACGTGCACCCGGCCGACCGGGAGATGCTGGCCGACCCGACGAAAGCCCTGTCGATGGACCTCACCCAGCTCTTCGGTGGCCGGCTGCCGTACGCCGAGCCGGAGGACGTCGCGGAACTGGCCGACGGCACGACGCTCAGCCTCGCCGGGTTGGAGATCACCGTCGACCACGCGCCGGGCCATACCGGCGGGTCGGTGCTGTTCCGGCTGCCCGGCGCCGGCTCGCCCTGGGAGGCGGAGCAGATCTGCCTCTCCGGTGACGTGCTGTTCGCCGGCTCGATCGGCCGCACCGACCTGGCCGGCGGCGACATGCCGACGATGGTCACCAGCCTGCGGGACAAGATCCTCCCACTCGCCGACGACACCGTCGTACTGCCCGGCCACGGCCCCACCACCACCATCGGCCGCGAGCGCGCCACCAATCCGTACCTCGTCGAGGTGGCCGGGATGGACGGCGGACGACCGGCGGCCCCCACCCGCGGCCTGTAGCCGCCGCGGACCAGGACCTCCCCGCGCCGCGCGCGGGTGCCGAAGGAGCATCATGAGCAAGCCCACGCCCATCTCCGGCTTCCCGGAGTGGACGCCCGCCCAGCGGATGATCGAGCAGTACGTCCTGGACCGGATCCGGTCCACCTTCGAGCTGTACGGCTTCGCGCCGCTGGAGACCCGGGCCGTCGAGCCGCTGGACCAGTTGCTGCGCAAGGGGGAGACCTCCAAGGAGGTCTACGTGATCCGGCGCCTACAGGGCGATCCGGAGGGTCCGGCCGGTGACGACGCCCTCGGCCTGCACTTCGACCTGACCGTGCCGTTCGCCCGGTACGTGCTGGAGAACGCCGGCAAGCTCCAGTTCCCGTTCCGCCGCTACCAGATCCAGAAGGTGTGGCGGGGTGAGCGTCCGCAGGAGGGGCGGTACCGCGAGTTCCTCCAGGCCGACATCGACATCGTCGACCGGGACACCCTCGCCGGGCACCACGAGGCGGAGATGCCGCTGGTCATCGGCGACGCGCTGCGGGCGCTGCCGATCCCACCGGTCCGCATCCAGGTCAACAACCGCAAGATCTGCGAGGGCTTCTACCGGGGCATCGGGCTGACCGACCCCGAGGCGGCGCTGCGCGCGGTCGACAAACTCGACAAGATCGGCCCGGCCGGTGTGGCGGAGCTGCTGGCGACCACGGCCGGGGCGAGCGAGGCGCAGGCCAAGGCGTGCCTGGCGCTGGCCGAGATCTCCGCGCCGGACGCCTCGTTCGCCGACGCCGTCCGCGCGCTCGGGGTCGACGACCCGTTGCTGGACGAGGGCGTCGCGGAGTTGACCGCCGTGGTGGAGACCGCCGCCGCGCACTCGCCCGGCCTCTGCGTGGCCGACCTGCGCATCGCCCGGGGCCTGGACTACTACACCGGCACCGTGTACGAGACGCAGATGATCGGGTACGAGAAGTTCGGCTCGATCTGCTCCGGTGGCCGGTACGACAACCTGGCCAGCGCCGGGACCACCCGCTTCCCCGGAGTGGGCATCTCGATCGGGGTGACCCGGCTGCTCGGGCTGCTCTTCGGCGCCGAGGCGCTGACCGTGTCGCGAGAGGTGCCGACCTGCGTGCTGGTGGCGGTGACCAACGAGGAGCTGCGGGCCGACAGCAACCGGGTCGCCGAGGCGCTGCGGTCGCGGGGCGTACCCACCGAGGTGTCGCCGAGCGCGGCGAAGTTCGGCAAGCAGATCCGGTACGCGCAGCGGCGCGGCATCCCGTACGTCTGGTTCCCGGGTGCGGAGGGTGCCCCCGACGAGGTGAAGGACATCCGCTCCGGTGAGCAGGTCGTGGCGGCGGCGGGGGAGTGGGCGCCTCCTGCGGCGGACCTGCGACCGCTGGTGAGCTAGGCCGCGGGTGCGGACGTCGCTGGCTCTCTCGACGACGTCCGCACCCGCGGCGGCTCGGATGCAAGGAAGGGCACGGATGTAAGGAGGGGGCCCTTCCTATACACGAGGCGTTAGGAGGGGACCCCTCCTTACCCTCACTCCTGGGGAAGCAGCAGACAGCTCGACGTGGCGTGCGCGACGAGGCGGGACTGCCCGTCGGTCAGCCGGGCCTCGGCCAGGGCGGTCCGCCGGCCGCGTTGCAGCACGGTGCCCTCGCAGCGCAGCGTCCCGGAACGGATGGTCACCGGGCGGAGGAACTTCACGTTCAGGTCCAGCGAGGTGTAGCCCACACCGACCGGCAGCGTGGTGTGCACGGCGCACGCGGCGGCGGTGTCCAGCAGCGTGGAGAGCACGCCGCCGTGCACGGTGCCGAGCGGGTTGTAGTGGAACTCCTGCGGCTCCAGCTCGACGACGACCCGGCCCTCATCGGCCTCCATCCGGGACATGTCGATCAGGTGCATCACCGGCGGAGCGGCCAGCTCTCCGGCGATCATCGCGCGGAGCAGTTCCAGTCCGCTGCGCCGGCCGACCTGGGCGGCGTTCAGGCCCGGGTCGGACCAGGAGAAGGTACGGCTGCGCGTCGCACCCTGCGTCTGCGTCATGGACGCAGCCTGGCAGTGCTTGCTGGGTCTGTCAATCAGACCTAGCCTGGCGAGTATGAGACCCGTGGCCCTGGACTGGTCGATCGACAACTGCACGGTCGCCCGCGCCATGGAGATCCTCGGCGAGAAGTGGACCCTGGTGGTGCTCCGCGAGGTGTTCAGCGGGGTCCGCCGCTTCGACGACATGCGGGTACGCACGGGCGTACCTCGGCAGGTGCTGACCAACCGGCTGGCCACACTCGTCGCGCAGGGGGTGCTGCGGCGCGAGCCGTACCGCGAGCCGGGCAGTCGGCTGCGGCACGAGTACCGGCTCACCGCCAAGGGAATGGACCTGTGGCCGGTGCTGGTCACCGTGCTGGCCTGGGGGGACCGCTACCTCGCCGACCCGGAGGGGCCACCGTTGAGCGTCGGACACCGCGACTGCGGCGCCGAGATCCGGGCGGAACTGCGCTGCGCGGACGGGCACCACGTCACCGAGCCGCGTGACGTGGTGCCGCGTCCGGGGCCGGGTGCCCGTCGACGGTGACACCCGGCCGGTCACCGGCGGTGAGGCCGGACCGGTGTCCGGCGGTGGGGCCCGGCGCGGGTTCCGGTGCTGCCGCCGGGCGGTCTCCGGTGGCTACCAGGCGAAGCCGGCGGGGTAGGAGACGTTCGCCAGGACCTGTTGGCCGCCGGCGTTCGGGTGGAAGTAGTCCCAGCCGGAGAGCTGGGAGAGGGCGAACGGGTAGCCGAAGACGGCGTTGCCGTCGTACCGGCAGTTCGAGCCGTACGCGGCACAGGCCGCCGCGAGCTGGCCGTTGAAGTCGACCACCCGCTGCCGGACCCGGTTGCGTCGGTCCACGTCGGCCTGGGCGGTGGAGGTCGGGTTGGCCAGCAGCGACTGGCAGATCCCGAACAACGACCAGGCGGTACGCGCGCTGCCGCTGTCCTTGCCGACCGTCCAGAGTCGGTGCACGTCGGGGATGCTGATCACGAAGACCCGGGCGTTCGGCAGCCCGGACTTGAGCCGGTTCAGCGCGGAGTCGATGTTGGCCCGGAAGGTGGACACCGAGGTCATGCTCGACTCCGAGCCGGTGCAGGCGTCGTTCGCGCCGATCAGGATCGTCACGTACCCGGCTCCCTGGCTGACCGCGGTGGCGGCCTGGTCGCTCAGGTCGGCGGACTTCGCGCCGGTGCGGGCAGCGTTGTGGTTGCGGCCGTTGATCGCCGGTTCGGCCCGGCGGATCCGCAGATAGTGGCTGTTGACCGTGGAGTCGTCGCCGGTGCTGAACGATCGGCTGGTGCAGTCGACGTACCACCCGCAGGCGTTGAAGCCCCGGGTGATCGAGTCGCCGAGGCTGGCCATCGAGGTCGGTGCCGGGCCGGGTGCGGCCAGGGCGGGCGCGGTGGCGAGCAGAACGAACGCGGTGACGCCGGCAAGGGTGGCCAGCGCGCGTCGGACGAGGGTCATGGTGGCCTCCGGTTCACGGTTGCCGGGTGGCGGCGGTGACCAGAGCGTATAGACGACCGTCTGTGTCCACAATGTTGCGCAGCGATTACTTCGAGGCGGTTGGTCGATTCGGCCGGAGTCGGGGCTTGTTGACGATCTTAAATGTGTGAATACTTTCCCTCGCTCGGCCATTTCCCCAGGTGGCCGAGTTGCCCCCGCTCCTGTCGACGTGACAGGGCATGAAACCCCCTACCGGGAGGCTGTTACATGCGACCCACAAGGTCAATGCTTCGCCGCGTCGGTTCCGTCGCCGCCGCCGGAACTCTCGTCGCCGGCGTACTGGCCGGCGCGCCGGCCCACGCGGCGCCCGCGTCCGCCACACCCGACGCCGCGGCGGCCCTCGCCGACCGCCTCGGTGACCGCGCGGCCGGCGCCTACGCCGACGCCAGCGGCACCATGGTCGTCGCGGTGACCGACGCCGTCGCGGCCCGCCAGGTGGCCGCCGCCGGTGCGACCCCCAAGCTGGTCAAGCGAGGCGCGGCCGAGCTGGACCGGGCCACCGCCGCGCTGGAGCGCTCCGCCGCGATCCCGGGCACCGCCTGGTGGACCGACCCGGCCACCAACCAGGTCGTCGTCTCCGTCGACAGCACCGTCACCGGGGCCAAGCTGGAGCGGGTCAAGGCCGCCGCCGCGCGCACCAACGGCGCCGTCCGCATCGAGGCCGAGGCCGGCGTGCTCAGCACCCGCATCTCCGGTGGCGAGGCGATCTACGCACAGGGCGGCGGGCGCTGCTCGCTCGGCTTCAACGTGCGTGCCGGCAGCACCTACTACTTCGTGACCGCCGGCCACTGCACCAACATCGCCGCGAACTGGTACAGCAACTCGGCGCAGACCTCGCTGCTCGGCTCGCGCACCGGCAGCGTCTTCCCGGGCAGCGACTACGGCATCGTCCGGTACGCCAACCAGAGCGTCGTGCAGCCGGGCAACGTCTACCTCTACAACGGCACCTACCGGGAGATCACCGCCTCCGGCAGCGCGTACGTCGGGCAGTCGGCGCAGCGTTCCGGCAGCACCACCGGCGTCCGCAGTGGCTCGGTGACCGCCCTCAACGCCACCGTCAACTACGCCGAGGGCCAGGTGCGCGGCCTGATCCGGACCAACATCTGCGCCCAGCCGGGTGACAGCGGCGGCTCGCTGTTCAGCGGCACCATCGCGCTCGGCCTGACCTCCGGCGGCAGCGGCAACTGCAGCATCGGCGGCACCACGTTCTTCCAGCCGATCGGACCGGTGCTGAGCCGGTACGGGGTCAGCGTCTACTGATCCGTACTCGGGTACCTGACCTTCTCCTCCGCCAGCGGGCCGCCGGATTCCTCCTCCGGCGGCCCGCCCGGCTTGCGCGTGAAAGGAAGGGCACCTTGTTAACGCCTGCGGTAGAGCACGGGTCCCCTGCTAACGCTGCCGGCGCGCTGCTGTTAGCAGGGGCCCCCTGCTATGCACGAGGCGGTAGCAGGGGGCCCTTCCTTGCACACCCGGGGAACGAGAGCGGGTGCGGGCTGACAGAATGCCGGGAGCAACGGACGTAGAGCCAGACGAGGGAGACGCACGTCGTGATCCGTACCCATGACGCCGGCAGCCTGCGCGCGACGGACGCCGGCACCACGGTGACGCTCGCCGGGTGGGTGGCCCGCCGGCGCGACCACGGCGGTGTCATCTTCGTCGACCTGCGCGACGCCACCGGCGTGGTCCAGGTCGTCTTCCGTGCGGAGGACGCGCACGCGCTGCGCAACGAGTACTGCGTCAAGGTCGTCGGTGAGGTCACCCGCCGCCCGGAGGGCAACGAGAACCCGGAACTGCCCACCGGCGAGATCGAGGTGACCGCCGCCGAGCTGGACGTGCTCTCCGAGGCCGCCCCGCTGCCGCTGCCGATCGACGACCAGGTGGTGGCCGGCGACGACGTCCGTCTCAAGTACCGCTACCTCGACCTGCGCCGGGGCGGCCCGGCCCGGGCGATGCGCCTGCGGTCCCGGGCCAACCAGCTCGCCCGTGGTGTGCTGCACGAGCGGGACTTCCTGGAGATCGAGACGCCGACGCTGACCCGGTCCACCCCGGAGGGCGCCCGCGACTTCCTGGTCCCGGTCCGCCTGCAACCCGGTAGCTGGTACGCGCTGCCGCAGTCGCCGCAGCTGTTCAAGCAGCTCCTCATGGTCGGCGGCATGGAGCGGTATTACCAGATCGCCCGCTGCTACCGCGACGAGGACTTCCGGGCCGACCGGCAGCCGGAGTTCACCCAGCTCGACATCGAGATGTCCTTCGTCACCGAGGACGACGTCATCGACCTCGGTGAGGAGATCGCCGCCGCCCTCTGGTCCGACCTGGCCGGGTACGAGATCCCCCGGCCGATCCCGCGGATCACCTGGCACGACGCCCTGGCCCGGTACGGCTCGGACAAGCCGGACCTGCGCTACGGCGTGGAGCTGACCGAGCTGACCGACTACCTGCGCGGCACCCAGTTCCGGGTCTTCGCCGGGGCGATCGACGCGGGCGGCTACGTCGGCGCGGTGGTGATGCCCGGCGGGGCGAGCCAGACCCGCAAGGAACTGGACGGCTGGCAGGACTGGGCCAAGGCGCGCGGTGCCAAGGGGCTGGCCTACGTGGTGCTGGACGCCGAGACCGGTGAGCCGCGCGGACCGGTGGCGAAGAACCTCTCCGCCGAGCACCTGGCCGGGCTGGCCGACGCGGTCGGCGCCAAGCCGGGCGACGCCGTCTTCTTCGCGGCCGGTCCGGAGGCCCGTGAGGCACAGGAGCTGCTCGGCGCGGCCCGGATCGAGATCGCCAAGCGGGCCGGTCTGGTCGACGAGAGCGCCTGGGCGTTCTGCTGGGTGGTGGACGCCCCCATGTTCGAGAAGACGGACGACGGTGGCTGGACGGCCGTGCACCACCCGTTCACCTCGCCGAACGCCGAGTGGGTCGACCGCTTCGAGGAGGCACCGGACCGGGCGCTGGCCTACGCGTACGACATCGTCTGCAACGGCAACGAGATCGGCGGCGGCTCGATCCGTATCCACCGCCGCGACGTGCAGCAGCGGGTCTTCGACCTGCTCGGCATCACGCCGGAGGAGGCGCAGGACAAGTTCGGCTTCCTGTTGGAGGCGTTCAGCTACGGCCCGCCGCCGCACGGCGGCATCGCGTTCGGCTGGGACCGGGTCTGCATGCTGCTGGCCGGGGTCGACTCGATCCGCGAGGTCATCGCCTTCCCGAAGACGCGCGGCGGCTTCGACCCGCTGACCGGCGCGCCCACCCCGATCACCGGGCAGCAGCGCACCGAGGCCGGCATCGACGCCAAGCCCAAGCCCGCCCATGTCCCGCACACCGGCACCGCCGGCCCGGCCGCCCCGGTCGCCGACCCCACCTGACCGACACCGCGTGCGGTCGGCGGGCCAGCAGCCCGCCGACCGCACGCCTGCGTCGCGGGCCGTCGGTGTGTCGCGCCCCGGCAGCGGTACGTCTGGACTCGACCCGCGCGGCCACGCTGCTGCGGACGCGGTTGCGGGGCGTCACCGAGCTGCTCTCCACCTGAGCCCGACTCGATCACCTGCGCCCGGCCCGGGTGCACAGTTTCTATGCACAGAACTTGTGCATAGAAACTGTGCACGGCTACCGTGTGGTCATGGGAGACGTGCGGAAGCCGGCACCGCGACGGGTGCACATCGATCACCGACAGGTCCGGGCGTTGGCACACCCGCTGCGCAACCGGCTGCTCGGTGCGCTTCGGGTGAAGGGGGCGGCGACCGCCACCACCCTCGCCGACCTGCTGGACACCAACACCGGCGCGACCAGCTACCACCTACGCCAGTTGGCCGAGGTCGGCCTGGTCGTCGAGGAGCCCGACCGGGGTAGCGGGCGGCAACGCTGGTGGCGGGCCGCGCACGACGTCACGAGCTTCGAGAGCACCGACTTCGACGACGACCCGGACGCCCGGGCCGCGATCGAGTGGATCCAGGCCGATCAGGTGCGACTGTTCGTCGAGCAGGCGGAGCGGTGGTTCGCGGTACGCGACAGGTGGTCGCCGGAGTGGCGGGAGGCCTTCGGCATGAGCGACGTCTTCATGACCATCCCCGCCAGCCGGCTGAAGGAACTCCAGGCCGAGCTGTTGCAGATCCTCCAGCGCTACCACGCCGAGGCGGACCCGGACGCGCCCGGCGCCGAGCAGGTGCAGGTGGTGCTGGCCAGCCACCCGCTGTCGATGGGGACGAAGCAGTGACCAGCGACCTGTCCGTACTCCAGATCCGCCGTCGTTTCCTGGTCCTGCACGGGCTCCGGTGGCTTCCGGTCGGCCTGATGATCCCGGTGATCATCCTGCTCATGCAGGAGCGGGGCCTGACCCTGACCCAGATCGGGTTGGCCGTCGCGGCCCAGGGGGTGGTGGTGCTCGCCCTGGAGTTGCCGACGGGCGGTTTCGCCGACGCGCTGGGCAGTCGGCCGGTGCTGGTGGTGGCGAACGTGGTCGGCCTGGCGTCGCTGGCCCTGCTGGTGGTCGCCGACTCCGTCGCCCTGCTGGTCGCCGTCTGGGCGTTGCAGGGTGTGTTCCGGGCCCTGGACAGCGGCCCGTTGGAGTCCTGGTACGTCAACAGCACGCTCGCCGTCGACCCCGATGCCGCGTACGAGAAGGGGCTCGGCCAGGGTGGCACGGTCCTCGGCCTGTCCATGGCGGCCGGGGCGCTGCTCAGCGGTGGGCTGGTGGCGCTGGGGCCGGTGGGCCCGGTCAGCGCGCTCACCACGCCGATCGTGGTCGCGGTCCTGTTGCAGGCCGTCGCCCTGGTGGCGTTGCTGACGTTGCTGGCGGAGCGGCGTCCGGTGGCCGGTGCCGGCGCGCTGCGGTCCTCGGTCCGTGCGGCACCGCGCATGGTGGGTGAGGCCTTCGGCCTGCTGCGTCGGTCCCGGGTGCTGCTCGCGCTGGTGGCGGTCGAGCTGTTCTGGGGCTTCGGCACGATGACCTTCGAGGGACTGTTGCCGGTCCGGCTCGCCGAGGTGGTGGGGGACGGCGACCGCGCCGCCGCCCTGCTCGGTCCGGCCAACACCGTGGCCTGGCTGGCGTCCGCGGGGGGCGCGGCGCTCACCCCGCTGCTGATCCGCCGGTTGGGGGCCGCACCCGGTGCCGCCCTGCTCCGGATCGTGCAGGGGGTCACGGTCGTCGGTATGGCCCTGTTCGCGGGCCCGGTCGGTGTGCTGGTCGCCTTCATCGCCTGCTACGCCGTGCACGGCGCGTCGAACCCGCTGCACATGGGACTGCTGCACCGGCAGGTGGACGGGCCCTACCGCAACAGCGTGATCTCGGTGAACTCGATGGTCGCCATGCCGGCGGGGGCGTTGGGCGGGGTGGTGCTCGGTCTCGTCGGCGATCGGGCCGGGGTGGGCACGGCGATGCTGGTCGGCGCGGTGGTGCTGGCCGTGGCCGCGCCGCTCTACCTGCCGGCCTGGCGGGCCGCCCGGGCGTCCGCCGACGCGGCGAGCCGGACCGAGGTGAGCGGGAAGCTGCCGGTGTAGCCGAGCCGCCGGTACAACCGGATCGCGCCGACGTTGTCCGGATAGACGCCCAACGCCACCGTGTCGTACCGCGCGGACAGCGTGCGGGTCAGGCCGGCGGTCAGCGCCGCGCCCAGACCCCGGTTGCGCCGCGTCGGGGAGACCACCAGCCCGGCGAGGAAGCCGACCTCGCCCCGGGTCCGGTCCGCCCCGGCGGCGATCAGCCGGTCGCCGTCGCGGATGCCGTACCAGTCGACGATTCCGGCGCCACCGGGCCGCGCCGTACTGGTCGGGAACGCCTCGTCGATCAGCGCGGTCAGCGCCGGGTGGTCCGCCGCGCTCAGGCGGACCACCCGCTCCTCGCCGGACTGCGGCGGCGGCGCGCCGGTCGTCCAGAGGAAGTCCCAGTCCTGGTACGCCGCCCCGGCCGTACCGGCGCGGTCGGTGGCGGGATCCAGCCGGGGCAGGTGCGCCCACTGGCCCGCGTCGAGCAGCCGCTCCTCGGCGAGCGCGCCGACCAGTTCGACGGCCGCGCCCGGCACCCCGACGGCGGCACAGACCGTCGACTCCGTCGACGACCGCAGCCAGCACACCGCCCCGTCGTGCCGCCAGCCGCGCACCGGAGCGTGTCGCGGCACCGTGTGCCGGAAGAAGGGATGGTGGTCCACGGCGGCCAGGATCGCCTCCCGGCCGACCAGGGCCTCGGCAGCGATGATCACGGGAACAGCCTAGGTGGGGGCGCTACGGGGTGACTCTGATCCAGGGTGGAGATTGGCGAGCCGACCGATCGGGTACATCCCGCGCCGAACCTACTGGAACCCCCACCGGAGGAACGACATGCTCGCCATCGCCGCCGCCGCGGTTTTCGGCTTCGCACTCTTGCTCGACCTGCTGAACAGCAATCTCGGTGCACCGGATCTGTTCAACTGGAACACCCTCGTGCTGATCGGGCTTCTGCTGCTCGCGCTGCACCTGGCCGGCTTCGGCAGCCGGGGCGGCGGTGGCCGCTGGTACCGGGGTCGCCGCCCAGGGCGCGGCTGACCGAGAACGATCATCCCGGGCTCGGCCGGCAGCGCGATTCCGGCGTTGTCGGTCGAGCCCGGTACTGTTCTCGTGATGGAGTCCGACGCCCTGTTCACCCTCAGTGAACCCACGGCAGCACCCGGTGCGCCGACGGGTTCCGACGGCGTCGGCGGCTTCACCCCGGTCGGTCCGGACGCACCGCTCCCGGTCCGGATGCGCCCGGCCACCCTGGACGAACTCGTCGGCCAGGACCATCTGCTCGCGCCCGGCGCACCACTGCGGCAACTCGTCGCCGGCAACGCGCCGATGTCGGTCATCCTGTGGGGGCCGCCCGGCAGCGGCAAGACGACCATCGCCCACCTGGTGGCCGCCGCCACCGACCGGCGGTTCGTGGCCATGTCGGCGCTCTCGGCCGGCGTCAAGGACGTCCGAGCCGTGATCGACACCGCCCGGCGTCAGCGGCGCACCGGTGGCCCGCCGACCGTCCTGTTCATCGACGAGGTGCACCGGTTCAGCAAGACCCAGCAGGACTCGCTGCTCGCCGCCGTCGAGGACCGTACGGTCACGCTGCTGGCCGCCACCACGGAGAACCCGTACTTCTCGGTCATCTCCCCGCTGTTGTCCCGGTGTGTGCTGCTGACTCTCCAGCCGCTCGACGACGCGGCGGTCCGCGCGCTGCTGCGTCGGGCCCTGACCGACGAGCGTGGCCTGGGCGGCGCGCTCGACTGCGCACCGGAGGCGGAGGACCACCTGGTCCGGCTGGCCGGTGGGGACGTCCGCAAGGCGCTCACCGCGCTGGAGGCGGCGGCCGGGTCGGCGACCGCGCTGGGCACCGGCCGGATCGACCTGGCCACCGCCGAGCAGGCGGTGGACACCGCCGCCGTGCGCTACGACCGGGCCGGTGACGCCCACTACGACGTGACCAGCGCGTTCATCAAGAGCATGCGCGGGTCGGACGTGGACGCCGCGCTGCACTGGCTGGCCCGGATGCTGGTGGCCGGTGAGGACGCCCGGTTCATCGCCCGACGGCTGGTCATCTTCGCCAGTGAGGACGTCGGCATGGCCGATCCGGGCGCGTTGAGCGTCGCCACCGCCGCCGCCCACGCCGTCGAGTACGTCGGCCTGCCCGAGGTGCAGCTCAACCTCGCCCAGGCGGTGATCCACCTGGCCACCGCCCCCAAGTCGAACTCGGCAACCGCCGCGATCGGCGCGGCGATCGCCGACGTCCGGGCCGGCCGGGGCGGCCCGGTGCCGCGCGGCCTGCGCGACGGCCACTACGCCGGGGCGCGCGGGCTCGGCCACGGCATCGGGTACCGCTACCCGCACGACGACCAGCGGGGCGTGCTCACCCAGCAGTACGTGCCGGACGACCTGGTCGGCACCGACTACTACCAGCCGAGCCAACACGGTGCGGAACGGTCGGTGGCCACCCGGCTGCCGCTGCTGCGCCGGATCGTCCGCGGGCTGCCCGCGCCCGCCCGCGTACCGGCGGAGACCACGGGTGACCGGGTGGCGACGACGGGCCGGGCCGAGACGCCCCCGTCCGGAGTCGACGGCGGCCAGTCCACGGTCACGGACGCCCACGCGGCGGATGAGGTCGGCCGCGGCGCCGACGGGAAGGGTCAACAGTGAAATCGTCGGAGCGACCGGAGGACGGCCCGGACGAGCGGCGTCCCAAGGGCCGTCGCTGGGGCCGGAACAAGCCCGAGGCCGCCCCGGAGGACCCGGGCGCCGGTGAGGACTTCGGCTGGATCGACGACCTGCGCTCGGCCAAGCAGCAGCGGGGGGAACTGGGCCCGGACGGGGTCGCCCCGGCTCCGGACGGCCCCGGCGCCCGCCCCGCCCCGCCGGTCACCGACCGGCCCGGTCAGGTGCCTCCGGTCCGTCCGGGGCAGCCGCCCACCGGACGTCCGGCACCCCCCTCCGGGGCCGTCCCGCCGCCTCCGCCGGGGTCCGTTCCGCCACCGGTAGCCGGTGGCCGGGCCGCGATGCCGCCCGGCATGCCGGATCCGGCCGCCGGTCCACCGGCCGCACCGCCCCGCCGGCTCCCGGCCGAGCCGCCACGCTCCCGTCCGGTCGACGGGCCGTGGCCGGGCGCACCGGCCCCCCGCCCGCCCGTCGGTGCACCGCCGCACGCTGCACCGCCCACTTCCGGGCCTCGGCCGCCCGCCGCCGAGCCCTCGTCGCCCGGCCCCCGGCCGCCCGCCGGCCCCGGCCCCCGGCCTTCCGCCGGCCCCGGCGACCGTGCACCGTTCGGTTCCGGCCCGCCGCCTGCTGCTGGGCCCGGTGACCGTGCGCCGGGCGGGCCACCGTTCGCCGCCGGGCCGCCTGCTGGCCCGGGTGACCGCGCTCCGGGTGGTCCCTCGTTCGCGACCGCACCGCCGCCCGGCGGGCGACGGGAGAACGGCCCGACGGGTGAGCCGACCGGCGGCTGGCCCGCCGACGCGGGCGGCCCGCCCGGTTGGCGCGGACGTCCCGGGCCCGCCGAACCTGTCTCGGGCGGGCCGGGCGGCCACCCCTCCGCGATGACGTCCGGCCCGGTCTCCGGCGCGCCGACCGGCCCGGTTCCGGGCGTGCCCGCCGGACCCGAGTCCGGCGGACCGGCCGGTCCCGCGCCACACCAGCCCACGCCACGACGGAACCCCGCCGGTCGGCCCAGCGGGATTCCGGCCAGTGCACGCCGGACCGTCCCGCGCGGCCCGGTCCGGGGCACACCGCCGCCGGAGGCGGGCGCCGGTCCGCGTACCCCGGACCGCACCGACCCCGATGCGACGGCCCCGGGCGTCGGTGGCCCTGCCGGACCCCGCCCGACCGCGCCCCGCCCGGCCGATGCCGCGACCCACCAGTCCGCGACGCCGCAGGTCGGCACGGCTCCGTCCGACACCACCGGCCCGGTGCCCCGCCGTGGCCGCCGGGCTGCGGAGGACGGCGTACCGACAACCGACCCCGGTATCCGCCCGTCGTCGGGACCGGCTGGCCCCGCCGTCGCCGGTGGGCCCTCCGTCGCGCCGTCGGGAGGCCGCCGGGGTGGTCGCCGCCGCGCCGCCGAGCCCGAGGAAGAACAACCGATCGTCCCGCTGTCCGGCAACGCGCCGGCCATTCCCGGAGTGCCGTCCGGCGATCCGTCGGCGATGCCCGTCACCCCGTCGGAGCCCCGCACCGTGTCGCCCGAGCGGGCCGACTCCTCGTTCCGGGGCCGCCGCGCCGCACCTGAGGAACCGGCGACGCCGCCGGCCGGCCGCCGGGCCGCCGCGCCGACCGAGAACCCGGTTCGGGGTCGCCGCGCGGCCGGCGGCGAGGAGACGCCGCCTCCGGGGCGGCGGGCCGCCGACGACTCCGGCCGCGCTCCCGCACCCGGTGACACCGGCGAGCGGCCGTTCGCCGCCCGGGCCGGTCAGACCGGGGAACGACCTGTGGTGGCGCGGCCCGGCGACACGGGTGAGCGCCCGTACGTGACGCGGCCCGGTGACACCGGCGAGCGGCCGTTCGCGACCCGACCCGGTGACGGCCGGGCCGGGCGTCCGGAACGGCCGGCCGACTGGCTGCGACAGGCCGGGCGCGGGCACCACACCGATCCGGCGCTGCCGACGGTCAAGCGGCGGCCCGGCACGACACCGGGCGGTCCGGCCGGGCACGCGGGCGGCACCCCGTCCGGTGGTACGGCGATGCTCGGTGGTCGTCGTGACGCGGACGGCCCCTCGCGCGCGAACCCGGACGACCAGACCGACCCGGGCGGCATCCCGGGCTGGCCCGCCGCGGCCATCCCCGGAGCCGGCCCTGCCGCGCCGGGACGCCCCGGTGGTGGCCGCCCCGACGCCCCGCCGAGCGACCACGGACGACCCGACGCAGCGCCCGCCGGTCGTAGCCGACCGGATGCGCCCCGGACCGATCGCGGCCGACCCGACGGGCCGCCGGGCGAGCCCGGCCGTCCCGACGGAGCGCCGGTCGATCGGGCTCGACCCGATGGTGCGCCGGTCGATCGGGCTCGACGGGATGGACCTCCGGTCGGGCGGGGCCGGGCCGAACCGCCCGGTACCGCTCCGATGGGACCGGGGGGACCCGCCGGCCGTCCCGGACCCGAGGCATCCACCGGCCGTACCCGGCCGGTCGGCCGCCCGGACGGCGGTCCGGCCGGTCCGCCGCGCGGCACCGGGCCGACGGAGGGTGTTCCCCCCGGTCCGCCGCGCGGGACCGCCCGCCCCGACGCCGGCCCGCCGCCGCGTGGACCAGTGTCCCCGGACGGGCCGCGTGGATTAGTGTCCCCGGACGGTCTGTCGCCGCGTGCGCCGATGCCGCCGGACTCCGGCGCACCGCGTGGACTGACTCCTTCCGACGGCGCGTCGCCGCGTGGCCCCGTACCCCCCGATGCCGGTCCGCCGCCGCGTGGCCCGATGCCTCCGGACGCCGGTGCGCCGCGTGGTTCCGGCGGCCCCGACACGACGGCGGCAGGACCGGGCCGTCCCGGTGGCATGCCGCCAGGGCCCGCTCGGGGGGCTGCCCGGCCTGCCGGACCGCCCCACCCGGAGGTCGGACGGCGTCGCCCCGACGGCGGCCCGATGCACCCCGAGGTGGGCTCCCGTCGACCCGACGGTGCCCCGGGACGCCCTGAGGGCGGGCCGGGCCGACCCGACGGTGGGTCGGGCCCCGGTGAACCGCCGTCCGCGGTGGCCCGCGCCGCCGCGTCGGCCCCACGCCTCGACGACCGCCCGGCCGGTCGGGCCGCTCCGCCCCAACGGGACCCGGCCCGCCCGGAACCGTCCGGTGCCGCAGCGGTGCCCCCGCCACCGGCTGCCGGGGAGGCGGTGGCCCGGGCCGCCGCCGTGGTGCCGTCCGCCGACCCGAGCAGGCCCCGGCCCGCGCCGGAACCGGCGGTACGGCGCCCCGCCGACCCGGAGGACAGCGACGGCGACCGGCCCGACGACGAGGCGGTGGACGTCGACCCGGAGACGCGCCGGCAGACCGGTGCCGGGCAGCGTCGTCGTACGCTGCTGCTGGCCCTGGTCAGCGTGCTCCTGCTGGCCGGCGTGCCGGCCTTCTTCGGCGTGCAGGCGATGAACCGGGACCCGGTCTTCGTCGCGCTCGACGAACTGGAGGTGCCGGAGTGGGCCGCGGTGCAGCCGGAGGACTACGCCAGCGGCAGCCGCTGGTGCCTGCTGGACTGCCGGTTGCGCGAGCGGACCGTCACCTCCGAGCGGTCGCCGGAGGAGACGGCCCAGGTGTACGAGGCCGCGCTGAGCGGTGACGGCTGGCAGCCCTGGCGGCCCGCGTACTGCCCGGAGCAGGAGGAGAACGGCAGCTACACCTGCTGGCGGCGGGACGAGTTGACGCTGGACCTGTGGGTCCGGGAGCCGACCTGCGTACCGCCGCCGGTGGACGGTGAGCCGGCGGTGGTGCCGTCGCCCGACCCGTCGACCGCAGCCGAGGAGTGCTCCGGTTCGTTGGTGTCGGTGAAGGTCCGCAACGCGATCGACGACGAGCGGACCAGGCCACAGCCGGACACCGATCCGTCACTGACCGGTGAGGATCCCTTCCCGACGCTGACCGACGATCCGCTGGGCGAGTTGACGCCGTCACCACCGTCCTGAGCCGATTGTCATCACGGACGGTAGGGTCTGCATCTGGCGGCCCGCCCGCTGCCGACGAGCGCGTGGCGGGCCACCGGTGACGGCGAGGGCGAGAAGGTCGTACGTCTCGTGGGCCGTGATGTCCCGGGACCGTGTTGAGGAGGACAGGCGTGGGCTTTTTGGAGGTCGCGGCGTTGATCGCGGCTATCGCGTTCGCGATGCTGGTGCTGATCCTGACGCTGCCCATCCTGCGGCTGCGGCACACCGTGGACGCGACCACCCAGATGATCAACGACCTCAACGACCGGACCGGGCCGCTGCTCGGTGACGTCAACACCACCGTGCGGAACGTCAACGTCACCCTGGAACAGGTGCAGACGTCACTCGACGGGGTGAACCTCCAGCTCGCCAAGGTCGACACCATGACCAGCCACGCGCAGAACATCAGCGCCAACGTCGCCAACCTGGTCACCGTGGTCTCGGCCGCGGCGGCCAACCCGCTGGTCAAGGTGGCCGCCTTCGGCTACGGCGTGCGCAAGGCCGCCTCGGCCCGACGCAACGCCGAGACCGAGCGCGAGGTCCGCGACACCATCAAGTCCCAGCGGCGCGCCGCCCGGCGCGGCAACCGCTGACCGGCGTCGGAGGTACGAGCATGAAGCGGCTGTTCTGGCTGGGCATCGGTCTGGCCGTCGGCGTGGTGGTGGTCCGCCAGGCGACCCGTGCCGCGCACGCGTACACCCCGGCGGGCATCGCCGACAACCTGTCGCAATCCGCTGGCGGTCTCGTCGAGGAACTGCGTAGCTTCGTGGCGGACGTACGCGCCGGGATGGCCGAGCGGGAACACGAGATCCACGAGGCGTTCGCCCAGGGCGAGGCGTTCGACGACCAGTTCGCCGACGTGCGCGAGGAGCCGCGCGTCGGTGACAGAGACATCTTTCCGGAGGAACCCCAGCGATGAAGACGGCGGAGATCAAGCGGCGGTATCTCGCCCACTTCGAGGCGAACGGCCATGCCGTGGTGCCGTCCGCTCCGCTGCCCGCCATCAACGACCCGAACCTGCTGTTCGTCAACGCCGGCATGGTGCAGTTCGTTCCGTACTTCCTGGGGCAGCAGACGCCGTCGTTCTCCCGTGCGGTGAGCGTGCAGAAGTGCATCCGTACGCCGGACATCGACGAGGTCGGCAAGACCAGCCGACACGGCACGTTCTTCCAGATGAACGGCAACTTCTCCTTCGGCGACTACTTCAAGGACGGCGCGATCCCGTTCGCCTGGGAGCTGGCCACCAAGCCGGTCGAGGCGGGCGGCTTCGGGCTGGACCCGGAGCGGGTCTGGGCGACGGTCTACCTGGACGACGACGAGGCGTACGACATCTGGCGGCGCGTCGGTGTGCCGGTCGAGCGGATCGTGCGCCGGGGCAAGAAGGACAACTTCTGGTCGATGGGCATCCCCGGCCCGGCCGGTCCCTGCTCCGAGCTGTACTACGACCGGGGCCCGGAGTACGGGGCCGAGGGCGGCCCGGAGGTCGACGAGGACCGGTACCTGGAGTTCTGGAACCTCGTCTTCATGCAGTACGAGATCGCGGACGTGCTCAGCAAGGAGCAGTTCCGGATCGTCGGTGAGCTGCCGAAGAAGAACATCGACACCGGCATGGGCCTGGAGCGGATGGCCTCCATCCTGCAGGGCGTCGACAACCTGTACGAGATCGACGAGGTCCGGCCGATCCTGGACCGCGCCGCCGAGCTGACCGGCAAGCGGTACGGCGCGCACTCCGGGCACGCGGCGAACCAGTCGCACCCCGACGACGTCCGGCTGCGGGTGGTCGCCGACCACGTGCGTACCGCCCTGATGCTGATCGGCGACGGGGTGACCCCGTCCAACGAGGGCCGTGGCTACGTGCTGCGGCGGATCATGCGTCGGGCGATCCGCGCGGTCCGGCTGCTCGGCTGGCAGGAGCGGGCCCTGCCCGAGCTGCTGCCGGTGGCCCGGGACTGCATGGCGCCCTCGTACCCGGAGCTGGCCGCCGACTTCGACCGGATCTCCGCGTACGCGTACGCGGAGGAGGACGCCTTCCTGGCGACCCTGCGGGCGGGCACCACGATCCTGGACACCGCGATCACCGAGACGAAGTCGGCGGGTCGACCGGCGCTCTCCGGTGACAAGGCGTTCCAGTTGCACGACACGTACGGCTTCCCGATCGACCTGACCCTGGAGATCGCGGCCGAGCAGGGCCTCACCGTCGACCAGGAGGGCTTCCGGCGGCTGATGGCCGACCAGCGCTCCCGGGCCAAGGCCGACGCGCAGGCGCGTAAGACCGGACACACCGACCTGTCGGCGTACCGGTCGGTGCTCGACGCCGGTGGTCCGGTGACCTTCACCGGCTACACCGAGGTCTCCCGCGAGTCGACGGTGCGGGCGGTGCTCGGCACCGACGGGCCGCGCGCGGCGGCGGTCGAGGGCGACCTGGTCGAGCTGGTCCTGGACACCACGCCGTTCTACGCCGAGGGCGGCGGGCAGCAGCCCGACGTCGGCATGATCACCGTCGGTGGCGGTCAGGTCGAGGTCCTCGACGTGCAGCAGCCGGTGCCGGGGCTGATCGTGCACCGGGCCCGGGTGGTCCGGGGCGAGGTGCGGGCCGGTGAGACCGGGTACGCCGAGATCGACACCAGCCGTCGGCGGGCCATCTCCCGGTCGCACACCGCGACCCACCTGGTGCACCAGACCATGCGCAACTTCCTCGGCGAGTCCGCCACCCAGGCCGGTTCGCTGAACGCCCCGGGTCGGCTGCGGTTCGACTTCAACACCGCGACCGGGGTGGCGCCGAGCGTGCTGCGCGACGTGGAGCAGCAGGTCAACGAGGTGCTCCTGGCGGACCTGGAGGTGCACGCCTTCGTCACCTCGCTGGAGGAGGCGCGTCGGATCGGTGCCATGGCGCTGTTCGGCGAGAAGTACGGCGACCAGGTCCGGGTGGTCGAGGTCGGCGACTACGCCCGCGAGCTGTGCGGCGGCACCCACGTGGCCCGCTCCGGCCAGCTCGGCCTGGTCAAGATCCTGTCGGAGTCGTCCATCGGTTCCGGGGTACGCCGGGTCGAGGCGCTGGTCGGCATGGACGCGTTCAACTTCCTGGCCCGTGAGCACCTGCTGGTGTCCCGGCTGGCCGAGCTGTACCGGGTCCCCTCCGAGCAGGTGGCGGACCGGGTCGAGCAGACGGTGACCCAGCTCCGCGACGCGGAGAAGGAGCTGGAGAAGCTGCGCGCCCAGCTCGTGCTGGGCGGTGCGGCGGCGTTCGCCGCGCAGGCCCGGGACGTGCGTGGGGTGGCCTATGTCGGCATCGAGGCACCAGAGGGGGCGGCCGGCAACGACGTCCGCACGCTGGCCCAGGAGATCCGGGGTCGGATCGACGTGGCCCGGCCGGGCGTGGTCGCGGTGGCGGCCCGTGCGAACGGGAAGGCGTCCCTGGTGGTGTCGGTGAACTCGGCCGCCCGTAACCGGGGCCTCGCCGCCAACGACCTGGTCAAGGCGGCGTTCTCCGGGCGCGGCGGTGGCAGTCCGGACCTGGCCCAGGGTGGTGGGCTGCCGGAGTCGGAGGTCGCCACCCTGTTGCTCACCGTGGAGAAGGCGGTCGCCGAGGCGTGAGTCCTCAGAACCTCAGGGCAGGGCGGGCCGAGCAGGTCCGCCCTGCCGTGTATATCGGGCGAGGTGACGAAGCGTGACCGGGTTGTCCCGGGGTGTGCGGTTGGGTGTGGACGTCGGACAGGTGCGGATCGGGGTTTCCCGGTCGGATCCGCACGGGGTTCTCGCCACTCCTCTGGTCACCCTCTCGCGTGAGCAGAACCCCAGGCCAGACGCGGTGCCGACGGACCTCGCGGAGGTGGCCGCACTGGTCGCCGAGCACGAGGCGGTCGAGGTGGTGGTGGGCCTACCGGTGAACCTGGCGGGTAAACACGGCCCCGCAGCGGAACACGTGAAGGCGTACTCTCGACAACTGGCCGATGTGATAGCGCCTGTTCCGGTGACGCTGACCGACGAGAGGATGTCGACGGTAGTGGCGAGTCGTAGGCTTGCCGAGCGCGGTGTCCGGGGGAAGAGACAACGGGCGGTGGTCGATCAGGCCGCCGCGGTGGAGATTCTGCAGAGCTGGCTGGATGCGCAGCGGAGGCGGACCGAATGACTGACGATCTGGACCTCGGGTTCGACGAGCAGGACCGGGGGGAGAAGGGCAAGCACCGCCGGGGACGGCGGCGCAACGGCCGCTCCGGTGGCGGGCGGGGCAAGACAGTGCTCGCCCTGCTGCTGGCACTGGTGCTGCTCGGCGGCATCGGTGGCGGTGCCTTCTACGGCTTCGACCGGATCCAGAGCTACTTCGTCACACCGGACTTCGACGGTGACGGCACCGAGGACGTGACGATCCAGATCCCGCAGGGCGCCTTCCTGGCCGACATGGCCGTGGTGCTCCGCGACGCCGGTGTGATCAAGAGCACCAAGGCGTTCACCGAGGCGGCCCAGGAGAACTCCCGCAGTCGTAACATCCAGCCCGGCACGTACAAGCTGCGCAAGGAGATGAGCGGCGCGAACGCCCTGGCCGCGATGCTCGACCCGCAGAACCGGATCGTCAACGGGCTCACCATCCCCGAGGGCCGCACCGCCAAGAGCATCTTCAAGCTGCTCAGCGAGCAGACCGACATCCCGGTCAAGGAGTTCGAGGCCGCCGCGAAGGACCCGGAGAAGCTGGGCGTACCGGACTGGTGGTTCAAGCGCGAGGACGGCAAGAAGTCGAGCAAGTCCATCGAGGGCTTCCTCTTCCCGGACACCTACGAGATCCCGCCGAACGCCACCGCCGAGGTGATCCTGGGGCAGATGGTCGACCACTTCCTCTCCGTCACCGGGCAGATGGACTTCGCCGACCGGGTGCAGAAGGAACGCGGCGGGATCAGCCCGTACGAGGCGTTGATCGTGGCGTCGCTGGCCCAGGCCGAGGCCGGCACCAAGAAGGACCTGGGTCGGGTCGCCCGGGTCGCCTACAACCGGGTCTACTCGGGCACGTTCGACTGTAGTTGCCTGGAGATGGACGTCACGGTCAACTACTACTTCGAGATGATCGGGCAGGAGGGCAAGACCTCCGGCCAGATGACGCGGAGCGACCTCGACAACCCGGACAACCCGTACAACCGCAAGTTGCGCGGCATGGTCCCGACGCCGATCAACAATCCGGGCAAGGAAGCGCTGGAAGGCGCGATGGACCCGCCGGCCGGCGACTGGCTCTTCTTCGTGGCGATCGACAAGGAAGGCAACTCCGCCTTCACCAAGGACTACAGCCAGCACGAGCGCAACATCCAGAAGGCCAAGGAGAACGGCGTCCTGTGACGGTGGTGGCACGGCGGGCGGCAGTGTTGGGCAAGCCCATCGCACACTCGCTCTCCCCGGTGATTCACAACGCCGGGTACGCCGCCGCCGGGCTCACCGGCTGGTCGTACACCCGGATCGAGTGCGCGGCGGCGGAGCTGCCGGACCTGGTCGCCGGGCTGGGCCCGGAGTGGGCCGGGCTGTCGGTGACCATGCCCGGCAAGGAGGCGGCGCTGAGCGTCGCCGCCGAGGTCTCGCCGGTCGCCGCCGCCGTCGGCGCGGCCAACACGCTGGTACGCCGTTCCGACGGCACCTGGTATGCGGACAACACCGACGTCACCGGCATGGTCGACGTGCTCACCTCCGCAGGCGTACGCGCGAGTGCGTCCGTCACGGTGCTGGGTGCGGGTGGCACGGCGCGGGCGGCGTTGGCGGCGGCGGCCCGGCTGGGCGCGACCGGGGTGACCGTGGTGGCCCGCCGCACGGCAGCGGTCGACGAGCTGGCGCCGGTGGCGAGCGCGCTGGGGCTGGCCCTCACCGCCGTGCCCTGGGCGGACGCGGCGGCGTTGGCCGACGTCGACCTGCTGATCTCCACCGTGCCGAAGGGCGCTGCCGACGAGCTTGCCGGTGTGGTGCGTTGGCGTCCCACCACGGTGCTCTTCGACGCCATCTACGATCCGTGGCCGACGCCGCTGGCCGCCTCGGCCGCTGCCACCGGCTGCCCGGTGGTCTCCGGCCTGGACCTGTTGCTGGCCCAGGCGGTAGGCCAGTTCGAGCAGTTCACCGGCGTCCCCGCCCCCCGCGCCGCGATGGCCGCCGCGCTGGCTGCCGCTCGGTCCGCCTGACCGCCCTGGCCGCTGGGCAGCCTGGCCGTTCGGGCAGCCTGGCCGTTCGGGCCGACCGTTCGCTTGATCGTGGATCGAGTGGTATTCGTCTGTTCGCGAGGCCACTACATCCTGGATCGAGTGCCCTAGCTGCTCGCGCGACCGTGATCCC
Source organism: Micromonospora sp. NPDC049900 (assembly GCF_044461025.1). Lineage (NCBI taxonomy): Bacteria > Bacillati > Actinomycetota > Actinomycetes > Micromonosporales > Micromonosporaceae > Micromonospora > Micromonospora sp. NPDC049900. The sequence goes on from NZ_JBITKM010000021.1 coordinate 39,706, forward strand.
GTTTGCGCTTGGGTACGCAACTGCCCTCGTGAGGGCCTTCGTGCCGGTGGAGTTGCCGTCGTACTCGACGCGGAGCAGGAGTCGGGCCTCGCCGCACGGCCAGGGTTGCCCGTCGGCGCGGCAGCACCACATCGGCCGTAGCGGGGTGTGCGGGACGTCGGCGGCACGGGCGTGCGGTCGCACCGGAGGTGGGCCACCCCCGGGCGCGAAGGGGCGCGTGGCGAAGGGGCGCGTGGCGATCATGGGCGGCCCCCGTTCGCCCGCCACTGTTGCCCCGGAGTCAGCCTGCCGGGGCGCCCGGGGCGTTGCCGGGGCAGCGGCCGGGTCGGCTGACGCATCCACTCGGGCAGGTGGGTGCCGCGTCGACGTCGTGGCGGCGACAGGGACGGCAGAACCGTCCTCGGGCATTGGTACCAGGCGACCGGGGTACGCAAGTCGTCCTCCATTTCCTGGGGTGGACGGGGCCGCCCGGGTGTGGGGGATCCACGGGCGGCCCCGGTATGCGAAACCACCCCGTCCTTCCTGGATGGGAGCGGCTTCGCCAGGTGACAGTCTGGATAGGACCCCACTAGCGTCGATACGTGCGCGGGTCCCCCGCGCACGTCATCGGCGCAAGCGGGTGGGCTTGACGAATCCGCGAGCGGATCGGGCAGAGGTGGGGGAAAGACGCTCCAACGGACGTGGGAGGCGGTCCGGGGTGAGGCGTTCCCGCGCAGGCAGTCACTCGAACTGATCAGGGAAGTGGCGCAGACATGGACATGACCGGTGCCAGGTGTACGTCGACCTACTCAGGGACCAACGGCGGGTCGTGCGTGGAGGTCGCCGACAAGTTCTCCGGCGTCGTGCTGGTGCGCGACACCGAGGACCGGGCCGGCGGCACCCTGCGGTTCGCGCCTGCCGCCTGGCAGTCGTTCGTCACGCCGGCGAAGCAGGCCGCCCCGAACTGAGCCGCACGTGCCGCCGGGACGCGGCATCGATCGGCGCGGACTTGCGCATGGGCCGTCAGTGGGGTAGATCATCGATCGCCGCTGAGGTGCGGCACCGGTCCGGCGCGGAGATGGGGACCCGCTGCGGCGCTGACCTGCGGATCGGCCGGTGCTGAGTCGCCAGATTGCCGGTACCCTGCCGCAGCTTGGGCCGGGCGCGGTGTCGCAGCGTCGGCTTAGGCGAACTTTAAGACGCGCTTAGGTTCCCCGGTCATTCGCACGCTCTGTTGTGTACGCCGATACGCTCCACAGCGTTATCGCCGAATTCACAAGGAGTCTGAGTGGCCAGGCGCGGACTGCACCGCCTCATCCGGCACCAGGGCCCCCGGCGCAAGGCCGTGGTGCTCGGTGTCCTGAGCACCACGGTCGTGCTCGGCATCGGCGCGACCATGGTGCCCCTGATCGCCGACGACGACATCTCCATTCCGGTGGTGTTCGACACCACCGCCACGAGCGTTCCGCAGGACGGCGACAACAGCGTCAAGACGACGCTGGCCACCTGCGCCGCCCCGTGTGACGGCAACCCCCGGGGAGACCGGCAGGCGGTCCTCGCCTTCTCGGTGACCTCACTGCCCGCGAACGCGACGAACATCCGGGCGACGTTGCGGGTGCACTCCTGGCAGGCGTTCGACGCGGCGGTCACCGCGCACGACTCCGGGCTCGACGCCCGGGCCGCCCGACCGGCTCCCGGTCAGGTCGGCGCCGCCCTGGACGCGGTGTCCGGCGTCGGCAAGGGCTTCAACGAGTGGGACGTCTCCGAACTGGTGACCGGCAACGGCACCTGGACGGTGTCGCTGGCACAGGCCGGGCTGGGCACGCGGATCTACTGGGCGTCGGGGGAGAACCGCAACCCGGACGTCCGTCCCCGCCTGGTGTTGCGCTACGACACGGGTACGCGTCCGACGCCCGCGCCGACCAGCGTCTCGCCGACGCCCTCGGCCGCGCTGCCGACCCGTCCACCCGCCTCGCCGACGGTGTCGCCGAGCGTGAGCCCGAGCCCGGCCCGGCCCAGCCCGACGCCGACCAAGCCACCGGCGGACTCCGGTGCGTGCGGTCAGGTGTCGGCGAAGCTGGTGCCGTCCTGCGGTGCCTGGTGGGGGATGTACTCACCCTCCGGCGCGGGCAGCGGATGGGACCACGGTAAGGCGATCACCGACGTGGAGAAGCAGGTCGGGCGGACGTTCGACATCGTGCACCGCTACCACGACTTCTCCAACAGCGGCAGCAACGGTGCCTTCCCCGACGCGTACCAGCAGCAGCAGATGCGTGAGGGTCGGCTGATGTTCTTCGCCTGGGAGAGCCGGGTCTTCTCGTCCGGCACGGTGCTCACCTGGCGGGACGTGTACAGCGGCCGGTACGACCAGACGATCGACGACGTGGCCGGCCGGATCAAGGCGGCCGGGGTGCCGGTGTTCATGGGCTTCGACCACGAGCCGGAGGACGAGCCGGAGAAGGGCAGCGACGCGGAGTTCGTCCGCGCCTGGCGGTACGTGCACGACCGCTTCGCCAAGGCCGACGTCCGCAACGCGGTGTGGGTCTGGACGATGATGGGCTGGTCCGGCCACTACAACCGGTACGCCGGTCTGTACCCGGGTGACGACTACGTCGACTGGGTGGCCTGGGACCCGTACAACTTCCACGTCTGCAACGGCAGTACGACCTGGAAGAGCCCGAGCACCACGATCGGTTCGTTCTACCGCTGGCTGGACGACACCGGCATCGGCAAGGGCAAGCCCCGGATGCTGGCCGAGTTCGGCACGAACTTCGACAGCGCCGACCCGAACGCGAAGCGGCGGTGGTTCGAGGAGTTCCCGGCGGCGCTGAAGGCCCACCCGAAGATCAAGGCCGCGATCTACTTCAACTCCCCGGGCATGACGAAGACGACGAACGTCTGCAACATGACAATGAACCAGGACGCCTCGGCGGTGGCCGGTTTCGCCGCCGCCGGACGGGACAGTTACCTTCGGCAACCCACCGGAGGGAGCCGCTGACCTCAGGTAACCCGTGGGCGGTCGGATGCCGTACCGGTGTTGTCCGACATACGACCGCCCGCGGTGATGTCCGCAACTGGATGAACTGACCGCCCAATCGGCGGATATCGCCCCAGGGGCGAACGGGAGAGGCTACGCAACGCACATTCCCGTCCACCCTGGAGGCGCAGCGTGCCCATAATCTCCTTCCCGTGGCGGAACACCCGCCGAAAGCGCGTACGGGCAGGGGCTGTCGCATTAGCAACCGTCGCGGCCGTCCTGGCCGTGCCCAGCGCGACATCCGCCGCCGTGGTGCCGGTTCCCGAACCGGCGACTCTGGTGTCCGCGAACCCCGCCGACGAGACCCCGCACGCGCGGGACGGTGAGGCCCGTGCCTTCGCACAGGTCGGCAACACGGTGTTCGTGGGAGGCAGCTTCACCCAGATCCGGCAGACCGTCAGTTCGTCGTGGACCACCCAGCGTTACCTCTTCGCCTACAACCGGACCACCGGGACGATCTCCACCACCTTCCTGCCGGTGCTCGACGGGGCGGTCAACTCGCTCATCGCGGGTCCCGGCGGGACGCTGATCGTCGGCGGTGTCTTCAAGAACGTCAACGGGGTGGCCCGCCGCAACCTGGTGGCGCTCGACCCGTCCACCGGCATGATCATCGACACCTGGGTGGGTCGGTCCGACGGCGGCACCGTGCGTGACATGGTGCTGCACGGCAACTGGCTGTACGTGGCCGGGGCGTTCAACTGGCTCAACGGCACGGCGCACGCCGGGCTCGGGCGGCTGAACGCGACCACCGGTGCGATCGACCCGACCTTCAACATCAACACCTCGGTCGGTCGACACGACACCAGCATGTACGCGTGGGCCATCGACGTGTCGCCGGACGGCAGCACGCTCGTGGTCGGCGGCAACTTCATGTTCGTCAACGACCTGCCGCGCAACCAGATCGCGCTGATCGACCTGACCGGCACGCCCAGCGTGATCGACTGGAGCAGCGAGCGGTTCGTGGCGCCCTGTGCGGCCCCCACCACCTTCGTGCACTACGTGCAGGATGTGCGGTTCGGTGCCGACGGGAGCTGGTTCGTCGTGGGCACCAACGGCGGTGCGGGCTGGCCGTCGGCGTACTGCGACGCGCTGGTGCGCTTCGAGACCGCGGCCCGGGGCAGCGGCCAGAACGCCACCTGGGTCAACTTCACCGGCAACGACACCATCACCTCGGTCGAGGTGGCCGACAACGTCATCTACCTCGGCGGGCACTTCCGCTGGCTGAACAACCCGAACGCCAGTGACAGCGCCGGCAACGGCGCGATCGACCGACTCGGTATCGGTGCGGTCAACCCGGCCACCGGCATGCCGGTGAACTGGAACCCGCGTCGTAGCGGCGGCTCGGCGCTGCCGTCGGGCGCCAGCTCGTGGGGCTCGACCGTGCCGGTGCTCTGGCGTGGTCCGGACGGCCTGTACTTCGGGCACAACTCCGACGGCATGGGCAACGAGTACCACGGCCGGCTGGGCATGTTCCCGGTCAGCGGTGGCCGCACCATCACCCCGCGCAACCCTCCGACGGCCGCCAGCGGCCACCTGTACCTCAACGTCGGCAGCGGTGAGTTGGCGAAGGTGCCGTTCGACGGGAGCACTCTCGGCACCGCGACCACGGTGAGCCAGGCCAACTACACCGGTGCCGGGGCGACCTGGCGGGTGGACGACCGGATCTACTGGTCGCGGTTGGTCTCCGGGTCGCGTACGGGTAGCCGGATCGACATCTCGATGTTCAACGGCACCACCATCGGTGTGCCGTGGGAGGCGTCCGGCTACAACGACTGGTTCAACCCGGCGCAGTTGACCGGGGCGTTCTTCCTCGACGGCCGGCTCTACTACACCCGGACCGGGCAGAACAACCTGTACTACCGGTTCTTCGAGATCGACGGCAACTACCTGGGTGCCACCGAGTTCACCGTGCCGACCACGGGTGTCAGTTGGTCCACCGTGCGCGGCATGGCCTGGGTGAACGGGAAGATCGTCTTCGGGGCGACGAACGGATCGCTGCGCAGCGTGCCATTCGATCCGACCCTGGCCCCCGCTGCCGTGGCCACCGGTGCCGAGGCTACGGTGATCGCCACCGCTACCACGGAACTGACCTGGTCGACTCCGTCGATGTTCTTCTCCGTGCAGTAGCGTTCACTGTTCGTAATGTAACCTCGGTAATTTGTTCACGTTGGGCCGGCGGCGGATCCACCGTCGCCGGCCCAACGGAACGTGGGGAGGACCGTTGAGCGACATCCGGCGTGGCCTCGTGGTGCGCGTGGTCTTCGCGATCAAGCGTCGCTGGTACGGCCTGCGTTATCCGCGCCTGACCCTCGGGCGGGATGTCGAGATCCGGGGACGGATCCGTCTGCGGCGCGGGGTGCGGGTGACAATCGGTGACCGGACCCGGCTGAACAAGCTGGTCCGCTTCGCCGGGCCCGGCGAGGTACGCGTCGGAGCCGACTGCCTGCTCAACGCGACGTGGGTGGGCACGTGGACGTCGGTGACGATCGGGAATCGGTGCCTGTTGTCCGACTGCGAGTTGCTGGACAATGACTTCCACAACCTGCCACCGGCTCAGCGGCACGATCCGCCCACCCCGGCCACGCGTGCGCCGATCACGGTCGAGGACAACGTCTGGATCGGCGCTCACGCGCTGGTCATGAAGGGCGTACGGATCGGCCGGGACAGCGTGGTGGGGGCTGCGACCGTGGTGCGGACGGACGTACCGCCCGGGGTCGTGGTCATCGGCAACCCACAACAAACGGTGAAGAAGTTCAATGACTGATGCCGCTCCCAGCCCCTGGGCCAACGACGGTGCGAACGCCGAGACGTCGCCTCGGTCCGTCACCATCACCGACGTGCTGCGCGTGCCGCTGCACCGGATCCGGCAGGTCGCCGCAGTCGCGGTGTTCGGGCTGGTGGCCGCTGCGGGCTACGCCTTCCTGGCCCCGTCGGCGGTGAGCGCCAACGCGGTGGTGGCGGTCCGTCCGGTGGTCACCGACGCGTTCACGCCCAGCGGTGCCAACGCCGACCGGGCGGTGAACATGAACGTGGAGAGCCGCATCGCCACCGGCACCGAGGTGGTCGGGAAGCTGGCCGACGAGTTCGGCTCGGACCAGCGGTCGGTCCGCGACGCCCTCGAGGTCGAGGTGCCCACCGGCGGGCAGATCCTGCGCTTCGTCTACCAGGCCCGCGACGCCGACGACGCGGTCCTCGGCGCCAACCTCGCCGCGGAGAGCTACCTCAACGTCCGGCGGGCCATGTACGAGCGGCAGCGCGAGGAGATGCTCCGCTCGTACGACGAGAGCATCGAGAAGGTCGCCACGCAGCAGGCCGCGGCACAGCGGCGGGTGAACAACTCCCGGGACACCACCACCAGTAACGTGGCGGTCGCCGAGCTGAGCGCGATCAACAACCAGCTCACCCAGCTCAACTCCGCCCGCACCGAGATCGCCGCCGTCGACGTGAACCCGGGATGGGTCACCCAGTCCGCCGAGCGGGCGCTGACCTCGGCGGCCGGCAACGCGCCCATGCTGATGGCCGCCGGGCTGCTCGGTGGCGCCCTGGTCGGCCTGGTGCTCGCGTTCGCCTGGGAGTCCTTCGACCGGCGGGTGCGTACCGTCGTGGACGCCAAGGACAACACCGGCCTGCCGCTGCTGGGCACCATCCGGTACACCGGCCTGCGTGGTCGGGCCGTCGACGCGGACGTGCGCTACGTCGCGATGGCCATCGCCGAGCGGGTACGCCATCCCGCCCGGGTCGCCGTGGTGACCGCCCGGGAGGACGCCAGCGCGATCACCGCCGGTCTTGCCGTGGCACTGGCGGTGGCCGGGCGCGAGGTGTTCGTCGCCGACGACAGCGGCCGGCTCGACCGGCTGCGCGCCGCCGTGCAGGCCGACCGGGACCGGCTGCCGCCCAGCATCGACCCGAGCCGACCCTCCGTGCCGAAGCCACGTACCGCGCCGGCCCGGCCGGTCAGCATGGAGGGGCCGGACGACTCGCCGACCGAGGTGATCCGCCGTCCCTCGCCGCACCCGCCGGGCGCGCGTCCCTCGACCGACCCGGAGGCGACGATCACGATCCCCCGGGTCACCTCCGCCAAGGCGACTGTCACCCCGACCGCGAACGGCCAGGTGAACGGCGGCGACACGATCACCGTGGGTGCCGGCAGCGTCCGGTTCGGCACCTGGCGGCAGGGAGCCGACAAGCGCCTGGTGCTCTACAACGCCCCGCCGGCCGAGGCCGACGAGCGGGGTGTCGCGGTGGCCCGGCAGGGCACCGCGGTGGTGGTGGTCGAGCGGGACCGGACCCGGCAGACCGACCTGCGTCGGCTCGCCGAACGACTGCGGGCGGCCGGGGTGAATCCGCTCGGCTTCGTGCTCTCGCGCAGCGGCCGGGGCTGAGGCGGTGCCGGTGATCCAGGCACCGCCGGCCACCGAGCCGGCACCGCCGGCAGCCGGCGGCACCCCGTCGGTGGTCGCCCCGCCGCCCCGGCTGCCGCTGTGGCCGCTGATCGCCATGTTCGGGCTGGTGCCGATCTGGTGGCTGGCCGGCTTCTTCTATCTCGGCTGGCCGCTGCTGGGCGCGTTGCTGTTCGTGCTGCTGGTCACCCGGGGGCGGGTGCCGCTGCCGCCCGCGACCGGGATCTGGCTGCTGTTCCTGGCCATCGTGCTGGTGAGCGTCACCCAGTTGCAGTCGCCGGTGTCGCTGCTGACCTTCGCCCTACGACTGGGCTTCTACCTCACCGCGGTGGTGGTCGGCGTCTACGTCTACACGGTCGCCCGGGAACGCCCCGACCAGACCGCCGTCCTGGTGCCGCTCTGCGCGTTCTGGTTCGGGCTGGTCGTGCTGGGTTGGCTGGGCGTGGTGATACCGCGTTTCGAGATGACCACGCCGGTCGAGGTGCTGCTGCCGGGTGGGGTGGCCGGCACGCCGTTCATCAACGACATGGTGCACCTGTCCACCGCCGAGTACAGCATCCGGTCGCTCAATCCGATCTTCCGACCGGCGGCGCCCTTCGCGTACACCAACAACTACGGCAGCGCGTACGCGATCACGCTGCCCTGCGTGGTCGCCTTCACCATGCTGCGCCGGCGGGGACTGCTGCGCTGGGCGCTGCTCGCGTCGCTGCCGCTGTCGCTGGCACCGGCCTTCCTCACGCTCAACCGCGCGATGTTCCTCAGCCTCGGCGCCGGCCTGGCCGTGCTCGGTCTGCGCGCCGCGTTGCGCGGCAACGTCCGGGTGGCGGCCTCGATCGTCGGCGTGGTGCTGGTCGGCGGTCTGGTCACGCTCTTCATCCCGGTGACCGAGCTGATCGGCAACCGGGTCGAGTCCAGTGACACCAACACCGACCGGCTGTCGCTCTACTCCGAGGTGCTGCGCCGGGTGGGCGACTCACCATGGCTGGGCTACGGGGCCCCGGTGAACGTCGACACCGTCTCCGCCGACGCGCCGATCGGCACCCAGGGGCAGCTCTGGATGGTGCTGTTCAGTCACGGCGTACCCGCGCTGCTCTGCTTCCTCGCCTGGTTCGTGGTCGCCGCGTTCGTCTGTGCCCGCGCCACCTCGGCGGCCGGGCAGTGGCTCTCCATCGTGCCGGTGGTCTGCCTGGTGCAGGTGCCGTTCTATGGGATGGCCAACCAGAACCTCGCCGTCGCCTTCTTCGCGGTCGGCTTCGCGATGGCGCTCACCGAGCGGGACGTGCACCGCGCGGCCGGGCGGCCCCGACCTCGACCGGCGGTGCAGCCCACATGACCGTCACCACCAGTTCCCCGGCCGCCGACCGGCCCGCCGGGTCGGATCCGGGCCGGGACGACGGCGCGACCGAGACCCGGCGCAGCGTCCGCAGCGGCGTCGCCGGGCTGGTCGGCGCGGCCACCAGCGGCCTGTTCGGCTTCGTGTTGGCGGTCGTCATCACCCGCGGGTACGGCACGACCGGGTCCGGCGCGTTCTTCGCCGCGATCGGCGTGGTGACCGTCGCCGCCGCGGTCTGCACCCTGGGCGCGGAGACCGGGCTGATGTGGGCGTTGCCCCGGCGGCGCACCGGAACCGACGGCGACGCCGCCCGGGTGCTGCCGGTGGCCCTGGTGCCGCCGCTGCTGTTCGCGGTGCTGATCGCGATCGGCGGTGCGCTGCTCGCCGGTCCGCTGGCCGGGCGGTTGCTCGGCCCGGCGGGGGAGCCGCTGCTGGTGGTCACGTTCGTCGCGGTGCCGGTGGTGGTCGCGATGAACCTGCTGCTGGCCGTGGTGCGCTGCGTACGCCCGATCCGCTCGTACGTGGCGGTGCAGTTCCTGCTGCTGCCGGTGGCCCGACCGGCGTTGGTCGGCGCGGCGTTGCTGGTCGGCGGCGGGCTGGTCGCCGGCATGACCGGCTGGCTGGTGCCGGCCGCCGTCGGGGTGCTGGCCTGCCTGATGATGGTCGCCCGGCCGCTCGGTGTGGGCCACGGCGCCCGGCTGCGCCCGGAGCGGACCGACTGGGCCACGTTCTGGCGGTTCGCGTTGCCCCGGGCCGCCTCCGCGGCGATCGACGCCGGCAGCATGTGGGTCGGCGTCCTGCTCACCTCGGCCCTGGCCACCCAGGCCGACGCCGGTGTGTTCGGCGCGGTGGGCCGGTACGTGCTCGCCGGGCAGTTGGCGATGCAGGGCCTGCGGGTGGCGGTCTCACCGCAACTGTCGCGGTTGCTGGGGCGGGGCGAGCGGGTCGCCGCCGCCGCCGTGCACCGGCAGTTGACCACCTGGGGGCTGGTGCTGTCCTGGCCGGTCTACCTGCTGCTCGCCGTCTTCGGCCCGGCCTTCCTGGCACTGTTCGGTCCCGAGTTCACCGCCGGTGCCGCCGCGTTGACCGTGCTCGCCCTGGCGATGCTGATCAACACCGGTGTCGGCAACGTGCAGAGCCTGCTGCTGATGGGTGGGCGCAGCGGGCTGCATCTGGCCGGCGCGCTGGCCGGACTGGTGGTCACCGTCGGTCTCGGCCTGCTGCTGATCCCCGCGTTCGGCGCGACCGGCGCGGCCCTGGCCTGGGCGGCCGGTATCGCCACCGAGAACCTCACGGCCGTCACCTGCGCCCGGCTGGTGGTGGGCCAGCCGTTGGTCGACGCGGGGATGCTGCGCGCGGCGGCGGCCACCGTCGGCGGCGTCGGGCTGGCCTCGGCGGTCGGCCTGGTGGTGGGCGGGCGGGGCATTCCCGGCCTGCTGGTGGCGGTGGCCGTGCTCGCCGCCGGCTGCGTCGGCTTGTTGACGTTACCCCGGGTGCGACGTGGCATCCGGGCGACCATGGTGCAGATTCGGGGCGGGTCGCCGCAGGGCACCCCGCCCCCGCCGTCGAAGGGCAGGTGAGGTCGTCGTGCCGTCCATCCGGGACCGGGTGAAGCAACTGGTGCCGACCCAGGTGACGAATCGGGTGCGGGAGAGCCTCGTCGACTACGGGGTCCGCACCAGCGACCGGCGTCCGCTGCCGGACTTCCTCATCATCGGCACCAAACGGGGCGGGACCACGTCGCTCTGGAACTACCTCATCCAGCATCCGCTGGTGCCCCGGCTCTTCCCGGCCTGGAACACGAAGTCCTCGCACTACTTCGAGGAGCACTGGGGTCGCGGCGAGGCGTGGTATCGCTCGCACTTCCCGACGGTGCGCCAGCGGGAGGCGCTGGAGAGCCGCCACGGCGGCCTGGTGCGCGTCGGTGAGGCGGCACCGTTGTACATGTTCCACCCGCTGGCCGCCGAGCGGGTCGCCGCGCTGATGCCCTCGGTGAAGCTGATCGTGCTGCTGCGGGATCCGGTCGAGCGGGCGTACTCGCACTGGAAGGAGCGGCGGACCAACGGCGTCGAGCCGCTGGACTTCGCCGCCGCGCTGGCCGCCGAGCCGGAGCGTACGGCGGGGGAGCGGGAACGGCTGATCGCCGAACCGGAGTACTTCAGCGAGGCGTACGACTGGTACACCTACCGGGCCCGGGGCCGCTACCTGGAGCACCTGGAGCCGTGGCTGGAGCGGTTCGACCGCTCGCAGTTGCTCTTCCTGCCCAGCGAGGACCTGTACGGCGACGCGCGGGCCACCTACCGTCGCACCCTGGACTTCCTCGGCCTGCCCGCGTTCGACCTGCCCGACTTCAAGGTCTACAACGACCGGCGGTCGGCGCCGTTGGAGGCGGACCTGCGCGCCGAGCTGACCGAGTACTACCGTCCGCACAACGAGGCGCTGCGGCAACGGCTGGGGCTGTCGCTCGACTGGCCGGACCGGGTCGCGTGACGACGGCCGCCACCGCGACGGCCGATCCCCGCTCGCGCGGCGACGGGCTGGGCTGGGTCACCCGGGCGGTCTTCGGCGACGAGCGGATCGCCCTCGCGGTGGACGCCGAGCCGCCCGCCGGGCACACCGTGGTGGCCCGGTACGCGGTCGTGCCGTCGATCGCCCGGGCCCGGTTCCTGCTGCCGCTGGGCGTGCCCCGGGTCACCGCGGCGGCGCTGCTGGCGTACAACGCGCTGCGGCCGGCGAAGGTGCGGGCGATGCGGGCCGCGCTCGGTGCGGCGGCGCGGGTGGGCATCGTCGACCGGGCCTCGTTTCCGGTGCTCACCGTCGCGGTGCCCACCGGGCTGGATCCGGCCGAGGCGCTGTTGGCCGCCCGGGTGGCCGCCGCGCTCGGCGACGAGCCGCTGTACGCGGCGTGCGGGGTGCGGCCACCGGACCCGAACCACAAGCCGACCCTGCAACTGTTCGACGGCACCGGTGCGCCGCGCTGCTACGCGAAGATCGGCTGGAACGACGCCACCCGCGCACTGGTCACCACCGAGGCGGCGGCGCTGCGGGAGGTGGCCGCCTCGGCCGGGGTCGACGGGCACCCCGGGACTCCCCGGCTGCTCACCGAGTTGAGCTTCGCCGGGCAGGTGGTGGCGGTGGTCGAACCGTTGCCGGCCCGGATCCGGGGCGTACCGGTCGACGGGCCGCCGGAGATCGCGGCGCTGCTCGCGGTGGCCCGCCGGGGTGGGGCGACGACCGCGTCCCGACCGCTCGCCGGTTCGGTGTTCCTGGCCCGGTTGACGGAGCAGGCGCAGCGGTCGGCCGCGACCGAGGGGATCGGCGACCGCGCGGTGGCCGCCGTCGCCGCACTGGCCCGTCGACACGGTGACGTGGCGGTGGAGTTCGGCCACTGGCACGGCGACTGGGTGCCGTGGAACCTCGGTCGGCACGACGGTGACCTGATCGCCTGGGACTGGGAGCACAGCGGGCCGGACGTGCCCGTCGGGTTCGACCTGGCCCACGACGCGTTCCAGCGGTCGGTGGTGCTGCGCGGCGAACCGGCGGCGCACGCCGCCGGACAGGTCGACGCGGAGTTGGCCCGACACGGTGCCGCCCTCGGGCTGGACCGGGCCCGGCAACGGCTGGTCGCCGACGCGTACCTGGTGGAGATGTGGCTGCGGACCTGGCGGCTGGCGGACGCCGGGGCCGGGTGGAATCCGGCGCTGCATCCCGCGCTGCTGGACACCATCGAGAAACGACATAGCGGCTGATCCGTCCGCTGCACCACACTGTCGACGTCGGACAGTGACGAGAGAACTCCAGGTGGTGACAGTGGTTGACGGGCGGTCGACCACTCGGCCTACCGCAACCGCCACGTACGGAGATCACGTAACACCCGGTCACACCTTTCACCACCGGGCGACGTGTGGTCTGCTGCTGCGTGGCGCCGACAGGAATTCCAAGCGAACTTGTGGGGAGTCGCGTGGACGCGAAGATCGACGAGCCCGGGTCCGACCAGCAGCCGGTGATACTGCTGGTCGGTTCGAGCGGCGGGCACCTGGCCCAGTTGCTGGCCCTGCGGCCCTGGTACGAGACGTGGCGACGGTGCTGGGTCACCTTCGACACACCCGAGGCGGTGTCGCTGCTCGCCGGGGAGGACGTGGTCCCGGCGTACCATCCGACCACCCGTAACGTGCGCAACCTGCTGCGCAACGCGGTGCTGGCGGCCCGGGTACTGCGCCGACGCAACGTGGCGGCGGTGGTCACCACCGGCGCGGGCGTGGCCGTCCCGTTCGTGGTGCTGGCCCGGCTGCGCCGGATCCCGACCGTCTACATCGAGGTCTACGACCGGATCGACACGCCGACGCTGACCGCCCGGCTGTGCCGCCCGTTCCTGTCGGCGATGCTCGTGCAGTGGGAGGAGCAGCGCCGCCAGTACCCGGAGGCCACCGTCGTCGGGACGCTGCTGTGAGCGCGGCCGGCGACGCGCACCGGGTCGCGCCGGTACGCCCGCGTCCCGCCCGGACCGAGCCGGGCCGGGTGCCGGCGCCACGCGGGCCGCACCCGGACGGCCGGACCCGCATCCTGGTGGCGGTCGGCACCGACAAGCACCCCTTCGACCGGCTGGTCGACTGGCTGCGGGACTGGCACGGCGAGGTCGCCGGCGAGGTGGTGCTGACCGTGCAGCACGGGCACACCCGCGCCGACGGGCTGCCCGACGCGGTGCCGTTCCTCGGCCACGCCGAGTTGCAGACCGCGATGGCCGGTGCCGACCTGGTGGTCTGCCACGGCGGGCCGGCCACCATCCTGGAGGCGCGTCGGCACGGGCACCTGCCGATCGTGGTGCCCCGCGACCCGACCCGGGGCGAGCACGTCGACGACCACCAGTTGCTGTTCGCCCGCCGACTCGGCACGGCCGGGCTGGTGGCGCTCTGCGAGTCCCGGCAGGAGCTGCGCGACGCGCTCGCCGCCGGGCGGGCCGACCGGTCCCGGTTCGCCGTGACGGTCGACGCCGAGGCCGCCGAGGGGCAGCGGGCCGCGGTCCGCCGGGTGGGGACCATCGTCGAGGAGTTGGTGGCCGAGGCCGCGCAGCGGCGTCACCGGCCGTGGTGGCGGCCGTGGCGAACGCCCGGTCCGAACGGAAGGCGGAACCGATGACCTCCTACCCGAGCGTGAGCGCCGTGGTGCCCACCCGGGACCGTCCCGAGCTGCTGCGGGCCGCAGTCCGCGCGATCGTGGCGCAGGACTATCCCGGCTCGGTCGAGGTGGTCGTGGTCTACGACCAGTCCGAGCCGGACCCGTCGCTGGTCAACCTGTCCGGCCCGGACCGGACGGTCCGGGTGGTGACCAACACCCGTACGCCGGGGCTGGCCGGGGCTCGCAACTCGGGCACGCTGGCGGCCACCGGCGAGCTGATCGCCTTCTGCGACGACGACGACGAGTGGCTGCCCGGGAAACTGCTGGCCCAGGTCGACGCGCTGAACGCGGTGCCCGGCGCCGAGTTCGTGAGCTGCGGCATCCGGGTCACCTATGACGGGCACACCGTCGAGCGGGTGCTGGACCGCGACTCGATCAGCCTGGCCGACCTGCTGCGGGACCGGATGACCGAGCTGCACCCGTCGACCTTCGTGATCCGCACGGCCGCGTTGCGGGACGGGTTCGGGCTGGTCGACGAGGAGATCCCGGGCAGCTACGCGGAGGACTACGAGTTCCTGCTCCGGGCCGCCCGCAGCGCCCCGCTGGTCAACCTGCGTACCCCGTACGTGACGGTGCGCTGGCACAAGCGGTCGTACTTCGCCCAACGCTGGGACACCATCTCCGAGGCGTTGCAGTGGCTGCTGGAGCGGTATCCCGAGTTCGCCACCCAGCCGGCGGGGGAGGCCCGGGTCGCCGGGCAGATCGCCTTCGCCCGGGCCGCCTCGGGAGACCGTCGCGGCGCCATGCGCTGGGCACGGCGCACCATCCGCCGCAACCCGCGGGAGCCCCGGGCGTACCTCGCACTGGCCGTGGCCGGACGGGTGGTCCGCGCCGACGCCGTGCTGCGCACGCTGCACAAGCGCGGCCGGGGCATCTGACCGACCGGGACCCGTCGCGCCGTTCGCCGCGTCCGCAGGGCGGGACGCGGCGGGCGGTGCGCGTCGGCGGGCACCCGGCGTGACAGACTGGCCGCTGTGTTGCGCTGGTTGACCGCAGGAGAATCACACGGGCCCGCTCTCGTCGCGATGCTGGAGGGGGTGCCGGCCGGGATCGAGGTGACCTCCACCGAGGTCGCCGGGGAGTTGGCGCGTCGCCGGCTCGGCTACGGCCGAGGCGCGCGGATGTCCTTCGAGCAGGACGAGATCGAGATCATCGGCGGCCTGCGGCACGGCGTGACGCTGGGCAGCCCGGTCGCGATGCGGGTCGGCAACTCCGAGTGGCCCAAGTGGCGCACCGTGATGGCCGCCGACCCGGTCGACCCGGAGGAACTCGCCCGGCAGGCCCGCAACGCCCCGCTGACCCGGCCCCGGCCCGGTCACGCCGACCTGGCCGGCATGCAGAAGTACGGCCACACCGACGCCCGGCCGATCCTGGAACGGGCCAGCGCGCGGGAGACCGCCGCCCGGGTGGCCGTCGGCACGGTGGCCAAGGCCCTGCTCCGCCAGGCCCTCGACGTCGAGATCGTCTCGCACGTGGTCGAGTTGGGGCCGGTCGCCGTCAAGCCGGGGCTGCGCCCCCGGCCCGAGGACGCCGAGCGCATCGACGCCGACCCGCTGCGCTGCCTCGACCCGGAGGCGAGCGCCCGGATGGTCGCCGAGGTCGACGCCGCGAAGAAGGCCGCCGACACCCTCGGCGGCGTGGTCGAGGTGCTGGCGTACGGCGTACCGCCGGGGTTGGGCAGCCACGTGCAGTGGGACCGCAAGCTCGACGCCCGACTGGCCACCGCGCTGATGTCGATCCAGGCGATCAAGGGTGTGGAGATCGGCGACGGCTGGCAGCAGGCCCGGTCCCGGGGCTCCGAGGCGCACGACGAGATCATGCCGACCGCCACCGGTGTCCGCCGGGTCACCGACCGGGCCGGTGGCCTGGAGGGCGGCATCACCACCGGCGAGCCGCTGCGGGTCAGGGCCGCGATGAAGCCGATCTCCTCGCTGAACCGTGCCCTGGCGACGGTGGACGTGACCACCGGCGAACCGGCCACCGCGATCAACCAGCGCTCCGACGTCTGCGCGGTGCCCGCCGCCGCCGTCGTCGCCGAGGCGATGGTGGCGCTGGTGCTGGCCGAGGCGGCGGTGGAGAAGTTCGGTGGCGACTCGGTCGCCGAGATGCGGCGCAACCTGGCCGGCTACCTCGACGCACTGGTGATCCGGTGACCGCTTCGACCCGCCCGGTCTGTGTCCTGGTCGGTGCGCCCGGCTCGGGCAAGACCACCGTCGGGCAGGGGCTGGCGGCCACGCTCGGGGTCGAGTTCCGCGACACCGACGCCGACATCGAACGCCTCGCCGGCAAGCCGATCCCGGAGATCTTCGTCGACGAGGGCGAGCCGCACTTCCGCGCCCTGGAACGCGCCGCGGTGGCGGCGGCACTGGCCTCCTGCTCCGGCGTGCTGGCCCTGGGCGGTGGCGCGGTGCTGGCCGAGGAGAACCGGGCGGCGCTGGTCGGGCACCGGGTTGTGCACCTCTCCGTCGAGCTGCCCGACGCGGTCAGGCGGGTCGGCCTCGGTGCCGGACGACCGCTGCTCGCGATCAACCCCCGGGCCACCCTGAAACACCTGATGGACCAGCGTCGGCCGCTCTACACCGAGGTGGCCACCCACACGGTGGTGACCGACGACCGGACGCCGGAGGAGATCGTCGCCGAGATCGCGCAGCTCTTGCGCACGGAGGGTTAGGTTCCCGCGATGGACGAGGTGACCCGGATCCCGGTCGGCGGCGAACGGCCGTACGACGTACTCGTCGGGCGGGACCTGCTCGACACGCTGCCGGGCCTGCTGCCCGACGCCACCCGGGTGGCGGTGCTGCACACCGCGTCGCTGAAGGAGTCGGCCGACGCGATCGGTGCCCGGCTGGCCGGGGCCGGCGTGACGCCGTTGACGATCGAGGTGCCGGACGCCGAGGCCGGCAAGCACGTCGACGTGGCGGCGCACTGCTGGGACCGGCTCGGCGAGGCCGGCTTCACGCGTACCGACGCGGTGGTCGGGCTCGGCGGCGGCGCCGTCACCGACCTGGCCGGCTTCGTGGCCGCCTGCTGGCTGCGCGGGGTCCGCTGGGTGCCGGTGGCCACCTCGCTGCTCGGCATGGTCGACGCGGCGGTCGGCGGCAAGACGGGCATCAACACCGCCGCCGGCAAGAACCTGGTGGGCGCCTTCCATCCGCCGGTCGGGGTCCTCGCCGACCTGACCACGCTGGACAGCCTGCCTCAGGTCGAGTTGGCCGCCGGCATGGCCGAGGTGGTCAAGTGCGGCTTCATCGCCGATCCCGCCATCCTCGACCTGGTCGAGCGTGATCCGGCGGCGGCGACCGACCCGACCGGCCCGGTCGTCCGGGAACTCATCGAACGCGCGATCCGCGTGAAGGCCGACGTGGTCGCCGGAGACCTGCGCGAGTCGGGCGTACGCGAGGTGCTCAACTACGGGCACACCCTCGCCCACGCGATCGAGAAGGTCGAGGAGTACCGCTGGCGGCACGGCCACGCGGTCGCGGTCGGCCTGGTGTACGCCGCCGAGTTGGCCCGGCTGGCCGGGCGTCTGGACGAGCCCACCGCCCGCCGACACCGTGACGTGGTGACGGCACTCGGCCTGCCCACCGACTATCCGGCCGACGCCTGGCCCCGGCTGCTGGCCACCATGCGGGTCGACAAGAAGGCCCGGGGCAGCCGCCTGCGTTTCGTGGTGCTCGACGGGTTGGCCCGCCCGGCCATCCTCGAAGGCCCCGACGACGAGCTGCTCTTCGAGGCGTACCGCGCGGTGTCCCAGTGAGTGCGAGGAGTGAGCCGGGGTTGCGAGCCCCGCAGTCGCGAACGAAAGCAGGCTCAGCATGAAGGTCTACGTGTTCAACGGGCCGAACCTGGGGCGGCTGGGCACCCGGCAGGTCGACGTCTACGGCATGACCAGCTACGCCGACCTGGTCGAACTCTGCGAGTCGACCGGACGGGAACTGGGACTCAGCGTCACCGTCCGGCAGACCGACGCCGAGCACGAGTTGCTCGGTTGGCTGCACGACGCCGCGGACGAGGGTGCGGCCGTCGTCCTCAACCCGGCCGCGTGGTCGCACTACTCGATCGCCGTCCGGGACGCCTGCGCCCTGCTACGCGCCCCGCTGGTCGAGGTGCACATCTCCAACATCCACGCCCGGGAGGAGTTCCGGCACCACTCGGTCGTCTCCGCGGTGGCCACCGGGGTCATCTGCGGGCTCGGCGTGGACGGGTACCGCCTGGCGCTGCACCACCTGGCCACCCACCTCGACCAGGACGGCTGACCCACCAGGGCGCTCCTGCGCTGACCCGTGGACCATGACGACGACCACGGGTGATGGTCGTACTGGGTGATCGTCTCGGGGTGGCGGTTCCTGGTGGCCCGGGCCACGCTACTGACCGTGACGAACGAATGGCGGATTGGTCCCCGTTGTCTCATCCATCGTCGCCCGCCGGGGCTGCCGGATCGGGGGTCGCGGGGTGGGTGGGACGGCGGCGGGCAGCGGGTCGGGCGGCGGCGAGTAGACTTGTCAGGTCTGTCCGCCAGCTCATGATCAAGGCAGGAAATGGCCACCACCAACGACCTGAAGAACGGCCTGGTACTCAACCTCGACGGAGAGCTCTGGGCCGTCGTCGAGTTCCAGCACGTCAAGCCCGGTAAGGGTGGTGCGTTCGTGCGTACCACGCTGAAGAACGTGCTCTCCGGCAAGGTCGTCGACAAGACCTTCAACGCGGGCACCAAGGTCGAGACCGCGACCGTGGACAAGCGCACCATGCAGTACCTCTACGCCGACGGCGAGGACTTCGTCTTCATGGACATGGAGACGTTCGACCAGATCACGGTGCCCGGCGGGACGGTGGGCGAGGCCGCCAACTACCTGCTCCCCGAGGCCGAGGCGATCGTGGCCACGCACGAGGGCGTTCCGCTGTACATCGAGCTGTCGACCTCGGTCGTGCTCGAGGTCACCTACACCGAGCCCGGCCTCCAGGGTGACCGTTCGACCGGCGGCAACAAGCCGGCGACGGTGGAGACCGGCGCGACCGTGCAGGTGCCGCTCTTCATCACCACCGGCGAGAAGATCAAGGTCGACACCCGCGACGGCCGTTACCTCGGCCGCGCCTGATGGCCGAGGGTCCCAAACAGCAGATGCCGGCGCGCCGTAAGGCGCGCAAGCGGGCGCTGGACGTGCTCTTCGAGGCCGATCTGCGTGATCGTCCGCCGGTGGAGGTGCTCGCCGGCTACATCGAGCGGCTCGACAAGCCGCATCCCGACCATCTCGGGTACGCGGTCGGTCTGGTCGAGGGCGTGGCCGGGAACCTGGACCGGGTCGACGAGCTGATCGCCAGCTACGCCGAGGGTTGGACGCTGGACCGGATGCCGACGGTCGACCGGAACCTGGCCCGGATCGCGGTCTACGAGCTGCTCTACATCGACGAGATCGACGACGCGGTGGCGATCAGCGAGGCGGTGGAGCTGGCCCGGCAGATGTCGACGGACGACTCGCCGCGCTTCCTCAACGGCCTGCTCGGCCGCATCGCGGAGTACGCGACCCGCTGAGCGCACCGGCCGGGCGACGGCGAAGCCGCGCCGACGGGCCGGACGACGACAAAGGGGCCCATGCCGGATGGCAGGGCCCCTTTGTCGTCAGGGGTGTCAGGAGGCGAAGAACGCCCGCGGGTCGGCGACCAGCACACCGTGCTCGGTCAGGCGCTCGATCAGGCCGGACGGGGAGGCGTCGTAGACGATGGCGAGGGCGCGCAGGTCGTCGGCGCGGATCGACAGCACCCGACCGTTGTAGTCGCCCCGCTGCTGCTGGATGGCGCGGGCGTACCGGGCGACGTAGGCGAGCTCCTCGCTGGCCTCGTCGTAGAGCCGCTCCAGGTCCAGCACGATCTTGCTGGTGGGCTCGTGCCGCACTCCACTGCCGTCGGGCAGCAACTCCGAGACGGGAACGCGGTAGAACTCGGCCAGCTCGGCCAGGCGGGACACGGTGACGGCACGGTCGCCGCGCTCGTACGAGCCGACCACCACCGCCTTCCAGCGCCCGTTCGACTTCTCCTCCACGCCCTGCAGGGACAGGCCCTGCTGCTGGCGGATGGAGCGCAGGCGGGCGCCCAGAGACTTGGCGTATTCAGAGGGCATTCGGACACTCCCAGTGCTGCTCGGGGTTCTCCCAGCGATCGCTACGGAGCGTGACGGTACGGGGATTCGTACACCCGGTCAAGTGGTCGAGACCCACCGGTTGGACGCTCGGGGCGAGTTGTCCCGTTCTGCCCGCTGAACCGATACGCGTGCGGTCACACCGTGCGTGGCCGGGACCACTCGCTCCCAGGGGTGATCGCGGCGACGACCACTGGTAACGTGGCCGAAGCCCCTCCGCCGGCCGATCTTGACCGGTCCGGAGTACCCGACGTCCTTTAACGACCCGTCCCGTGAGGCGGGGAAGGAGGTCCGCCGTGGCCTACCCACCGGCTGCCCAATCGTCGCCGCCGCGACAACCCTCGGTGAAGGTGATCCTGACCAGCGCCGACGTGCAACGCGTCGTCGACCGGATCGCGCACCAGATCCTCGAGAAGACCCAGGGCGCCGCAGACACCGTGTTGTTGGGCATCCCGACCCGTGGCGCGCCGCTCGCCCGGCGCCTCGCCGCACGGATCAGCGCCTTCGAGGACGTCTCCGTGCCGGTCGGCGTGCTGGACATCACGCTCTACCGCGACGACCTGCGCCGCAACGCCACCCGGGCGGTCGGCCCGACCCAGCTACCGGCCGGTGGCATCGACGGCATGCGGGTGGTCCTCGTCGACGACGTGCTCTTCTCCGGCCGGACGGTCCGCGCTGCGCTGGACGCGCTCGGCGACCTCGGTCGCCCGTCGTCGGTGCAGCTCGCCGTGCTGGTCGACCGGGGCCACCGGCAGTTGCCGATCCGCGCCGACTACGTGGGCAAGAACATCCCGACGGCCCTCGCCGAGAGCGTCAGGGTGACGCTCGCCGAGACTGACGGGACCGACGAGGTCCGGCTCTACGGGGAGGTGACCCAGTCGTGATCAGGCACCTGCTCTCCGGCGCCGACCTGGACGCCGAGACCGCGACCCAGATCCTGGACACCGCCGAGGAGATGGCCGCGGTGGCCGGGCGTGAGGTGAAGAAGCTGCCCGCGCTGCGGGGCCGGACGGTGGTGAACCTCTTCTACGAGGACTCCACCCGGACCCGGATCTCCTTCGAGGCGGCGGCGAAGCGGCTCAGCGCCGACGTGATCAACTTTTCCGCGAAGGGCTCCAGCGTCGCCAAGGGCGAGAGCCTGAAGGACACCGCGCTGACCCTCCAGGCGATGGGCGCCGACGCGGTGGTGGTCCGCCACCCCGCCTCCGGTGCCCCGCACCGGCTCGCCGACTGGGTGGACGGCTCGGTGGTCAACGCCGGTGACGGCACCCACGAGCACCCCACCCAGGCGCTGCTCGACGCGTACACGATGCGCTCCCGACTGGGCCGGCTGGCCGGCCTGTCGGTCGCGGTGGTGGGCGACGTGCTGCACTCCCGGGTGGCCCGGTCGAACGTGCTGCTGCTGTCCACGCTCGGCGCGAAGGTGACCCTGGTGGGGCCGCCGACGCTCATCCCGCGCGACATCGCCGCCGCCCTCGCCCCCGGCACCGACGTCTGCTACGACCTGGACGCGGTGCTGCCGTCGTCGGACGTGGTGATGATGCTGCGGGTGCAGCGGGAGCGGATGGGCGACTCCTACTTCCCGTCCGCCCGCGAGTACGCACGCCGCTACGGCCTGGACGGCCCGCGGATGCGCCGGCTTCCGGAGCACGCGATCGTCATGCATCCCGGTCCGATGAACCGGGGCATGGAGATCACGCCGGAGGTCGCCGACTCGCCCCGCTCCACCATCGTCGAACAGGTCGCCAACGGGGTCTCCGTGCGGATGGCCGTCCTCTATCTGCTGCTCGGGGGGAACAACCGGTGAACTCGTACCTGATCAGGAACGTCAGCGTGCTCGGTGCCGCACCGACCGACCTGCTGATCCGCGACGGCGTCATCGCCGAGGCCGGCGCGGGACTCTCCGCGCCGGACGCGACCGTGGTCGAGGCCGACGGGCTGGTCGCCCTGCCCGGCCTGGTCGACCTGCACACCCACCTGCGTGAGCCCGGCCGGGAGGACGCCGAGACCGTCGAGACCGGGTCGCGGTCGGCGGCGTTGGGCGGATACACGGCGGTCTGCGCGATGGCGAACACCTCGCCGGTGGCGGACACCGCCGGGGTGGTCGAGCAGGTGTGGCGGCTCGGCCGGGAGGCCGGGCTGGTCGACGTGCAGCCGATCGGCGCGGTCACCGTCGGGCTGGCCGGTGAGCGCCTGGCCGAACTGGGCGCGATGGCCGAGTCCGCCGCCCGGGTCCGGATCTTCTCCGACGACGGGCACTGCGTCGCCGACCCCCGGCTGATGCGCCGGGCACTGGAGTACGTCAAGGCGTTCGACGGGATCATCGCCCAGCACGCCGAGGAGCCCCGGCTCACCGAGGGCGCGCAGATGCACGAGGGCGAGGTCTCCACCCGGCTGGGCCTGACCGGCTGGCCGGCGGTCGCCGAGGAGGCCATCATCGCCCGGGACGTGCTGCTGGCCGAGCACGTCGGCAGCCGACTGCACGTCTGCCACGTCTCCACCGCCGGCAGCGTCGAGGTGCTGCGCCAGGCCAAGGCCCGGGGGGTACGGGTCACCGCCGAGGTGACGCCGCACCACCTCCTGCTCACCGACACGCTGGTCGGTGGGGGAAGCGAGCTGGCCAGCCCCGAGGTCGCGGAGGGCTGGAGCCCGGCCGGGTCGTACGACCCGGTCTTCAAGGTGAACCCGCCGCTGCGGACCGCCACCGACATCGCCGCCCTGCGGGCCGCCCTGGTCGACGGGGTGATCGACATCGTCGCCACCGACCACGCCCCGCACGCGGTGGAGGACAAGGAGTGCGAGTGGGCGTACGCCCGGCCGGGGATGCTCGGGCTGGAGACGGCGCTGTCGATCGCGCTCGACGTGCTCGGCCCCGAGTGGGACCTGATCGCCGAGCGGATGTCCCGCACTCCGGCGCGGATCGCCGGGCTGACCGAGCACGGGCACGACCCGGTGCCGGGTGCCCCGGCCAACCTGACGCTGGTCGACCCGAGGGTCCGCCGGGTGATCGAGCCGGCCGAGATGGCCAGTCGTAGCCGCAACACCCCGTACGCCCGGATGACGCTGCCGGGTCGCATCGTGGCGACCTTCCTGCGTGGCGAGGCGACGGTCCTGGACGGAAAGGCAGTCCGGTGAGTGCGAGGAACGCAGCGGAGCGGAGTACCGCAGTCGCGAACGAAAGGCTGGCTTCGGTGAGTGCGAGGAACGCAGCGGAGCGGAGTACCGCAGTCGCGAACGAAAGGCTGGCACAGTGAGTCGTAGGCGTCCCGCGATCCTCGTCCTGGAGGACGGTCGCACGTTCCACGGCGAGTCGTACGGCAGCGTGGGGGAGACGTTCGGCGAGGCGGTCTTCAACACCGGGATGACCGGTTACCAGGAGACGCTGACCGACCCGTCGTACCACCGTCAGGTCGTCGTGCAGACCGCCCCGCACATCGGCAACACCGGCGTCAACGGCGAGGACGACGAGTCGCGGCGCATCTGGGTGGCCGGGTACGTGGTGCGTGACCCGGCCCGGGCCAGCTCGAACTGGCGGGCCACCGGTGGCCTGGAGGACCGGCTGGCCACCGAGGGCATCGTCGGCATCAGCGGGGTGGACACCCGGGCGCTGACCCGGCACCTGCGCGATCGGGGCGCGATGCGGGTCGGTATCTCCAGTGTGGACGACGACCCCCGGGCGCTGCTGGCCCGGGTGCGCGAGGCGCCGCAGATGCTCGGCGCGGACCTCTCCGCCGAGGTCACCACGGCGCAGCCGTACGTGGTGCAGGCCGAGGGCGAGCACCGGTTCACGGTGGCCGCGCTCGACCTGGGCATCAAGCGCAACGTGCCGCGTCGGCTCGCCGCGCGGGGGGTGACCACGCACGTCATGCCGGCGCACTCGACCATCGAGGATCTGCTGGCCACCGGGGCGGACGCGGTCTTCTTCTCGCCGGGTCCGGGTGACCCGGCGACCGCCGACGGGCCGGTCGGACTGGCCCGCGAGGTGCTGGGGCGGCGGATTCCGCTGTTCGGCATCTGCTTCGGCAGCCAGATCCTCGGCCGGGCGCTCGGCTTCGGCACCTACAAGCTCGGCTACGGCCACCGGGGCATCAACCAGCCGGTCCTCGACCGGGTCACCGGCAAGGTGGAGGTGACCAGCCACAACCACGGCTTCGCGGTGGAGGTGCCCGGTGTGACGCCGGGTGCGGTGGTGCCGGACCAGGTGATCGAGACCGAGTTCGGCGGCGTGCAGGTGAGCCACCTCTGCCTCAACGACAACGTGGTCGAGGGGCTGCGGGCCAAGGACGTGCCCGCCTTCACCGTCCAGTACCACCCGGAGGCGGCAGCCGGTCCGCACGACGCGGACTACCTCTTCGACCGCTTCGCCGAGTTGATCGAGGGCCGGACCCACAGCGAGGGGCGTACGAATGCCTAAGCGGACCGATCTCAAGCACATCCTGGTGATCGGCTCCGGGCCGATCATCATCGGGCAGGCCTGCGAGTTCGACTACTCCGGTACCCAGGCCTGCCGGGTGCTGCGCAGCGAGGGGATCCGGGTCAGCCTGGTCAACTCGAACCCGGCCACCATTATGACCGACCCGGAGTTCGCCGACGCCACCTACGTCGAGCCGATCACTCCGGAGTTCGTGGAGCTGGTCATCGCCAAGGAGCGGCCGGACGCCGTGCTGCCCACGCTGGGCGGGCAGACCGCGCTGAACACCGCCGTGGCGTTGCACGAGGCCGGTGTGCTCGACAAGTACGGCGTCGAGCTGATCGGCGCGGACGTCGACGCGATCCGGCGCGGCGAGGACCGGCAGTTGTTCAAGGACATCGTGGCCAAGGCCGGCGTCCGCATCGGTGTCGAGGACCCGGCCGGTCTGGTGCCGCGCTCGCGGGTCTGCCACTCGATGGACGAGGTCCGCGAGACGGTCGGTGAGCTGGGCCTGCCGGTGGTGATCCGGCCGTCGTTCACCATGGGCGGCCTCGGCTCGGGCATGGCGCACACCGACGCCGACCTGGAGCGCATCGCCGGTGCCGGGCTGGAGGCCAGCCCGGTGCACGAGGTGCTGATCGAGGAGAGCGTGCTCGGCTGGAAGGAGTACGAGCTCGAACTCATGCGGGACCGCCACGACAACGTGGTGGTGGTCTGCTCGATCGAGAACCTCGACCCGATGGGCGTGCACACCGGCGACAGCGTGACCGTGGCGCCGGCCATGACGCTGACCGACCGGGAGTACCAGGACCTACGTGACCTGGGCATCGCGGTGCTGCGTGAGGTCGGTGTCGACACCGGCGGCTGCAACATCCAGTTCGCCGTCAACCCGGCCGACGGCCGGATCGTGGTCATCGAGATGAACCCGCGGGTGTCGCGTTCCTCGGCGCTGGCCTCGAAGGCGACCGGGTTCCCGATCGCGAAGATCGCCGCGAAGCTGGCCATCGGCTACACGCTGGACGAGATCCCCAACGACATCACCCTCAAGACGCCGGCCGCGTTCGAGCCGACGCTCGACTACGTGGTGGTGAAGATCCCCCGGTTCGCGTTCGAGAAGTTCCCCGGCGCGGACCCGGAGCTGACCACCACGATGAAGTCGGTCGGTGAGGCGATGAGCCTCGGGCGTAACTTCAGCGAGGCGCTGAACAAGGCGATGCGTTCGCTGGAGACCAAGGCGGCGGGGTTCTGGACCCAGCCCGACCCGGCGGACGCGACGAAGGAGAACACGCTCGCCGCACTGGGCATGCCGCACGACGGCCGGCTCTACACGGTGGAGCGGGCGCTGCGGCTGGGCGCCTCGATCGCCGAGGTCAGCGCCGCCTCCGGCGGGATCGACCCGTGGTTCCTGGACCAGATCGCCGGGCTGGTCGAGCTGCGGGCCGAGATCGTGGCCGCGCCGGTGCTCGACGCCGGACTGCTGCGCCGGGCCAAGCGGGCCGGGCTGTCCGACCGGCAGTTGGCCGCGCTGCGTCCGGAGCTGGCCGCCGAGGACGGGGTACGTCGGCTGCGGCACCGGCTGGACGTGCGGCCGGTCTACAAGACGGTGGACACCTGCGCCGCCGAGTTCGAGGCGAGCACTCCGTACCACTACTCCACGTACGACTCGGAGACCGAGGTGGTCGGCTCGGGGCGGCCGAAGGTGCTGATCCTCGGGTCGGGGCCGAACCGGATCGGGCAGGGCATCGAGTTCGACTACTCCTGCGTGCACGCGGTGCAGGCGTTGCGGGAGGCGCCGACGGGCCCGGCCGGTGGCGGCGGGTTCGAGACCGTCATGGTCAACTGCAACCCGGAGACGGTCTCCACCGACTACGACACCGCCGACCGGCTCTACTTCGAGCCGCTCACCTTCGAGGACGTGCTGGAGGTCTGGCACGCCGAGGACACCTCCGGTCGGGAGGCCGGCGGGCCGGGTGTGATCGGCGTGATCGTGCAGCTCGGCGGGCAGACCCCGCTGGGGCTGGCGCAGCGGCTCAAGGACGCCGGGGTGCCGGTGGTGGGCACCTCCCCGGAGTCGATCCACCTGGCCGAGGAGCGCGGCGCGTTCGGGTCGTTGCTGGCCCGGGCCGGTCTGCGGGCGCCCGCGCACGGCACCGCCACCTCGTACGAGGAGGCGAAGGAGATCGCCGACGAGATCGGTTACCCGGTGCTGGTCCGCCCCTCGTACGTGCTGGGCGGGCGGGGCATGGAGATCGTCTACGACGACGTGACGCTGCGCGACTACATCGGGCGGGCCACCGACATCTCGCCGGACCACCCGGTGCTGGTGGACCGGTTCCTGGACGACGCCATCGAGATCGACGTGGACGCGCTCTGCGACGCCGACGGGGAGGTCTACCTCGGCGGGATCATGGAGCACATCGAGGAGGCCGGCATCCACTCCGGCGACTCCTCGTGCGCGCTGCCGCCGATCACCCTGGCCAGTTCGCACGTGGCCCAGGTCCGCGGGTACACCGAGGCGATCGCCCGGGGGATCGGGGTACGCGGACTGCTCAACGTGCAGTACGCGCTCAAGGACGACGCGCTGTACGTCCTGGAGGCCAACCCGCGTGCCTCGCGTACCGTGCCGTTCGTCTCCAAGGCGACGGCGGTGCCCCTGGCCAAGGCGGCGGCCCGGATCGCGCTCGGTGCCACCGTGGCGGAGCTGCGGGCCGAGGGGATGTTGCCGGCGACCGGGGACGGTGGTTCGCTGCCGCCGGACGCCCCGATCGCGGTCAAGGAGGCGGTGCTGCCGTTCAAGCGGTTCCGCACGCCGGCCGGCAAGGGGGTGGACTCGCTGCTCGGCCCGGAGATGAAGTCGACCGGCGAGGTGATGGGCATCGACACCGCCTTCGGGCACGCCTTCGCCAAGTCACAGTCGGCCGCGTACGGCTCGCTGCCCACCCAGGGCAAGATCTTCGTGTCGGTGGCGAACCGCGACAAGCGCGGCATGATCTTCCCGGTGAAGCGCCTGGCCGACCTGGGCTTCGAGATCGTGGCGACCACCGGCACCGCCGAGGTGCTGCGCCGCCACGGCATCGCCTGCGAGCTGGCCGCCAAGCACTACGAGGCCGGTGCCGACGACGACGCGGTCTCGCTGATCCGGTCCGGCCGGGTGGCTCTGGTGATCAACACGCCACAGGGCTCCGGGGCCAGCGCCCGCTCCGACGGATACGAGATCCGCAGCGCGGCGGTCACCGCGGACATCCCGTGCATCACCACCGTGCCGGGTGCCGCCGCGGCCGTGATGGGCATCGAGGCCCTGATCCGGGGCGACATGCAGGTGCGTCCGTTGCAGGACCTGCACGCCACCCTGCGGGCCAGCCGGTGATCTTCGAGCGGACGCTGCGGCGCGGGCTGTTCCGCATCGGCGGTGGTGACGCCGAGGCGGCGCACGAGTGGACGCTGGGCCGGCTGGCCGCCCTGTCCCGGCGGCCGGTCGCGCTGGCGGCCCTGCGCGCCCGGTACGCGGTGGCCGCGCCCCGAGAGGTCTTCGGGGTGCGGTTCCCCAACCCGGTCGGCCTGGCCGCCGGGATGGACAAGGACGGTGCGGCCCTGCCCGCCTGGCCGGCGCTCGGCTTCGGCTTCGTCGAGGTCGGCACGGTCACCGCGCACCCGCAGCCGGGCAATCCCCGGCCGAGGCTGTTCCGGCTGCCGGACAGCGAGGCCGTGATCAACCGGATGGGCTTCAACAACGCCGGAGCCGAGGCGCTGGCCGCCCGGCTGGCGGGACTGACCCGTCCGCTCGGCGTACCGCTGGGGATCTCGCTGGGCAAGTCGAAGGTGACGCCGCTCGACGAGGCGGTGGAGGACTACCGGGCGTCGTACCGCGCGTTGCGTGGGCACGGCGACTACTTCGCGGTCAACGTCTCCTCGCCGAACACCCCCGGACTGCGCGAGTTGCAGGACCGGGACCACCTGGACGCGCTGCTGGCCGCGTTGGTGGGGGAGAAGCCGGTACTGGTGAAGATCGCGCCGGACCTGACCGACGCGGCCGTCGCCGAACTGCTGGAGGTCTGCCTGGCCCGGGGGGCGGCCGGGGTGATCGCCACGAACACCACCCTCGGGCGCGCCGGGCTCGCCCCGGCCGACCAGGCCCGCGGGGCCGAGGCCGGGGGCCTCTCCGGCCGCCCGCTGGCCGACCGCGCCCGGCAGGTGGTCTCCTTCGTGCACGCCGAGACCGGTGGCCGGCTTCCGATCATCGGGGTGGGTGGCATCGTCGACCCCGACGACGCCGCCCGGATGTTCGACGCGGGCGCCAGCCTGGTCCAGCTCTACACCGGGTTCATCTACCGGGGCCCGGCCCTGCCCCGCGCGGTCGCCCGCGCGGCGGCGGTCGCCCCGGCTCCGGCCACCACCGGGTCGTGAACCGGATGAGGCGGCGGCGCCACCCCCGCTCCCGTCGGAGCGGACGGCCACGAACACCGGGCGCCGCCGCCCCCACCACGCCACCCTCGGCACCCTCGCCTCTCCCCGGACACCCGCCTCTGTCCGGACACCGTCGTGCCTCGCCGCCCCGGAGTCCGTCCGCCCGTTCGCTGGGCCCGGCCGGTCGCCCGTCCAGAGGCCGGCCCGCCGCTCCTGCGCTGCGTCACCCCACGCATCGGTTCCGGCCGCGAACCAGTGCGTGGGTCGACGCAGAGCTAAGGGGCCACAGGGGAGTGCGGGGCGGGTGCGAGGACGGCGAGTTCCCGCTACCGGAGGCGGGAGCGGGAGTGGGCACGGGCAGCGTGGACAGGGAGGGCGGATGACGCCGGAGGAGATCCTCGCCGCCGACGCGGCGCACGTCTGGCACCCGTACGCGGCACTGCCGCCGGCGGTGCCGCCGTACCTGGTGACCGAGGCCGAGGGCGTACGGCTGCGACTGGCCGACGGCCGCACGCTCGTCGACGGGATGTCGTCCTGGTGGTCGGCGATCCACGGTTACCGGCATCCGGTGCTGGACGCGGCGGTGACCGACCAGCTCGGCCGGATGAGTCACGTGATGTTCGGCGGGCTGACCCACGAGCCCGCCGTGCGGTTGGCCCGGACCCTGGTGGAGGTGGCGCCGGAGGGGTTGGCGCACGTGTTCCTGGCCGACTCCGGGTCGGTCAGCGTCGAGGTCGCGGTGAAGATGTGCCTGCAGTACCAGCGGGCCGTCGGTCGGCCGGAGCGCCGCCGGCTGGGCACCTGGCGGGGCGGGTACCACGGGGACACGTTCCACCCGATGAGCGTCTGTGACCCCGAGGGCGGCATGCACCACCTCTGGGGCGACGTGCTGCCCCGGCAGGTGTTCGCCCCGGTGCCGCCCGGTGGCTTCGCGTCCGAGCCGGACCCGGCGTACGAGGCGGCGTTGGTGGAGGCGGTCGAGCGGCACGCCCACGAGTTGGCGGCGGTGATCGTCGAGCCGGTGGTCCAGGGGGCCGGCGGGATGCGTTTCCACCATCCGCACTACCTGCGGGTGCTGCGCGAGGTGACCCGGGCGCACGAGGTGTTGCTGATCTTCGACGAGATCGCCACCGGCTTCGGTCGGACCGGGACGATGTTCGCCGCCGAGCACGCCGGGGTCACCCCGGACGTGATGTGCGTCGGCAAGGCCCTGACCGGCGGCTACCTGACGCTGGCCGCCGCGCTCTGCACGCCGGAGGTGGCGCGGGGCATCGGGAGCGGTGGGGTCCTGGCGCACGGCCCGACGTTCATGGGCAATCCGCTCGCCTGCGCGGTCGCCAACGCCTCGCTGGGTCTGCTGCGGGCCGGGGACTGGGTCGGCGAGGTGGCGCGGCTCGAACGGGGTCTGCGCGCCGGACTGGAGCCACTGCGCGATGCGCCGGGTGTGGCGGACGTGCGGGTGCTCGGCGGGATCGGCGTGGTGCAGCTCGACCACGAGGTGGACGTCGCCGCGGCCACGGCCGCCGCGGTGGCGCAGGGAGTGTGGCTGCGGCCGTTCCGGGACCTGGTCTACACGATGCCGCCGTACGTCACCTCGGACGCCGATCTGGCGCTGGTGACGAGCGGTGTCGCGGCTGCTATCAGGGTGGGCTGAGTAGGTCGACGCGGTTCGGTGACGCAGGTTGAGTAGACGAGCGCGACAGGTTGAGGACGAGAGGAAGGCTGGCTGATGGAGAGCTTCGGGGCGCGGCTGCGCCGGGCGGTCGACGAGCGGGGTCCACTCTGTGTCGGGATCGATCCCCATCCGGAACTGCTGGCCAAGTGGGGGCTGGACGACGACGTCGACGGGCTGCGTCGCTTCGCCCGGACCGTGGTGGACGCCCTCGGTGACCGGGTTGGGGTGTTCAAGCCCCAGTCGGCCTTCTTCGAGCGATTCGGGTCCCAAGGGGTGGCAGTACTTGAGTCAACTATCCGACAGTTACGAGATTCCGGATCGCTCGTTCTGCTGGACGTCAAGCGCGGCGACATCGGCTCGACCGTCCGCGCGTACGCCTCGGCGTATCTCGATCCATCCAGTCCCGTGTATGTCGACGCGGTGACCGCGAGCCCGTTCCTGGGCGTCGGTTCGCTCGGTCCGATGTTCGAGCTGGCCGCCGAGCACGGCGGCGGTGTCTTCGTCCTGGCGCTCACCTCCAACCCCGAGGGCGCCTCGGTCCAGCGCGCTCGCGGTGCTGACGGACGCACCGTCGCGCAGACCGTCATCGACGAGATTTCCCAGCTCAACGCGGGTGCGGAGCCGCTCGGAAGTTTCGGTCTGGTGGTCGGTGCGACGGTCGGCGAGACCGGCTGCGACCTCTCCGCGGTGAACGGTCCGCTGCTCGCACCCGGGCTCGGCGCGCAGGGCGCCACGGCCGATGATCTACGGGTCGTCTTCGGTTCGGCCCTTACCTCGGTGCTCCCCTCGTACTCCCGGGAGGTGTTGGGAGCGGGCCCACGCCCGGAGACGCTGCGGGCCGCCGCGGAGCGCGCCGTGGCGGACTGCCGGGCGGCCCTGACGATGTCATGACTGACTGACGGCTCGGTCACTTTGCGGTGATCATTGCGCGCCCACGTTGCCGAAAGCTCCGTTGACCGCTAGTTTTCCCCGCGCTGGGAACCCCTTGGTTCACAGCGACACCACGTTTCACAGATGCGGCGGTGCGTCCCGCCCGTCGCGATAGGGACCTGAGGAGAACTGGTGCCGCTCCCGTCACTGACCCCTGAGCAGCGCGCAGCCGCGCTGGAGAAGGCTGCGGAGATCCGCAAAGCCCGTGCCGAGCTGAAGGAGCAGCTCAAGCAGGGCAAGACCACCCTCGGAGCCGTTCTTGCGCGCGCCGAGTCCGACGACGTCGTCGGCAAGCTGAAGGTGTCGGCCGTGCTGCAGGCGATGCCCGGCATCGGCAAGATCCGAGCCACCCAGATCATGGAGAAGCTCAAGATCGCCGACAGCCGTCGCCTGCGTGGCCTCGGCGAACAGCAGCGCAAGGCCCTGCTTGGGGAGTTCGCCGCCAACTGAGCACGGCTGCGTGTAGAAACAAGCAGTGAGCTTGGATGACGAGGCGCGCCCGGCGGCTCGGCTCACTGTCCTGGCCGGCCCATCCGGCGCCGGTAGGGAGAGTGTCGTCGAGCTGGTCCGGGCGCGTTCTCCGTCTGTGTGGACGCCGCTCGCGGTCACCACCCGGCCCCGCCGGGAAGACGAGCTGGAGGGCGTCCACCGGCACTTCCTCGCCCCGCTGGAGTTCGACCGCCGGGTGGCCCGGGGCGAACTGCTGGAATGGAGCCGGATCGGGGCGTACCGGCGTGGCACGGAGCTGGCGCCGGTCCGGGACCGGCTCGCCGCCGGATCGCCGGTCCTGCTCCCGCTCGACCTCGACGGGGCGCTGCTGGTCCGCGCGGTGGTACCCGACGCGCGTCTCGTCCTACTCCATCCGCCCGGTCGTCGTCCGGGTACGGCCACCCTGGCGGCTTTCGACCGCAGCGTGTCGCATGACCACACTGAGCACGTGGTGGACGAGCTGGTAAGGTTGCTCGGTTCTTCATTCCTGGCTCCGGCCCGGCCGCGTCCGCGCGGTTGAGCGCCGGCACCGCGTGACACGCGGTCCGTGCGAAAGACGCAGAGGTTAATCCGTGGGATCCATCGCCAACCCCGAAGGCATCACCAACCCGCCGATCGACGAGCTCCTGGAGAAGACGACGTCGAAGTACGCGCTGGTCATCTTCGCGGCCAAGCGCGCGCGTCAGGTCAACGCCTACTACAGCCAGCTCGGCGAGGGCCTGCTGGAGTACGTCGGCCCCCTGGTCGAGACGACTCCGCAGGAGAAGCCGCTCTCGATCGCGATGCGCGAGATCAACGCCGGCCTACTCACCGCCGAGCCGACCGACCAGCCGTAGGCTCCGCGCGTCGATGAGCGCCCGGATCATCCTCGGTGTCGGTGGCGGCATCGCCGCCTACAAGGCGTGTGAGGTGTTGCGCCGGTTCACCGAGTCCGGCCACCAGGTCCGGGTCGTGCCGACCGCCGCCGCGCTGCGGTTCGTCGGCGCGCCGACCTGGGCGGCGCTCTCCGGTCAGCCGGTCGCCGAGGACGTCTGGTCCGACGTGCACGAGGTGCCCCACGTCCGCCTCGGTCAGCAGGCCGACCTGGTGGTGGTCGCACCCGCCACCGCCGACCTGCTGGCCAAGGCCGCGCACGGCCTCGCCGACGACCTGCTCACCAACACCCTGCTCACCGCCCGCTGCCCGGTGGTGCTGGCACCGGCCATGCACACCGAGATGTGGGAGCACCCGGCCACCGTCGCCAACGTGGCGACCCTGCGGGCCCGGGGCGTACTCGTCATCGAACCGGCGGTGGGGCGGCTCACCGGTGCCGACACCGGCAAGGGCCGCCTGCCCGACCCGGCCGAGATCTTCGCGGTCGCCCGCCGCGCGCTCCGCCGGGGCGTCGACGCCCCCGCCGACCTGGCCGGCCGGCACGTCCTCGTCACCGCCGGCGGCACCCGCGAACCGTTGGACCCGGTGCGGTTCCTCGGCAACCGGTCCTCCGGCAAGCAGGGGTACGCGTTCGCGCGGTCGGCGGTCGCTCGGGGTGCCCGGGTCACGCTGATCTCGGCGAACGTCGAGCTGCCCGACCCGGCCGGTGCGGACATCGTCCGCGTCGGCACCACCGGCGAGCTGCGCGACGCCACGCTCGCGGCTGCCGTCGACGCCGACGCGGTGGTGATGGCGGCGGCTCCGGCCGATTTCCGTCCCGCGACGTACGCGCCTGGCAAAATCAAGAAGTCGGACGACGGCACCGCGCCCAGCATCGCGCTCGTGACCAACCCGGACATCGCCGCCGAGCTGGGCCGGAGCCGCCGACCGGAGCAGTTGCTGGTGGTGTTCGCCGCGGAGACCGGTGACGCCGAGGCCAACGGACGGGCCAAGCTCGCCCGCAAACGGGCCGACCTCATCGTGATCAACGAGGTCGGGACGGACAAGGTCTTCGGTGCCGAGACCAACGCGGCCACCGTCATCGGCGCGGACGGTTCGGTCACCCGGATGCCCGAACAGTCCAAGGAGGATCTCGCCGACGGGGTGTGGGACCTGGTGGTCGCCCGGCTCGCCGACGGCTCCTCCTGACCACGATCCACCTGCTGACCATCGACCCGGCGCTCGGCGGTGAGTGACTAGACTGCCGCGGAACGACGTCCCAAACTTAGGAGTGCCGTGACACGCCGCCTCTTCACGTCCGAATCGGTCACGGAAGGCCACCCGGACAAGATCGCTGACCAGATCAGCGACGGCATCCTCGATGCCCTGCTCGGCCAGGACCCGCACAGCCGCGTCGCGGTGGAGACCCTGATCACGACTGGTCAGGTGCATGTGGCGGGCGAGGTGACCACGAAGGCGTACGCCGACATTCCGTCGATCGTCCGCGAGACCATTCTTGGTATCGGCTACGACTCGTCGAAGAAGGGTTTCGATGGGGCGTCGTGTGGGGTGAGTATTTCCATTGGGGCGCAGTCGCCGGATATTGCGCAGGGTGTGGATAACGCGTTCGAGTTGCGGACGGGGTCGTCGGAGTCGGCGTTGGATGCGCAGGG
>NZ_JBITKM010000022.1:0-51609 GCF_044461025.1 Micromonospora sp. NPDC049900
AGAAGAAGTGAATCCAACGCACCAGATCCGAGGGGATCAGCGGACCCTGCGACGTCGGGTCAATGCACAACCACCTGCCCGGCCGGACCATTCCCAGGGAAGGGGGGATCCGGGAGGCCCTTGCCGCGTCGGGATCACCACCACCGACCCGGCCGCATCATTCCCGGGGATATCCGCGAGCCCTCACGGCGCCGGGACCAGATACAACGACCTACCGAGCCAGATCATTCCGACATCCGCCGGGGTGGAGTCCTGCTCGGTCAGCCACCCGGTTACAACGCCACCGACCCCACCCCGATTCCGCCCAGGCGTACCCGAGATTCGGACATTCGACGCGCCCGGGCCGAGATAGGCACACCCATCCACGGCCTCCGTCCCGCCTCGGCGCGCCCGCACCCCTGTCTTTCGAGGCGTCGCACGGGCCAGGTGAGCAGGCGTTAAGGGCAGGTGGGTAAAGCTCGTGGGTCCGGTACGGGACCGGCTGGGGTTACCCTGACAGCATGCAGGCGGTCTCCCCCACCACGTCCGGCGTGGCCTTTCTGGCCCGACCCGGCCGTCCCACGCTGGTGACCGGGACGTTGACCGAACTGCGCGGACCCACCCGGGGCGTGGTCGAGCTACCGGTACGCCTGATGTGGTGCGCCGACCGCGCCTTCGACCTGGCCGACCACGACCAACTGCTCTGGATGTACGAGAACGTCCTGCGGGAGACCACCAACGTCGACGACCTGCGCAGTCTCGTCGACGGCCGGATCCTGCGGCGGGTGTGGCGACAGTTGAACCTGCCCCGGGGCGTACGGCTGGCGTGGGAGACCCGGCACCGGAGTCTCCGATCGGCGTGACCGGGCCGCACCCGCACGAGTTCTATCGCGAGGTGGCGCGGGTGGCGCTGGACGTCGCCGGGCCGCACCGTTTCGTGCTCGGCGGCGGGGTGGCGTGGGCCGCGTACGGCCTGGTCACCCGACCCACCGAAGACGTCGACCTGTTCGCGGACGTCGAGGGCGCGGCGGCGGCGGCCGCCGCCGGGGTACGGGAGGCGCTGGAGGCGGCCGGCTTCGAGGTCGCCGACGCGGACGCGGACAGTGACCTCGGCGGCCTGTTCGAGGGCTTCGACCGGGACATGCGGGACTTCGTGGTCGCCCGAGACGGTCGGCAGATCCGGCTCAGTCTGGCCCGGCTGGACCGACACCGCAGCCCGGTGGTGATGGAGTTCGGGCCCGTGATGGACGTCCGCGACCTGATCGCCAACAAGACCGCCGCCCTGGTCAACCGGCGGGAGGTGCGCGACTACATCGACGTCGCCTCCGCGTTGGAGCACCGGTCCGTCGGCGAGCTGCTGGCGTTGGCTCGGCAACTCGATCCGGCGCTCGACGACGAGGACGTACGCGAGGCCGGGCGTTACCTCGACCGGATCCCGGACGGGCGGTTCGCCCGGTACGGCCTCGGGGGGGCCGACATCGACCGGATCCGCCGGCACCTGGCTGCCTGGCCCCGCTGACCGCCCGACGGCAGACGCCCAGCGGTGCGGCAGGCGTCCGTGCCGGCGGCTTGTGCGTTAGGAGGGGTCCCCTGCTATGCACGAGGCGTGGGCAGGGGACCCCTCCTTGCAGGCGATCACGCGCACGCCGATCACTTGGTGAAGCGGCCGCCCGTGACGCCGAGGATCTCGCCGGTGATGAAGCTCGACTCCTGCGAGGCGAAGAAGACGTACGCAGGCGCCAACTCGGCGGGCTGACCGGGCCGGCCGACCGGCGTGTCCTGGCCGAACTGTTCCACCTTCTTCTCGGGCATGGTCGCCGGGATCAACGGGGTCCAGATCGGGCCCGGCGCGACCGCGTTCACCCGGATGCCCCGGTCCACCACGTCGGCGGCGAGGGCCTTGGTGAAGTTCGCGATCGCCGCCTTGGTGGTGGCGTAGTCGAGTAGCTGCGGCGACGGGTCGAACGCCTGGACCGACGAGGTGTTGATGATCGTCGCGCCGTCGCCCATGTGCGGCAGGGCCGCCTTGCACAGCCAGAACATCGCGTACAGGTTGGTCTTGAAGACCCGGTCGAACTGCTCGGTGCTGATGCCCGCGATGCCCTTCTCCTGGGCCATCTGGTAGGCCGCGTTGTTGACCAGGATGTCGATACCGCCGAGGTCGCTCACCGCCCGCTCGATCAGCGTCTCGCAGGTGCGCTCGTCGGCGATGTCGCCACGGACCGCGATCCCCTTGCGGCCGGCGGCCTCGATCAGCCGCACGGTCTCCTGCGCGTCGGCGTCCTCCTCCGCACCGAGATACGAGATCAGCACGTCCGCGCCCTCCCGCGCGTAGGCGATCGCCACCGCCCGACCGATGCCGGAGTCACCGCCGGTGATCAGCGCCTTCTTGCCGTCGAGCTTGCCGGTGCCCCGGTAGGTCTTCTCACCGTGGTCCGGCTCGGGCGCCATGTCGTCGGTCCGCCCCGGCGGCGACTGCTGCTGGCTCGGCTGACCCGACTGCTGGCCGTACTGCTCGGTCGGGTCCTGCGGGGTGTACTGGTTCTCGCTCACGGGTGTCTCCTCGGTGCGCTGACGGATGCCCTCACCGATCGCCCTACCCGGCGGCGGAGACCGGAAACAGCCGAGCACTCGCGCGACTGCCGTTTCTGGCGATGACGGGTGAGGCGTCGGCGGGTGTGTGGGGCACGCCGCCACCGCTAGGGCATCCTAGGATCCTGGTAGACAGGAGTCAGGCGGGGACGCGCGGGCCGGGCAACCGGGCGGCCACCGCCAGCGCCAGGCGTACCGGCCGGTGGGCGACCAACTCGTCGAAACCGGCCCGGCCCCGGCAGAACCGGGTGAACGCCCGCCAGCCAGGTGGCGTCGCGATCGCCGCGTGCAGGATCTCCGGCCGCCGGGCGAACGCGTCGAGCAGGCGGTACCCGGCCCGCATGGACGGCACCAGCCGCTGCGCCACCGCCCGTTCGTAGCCGGCCAGATCGCCGTCGGCCACCGCGTCACCGGCCGACTCGCCGGAGCGCAGGGCGTAGCTGATCCCCTCCCGGGTCCAGGGTTCCAGCAGGCCGGCGGCGTCCCCGGCGACCAGCACCCGCCCCCGCCGCACCGGCGAGTCCTCCGCCCGGCAGCGGGTCAGGTGCCCCGAGTCGTGCGCCGGACTGATCCCGGCCAGGCCCAACCGGTCGACGAACCGGCGCAGGTAGTCCCGGGTCCGCTCCCCCTCACCCCGTCCGGCGATCACCCCCACCGTCAACCGGTCCCCCTTCGGGAACACCCAACCGTACGACCCGGGCAGCGGACCCCAGTCGAGCAGCACCCGGTGCCGCCACCGCTCCTGCTGCGCCGACGGCACCGGCAACTCCAGTTCCAGCCCGAGATCCACCTGCCGGTGCCGCACCCCGACGTACCGGCCGCTGATCCCGGAGGAGCCGTCGGCACCGACCACGGTCCGGGCCAGCACCGTGTCACCGTCGGCCAACCGCAGACGTACGACCTCGGGGGTCTGGTCGAGCGCGCGGACCGTGACCCGCTCGCGGACCTCCGCACCGGCGGACACCGCGGCGGCCCGCAACCGGTCGTCGAACTCCTCCCGACGCACCATGCTGACCAGTGGGCCGTCCCGGTGCCGGCGGGTGAGTGCGCGTCGCCCGTCCAGGGTGAAGGTGACCCGGTCGACCACGTCGCGGGCGGGAACCTCGATCCGGCCGGTCACGGCCGCGAGCGAGACACCCGTCAGGCCACCGCCGCACGTCTTGTAGCGGGGGTGCGCGGCCCGTTCGAGGACCAGGGTGCGTACCCCTCGCCGGGCGGCGGCGTAGGCGGCGGAGAGGCCGGCGGGACCGCCGCCGATCACCACGAGTTCCCAGACGGTCACCGCAGCAGCCTAGGTCAGCCCCCGCCACGCCGGGGGGCGGCGCGCCACCGGCCGCGCGGGGTGCATCTTCGGCCCCGCACGGGGTAAGCGCGCGACGCGGACCGCCGGTGACCGGCGGTGGAGCCCAAGGAGGAAACCATGCAGCAGGTCCAGCTGTCGGACGTCGAGGCTCGGGTGTACGACGCGGTGGCGGCCCTGGAGGTACGCGGACAGGTCCCCTACCCCGACCTGATCGCCCAGGAGTGCGGCCTGACCGAGGAGGAGTTGCAGACCCCGCTGCACCTGCTCACCGAGAAGAACCTGCTCCACCGGGAGGACTCGCCGATGGCCGGGCTCGACTTCGGTCCGCGCTTCTGCGCCCAGCAGCTCACCTGACGTCGTGGAGCCCGCACCGGGGCCGCAGCGGACGACGCCGATCGCGACAGGGAGACGATGAGCTCCACCGGCCCCGACACGTACGACGACCGGCGACGCTGGCAGGCCCTGGGCGTCGGACTGGTCGCGGCGTTCATGACGCTGCTCGACATCAGCATCGTCAACGTGGCCATCCCGTCGCTGGACCGGGCCCTGAACGCCGGGCCGAGCGACCTGCAGTGGGTGCTCTCCGGGTATGCGTTGACCTTCGGTCTGGTGCTGGTGCCGGCCGGCCGGTTCGGCGACGTGCACGGCCGACGCAACGCCTTCGTGTTCGGCATCGCCCTGTTCACCGTGACCAGCGCCCTCGCCGGACTCGCCCAGTCACCCGGCTGGCTGGTCGCCGCCCGACTACTCCAGGGCGCTGCCGCCGGGCTGGTGAACCCGCAGGTGACCGGCCTCATCCAGCAACTGTTCCAGGGCCCGGAGCGAGCTCGGCCCTTCGGGTTGCTCGGTGCCACCATCGGCATCTCCACCGCGGTCGGACCACTGCTCGGTGGGCTGCTGATCGCCGCCGGTGGGCCCGAACACGGGTGGCGGTGGGTCTTCTTCGTCAACGTGCCGGTCGGCATCGTCGCGGTCGTCCTCGGCTGGCGGCTGCTGCCCCGCCACCCGATCGGCGAGGTGGTGCGCCGTCGGCCCGACCCGATCGGCGTGGTGCTGCTCGGCGTCGGCGTGACCCTGGTGCTGCTGCCGCTGGTGCAGCGGGAACAGTGGCACGGCCCGGCGAAGTGGCTGCTGCTCCCCGCCGGCCTGGTCGCCCTGGTCGGCTTCGTGCTCTGGGAGCGGCGGTACGCACGCCAGGGTCCACCCCTGTTCGACGTACGCCTGTTCACCCGGCAGTCGTACGCGCTGGGTTCGCTGATCGCCCTGGTCTACTTCGGCGGGTTCACCGCGATCTTCTTCATCTTCACGCTGTACCTGCAGAACGGTCGCGGCTACAGCGCGCTGGTCGCCGGGCTGGCGATCACACCGTTCGCGCTCGGATCGGCCGTCGCCTCGGCCGTCGGCGGGCGGATCGTCAACCGCTACGGCCGACCCCTGGTCGCCGTCGGGCTGCTCGCCGTGGTGGTCGGGCTCGGACTCGTCGCGCTCGCCATCGAGCTGGCGCCGTACGCGCCCGTACCGTGGGTGACCGCGGCGCCGCTGCTGCTGGCCGGGCTGGGCAGCGGCCTGGTGATCGCTCCGAACCAGACGCTGACCCTGTCCCAGGTGCCGGTACCGCAGGCGGGTAGCGGCGCGGGCATGCTGCAGACCGGTCAGCGCATCGGGTCGGCGGCCGGGATCGCGGCCGTCGGCGCCGTCTTCTTCTCGGCGCTGTCCGGCGGGGGCGACGCCTGGTCGAAGGCCTTCGAACGGTCCCTGCTGGTGTCGGCCGGCATCATCGCCCTGGCCCTGCTGGTCGCCCTCGTCGACATCGCCCGCCACCACCGCCGTCGGGGTTCGGTGTAAGGAGGGGTCCCGTGCTAACGCCTGGTGTAGAGGAAGGGTCCCCTCCTTGCCTGCCGCCCCCGCGCGGTGCCGCATCCCGCAGGCACGGGAGACGCCGCCGGCCGGCACCCCAGGTTGCGGGTGCCGGCCGGCGGCGTTCTTGCTCCCCCTTGTCGAGGAAAGCCTGCGGTCAGCTGTTCCAGTGTGCGGCGACCAGGTCGGCGGCCTGCTGCTCCCACTGCGCGTAGTGATCCGGGAACGCCGACACCTGCACCGTCTGCGCCGCCACCGTCAACGGCATGTCCTGCCACCCGTCGACCTGCTTCAAACCCTTCAAAAACGCGAGGGTCGAGTACTCGGGGTCGGTGATCTGCTCCACGGTGCCCCAACCCGAGGACGGGCGCTGCTGGAACAGGCCCTGCGAGTCGTGGTCGTTGCGGTCACCGAGGTGGCCGAGGTTCTCCAGCTTCGACTCCTGGAACGCCGTACCGATCGCGATCACGGCGGCACGCTCGTCCATGCCGGCCTTCTTCGTCGCCGCGATGATCGCCTTGGCGTTGGCGACCTGCTCGTCGGACAGGTCGATGCGGGACTGGGCGCCCTGCACACCGTGCGGGATCAGTTTGCCGGTGTCGGGCTTGTCGGCCTGCACCGCCACCAGGGAGGTGGTGACGGGGGTGGCGTCGGCCTGACCGACCGGACCGGCGAACACACCACCGGCGAAGGCGAGACCAGCGACACCGAGAACACTCTTACGCAGCAGCTTCGAGTTCATCACAAGCTCCATTCGGGGGTAGACGCCACCAGCCCGCAAGGGGGGAAGGACAGGCGACGCGAACGCCGTCAGGCGCTGAAGAAGAGGGGAGATCCAACGCACCAGATCCGAGGGGATCAGCGGACCTGCGGCGTCGGGTCAATGCACAACCACCTGCCCGGCCGGACCATTCCCCGAAGGAGGTATCCGCGAGGGCCCTTACGGCGCCGGGACCAGGTACAACCACCGACCGAGCCGAGTCATTCCGACATCAGCCGGCCACCCACCACGGGGCGAGGTACTCCTCGGTCAGCCACCCGGTTACAACGCCACCGACCCCACCCCGATTCCATCCAGCACCGACCCATATCAGCCCATAACGGAACATGCATCTCACAGGCCCCCAAACGCCACCTCATGCCGGCCGCAGGGTCGCCATGCGGCCGATGCCCGCCCTGTCCGACCACCCAGATGTCCCGCAGCTCGCAAGTCGTCTTGCCGAACACCGACCACGCACCCGAAAGTCACCCCGACCACGCACGCCCACCTCCGCAGCAACCCCCAAGGCCGCCCCTGTTGATCAAGGAGTTTTGGTCTGGATGGGCGGCGGATCCAGACCAAAGCTCCTTGATCAACCACGTCCTCGGGCGGGCCTGGTGGGCGATATGGGAGGGATTGCCAGGAAGGGGAGCGAGGGGAGCGAGAGAGCGAGGGGGAGGGTGGTGGGAGGCTGGGGGGAAAGAGAGAGACGGCGGAGCGGCCGGGGACCTGGGGTCTCCGGCCGCTCCGGGTGCGCGTACGAGGGTTACTGCTTGAGCATGTTGTCCAGCAGCAGGGCGCAGCGGATCACGCCGAGGTGGCTGTACGCCTGCGGGTGGTTGCCCAGCCCGCGTTCGGCGAGTGGGTCGTACTGCTCGGGGAGCAGTCCGGTCGGACCCGCCGTGTCGATCATCTGGAGGAACAGCTCCTCGGCGTCGGTACGCCGCCCGGTGCGCAGGTACGCCTCGATCAGCCAGGACGTGCAGATGTGGAAGCCGCCCTCCCGCCCGGGCAGGCCGTCGTCCCAGTGGTAGCGGTAGACGACCGGGCCGCTGCGCAGGTCCGCCTCGATCTTGAGCACGGTGGAGAGGAAGCGCGGGTCGTCGCCGGGCAGCAGCCCGGACAGGCCGATCCACAGCGACGAGGCGTCCATGTCCTCGTCGCCGTACGCGACGCTGTACGCCCCGGCGTGCTCGTGCCAACCGTGTTCGAGGACGTTGGCACCGATCCGGTCGCGCAGCTCCACCCACTCGGTGCGGTCCTCGCCGCCGTGCTGCCGGGTGACGTGCAGCGCCCGGTCGACGGTCATCCAGCACATCACCTTCGAGAAGATGTGGTGCCGGGGAGGCAGACGCGCCTCCCAGATGCCGTGGTCGGGCTCGTGCCAGCGGCGACGGACCGCCTCGACCATGTTCTCCAGCACCCGCCACTCCTCGGGCCGGACCGACCCCCGGGCGTCGGCGGTGGCGGCGATGAGGTCGGCGATCGGGCCGAACACGTCGAGCTGGAGCTGGTGGTTGGCGAGGTTGCCGACGCGTACCGGCCGGGAGCCGGCGTAGCCGGGCAGCGTGTCGATGACGGCTTCCGCGCCCAGCTCGTACCCGTCGACGGTGTAGAGCGGGTGCAGCCGCTCCGGGTGTCCGCCGGTGCGCTCGACGCAGCCGTCCACCCAGCGCAGGAACGCCTCGGCCTCGCTGATCGAGCCGAGGTCGACCAGGGCGCGGGCGGTCATCGCGGCGTCGCGCAGCCAGCAGTAGCGGTAGTCCCAGTTGCGGACGCCGCCCAGTTCCTCGGGGAGCGAGGTGGTCGCGGCGGCGAGGATCGAGCCGGTCGCCTCGTGGCAGAGGCCGCGCAGCGTGAGCGCGCTGCGGGCGACCAGGTCCCGTGCGGTGGTCGGCAGCCGCAGCGAGGCGACCCAGTCCTTCCAGGGGCGTTCCGCGGCGGCCTGCCGCTCGTGGATCGGTAGCCGGTGGTGTTCCAGGCTGTGCGTACCGAACCGCAGCTCCAGCACGACCTGCCCGCCGAGCGCCGAGAGGTCGACCACCGCCTTGGCGGTCTCGTACCCGCCGTCGTTGCCGACCTCCCACTGCACGCCGGGGGAGTAGAGCGCGATGGGCTCGTTGGAACCGAGCACCAGCAGGCCGTCGCCGACCGGTTGGAGCTGGACGGCGACCTGCGCGAACTCGGGCCGGGGGGCGAACTCCACCCGGACCCGGCCGGTGCCGGCCAGCACCCGGATCAGCGTCGAGTCCCCGGAGATGATCGCGGGGCCGTCCGGCGTGGCCTTGGGGTCGGGCTTGTCGAGCCAGTCGGTGACGGTCAGCCCGGACCAGCGGGTCTCCACGGTCATGGTGCCCGACCGGTAGCGCTGGCCCAGCGGGATGCCGCCGCGTTCGGGCGCGACGCTGAAGTGTCCGGCCGGGCTGCCGCCGACCAGGTCGGCGAAGATCGCCGCCGAGTCGGGCTTGGGGTTGCACAGCCAGGAGACCTTGGCGTCCGGCGTGAGCAGGGCGACGGTACGCCCGTTGGCCAGCATCGAGTGCCGCTCGATGGGCACCGCGCGCTCGCCGAACAGCCAGTGTCGTCGGGTCTCCAGGAGCAGTCCGAGCGCGCGGGCGGCCTCGATCGGCTCGTCCACCCGGTAGCCGGCCTTGGTCTCGCCAGGCCCGATCTTGATGCCGACGTCGGGGCCGTGCAGGTTGCCGAAGGCGTTCTCGTCGGTGATGTCGTCACCGATGAAGAGCACCGCGCTGGCGGAGAGCTGGGTGCGGAGCTGGTCGACCGCGGTGCCCTTGTGGGTGGCCACCACGGACAGCTCGATCACCTCCTTGCCCTGGGTGACCGTCACGTCCGGCCAGGTGGCGGGGCCGTTGCGGACCGCCTCGATGGCCGCGCCGGCGATCTCGGGCGCCACCCCACGGGTGTGCACCGCGACGCTCGCCGGTTTGCGTTCCAGGCGTACGCCCGGGTGGACCGCGGCGATCTCGCGCAGTGCGTCCCGCAGCCGGGTGCGGACCGCGATCAGCTCGGGGGAGAGCCGCTCGACGAATCCGATGTCGAACTCGGAGCCGTGGCTGCCGACCAGGTGGACCTCGCTGGGCAGCCGGGAGAGCGCGGCCAGGTCACGCAGCGCGCGTCCGGAGACGACGGCCACGGTGGTCTGCGGCAGCGCGGCCAGGGCGCGCACCGCCGCCACCGACTCCGGCAGGGGTACGGCCTTGCTCGGGTCCTCGACGATGGGCGCGAGTGTGCCGTCGTAGTCGCAGGCGACCAGGAGTTGGGGGACCCGGGCGATCCGGCCGATGGCGGACCGGAGTTCCGGGTCCATGGTGCCCGCCGCCGGGGTGATGATCTCGTGTGAGCCGGCGTTCACGCCGCCTCCATGTCAGGCACACCTAGTTCGGTGAGGAAGGACTTCGCCCAGTGCCCCACGTCGTGGGTGCGCAGATGGCGTTGCATTGTCCGCATACGGCGACGAGCCTCCGGCTTCTCCACATGCACGGCCCGTAGCAGAGCGTCCTTGACCGCGTCGGGGTCGTGCGGGTTGCACAGGAACGCCTGACGCAGCTCGGTGGCTGCGCCGGCGAACTCACTGAGTACGAGCGCGCCCCCGTGGTCCGCCCTCGACGCGACATACTCCTTGGCCACGAGGTTCATTCCGTCTCGCAGTGGAGTCACCATCATCACGTCAGCGGCGGCGTACATCGCAGCCAGTTCGGTCCGACTGTACGACTGATGCAGATAATGCACCGCCGGCACACCGACCCGCCCAAATTCGCCATTAATCCGACCAACCTCGCGCTCGACCTTGACGCGAAGTGCCTGGTAGTGCTCGACCCGTTCGCGGCTCGGCGTGGCGACCTGCACCATAACGGCGTCCGGAACTGTCAACTTTCCGTCAGCGAGCAGTTCCCGGAAGGCCTTGAGGCGTAGTTCGATGCCCTTGGTGTAGTCGAGCCGGTCCACGCCGAGGATGATCGTCTTGGGGTTGCCCAGCTCCT
Organism: Micromonospora sp. NPDC049900; assembly: GCF_044461025.1. Lineage (NCBI taxonomy): Bacteria > Bacillati > Actinomycetota > Actinomycetes > Micromonosporales > Micromonosporaceae > Micromonospora > Micromonospora sp. NPDC049900. The sequence continues at coordinate 10,493 of NZ_JBITKM010000022.1, forward strand.
CGCGGATCTCCTTGGCCCGGGCCTGGATCGCCGGGTCGGCGGCCAACCGCTCCATCTCCTTGGTGTCGATGGAGATGGGGAACGCCCCGGCCTTGACCTGTCGACCGTCCACCTGGATCATCTGGCCCTCGTACCGCAGGCCGAGCAGGTGGCGGGCCAGCCGGACGAAGTTCTGCGCGGCCAGCCGCTGCTGGAACCCGACCAGGTCGGCACCGAGCAGCCCGCGCAGGATCTCGGTGCGGAACGGCATCTGCATGAACAGCTCGATCGGCGGGAACGGGATGTGCAGGAAGAACCCGATCCGCAGGTCGGGACGGAGCTCCCGGAGCATGGCGGGCACCAACTGGAGCTGGTAGTCCTGCACCCAGACCGTCGCACCCTCGGCCGCGACCTCCGCCGCGGCCTCCGCGAAGCGGGCGTTGACCAGCCGGTACGCCTCGCGCCAGCGTCGCTTGTAGGCGGGCGTCTCGACGGCGTCGTGGTACAGCGGCCAGATGGTGGCGTTGGACTGGCCCTCGTAGTAGCGCTCCAGTTCCTCGGCGCTCAACGGCACCGGGTGCAGGCGGATGCCCTCCAGGTCGAACGGTTCGGGGGCCGCGCCGGTGCCGCCGGCCCACCCGACCCAGGTGCCCTGATGCTCGGCGAGGACGGGATGCAGTGCGGTGACCAGCCCGCCCGGGCTGCGTCGCCACTGCCGGCCCTCAGGTGTGCTCACCTCGTCGACCGGCAGTCGATTCGCCACTACGACAAAGGAGCTACGGACGGTCACGATCGGCCACCTCCGGGTGCTGACGGGTCCACCGCGATGAGCGTACTGAGCGTAGCTGCGGCGTCTGTTCCCCCGTGCCGGAGTCACCTACCCTTCCCAGACTCCGTCAACCGTGAACGTGATCATGGTGACATGGCCCGCCGCCTGCCCCGACACCCTGGGCTGCCCCGCGTCGCCCCGGTGGTCTGCCCGGCGACGTCGGGCGGGGCGATGTGGGCGCGGGGCGGCGTACCTGTCAGGATTGACGATGGCGTGCGCGCGGCCGGCTTCCCGGCCGGCGGCGGGCGGTCATCCGGCCCGCACCCGCACCACACGACATTCGGCGATCACCACCGACGGAGGGTAGCCCGTACCGTGGCCCAGTACATCTACGTCCTGGAAAAGGCGCGCAAGGCGCACGGCGACAAGGTCGTGCTCGACAACGTGACGCTGAGCTTCCTGCCGGGGGCCAAGATCGGTGTGGTCGGTCCGAACGGCGCCGGTAAGTCCAGCCTCCTCAAGATCATGGCAGGGCTGGACCGGCCGAGCAACGGCGAGGCCCGGTTGATGCCCGGCTACACCGTCGGGCTGCTGGCCCAGGAGCCGCCGCTCAACGACGCGAAGACCGTCCTCGGCAACATCGAGGAGGCGGTCGCGGACACCAAGGCCAAGCTGGAGCGGTTCAACAAGATCGCCGAGCAGATGGCGACCGACTACTCCGACGAGCTGATGGAGGAGATGGGCCGGCTCCAGGAGGAGCTGGACCACGCCGACGCCTGGGACATCGACTCCAAGCTCGAACTGGCCATGGACGCGCTGCGCTGCCCGCCGCCGGACGCCGACGTGACCCAGCTCTCCGGTGGTGAGCGCCGCCGGGTCGCGCTCTGCAAGCTGCTGCTGGAGGCGCCCGACCTGCTGCTGCTCGACGAGCCCACCAACCACCTGGACGCGGAGAGCGTGCAGTGGCTGGAGCAGCACCTGGCCAAGTACGCCGGCACGGTGCTGGCGATCACCCACGACCGGTACTTCCTGGACAACGTGGCCGGCTGGATCCTGGAGCTGGACCGGGGCCGGGCCGTCGGCTACGAGGGCAACTACTCCACGTACCTGGAGAAGAAGGCCGCCCGGCTCGCCGTCGAGGGACGTCGCGACGCCAAGATGAAGAAGCGCCTCACCGAGGAGCTGGAGTGGGTGCGCTCCAACGCCAAGGCGCGGCAGACCAAGTCCAAGGCCCGGCTCGACCGGTACGACGAGATGGCCGCCGAGGCGGAGAAGACCCGCAAGCTGGACTTCGAGGAGATCCAGATCCCGCCGGGTCCGCGTCTGGGCAACACCGTCATCGAGGCGCACAACCTGACCAAGGGCTTCGGTGACCGGGTGCTGATCGACAACCTGTCGTTCTCGCTGCCGCGCAACGGCATCGTCGGCATCATCGGCCCGAACGGTGTCGGCAAGACCACGCTGTTCAAGACCATCGTCGGGCTGGAGCAGCCGACCGGCGGCTCGGTCAAGGTCGGCGAGACCGTCTCGCTGTCGTACGTCGACCAGAACCGGCAGGGCCTGGCCGGTGACAAGTCGGTCTGGGAGGTCGTCTCCGACGGGCTGGACCACCTCATGGTGGGCAAGGTCGAGATGCCCTCCCGGGCGTACATCGCGGCGTTCGGGTTCAAGGGGCCGGACCAGCAGAAGCCGACCAAGGTGCTCTCCGGCGGCGAGCGCAACCGGCTCAACCTGGCGCTCACGCTCAAGATCGGCGGGAACGTGATCCTGCTCGACGAGCCGACCAACGACCTGGACGTCGAGACGCTGTCCAGCCTGGAGAACGCGCTGCTGGAGTTCCCCGGCTGCGCCGTGGTGATCTCCCACGACCGGATGTTCCTGGACCGGGTCGCCACGCACATCCTGGCCTGGGAGGGCGACGACGAGAACCCGGCCAAGTGGTTCTGGTTCGAGGGCAACTTCGAGGCGTACGAGAAGAACAAGGTCGACCGGCTCGGCGCCGAGGCGGCCCGGCCGCACCGGGTGACCTACCGCAAGCTGACCCGCGACTGATCGGGGCGGATCGTCGTGGCTGACCGGTTCGTCTACCACTGCACCCTGCGCTGGTCCGACCAGGACGCGTACGGGCACGTCAACAACGCCCGCTTCCTCACGCTGTACGAGGAGGCCCGGGTGGCGTTGATGTTCGCCGGTGCCCAGGCCCAGGGGATCGACTCGTTCACCAACGGCGTGGTGATCCGGCGGCACGAGATCGACTATCTGCGTCCGGTCGACTTCGCCCTGCACCGTGCCACCGCCGAGGGTGCGCCCACGGTGCGGATCGACCTCTGGGTGGAGCAGATCCGGGCCGCCTCGTTCACCATCGGCTACGAGATGTACGACGGCGACCTGCTGGTCAGCCGGGCGCGTTCGGTGCTGGTGCCGTTCGACCTGGCCCAGCAGGCGGCTCGCCGGCTGACCGAGCAGGAGCGGACGTTCCTGCTCGGGTACGCCCTCGACGGCGGGACACCGTGACCGGACCGACGGGCGACGGCACCGGGCACGGGATCGCCGACGTCGCCGACGCCGGGGCGTTCCTGTCCCGGCTGGTGCGGTTGGAGAACACGGCCCTGGTCCGGTTGCGGCCCGCCGGTGCGCCGGGCCGTACCGCCCTCTGGGCCCGGCTGCCGTGGGGCGTCCTGGTGGCGCGCACGGTGGCCGGTCCGGGCGCCGGGGACGTCACCGTGGCCGCCGGGAGCCTTCTGGCCGAACTGGCGGCCGGTGGGGCCGTCCTGCCCGCGCGACAGGACGCGCAGTGGCGCTGGGCGTTGCCGCCGGCCGGGAGTCGGTGGGTGGAGACGCTGCCGGGCGGGGAACTGCGTCGGCTCGCCTCGGCGGCGGCGGGAACCCTGCGCGAGGCCGCCGCGCACGGGGTGGCCGGTCGGGCGGTCGGGCAGCGTGCGCTGCGGGACGCCCTGCTCGACCACGTGGCGGTGGTGGTCACGCCGGACGACGAGCCTGCCCGTCCGGTGGAGGTGACCCAGCGGTTGGTGCAGGGTCTGGTTCGGATGGGTTTCCTAGGGCCTGCCGGGGATTCGCCGGAATCGGGCGCGGTCCAGGTCCGTACGGCTGGCCGATGGGTCGGACTGGTGGGACCGTATGGAGCCGTCTGGTCGCAGAAGGCCACGGATCTTGTCGTACGGCCCTCTGTGGCTCATGCGAACGGATGACCCTGGTTCATCCTTCTGGGCTGGGGCTGCCGTTGGGGGGGTGCTTCGTTCCGGCTGTCCGGGTACCGTCCATCCTCGGATCCAACCCACCGTAGGCGACTGGATCCGCTGGGGAGTGAGGTGCGCGAGCGATGCCGTGGTGGTCATGGCGCCCCGGTCCCGCCAGTGGCGGTGACCCGGAAACTCGAAGCAGGATCACGGTGGAAGGCACGGTCCGGGTCGGGCCGCCTCCGCCCCGCCGACCGGGGGACGACCGGTCGGGCGGGGAGCATCCGTTGATCGCCGACATGCCGGCGACCGTCGAACCGGTCACCCTGGGCCGGGTCTGCGACGCACTCGACCTGCTCGACGTGCGCTATCTCGCCGACGGCGACGGCAACCTGTTGGCCATGTGGGAGCGGCACGCGGTGCTGGTCACGCTGGAGGGGCCGGAGGACGAGATCCTGGTGCTCCGGGCCCGGCCGCACGCGACCGTGCCGCCGGACTGGGCGGACCGCGCCTACCGGGTGGTCAACGAGTGGAACCACACCCGGCGCTTCTGCAAGGCGTACGTGGGTGACGCCACCGAGCGTGGCCAGTTGCCGATCTACGCCGAGTTGCAGGTGCCGCTCGCCGCCGGGGCCCACGACGCCCTCCTGGTCGAGTTGCTCGACTGTGGTGCGGCGGTGGCGACCAGCTTCGTCGACTGGCTGCACGACGAGGGCGCGCTGCTCTGATCAACCCGACGGGTGCGGCCCGCCGCCGCGCGGGTGGCGGGCACGCCCCGGGCGGGGCGGCTACGCCTCACGCGGACGCGCCCGGGTCCTCCATCGAGTTGACCATGAAGAAGGCCGCCCGCTCCAGGTAGTTCCAGAGCTCGGTCTCGATCGTCGGAGGCAGGTCGAGGCGCTCGACCGCCCGACGCATGTGCCGCAGCCAGGCGTCGCGCTCGGCCGCGCCGATCCGGAACGGCGCGTGCCGCATCCGCAGCCGGGGGTGCCCGCGCTGCGACGAGTAGGTGTTCGGGCCGCCCCAGTACTGCATGAGGAACAGCCTCATCCGGTCGGAGGCCGGGCCCAGGTCCTCCGGGTACATCGGCCGCAGCAGCGGATCGGTGGCGATACCGGCGTAGAACTCGTCGACCAGCTTGCGGAACGTGGGCTCGCCGCCGACGGCCTCGAAGAGCGTGACCGTCTCACCGTTGCGCTCGGACTCACCTGCGGGATTCACCGTTCCATCCTGCCAGGCATCGTCGACCGACGGCCCGACCGGGACGGCCCGCCGAGCGTGGTTCAGCTCACCGCGTGCTGTGGTCGGCCCGGACCCACCTGCTCGGAGCCGGGCGCCTCGGACCCGCTGGCACCGCCCTGAGCGGGGTCGGCACCGGCGCGTCGGGCCGCATCGACGGAGGCGGCCACGGCCCGGTGGTCGGGCCAGCGGAGCGCGACGATCGACATCAGCAGCACGCCCGCGACACTCCACACCCCGACCACGACGGGGATCGGGAAGCGCTCGGCGAGCAGCCCGGTCACCAGCACCGCGGCGCCCTGGATCACCTGTACGCCGGTGGCCATCACGCCGAAGGCCCGGGCCCGGAAGCCGTCCGGCAGGGCCTGCACGAAGAGTCCGTTGGCGACCGGCAGCATGCCGGCGACCGCGAACCCGGAGACGGCGGCGAGCAGCGCCACCATCACCGGTGCGGGATCGAGCAGCGACGGCACCAGGGCCAGCGGCGCGAAGACGGCCAGCGGTCGCATCAGGGCCAGTCGGCGGGTCGGCCCGACGAGCCGCCCGATCAGCAGGCCGCCGAGGATGAAGCCGAGCGGGTGCGAGGCCATGATCACGGCTTGCGCCAGGCCGGTGTTCATGTCGCCCGCGCTCTCGTTCGCCCAGGCGGCGGCGAGCCCCTCGGGCACGATCGAGAAGAGCATGGCGCTGAAGACCAGGACGGCGATCGCCCGCAGCACCGGCGTACCGAAGACGATCCGGAAGCCGTCGGCGGTCTCGCGCAGCAGGTGACTGCGGTGAGCGGTGCTCATCGCCGGTGCCCGGTCGCGGACGCCGAGGCGGACGAGCAGCGCGGAGAGCGCGAAGGCGGTCGCGTTCATCAGCAGCGCGGCGGTCGGGCTGACCGTCGCCACCACGGCGCCGAGCAGGTAGCCGACCACCTGGGCGGCCTGTCCCACGCTGGCGTTGATGGAGAGCCCGACGACGAGCCGGTCACCGGGCAGGATCAGCGGCATCAACGCGGACCGGGCGGCCTGACTCGGTGGGTTGGCCAGGGTGGTGGCGAACAACAGCGCCAGGATCACCGGCACCGGGATGCCCGGGATCGCGATGAGCAGCATGAGCGACATGCGGATGAGGTCGCAGACGACCATCACCTGCCGGTAGCGGTGCCGCTCGGCGATGGTGGCCAGCAGGGGCCCGCCGATCAGCCAGGGCAGGTAGCTCACCGCGAAGGCGGCGGCGGAGAGCGCGACGGACTGGGTCGTCCGGTAGACCAGGAGGGTGACCGCCGCCTTGGCGACGTAGTCGCCGATCCAGGTCAGCGTGTTGGCCGCGAAGACGGCGCGGTACTCACTCTGGGCGAAGACTTCACGGAAGGTGGCCGGGCCTTCCGGAGAAGGTCGCTCGTCGGACACCTTCGCCTCCATCGTCCCGGTGGCGGGCCACTCGTGATGGCCGTTCCGGAACCATCGTCAGATCTGTGGGATCAGCGAGGACGTGACCGCGCTTGGTAGCGCGTGAACCGGATTCTGCCCGATCGTCTGACAACTGGCTAGGGCGAACGGGTGGACGGTCGCATCTCCGACTGAACGAACGGACGATACCCGAGGGGCCACTCGGCCGCGACCCCCGTCGCCCCGCTCAGGTGGCGCCCCCCTGACCGGTCTCACTATCGGAACGAGTAGGTAACCCGGGATAGAGGCGACCCGCCGCGATCCGCGCCGTGATGCCGGAGTTCTCCAGCGCCTCGGCGAGCCGGCGACGCAGCTCCCGGCCGACCGCGAACTGCCCCTCGGCGGTCGTCTTGGCCACCGTCCGGATGACCGTGCCCTCCACCGTCACCTGCTCGACGCCGAGCACGTCCGGCGGCTCCACGATCGACTGGGCCAGCTCCGGGTCGACCGCGACCGACGCGGCGGCGGTCCGCAGCACCGCCATCGCCTCCTCGGTGCCGGCGAAGCCGATCGGCAGGTCCACCACCACCAACGCCCAGCCCTGGCTCTTGTTACCGACCCGGACGATCTCGCCGTTGCGGATGTACCAGAGCACACCCCGGCCGTCACGCACGGTGGTGACGCGCAACCCGACCGCCTCGACCACACCGGTCGCCTCGCCCAGGTCGACGTTGTCGCCGACCCCGTACTGGTCCTCGATCAGCATGAAGAGTCCGGCGAGCAGGTCCTTGACCAGGCTCTGCGCGCCGAAGCCGAGAGCCACACCGGCGATGCCCGCGCTGGCCAGCAGCGGTGCCAGCTCGAAACTGAACTCCTTGAGCACCATCAGCACCGCGATGCCGTAGATGAACGCCGTACTGATGCTGCGCAGTACCGAGCCGATCGCCTCGGCGCGCTGTCGGCGGCGTTCTGGCACGAACTCGCCAGGTTCGGCGGTGGCGGTCGGGATGCGCTCGCGCAGCGGGCGGAGCATGGTGGGCACCCCGGCGTCGCTGGTGGTGCGGACCAGCCGGCGGATCGTCCGGTGCACCAGCCACCGGGCGGACATCGCGAGCAGCAGGATCAGGAGGATCCGCAACGGCTTGATCAGGATCCAGTAGCTTCCCTCGGCGAACCACACCGAGTCGGAGAAACCCCAGACCCATTTGCAGAGGGCCTCGTCCAGGCACTCCGGGCTGGGTGTCTCGTCCGCTTCCGGCGCGGCCGGGGACGGCGTGGGGACGACGGTACGAAGGATGCTGACAATCACCCTGTGTTCGTACCGCAACCGCCCGGCGAGTACACCGCCGCCCCACCGGAGGGTGACCTCGGAGCCGACGGGTCGCAAAGCCGCCCCGGCTACCCAGGATTAGTGCGTGCATTCGCGGTTCCGATCAGGGACGATTGGCGCAACGGACGTCGGTGATCCGGCCGGCGTCGACATGGTGTAGGGCTGTGTCCGACACCGGTCGGCGGTGGCGAGTGTGACTGCCGCTTGACCGGGAGGGTGACGCGATGCCTGACATACGACCCACGGTGGGCTCCGGCGCGCTGGTTCTCAACGCCACCTACGAGCCGCTGTGTGTCGTGTCGGTACGCCGTGCCGCGATCCTCGTCCTCTCCGCCAAGGCGGTCTGTGTCGCCGACGGCGAGGGCATCCTGCACAGCGCGCGCAATGCGCTCCCGGTGCCCTCGGTCGTCCGGCTCACCCGGTTCGTCCGGGTGCCGTACCGCACCCACGTCGGCCTGTCCCGTCGGGCGATCTTCGCCCGGGACGGCTGGCGGTGCGCCTACTGCCGAGGGCCGGCCGAGACGATCGACCACGTCTTCCCGCGCAGCCGGGGCGGGCGGCACGCCTGGGAGAACGTGGTCGCCGCGTGTGCCCGCTGCAACCACAGCAAGGGCGACAAGACCCCGGCCGAGATGGGCTGGCGGCTGCACTCCCCACCGGCCGCCCCGAGGGGGATCGCGTGGCGGGTGCTCGGGCACCGCGCCCCCGATCCGCGCTGGGCGGACTGGCTCGACCTGCGCGAGCCCGAGGCCGCCTGAGCCGCGACGGTCAGCGAGCCTGCACCAGCGAGGCGAACACGATCACGTTGTCCGCGTAGCCGGTGTCGCCGCCGACCCAGCGCCCGCCGCACGTGATCAGCCGCAACTGGGGTCGGCTGAAGTCGCCGAAGACGTCGTCGGCCGGCAACTGCTCCTTGTCGTACCGGCCGACGCGTTCGACCTCGAAGACCGCGACCGAGCCGTCGGAGCGGGCCACCTCGACCCGGTCACCGGTCCGCAACTCCCGCAGGTCCTGGAAGACGGCCGGGCCGGTGCTGGTGTCCACGTGTCCGACGATGACGGCGGGGCCGTACTGGCCGGGGGTCGGGCCCTGGTCGTACCACCCGGCCTCCTGGGCCCGCTCGGCCGGCGGGGCGGCGACGCTGCCGTCCGGCGCGATCCCGACGTTGTGCACCGGAGCCGCCAGGTCGATCTTGCTGATCTCGATGCTGACCGGCTCGCTCGCCGACAGGTTCGGATAGTCCTTCGGTGGGCGGGCCAGCCCGGCGATGAACCGGTCCGGCAGCAGGTTCACCCCGGTCAGCCGCTCGACACCGAGCATCGTGACGATCAGCAGCATCAGCGCGCCGATCACCAGGACCGGCACCCCCGGACTGGACCGGCCGTACCGCCGGTACCGGCCGACCTGCCGTCGCCGGGGCGGCAGCGGCGGGGCCGCCGGGTCGGGCGTACTGACGCTGGCCGACCCCATCTGCGCGGTGACCCGGCCCAGCCGGCCCAGCGTCGTGCCCACCACCCGACGCCAGGCGCGAGGCACCCGACGGGCGGTGGTCCGGCGTGGGCCCGGACCGGGTTCCGGCGCGGGTACGCGAGGGCCGCTCATCGCGACAGCGGGTCAGGAACCGGCCCGACGTCGGCTGCTGACCAGCCCGAACACCACCACTGCGGCCACCGTGGCGGCACCGCCGAGTAGCAGCATCGAGCCGGTGCCGCCGCCCGCGGTGCCACCGCCACCGGTCGCCGGTCCCTTGGTCGGCTGCTCCATGTTCAGCACGGTCAGCGAGGTACTCGCCGTCTGGCCGTTGTCGCAGCGCAGGTTGACCGGGTAGTTCCCGGCCGCCTTGTCGCTCGGCACGGTGACGTCCCCGGTCAGGAAGCCGTTGTCCGGCCGGAGGAAGACCTGACGGAACGCGTCGGAGGTCACCTCGGCCTGCCGGTTGTTGGCGTTGTCGCAGCTCGCCTTGAGGTGCACCCGGGAGCCGGCCTGCACGCTGTTCGGCGTCACCTCGACGAAGGTGTTCTCACCTGCCCGGGCGGGCGATGCGCCGACCAGGACGAACGCCCCGATCAGAGCGAACGCGCCGAACAGTCGGACGATGGTCGACGGGTACGAAACCAGACCCCGCATGATCCTCCCTCCCGGCACCGGTGCACCGGTCCTGCTGGGGCGACCCGCGGCGCATTCCCCCTGCCGGGGCGGCTAACCCGACAGCGGGGTGACCGGCTGCCAGCCCAGCGGAGTGGAGAGGACCATCGTGCTCGACGGCTGCCCGTACGGGGCGAGTCGGTCGATGACCGCCTCGAACTCCCCGATCGATCCGGCCGCGACCTTCAGCACGCTGCACGCGTCGCCGGTGATCCGGTGGATCTCCAGGATCTCCGGCCAGTCGGCCACCTCGGGAACGTGCAGGATGCACCGGGCGCCGTAACAGGACATCCGGATCAGCGCCACCACCGTGCGACCGGCCCGGGTCAGGTCGACGTGGGCGTGGTAGCCGGTGACCACGCCGGTTTCCTCCAACCGCCGGACCCGTTCGGCGACCGCCGGGGGAGACAGGTGCACCCGCCGGGACAACTCGCTGAACGACAGTCGCGCGTCGGCCTGCAGCTCACGGAGCAGGGCCCAGTCCATCTCGTCCACGCGGCGACCTTACGTCCGGCAAGCGAACTGCGGCCAGTGCCTTTCGTTCGGTAGGTCCACCTGGGCAACCGCCGTTGAAGAGGCATTCCGTCCGGCGATCCCACCGCGAGATCATGTCTGGACCGACGCCAGGAAGGAGCGGACGCATGGAGCAGACCGAGCTGCGCCCGGGGACCCGGGCGGCGGTGCGTCCGGTCACCGGCCGCCAGCGGGCGGCCCGCGCCGCGCGCAACGGCGGCGAGCCGACGCTGGAGTTCGCCGAGCGGGTGCCGTACGACGCGTACGTGCAGGCCAGCACGCTGCACCGGTTGCAGCAGCCGCTGAGCGACGACCCGGGCGAGATGTCGTTCCTGATGGTCAGCCAGATCATGGAGCTGTACTTCGGGCTGACCTGCCACGAACTGCGCGACGCCGCCCGGCTGCTGCGCGACGACCGGGTGTGGGAGTCGCTCGCCCCGCTGCGTCGGGCCGCGCTGCACCTGGAAGGGCTCAACGCCGCCTGGCGCGGGCTGCGCTGGATGACCCCGGCCGACTTCAACCGCTTCCGCAACCTGCTCGGCGAGGGCTCGGGCTTCCAGTCGGCCATGTACCGCCACCTGGAGTTCCAGCTCGGGCTGCGCGATGCGGCGCTGATCCGGCCGTTCCGGCGGCAGACCGAGGTGCACGCCGAGCTGACCGCCGGTCTCGCCACGCCGAGCGTCTGGGACGAGGTGGTCGCCCTGCTCGCCCGGCACGGCCACGAGCTTCCCGCCGACCTGCTGGAACGGGACGTGGCGGTCGAGCACGAGCCGCACCCCGCCGTCGAGGCGGCCTGGGTGCGGATCTACGCCGACCCCGGCCCGGACAACCACCTGCGGCTGCTCGGTGAGGCGTTGACCGAGGTCGCCGAAGAGTTCGGCGACTGGCGGCACCACCACATCAAGGCGGTGCAGCGCACCATGGGCGCCAAGGTCGGCAGCGGCGGTTCCGCCGGGCTGGCCTGGCTGCAACGCAGCATGGCCCGGGTGGTCTTCCCCGAGCTGTGGTCCGCCCGTACCGCGATGTGAGGCGACGACGATGACGACGAACGACGCCGAGGCGCCACGCCTCGACGAGGCCGAAGCCCTCCGGCTGGACGCCGCCGACCCCGGACACCGGCACCTGTTCCACGTGCCGCCGGCCGACGGTGGTCACCACCCCGAGGCGGCCTACCTGGCCGGCAACTCGCTCGGTCTGCAACCCCGGGCCACCCGGGACGAGTTGCTGGCCGACGTGGACGCCTGGGGACGGCTCGGTGTCGAGGGGCACCTGGAGGCGGAACGACCCTGGCTGCCGTACCACGAGCTGTTGACGGCCCCGGCCGCGCGACTCGTCGGCGCCCGGCCCACCGAGACCGTGGTGATGAACTCGCTCACGGTCAACCTGCACCTGCTGATGGTCAGCTTCTACCGGCCGAGCGGCACGCGGACCCGGATCGTCATCGAGGACAGCGCCTTCCCCTCGGACAGCTACGCGGTGCGCAGCCAGGCCCGGTTCCACGGCCTCGACCCGGACACCACCGTGGTCCGGCTGACGCCGCGACCCGGCGAGGACGACCTGCGCACCGAGGACGTCACCGCGTACCTGGCCGCCGAGGGGCACACCGTCGCGCTGCTGCTGCTCGGCGGCGTCAACTACCTCACCGGCGAACTGATGGACATCCCGGCGATCACCGCCGCCGGTCGGGCCGCCGGGGCGGTCGTCGGCTGGGACCTGGCGCACGCCGCCGGCAACGTGCCGCTGTCGCTGCACGAGTGGGACGTCGACTTCGCGGCCTGGTGCTCGTACAAGTACCTCAACTCGGGGCCGGGCGCGCTCGGCGGGGTGTTCGTGCACGAGCGGCACCACGGCGACGCGGACCTGCCCCGCTTCGAGGGCTGGTGGAGCACGGCGGCGGCGACCCGGTTCGAGATGACCCCGGTCAGCCGTCCACCGTCCACCGTGGAGGCGTGGCAGATCTCCAACCCGCCGATCTTCTCGATGGGGCCGGTGCGTACCTCGCTGGAACTGTTCGACGCGGTCGGGATGCCCGCGCTGCGCGAGCGCAGCCTGCGGCTCACCGGCTACCTGGAGCGGCTGCTGGACGAGGTGACCGTCGACCGGCCGCTGACCGTGATCACCCCGCGCGACCCGGGGCGCCGTGGCTGCCAACTCTCGGTCAGACTCGGCGAGGGCAGCGCCAGGGAGCTGACCAAGCGGCTCCGGTACGAGCACGGAGTGATCGCCGACGCCCGGGAGCCGGACGTCGTCCGGTTCGCCCCGGTGCCGCTCTACTCGACGTACCACGACTGCTGGCGGGTCGCCGACGCGCTGGCCGCCACCGTTGGGAGAGCTGGATGAGCCGGGAGAACGACGAGATCGCCGTGGTCGGCGCCGGGCTGGCCGGCTGCCTGCTGGCCTGCTTCCTGGCCCGCCGGGGCTATCCGGTGGCGTTGTACGAGCGGCGGCCGGACCCGCGTACCGGGACCGTCGAGCGCGGCCGGTCGATCAACCTGGCGCTCTCCGAGCGCGGGCTCGACGCGTTGCGCCGGATCGGGCTCGACGAGCAGGTGATGGCCGACGCGCTGCCGATGCGCGGCCGGATGGTGCACCCGGTGCTCGGTGAGCCCGGCTTCCAGTCGTACAGCGTCTCCGGCGACCGGGCGATCAACTCGATCAGTCGGGGCGCGCTGAACAACGCGCTGCTGGAGGCCGCCGCGAAACTGCCCGGCGTGCGGATCGCCTTCGACCACCGGCTGGTCGGTCTGGACCCGGACACCGCGCGGATGACCTTCGAGACCCCGCAGGGCGCGGTCACCGCGGACGCGCGCGTCGTGCTCGGCACCGACGGCGCCGGTTCGGCGGTACGCGGACAACTGCTCGAACACGGCCTGCTCACCGAGAGCGTCGACTTCCTCGACTACGGCTACAAGGAACTGACCATCCCACCGGTCGGCGGTGACTTCGCCCTGGACGAGGGTGCGCTGCACATCTGGCCACGCGGCACCTCGATGATGATCGCGCTGCCCAACCCGGACCGCTCCTTCACCTGCACGCTGTTCTGGCCCACCCACGGCACCGCGAGCTTCGCCTCGCTGGGCAGCAGGGCGGCGATCGAACGGCACTTCGCCCAGCACTACCCGGACCTGCTGCCGCTCGCCCCCGACCTGGTCGACGACTACCAGCACAACCCGGTCGGCGTCCTCGGCACGGTGCGCTGCGACCCGTGGCAGGTGAACGGGCGCGTCGGCCTGCTCGGCGACGCGGCGCACGCCATCGTCCCGTTCTACGGCCAGGGCGCGAACTGTGCCTTCGAGGACGTGGTGGAGCTGGACCGCTGCCTGTCCGAGTGCGCCGACGACTGGTCCGCCGCGCTGCCGCTGTTCCAGCAGCGTCGGCAGGGCAACGCCGAGGCGATCGCCCGGATGGCACTGGCCAACTTCGTGGAGATGCGCGACAAGGTCGCCTCGCCGGTGTTCCGGACCCGCAAGAAGATCGAGCACGCCCTGGAGCGGGCGCTGCCCGGACGGTACGTCTCCCAGTACGAGATGGTCTCCTTCTCCACCGTCCCGTACGCGCAGGTGCGCCGCCGGGTCCGTCGGCAGTACCAGGTGCTCGGCGCGGTGGCCGCCGGTGTGCTGGCGACGGCGGCCGGTGCGGCGCTGGCGATCGCGCGCGGGAGGCGTCGATGACCCGCTGGGACCCCCGGCTGATGACCGGGTACGCCCCGGACGGCCCTGTCCTGCTGCGCAACTTCGTCGGCGGCGAGTTCCGCGACGGGGGTCCCCGCTTCACCCGACGGAGCCCGGTCACCGGCGAACCGGTCTTCGAGGCGGTCGAGGCCGGCGCGTCGGTGGTGGACGACGCGGTGGCGGCGGCCCGGGCGGCGCTGCGCGGGCCGTGGGGCCGGATGGGGGAGCGGGAACGCGCCGAGGTGCTGCGCGGGGTCGCCGACGAGTTGGAGCGCCGCTTCGACGACCTGGTCACCGCCGAGGTGGCCGACACCGGCAAGGCCATCTCGCAGGCCCGCACCCTGGACATTCCGCGTGGCGCGGCCAACTTCCGGGCCTTCGCCGAGATCGTGGCGACCGCGCCGACCGAGTCGTTCACCACGGTCACCCCGACCGGCGGCCGGGCGCTCAACTACGCGGTCCGCAAGCCGGTCGGCGTGGTCGCGGTGATCGTGCCGTGGAACCTGCCGCTGCTGCTGCTCACCTGGAAGGTCGCACCGGCGCTGGCCTGCGGCAATGCCGTGGTGGTCAAGCCCAGCGAGGAGACGCCCGCCTCGGCCACGCTGCTCGCCGAGGTGATGGCGGCGGCCGGGGTGCCCGACGGTGTGTTCAACCTGGTGCACGGCTTCGGTCCCGGTTCGGCCGGGGAGTTCCTCACCCGGCACCCCGGCGTGGATGCGATTACGTTCACCGGGGAGTCCGCCACCGGCGGCGCCATCATGCGCGCCGCCGCCGACGGGGTGAAGGCGGTGAGCTTCGAGCTCGGCGGCAAGAACGCCGGGCTGGTCTTCGCCGACGCCGACCTGGACGCGGCGGTCGCCGGGTCGGTCCGGTCCAGCTTCACCAACGGCGGCCAGGTGTGCCTCTGCACCGAGCGGATCCTCGTGCAGCGGCCGGTGTTCGAGGAGTTCACCGAGCGGCTCGCCGCCCGCGCCGCCGAGCTGGCGTACGGCTGGCCCGCCGACGAGGCGACGGTCAACATGCCGCTGATCTCGCACACCCACCGGGACAAGGTGCTCGGCCACTACGACCTGGCCCGGTCCGAGGGGGCGCAGGTGCTGGCCGGCGGCGGGACGCCGCAGTTCGGCGACGCCCGCGACGGTGGCGCGTACGTGCAGCCGACCGTGTTGACCGGCCTCGGCCCGGACGCCCGCACCAACCGTGAGGAGATCTTCGGACCGGTGGTGCACGTCGCGCCCTTCGACACCGAGGACGAGGCGTACGACCTGGCCAACGGCACCGAGTACGGCCTGGCGGCGACCGTGTGGACCCGGGACGTGGGCCGGGCGCACCGGGCCGGTGCCCGGCTGGACGCCGGCATCGTCTGGGTCAACACGTGGTTCCTGCGCGACCTGCGGACCCCGTTCGGCGGGGTGAAGGCGTCCGGCATCGGTCGCGAGGGCGGCGTGCACTCGCTCGACTTCTACTCCGAACTCACCAACGTCTGCGTGGATCTCTCATGAGCGAGCGTAGCGAGCGAATCATCAATGCAGTGCTGGTCGAGGCTCGTGGCGGGTCCGAGCGTAGCGAGGAGCTGACATGACCGTTCACCACGATCGAGCCGCCCGGGAACTGATCGAGGCCCGGGAGAGCGGGAAGCCCTGCCCGCCGCTGCGCGGGCGGCTGCTGCCCGAGGGGGACGTCGAGGCGGCGTACCGGGTGCAGCAGGTCCAGGTCCGCGAGTGGCTGGCGTCCGGGCAGCGCCGGGTGGGCGCGAAGGTCGGGCTGACCTCCCGGGCCGTGCAGGAGGCGTTCGGCGTGTACGAGCCGGACTTCGGTGTCCTCACCGACGTCATGGCGGTGCCCGACGGGGCCGAGATCGCCCTGGACCGGCTGCTCCAGCCCCGGGTCGAGGCGGAGATCGCCTTCGTGCTCGGTGCCGACCTGCCCGACGCCCGGGTCACCACCGTGGACGTGCTGCGCGCCGTGGACCACCTGCTGCCGGCCATCGAGGTCGTCGACTCGCGGGTCGCCGGGTGGGACATCTCCATCGTGGACACCGTCGCGGACAACGCCTCCAGCGGACTGTTCGTGCTGGGCACCTCGCCGCGCCGGGTGAGCGACGTGGACCTGCGACTGGCCGGGATGGTGCTGGAACACGCCGGGGAACCGGTGTCGGTCGGCGCCGGGGCGGCCTGCCTCGGCAACCCGCTGCACGCGCTGGCCTGGCTGGCCGGCACGCTGGCCCGCGCCGGTGACCCGCTGCGCGCCGGCGACGTGGTGCTCTCCGGTGCGCTCGGTCCGATGGTGCCGGTGACGCCCGGCGCGACGTACGAGGCGCGCATCTCCGGGCTCGGTTCGGTCCGGGCCTGTTTCGCGAAGGAGGCGTCCTGATGGCCGGCGTGGCGGTGATCGGGTCCGGCAACATCGGCACCGATCTGATGATCAAGGTGCTCCGCTCGGGCGGTGACGCCGACGGCGGCCTGCGGATGGTGGCGATGGCCGGCATCGACCCGGCCTCCGACGGCCTGGCCCGCGCCCGTCGCCTCGGCGTGGCCACCACCGCCGGGGGCGTGGACGGCCTGGTCGCGATGCCCGAGTTCGCCGACGTCGACCTGGTCTTCGACGCCACGTCGGCCGGCGCGCACCGGCACAACGACGCGGTGCTGCGCAGCCACGGACGTACGGTGGTCGACCTGACCCCGGCCGCCATCGGCCCGTACGTGGTGCCGCCGGTCAACCTCGACGAGCACCTGCACGAGACGAACCTGAACATGGTGACCTGCGGCGGACAGGCGACCGTGCCGATCGTGGCAGCGGTCCGCCGGGTCACCCCGGTGGCGTACGGCGAGATCGTCGCCTCGATCGCCTCGCGGTCCGCCGGTCCCGGTACCCGGGCCAACATCGACGAGTTCACCGAGACCACCGCCCGGGCGATCGAAGTGGTCGGCGGCGCGGAACGCGGCAAGGCGATCATCGTGCTGAACCCGGCCGAGCCGCCGCTGCTGATGCGGGACACCGTCTACTGCCTCTGCCCCGACCCGGACGCCGACCGGGCCGCCATCGCCGAGTCGGTCGCCGCGATGGTCGCCGAGGTGCAGGAGTACGTCCCCGGCTACCGGCTCAAGCAGGACGTGCAGTTCGACCGGGTGGACGCGTACGTGCCGACGCTCGGTCGGCACCTCACCGGCGTACAGGTGACGGTCTTCCTGGAGGTCGCCGGTGCCGGGCACTACCTGCCCGCGTACGCCGGGAACCTGGACGTCATGACGTCGGCCGCGCTGCGGACCGCGCAGCGTCTGGTCGCCCTGCGCGCCGAGGGGGTGCGGGCGTGAGTACGACGAACGGTGGGACGGTCGTGGACGAGAGTCCGGTGACCGAGCTGTACATCCAGGACGTGACCCTGCGCGACGGCATGCACGCCATCGCGCACCGGTACACCGTCGACCAGGTCCGCACCATCGCCGCCGCGCTGGACGCCGCCGGGGTGGCCGCGATCGAGGTGGCGCACGGCGACGGCCTCGCCGGTTCCAGCGTCAACTACGGCCACGGCGCGGCCAGCGACGCCGACTGGATCGCCGCCGCGGCCGAGGTGATGACCACCGCCAAGCTGACCACCCTGCTGCTGCCCGGCATCGGCACCATCGCCGACCTCAAGGCGGCCCGCGCGCTCGGCGTGACGAGCGTCCGGATCGCCACCCACTGCACCGAGGCCGACATCTCCGCCCAGCACATCTCGTGGGCCCGCGAGAACGGCATGGACGTCGCAGGCTTCCTGATGATGTCGCACATGAACGACCCGGCCGGGCTCGCCGCCCAGGCCAAACTGATGGAGTCGTACGGGGCGCACTGCGTCTACGTCACCGACTCCGGCGGCCGGCTGCTGATGTCCGACGTGGCGCAGCGCGTCGACGCGTACCGGCAGGTGCTGGCGCCGACCACGCAGATCGGCATCCACGCCCACCACAACCTCTCCCTGGGGGTGGCCAACAGCGTGCTGGCCGTCGAGCACGGACGCGTCGTCGGCGCCGACCCGGTCGGCCCGGACGCCCCGCACGGGCGGACCGTCCGGGTGGACGCCTCGCTCGCCGGAATGGGCGCCGGGGCCGGCAACGCGCCGCTGGAGGTCTTCGTCGCGGTCGCCGAACTGCACGGCTGGAAGCACGGCTGCGACGTGTTCGCGCTGATGGACGCCGCCGACGACATCGTCCGCCCGCTCCAGGACCGGCCGGTCCAGGTGGACCGGGAAACCCTCTCCCTCGGCTACGCCGGGGTCTACTCCAGCTTCCTCCGGCACGCCGAACGGGCCTCCGCCCGCTACGGCGTGGACGTCCGCTCCATCCTGGTCGAACTCGGCCGGCGGCGGATGGTCGGCGGACAGGAGGACATGATCGTCGACGTGGCGCTGGACCTCGCAGGGCAGGAGAAGACATGATCGGGCCGGACATCGCCGGGATCGCGGCGACACTGGACCGGGCGGCCGACACGGCCACCGCCGTACCGCAGGTCGCCGCCGAGGCCGGTCTCGACGTCGACGCCGCGTACGCGGTGCAGGCCGCGCTCGTGCAACGCCGCCTCGACCGCGGCGAGCGGCTGGTCGGGCTGAAGATGGGGCTGACCAGCAAGGCGAAGATGGCCCAGGTCGGTGTGGACGAGGTGATCTGGGGACGGCTCACCGACACGATGCGGGTCCCCGACGGCGGCACCGTCGACGTGACCGGCTTCATCCACCCCCGGGTCGAACCCGAGGTCGCGTTCCTGCTGGACCGGCTGCCCGAACCCGGCGAGCCGGTCGGCGACTTCACCGACGCGGTCCGCGCGGTCGCCCCGGCGATCGAGCTGATCGACAGCCGGTACGC
This sequence comes from Micromonospora sp. NPDC049900, assembly GCF_044461025.1. Taxonomy (NCBI): domain Bacteria; kingdom Bacillati; phylum Actinomycetota; class Actinomycetes; order Micromonosporales; family Micromonosporaceae; genus Micromonospora; species Micromonospora sp. NPDC049900. Next base: position 29,550 of record NZ_JBITKM010000022.1, read on the forward strand.
GAACTTCACCTTCTCGCTGCCGGACGTCATCGCCGACAACACCTCGGCCGGCGCGTTCGTGATCGGCCCCTGGTCGCCGGTGCCCGACGGGCTGGACAACCTCGGCGTACTGCTGGAGGTCGACGGACGAGTGGCCCAGGTCGGCTCGACGGCGGCCATCCTCGGCGACCCCCGTCGGGCACTCGACGAGGGCATCCGGCTCGCCGGTGGGCACGGCGTACGGCTGCGGGAAGGGTGGGTGTTCCTGGCGGGGGCGGCTACGGCGGCGGTGCCGTTGCGGGCGGGGGTTCGGGTGCGGGCTGTCGTCGAGAAGCTTGGTGGTGCTTCGGTTCGGGCTGGGTCGTGATGTCGTTGTTTTCGGGGTCGGGGTCGGGGTCGGGGTCGGGGTCGGGTCTCGGTCTTGGGCCTGGTTGCGTGGTGGGGGTTCCGGGCAGCCCGACCGGCTCCGGGCGGTCAGGCTTGATCCCTGCGCCGGTCGGGCTGCCCGGAACCCCTGACGTGGTTGGCGTTCGCGTCGCTCCGCCCGGTGAGGTCGTGGCTGGGGTGGTGGGCGTTTGCGTTGCTCCGCCCGGTGGGGGTGCGGCTGGGGTGGTGGGCGTTCGTGGTGCTTCGTCGGGTGGGGGTGCGGCTGGGGTGGTTGGGGTTCGCGTTGTGGTGGGGGTGGGGTGTGGGGGCTGAATCGGGGCGGGTGGTTTCCGGGAAGGCGGTGCCTCGGGGGGCCTTTCCGCACGTGAAGGTGGCCGGGGGGTTCGTGTTCGTGTCCGGGACGTCGTCGCGGCTGCCGGACAACAGCTTCGCCGGAGTGTCCGTGGACGAGTTCGGGACCACCGACCTGGACATCCGGGTGCAGACGCGCGCCGTCATCGAGAACATCGGTGACCTGCTGCGGTCCGTCGGCGCCGAGTTGACCGACCTGGTGCAGGTGACGTCGTACCTGGTCAACATGAACGACTTCGGTGGGTACAACCAGGTGTGGGCGGAGTTCTTCGACGCCACCGGGCCGACCCGGACGACCGTGGCCGTGCACCAGTTGCCGCATCCCCACCTGCTGATCGAGATGCAAGCCGTGGCCCTGCTTCCCGGAGGAGGTAGTCGTGAGTGAGATCGCCGAGCCGTTCAGCTTTCCCGGCTGGATCGCCGACAACCAGCACCTGCTCAAGCCGCCGGTCGGAAACAAGGAGATGTTCCCCGGCTCCGACGACTTCATCGTCATGGTGGTGGGTGGGCCCAACCAGCGCACCGACTTCCACGTCGACCCGTACGAGGAGTTCTTCTACCAGGTCAAGGGCAACATGCACATCAACCTGATGACCCCGGAGGGGCCGCGTACGGTGCACGTGCGCGAGGGTCAGATGTGGATGCTGCCGCGCAACACCCCGCACTCGCCGCAGCGGCCCGAGCCCGGCTCGATCGGCATGGTGGTGGAGCGGGTACGCGCCGAGGGGACGCTGGAGAAGTTCCAGTGGTACTGCCCCGAGTGCGGGCACAAGGTGCACGAGGTCGAGTTGCAGGTCCGCGACATCGCCGCCGACCTGCCGCCGGTCTTCGGCGCGTTCTACGCCGACGAGGCGGCGCGGACCTGCGAGCGGTGCGGCACGCTGCACCCGGGCAAGGGCTGACGATGGCGGCACCCACCGTGGTGGACGTGCACACCCACGTCGTACCCAGGGGATGGCCGGACCTCGCCGCGGCCTGCGGCGGGTCCGGCTGGCCCTGGCTGCGGGTCGACTCGGAACGCGCGGCCATGATCATGGTGGGGGAGACCGAGTTCCGGCCGATCGGCGCCGAGTGCTGGGACGTGCCGACGCGGCTCGCCGACATGGCCGCCGACGGGGTGGACGTGCAGGTGGTCTCGCCCACTCCGGTGTTCTTCGGCTACGACCGTCCGGCCGAGCAGGCGGTCCGGGTGGCCCGGATCTTCAACGACCTCACCCTGGAGGTCACCTCGGCCGGTGGCGACCGGCTGCTGCCGTTCTGCCAGGTGCCGTTGCAGGACCCGGACGCCGCCTGCGCCGAACTCGACCGCTGCCTGGCGGCCGGGCACGTGGGCGTGGAGATCGGCAACCACGTCGGTGACCGGGACCTGGACGACGCCGGCATCGTGGCGTTCCTGACCCACTGCGCCGAGGTGGGCGCGCCGGTCTTCGTACACCCGTGGGACATGCCCGGCGGGCCCCGACTCGACCGGTGGATGGCGCGTTGGCTGACCGGCATGCCCGCCGAGACGCATCTGTCGGTGCTGTCGATGATCCTCGGCGGCGTGTTCGACAGGGTGCCGCCGACGCTGCGGATCTGCTTCGCGCACGGCGGCGGCAGCTTCCCGTTCTGGCTGGGCCGCGCCGACAACGCCTGGCACCGCCGGGGCGACCTGGTGCGCGGTGCCTCCGCCGCCCCGCCCAGCAGCTACCTGGACCGGTTCTACGTCGACTCGGTGGTCTTCTCCACCCCGGCGCTGCGCCTGCTGGTCGACACCATGGGCGTGGACCGGGTGCTGCTCGGCAGCGACTACCCGTACCCGCTGGGTGAGCGTCCGGCCGGCCGGGTGGTGCACGAGGCCGACTTCCTCACCGACGCCGAGCGCGCCCGGCTGCTCGCCGGCAACGCCCTGCACTTCCTGCAAGGAAGGGCACCCTACTAACGCCTCGTGCATAGCAGGGGTCCCCTGCTTACACCCCCGGCCGCGCCTTTCCGGCGCGTGACGGGTGCAACGGACCTGGTCGGACGGCAGGATGACGACATGGCCGAGCCGCACGACCTGACCGCGCTGGAGCAGGCCGCCGCGATCGGTCGTGGCGAGTCTTCCAGCCTGGAACTGGTCGAGCACTACCTGCACCGGATCGACGCCCTCGGCGACACGGTCGGCGCCTTCGTCACGGTCACCGCCGACGCGGCGCGCGAGGCCGCCCGGGCGGCCGACGCCACCCCGCCACCCCGGCGCGGACCGCTGCACGGCGTGGGCACCGCGATCAAGGACCTGACGCTGACGGCCGGCGTCCGCACCACCTTCGGCTCGGCCGCCTTCGCCGACCTGGTCCCGCCGGTCGACGCCGACGTGGTGCGGTTCGTCCGGGCCGCCGGCCTGGTCAGCCTCGGCAAGACGACCACCTCCGAGCTGGGCTGCTCGCTCTACTCCGAGGGGCTCGTCGCCCCGCCGGCCCGCAACCCGTGGGACCTGGCGTACACCGCCGGCGGCTCCAGCGGCGGCGCGGCGGCGGCGGTGGCGGCCGGTCTGGTGCCGGTGGCCCAGGGCTCCGACGGCGGGGGATCGGTACGCATCCCGGCCGCCCTGTGCGGTCTGATCGGCTACAAACCGAGCCGGGGCGTGGTGTCCGGCGGTCCGCTCGGCTCCGGCGCGTTCGGACTGCCCACCAGCGGGCCGATCGGTCGTACCGTCGCGGACGTGGCCGCGTTCCTCGACGTGCTCGCGCAACCGGTGCCCGGCGAGCCGTACCTGCCGCCACCGCCGCCGGTCGGCGGCCACCTGGGCGCCGCCCGCGCGGCCGACCCCGGACGGTTGCGGGTGGGCCGGTTCACCGCGCCGATGCTCGCCGACGAGCCGGTCCACCCGGACTGCGTCGCCGCGGTGGACCGGGCCGTGACGCTGCTCACCGCCGCAGGCCACGAGGTGGTCGAGGTGCCACCGCCACTCGGGCCCGAGGTCTGGCCGCTGTTCGAGGTCGTCTGGTACGTCCTCGCGCTCGCGCCGGTGCCGCCCGAGCGGGAGGCCGACCTGCTGCCGCTGACCCGCTTCCTGAGGGCGCGGGGCGGCGGGATCTCCGCCGGGACGCTCAGCGCCACACTCGGCGAACTCCAGGCACAGGTACGCCTCGGCGCACGCCGTACCGCCGACTGTGACCTGCTGCTCTGTCCCACGTTGGCGGCCCCGCAGGCACCCGTCGGCTGGTTCACCGAGGGGCGTACGCCGGAGGAGGACTTCGACCTGCAACGGCGGTTCTCCCCGTACTGTGCGGTCTTCAACGTCACCGGCCAGCCGTCGGTCTCGTTGCCCATGGGGGTGACCGCCGAGGGGTTGCCGGTGGGCGTGTTGCTGACCGGTCGGTACGGCGAGGACGCGAGACTGATCGCGACGGCTGCGCAACTGGAGGGTTCGAGTGGCGGGTGGGATCGCCACCCGCCGGTCTGGCGGGGCGTGGGCTCCGCTAACGTGAATGGCAGCGGAGTCGGGAGGTCACCTCGGTGACCCGCCACCCGGCCCGGTCGAAGTTCTCTCTTTCCGCCTGGGGGCGTTGGGATTGTCTGTAACCGACACCTTGCTGGTCTTCGTCGGCATCCCGGTAGCCGTCGTGCTGGTGATCGCCGGCCTCGTCTACGCGGGCAGCCGCGGCGGTAGCGGCGGCGGTGCCAAGCGGTACCGGCCGGGCCGACCCTTCAGCTTCACGCCGGTGTGGTTCCTCGGCAAGCCGGAGGAACTGGCCGACTCGGCCGGCACCGCGCTGGCGGCGGGGGCACAGGCGCCCGCGCTGAGCAGCCGCAAGCAGGAGCAGGCCGGCGTCGAGGCGCCGGCCGGTGGGACCGGAGGCGCAAGTGACCGTTGGTGAGAAGCAGCCCGAGACCGGTGCGGGCACTCCGCCCGACGTGCTCGACGGCCCGTTCTCGACCCGCCAGTTGCTGCGCATCGACGAGGCGCTGCGTCTGGCCGACCAGACCACCGGCTTGACCTTCTCGGTCTTCGTGGGTGGCCTCGACGAGCCGGTGCGCGAGCACGCCGAGCGGCTGCACCGGCAGCTCGCCGACCCCGACCGTTCGGTGCTGATCGCGGTCTCGCCCAACCAGCGGCAGTTGGAGATCGTCACCGGTCGGCACGCCCGCAAGCGGGTGCCGGACACGTACGCCAAGATCGCCGCTCTGTCGATGGTGGCCTCGTTCGGCGGCGGTGACCTGGCCGGCGGCATCATCCAGGGGCTCGACCAGCTCTCCCGGTACGCCGGCAACGCCTGACCGTTCCCGTACGACGAAGCCCGGCCCCACCTGACGTGGGACCGGGCTCTCTCGTGTCCGTGCGGCGTTCCCGCCCGTGCGGCGGGCCGACCGGCCCGCCGCACGGGCGGGTCAGGCGCTGCGGGCGTCCCGGGCGCGGGCGGCGAGCGCCCGGACCACACCGTCGCGGCCCTCGGCCACCAGCCGGCGCAGCGGACCGGGGTGGCCCTCCTGCGCCAACCAGGCGTCGGTGGCCTCGACCGTGTCCTCGTCGACCAGGTACGCCGGGTACACCAGCATCGCGAACTCCTGTGCCGGCTCGCTGTCCCGGCGTGCCCAGACCTGCCCGACCGAGGCGAAGTACCGGTCCCGGTAGGGCGTGATCAGCTCGACCTGGGCCGGGTGACCGAAGCCCTGCAACAACGCCCGGTTCCGCCAGTTCGGCAGCGCCTCGGCACCGGTGAGCTGGGCCCACACCGCAGCCTTGTTCTCCGCGGTGGGCAGCAGGGCGTGCGCGTACGCGGCCTCCCGCTCGCCGCTGGAGGTCTTGTCGTCGGCCAGCTCGGCCTCGATCTCCGGCACACCGGCGACACCGTTGGCGACCAGCGCCTGGAGCACGCTCCAGCGCAGCTCGGTGTCGATGGTCAGCCCGGCGGTCACCTCGGAGCCGTCCAGCCAGCCGCGCAGGACCGCCAGGTCCTCCCCGGAGCGGGCCGCCGAGACGTACGCCCGGGCCCAGGCCAGTTGGAAGCCGCTGCCCGGCTCGGCGGCGGCGAGCGCGGTCCGCGCGGTCCGGGCCAGGTCGGCCCAGCCGGTCGGCGCCCAGTCCGGGTCGGCGTAGAAGGTGATGGCGGTGCTGACCTGGCGCAGCGTGGCGGTGACCAGATTGATGTCCCGCTCTGCCGGCAACCCGGCCAGCACCAGCGCCACGTAGTCGCGGGTGGCCAGCTCGGCGTCGCGGGTCATGTCCCACGCGGCCGTCCAGCACAGCGCGCGGGCCAGCGACGACTCGAAGCCGGCGATGTGCTGCACCACGGTCGCCATCGAGCGCTGGTCCAGGCGCAGCTTGGTGTACGTCAGGTCGTCGTCGTTGAGCAGCAGCACGTCGGCCGCCCGCACCCCGGCGAGTGCGGTCAGCTCGGTCGACTCGCCGTCGACGTCCACCTCGTACCGTTCGCGGCGCACCAGCCGACCGTCGGTGAGGTCGTACAGGCCGACGCCGATCCGGTGGGTCCGCAGCGTCGGGTGACCCTGCGGTGCCTCCTGGCGGACCAGGACCTGCTGGTACGTGCCGTCCTCGCCGATCGTCAGCTCCGGACGCAGCGTGTTGACCTGCGCCGTCTCCAACCACTGGGTGGCGAAGGTGCGCAGCTTGCGCCCGGAGGCGGTCTCCAGCTCGGTGAGCAGGTCGTCGAAGGTGGCGTTGCCCCAGGCGTGCTTGGCGAAGTACGCCCGCAGACCCGCCAGGAACGGCTCCTCGCCGACGTACGCCACGAGTTGCTTGAGCACGCTGGCGCCCTTGGCGTACGTGATGCCGTCGAAGTTGACCTCGACCGCCTCCAGGTCCGGCATCTCGCAGTACACCGGGTGGGTGGAGGAGAGCTGGTCCTGCCGGTATCCCCAGTTCTTCCGGATGGACAGGAACGTCGTCCACGCCTCGGTGAAGCGGGTGGCGTGCGTGTTGCACCAGTGGCTCGCCCACTCGGCGAACGACTCGTTCAGCCACAGGTCGTTCCACCAGCGCATGGTGACCAGGTCACCGAACCACATGTGCGCCAGCTCGTGCAGGATCGTGTTGGCCCGCTGCTCGTACTCGTAGTCGGTCACCTGCGAGCGGAACAGGTAGTACGACTCGGCGTGCGTGACGCAGCCGAAGTTCTCCATCGCGCCGGCGTTGAAGTCCGGCACCCAGACCTGGTCGTACTTGGGCAGCGGGTAGCGCACCCCGAACTGCTCGTGGAAGAAGTCGAAGCCCTGCGTCGTGATCAGGTTCAGGTCCTCGGCGTCGAGGTACTGCGCCATGCTGGCCCGGCAGAAGTAGCCCAGGTCGATGCCGTCGTGGGCGTACCTGACCTCGTGGTAGGGCCCGGCGCAGAGCGCGGTGATGTAGGTGCTCATCCGCGGTGAGGTGGTGAAGTGCAGGGTCTTGAGACCCTCACCCGCCGCCTCCTCGCGCTCCACCGGCATGTTGGAGACGACCTTCCAGTGCTCCGGGACGGTGGCGTGCCAGGTGTAGACGCTCTTCAGGTCGGGCTGGTCGAAGCAGGCGTACGTGCGCTGCGCGTCGGCGGTCTCGAACTGCGAGTAGAGGTAGGTCTCGCCGTCGACCGGGTCGACGCTGCGGTGCAGACCCTGCCCCGAGGTGGAGTACGCGAAGTCGGCGTCGACGACGAGAGTGTTCTCCTCGGCCAGGCCGGTCAGGGTCAGCCCCTTCTCGGCCGACCAGTCGGTCAGGTCGACCGGGTCGCCGTTGAGCGTCGCCGAGCGTACCGAGTCCGCGGCGACCTCGATGAACGTGCTGGCGCCCGGCTCGCTGCACCGGAAGCGCACCTCGGTGGTCGATCGGTAGGTGCGGCCACCGGCCGCGTGTACGGCGCTGGACAGGTCCAGGTTGATGTCGTACCCGGTCACGTCGAGCAGTCGGGCCCGCTCGGTCGCCTCGACCTGTGTCAGGTTGCGCACTCCCGGCACGTTCGTCTCCATCCCACTATCGCCGCACGTCACGGTCACCTCAGCCGTCGACCGCTCGTGACGGCCGGTCCGAGCCTGAGTCTTCCATGTGTCAAGAGCCGTCGGTGGGCGAGGTCACGCGGTCCAATACCGGCCGATCGCAGCGATGCGGAGTAAAGATGCGTGATAGGCCGGTCGAATCGGCATCTCCGTTGCGAAGGGACCTAAACGTGAACGAGCGTGCCAGCGTCGACATGTGGTTCGACCCGATCTGCCCATGGGCGTGGATCACCTCCCGATGGCTGCTGGAGGTGGAGCGGGTCCGCGACATCGACGTCCGCTACCACGTGATGAGCCTGTCGGTGCTCAACGAGGGGCGGGAGCTGCCCGAGGCGTACCAGGAGATCATGAAGACCGGTTGGGGCCCGGTCCGCGTCTGCATCGCCGTCGGGCAGCAGTACGGCCCGGACGCCGTGCGGAACCTCTACACCGCCATGGGTACCCGGATCCACCTCGGCAAGGAGAAGCGCGGGCCGGAGCTGTACGCCGCCGCGTTGACCGACGCCGGGCTGGACCCGGCGCTGGCCTCGGCGGCCGACGACACCACCCTGGACGCGGCGCTGCGGGAGAGCCACGAGGCGGGGATGCGCCCGGTCGGCACCGAGGTCGGCACCCCGGTCGTGCACGCCCCGGGTCCGGACGGCAAGCAGGTCGCCTTCTTCGGCCCGGTGGTCACCCCGGCCCCCAAGGGCGAGGCCGCCGGCCGACTCTGGGACGGCGTGATGCTGGTCGCCGGTACGCCCGGCTTCTTCGAACTCAAGCGCAGCCGCGACATCGACCCCATCTTCGACTGACCTCGACTCCCGTGAGCCCCGGCCCGAGGGCTCCCGTGAAACGAACGGCTTTGGTGAAAGGAAGGGTCCCCTGCTAACGCCTCCGGTAGAGCAGGGGACCCCTCCTAACGGCGGTGCCGCCATGCCGTCGGCGGCTCGCGTCACCGCTGGCTCCGTGGGCTCGTTTGACCAGGTGTCCGTAGCGGCGATCCGGCAGCGCGTAGCCACGGTTGCCGTCCGCGCACCGCAGCTCGTGGAGGTAGCCATGGCCAAGCACCGTGCGCCCGTCGACGACCTTCAGTGGTGGGAGGAACGCGGCAGCGGCACGGAGCGGAAGGCGGCCGACCTGCGCTGGCCCGCCCCCAGAAAGGGACCTGCCGACGTACTGGACCGGTTGTCGACCGGTTCGGGTGTGGTGGGCGTGGCTCGGGTGCCCGCCACCTCCCGCCTGACCCCGCCGGACCGCGATCTGCGCGATCAGGGCCCACCGCCAGGTCGGGCCGCCCGCCGCGTTGTCGACGCCCGCCCGCCGATTACAAGCGTGCGCCCGTCGCCGGCAGACGCCCTTCCACGGGTGACAGGCGTGCGTCGGTCGCCAGCGGACGCCCACCCGCCGGCAGTAGTCGTCCGCCCGCCGGCGTCGGCCGCCCCCGGGCGGCATCAACGGCGCACCGAGCCTGAGCGTTAACAGGGGTCCCCTGCTCTACACGAGGCGTTAACAAGGTGCCCTTCCTTGCGCCGAGTTGCCGCCGAGCTGCCGCCGACCTGCGGCCAACTGGTGGACGGCTTGCGGGTCGGCGGGGGGCGCGGTCACCGCCGCCGGTAGCGTCAGCGGACATGACGGTCGTGCACCCGATCAACCGGGCCTGGATCACCACGGGCGGCACCGGCGCCCAGAACTACGACGAGTTCGCCGACGACGCGGAGATCACCGCGATCATCGAGGCGAACCCGCACAGTGCCCTCGGCATCGAGATGCCGCACCGGGCTCCGGAGAGCCTCGGCAAGTCCTTCGCCGACGCCCTGCCGGACGCGGTGAACCGGCTGGCCGAGGCGAAGGCCGACGGTAGTTACACACCGGCCGAGCAGGTGGTGGTGCTGTACCGCATCAGCGCCCCCGGTGAGGAGTCCGCGTACGGGCTGTGGGTGATGGTCGACACCGACCAGATCTCCACCCGCGCCGACGAGCCGGGTCTGGTCATCCGCAACGAGGACGTCTTCATCGCGAAGGTGCGCGAGCGCGTCGCCTTGGCCGAGACGCTGGGGCATCTGCTCTCGCCGGTGCTGCTGTTGCAGACCGGGCGGGGCGACGAGCTGCACGCCGCGTTGGCCGCCGCCACCGACGCCGCCGGTGCGCCGGCCGCCACCGACACCGACCAGTCCGGCCGTACCCACGCCATCTGGCTGCTCGGGCCGGGTCCGCGCCAGGACGAGCTGACCACGCTGGCCGGCGGCGGCGAGCTGGTCGTCGCCGACGGCAACCACCGCAGCCTGGCCGCCCAGACCGGCGGTCTGCCGCGCTTCCTGGCGGTCGTCACCACGCCCGCCTCGGTGGCCATCCAGCCGTACAACCGCCTGGTCAGCGAGCTGACCACCACGCCCGACGAGCTGCTCGACCGGCTGCGGGCCGCAGGTGCCGAGGTCACCGAGGTCACCGGCCCGGTCGAGGTCCCGGCGACCGGCGGCACCGTCGTGCTCCAGCTTCCCGGCCGGGCGTACGCGGTGACGCTGCCGCACACCGGCGCCAACCGGCTGGAGAACCTGGACCACGCCCTGGTCGAGCGGCTGCTGCTGCGCGACGCCCTGGGGCTGGACCCGGGCGACAAGCGGATCACCTACGTCGGCGGCGACTACCCGGCGAGCTGGCTGACCGGTGAGGTCGAGACGGGTCGGGCCGAGTTGGCGGTGCTCGTCGCACCGGTGACCGTGGACGACTTCGTCGCGGTCAACCTGGCTCGGGAGAAGATGCCGCGCAAGAGCACCTGGTTCACCCCGAAGGCGCGCGGTGGCCTGGTCGTCGCCGAGCTGGCCGACCGCTCCTGACCCGACGCCGTCCCGCCCGGCGCCCCGGCGCGACCGACCTCGGCCCCGCCCGTCATCACGGCGCGACCGACCTCGGCCCCGCCCGTCATCACGGCGCGACCGACCTCGGCCCCGCCCGTCATCATGGCGCGACCGACCTCGGCCCGGCCGTCGTCACGCGATCTCGGCCCCGCCCCGCCGTCACGGCCGAGCGGGGCCGAGGCGCGTTGCGGGCCGGTGCGCGCCGTCACCGGCGAAGGACCGCCGGGGGTGTGGAATCGGTCCCGCAGTGAGAGTCGGGAATCGGGTTCCCGCTCAGCGGGTCGGGGTGCGGCCCCCGCTCGGTACGCCGGGGCGGGCCTGACAGACTGCCCGGTATGCGCGTCTACCTGGGATCCGATCACGCCGGTTTCGAGCTGAAGGTGCACCTGGCCAACCACCTCGCCAAGGAGGGCTACGAGGTGGTCGACGTGGGTCCGCACGCCTACGACCCGGACGACGACTACCCGGCCTTCTGCCTGCACGCCGGCGTTCGGGTGGTGGCCGACGAGGGCAGCCTGGGCGTGGTGATCGGCGGCTCCGGCAACGGTGAGCAGATCGCCGCGAACAAGGTGGCCGGGGTGCGGGCGGCGCTGGCCTGGAGCGTGGAGACCGCGCAGCTCGGGCGGCAGCACAACGACGCCAACGTGGTCGCCGTCGGCGCCCGCCAGCACACGCTGGACGAGGCGACCGCGATCGTCGAGGCGTTCCTCACCACCGCGTTCTCCGGCAGCGACCGGCACGCCCGCCGGATCGCCCAGGTGGCCGACTACGAGCGTACCCACCAGTTGCCCGACCTGCCCTGAGCGTGCGGCGGCCGGATCGACCGGGGTGCCGCACAACGATGGGTTCGGCCCGGACGGGCCGCCGGGCCCGGAGACGCCTCGGCCGCCGACTCCGGCCGGAATCGCCAGGCGTATCGGCCGTCGGCCGAAGGGCGCCGTCAGCGCCGGGGGAGTTCGTCGCGGGGGGTCCAGTTCCGGCGGACGATGACCATCCGGGCGGCCGCCTCGGCCAGGTCCTCGTCGGTGGGCCGGGCGGCGTCCCGGGCACGCATCGCCGCGGTCACGTTGACCTGCGACGAGCCGGAGCCGACCAGTCCGCGTAGGCCCCGCTCGCCGTCTTCGGCCGAGCCGCCGCCGCGCCGTCCGCGCGGTGGCGGCTCACCGCCGTCGTGCACGTTCGCGGTGGTCGCCGTGGTGCCGCCGTCGGCGGGCGTGTCCTGCCCGCCGTGATGCCGGTGCCGTCGCCGTCGTCGCTCCGCGTCCGCCATCCCTTGACCGTACCCGCCGTCAGAACACCTCCAGGGCGGACGCGGCGCGGTGCCAGCCGAAGGCGGGACCGGCGGCGGCCAGCGCCCCGGGGCGCAACTCGCGTACCCGACCGGCGTCGGCCAGCGCGGCCAGGCCGACGCCGCCGAGGAACAGCTCGCCGAGGCACCGTACGTCGCAGGCGAGGTCGGCCGGGTCGTCGGTACGGGTGCACTCCGCCTTGTCCGGTCCACCGTGCAACCGCCACCGGCCGGTGTTCTCGGGCAGCAGGTCGTCGTCCACCTCGACGACCACGTCGACATCGGTGGCGTAGCGCCGGGCGGCGAGCGCGGCCGGCACGTCCACCACGCGTACCCAGAGTGCGTCGCTGACCTGGGCGACCAGCATGCGCGGTTCGTTCACCATCCGCAGCAGCGGCTCGTCCACCGCCGCCCGCCGCACCACCACCTGCCGGGTCAGGTCGATGGAGAGCAGCATCCGCCAGATCGCCCGGTACGCGGCCGGGGTGGCCGCCACCACCTCGTCGACCGTGGTCACGCCCTTCGGACCGGCGTTGTGCCACTCGCTCTTGGTGCGGAACAGCCCGTAGCCGTCGACTCCGTCCGGCCCCTCGTGCAGCACCACCCGCAGCTCGGTGGCGCCGCCGCGCTGCGGTTCCGGGTCCGTCAGCACGTACCGCCACCAGCGTTCGTCCCGCTCCGACCAGCCGGGACGGTCGCCGCGGACCCGGTCGTAGACCGTCGCGAGGTCGGCCTGCCGGTCGGTGGGCCGGTCCAGGCGGAGCCGGCCCTCGTCCGACGTCGGAGCCGGCAGGCGCAACTCGGTGGTCTCACCGTTGATCATCAACCGTTGGGCGGCCAGGCCGTACCCGAAGCGGGGATAGATCCGCCCCTCGCTGGCCCAGAGCACCGCGACCGGCTCCCGCCCGGCGTCGTGGATCTCCCGGAGCTGCCGGCGCATCATCGCGCTGAGCAGGCCCTGCCGCCGGTGGGTGGGCGCGACACCGACGAGCGTGACGTGCGCGGCCGGCACCTCGCCGCCGGGCACCCCCAGTTCCCGGCTGTACGCGGCGGCGCTGGCCACCAGCTCCGAACCGTCGCGGACCACCAGGGCGCGTCCCGGTTCGAAGATCGCCCGTTCGGTCTCGTGGGCCTCGGGGTCGACCGCGTGGTGGAACAGCGCGCCGAGGAACCTGCCGATGTCGTCGTAGTCCTCGGGGCGGCCGGTGCTGATGGTGGGAGCGAAGGTGTTCACCGCTCGTGTCTAGCTGATCGACGCGGGTCGGGCGACCGATTTGCGCGCTCGTTACTCTCGAAGTCTCCAGCGGTGGCCGGTGGCCGCCGCCGGTCCAGGGGGAGGGAACGACGACATGGCCGACCAGACGCAGCCGTGGGCGGAGCGCACCGTCGAGGTGCCGCCGCAGTCCGATGCGGGCATTCCGCCCCAACGTGACCCGTACCGGCGGGGTGTGGCCTCGGTCGGTGCCCGCGCGCCGCGCACCGAGCCGTTCCCGGTGGTGGACCACGAGCCCACCGGCACCGGCTGGCCGGGCGGGCCTGCGCCGCGCCGCCCGCTGAGCTGGCACGTGGCGCAGCTCAAGCGGGGCGGGGAGTGGAGTGCGGCCGGCGCGCTGGTCGCGTTCGTGTGCTGGGGGATCTGGGCGATCTCGGGCGGTGGTGATCTGGTCGGCCCGTTCCTGATCTTCATCCTGAGCCTGCTGGTGGGGGTCGGCCTGTTCGCGCTCACCCGGCTTCTCGGCCGGCTGGTGCTGGAACGGCAGCTCGGTCGGGTCCGCCGCAGCGCCCGGGGCGCGCACCTGGTCACGGCGGTCTTCCTGACCGGTCTGGGCCTCGCCTACCTGCAACAGACCCAGTGGATCGTGGACGCCTGGAACTGGCTGTTCAGCTAGCCCGACGCCGCGACGAACACCGGGCGGGCCGACCGTACGGCCGACCCGCCCGGAAGCGGTCGCGCAGCCCGCGACCGAGGTCGTCACTCCACCAGGACGGCTGCCTGCTTACCCGGCGTGACGCGGTTCATCCCCGGAGCACGGCACCCGTCCGTGCTCTCCGCACGTTGGGCATGCGCGGCGGGCCCCGGTGCCGTGCGGCCGGTCACGGACCGCAGTAGAGCAGGCGGTTGGGTGTGCCGCTGCTCACCCCGCCGACCACGCCGACCGTGGCCCGCCCGGTCAGGTAGGCGGCGACCTGCGCCGGGGTCCACCCGGGATTGGCCTGGAGGGCGAGGGCGGCACACCCGGCGACGTGCGCGGTCGCCGGGGAGCCGCCGCTGATGGTGGCGGTGGCGGTGTCCGTGGTGTGCCAGGTCGAGGTGATGGTCGCGCCCGGCGCGTACAGGTCGAGGCAGGAGCCGTAGTTGCCCGACGGCATCCGGGCGTCGGTGATCGTGGTGCCGGCGGTGGTCAACGCGGCCGGCACCCGACCGGGCGAGTAGGCGCAGGCGTTGCCGTTGGCGCTGCCGGCGGTCACCGCGTAGGTGATGCCCGAGGCGATCGAGTTGGTCACCGCCGCGTCCAGCGCGCTGCTCGCGGCACCGCCCAGCGCCAGCACCGCCACCGCCGGTCGGACCGCGTTCGCGGTGACCCAGTCCACGCCGCCGATCACCTGGGCGATGCTGCCGCTGCCCGCACAGGTGAGCACCCGCACCGGGTGCAGCCGGACGCGCTTGGCCACCCCGTGCAGCGTGCCGCCGACCGTGCCGGCGAGATGGGTCCCGTGCCCGTTGCAGTCGTCCGCCGGCAGGCCGTCCACCAGGTCCACGCCGGTGCCGACCCGCCCGCCGAAGTCACGGTGGGTGCCCCGCACCCCGGTGTCGATCACGTACGCGTGCACGTCCGGCGCGGTGTTCGGGTACGCGTACCGGCCGTCCAGGGGAAGGTACCGCTGGTCGATCCGGTCCAGTCCCCAGGACGGCGGATCGAGCTGCACCCCCGGGTCGGCCAGGGTCACGATCCGGTTCTGCTCGACGTGGGCGACCGCCGGGTCGGCGGCGAGTCGACGGGCGGCCGGCTCGCTCAGGCGTACCTCGAATCCGCGCAGCGCCGCGGTGAAGACGCGGTCGACGCGTCCGGCGTACCGGTCGGCCAGCCGGTCGGCGACGGCTGCCGGTGCGACGCCGGTACGCGTCGTGGCCTCGTCGCGGAGCACGACGAGGTAGCTGCCGGCGACGGCGGTGGCCGTGTCGGCGTACCTGATCTCGCCGGTGGCCGGTGCGGCGGCGGCCGGGGTGCCGGTCGGCGGGACCAGGACGGCGGCGGTGAGCAGGGCGGCGAGGGAGGCGCGGATGGCGGCCGGATGTGGCCGGTACGGACGGGGGAGTGGCATGGGTCCTCCTCCTGGCTGCGCCCCCGGGCCGGGTTCTCCGGCGGAGGCGTCGACGGTAGCCAGGATCGTACCCAGATATCCACAAGCATGGATTGATCAGGTGGTTCGGCCGAGGATCTCGCGGGCGGTCTCGCCCATCGGGTCCTCCCGGGTGGGCAGCTTCCGGATCGTCTCCACCATCTCGTCGTGGAAGACCTCGAACAGCCGGTGCAGCTCCTTCGCCGGGTGGTCGGCGTCGTCGACCCGCAGGTCCCAGAGCGGGTACGGCTGGTCGCCGATCACCGTCACGGTCGCCGACCGCGAACCCGCCCGGTCGCCGCCGGCCTGCTCGCCGACCTGGATCGCCCGCAGCAACCGCTCGGCCAACTCCAGCTCGGGGCTGTCCAGGAACACCTCCGCGATCTCGTCGAGCGGATCCGGCCCGACCAGCCGGTTGCCCTGCACCGCGTAGCCCGGCCCCACCAGGTGGCCGGACCAGTCCAGCGTGTGCCCGCCGGTGAAGGCGTAGGAGCGGCCCTGGTCGTCGACCATGCCGACCTGCCGTACCTCGCGACCCGGGTCCCGGGCCAGCACCTCGTCCATCACCTCCTGCGGCGACCGGCCCTCGGCGAGCATCGGCAGGCCGTCGTACGCCAGGATCGGGTTGGTCACGGCCTGGCTTGCCACGGCCCCGACACCGGAGCGGACATGGGTCACCAGCTTGCCGACTCCGGGCTTGGCGGTGAGCGCGGCGACGCCCAGCTCACCGGTACGCCGACAGCGGCCCACGATCGAGAAGGTCACGGCCGGTGCCTACCCGGTCGCGCCGTCCGGCACTCGTCGCCGTCCGGGTGACGGTCGCCGTACCTGCACCACTGTCGGCGTGCCGCCACAGCGGAGCCCGTCACTCCGCCAGGTAGCCGGTCGCCGGGTCGATCTCGGCGAGGAACTCCCTGATCGCCTGCACCAACTCGTCCCGGGTCAACGCGAGCCCACCCGAGTTGGTCAGTCCGAAGCCGTACTCGTGCGGCCCACTGAGCCAGTCGAAGTCGTACGACCCCGGCCGACCGGCCTGTGTGCTCACCCGGAACTGTTCCCCGTCGACGGTCAACAGCACCGACTCGCGGTCGTCGTGCTCCGGCCGCAGGTGCTCCGGCACCAGACCCGGCTCCGGCTCGTCCGACATGCCCGCTCCTCCCCGCCGAAACTGCTGTTCCGGCATAAACTACGTCCGATGGACCAGGCGAGACCGCACACCGTCCAGTCGATCAGCGCCGACCTGCACACGCTCGGCGTCGGCGCGGGTGACGTCCTGATCCTGCACTCGTCCAACCGCAGTCTCGGGTTCGTCGCCGGAGGCATCGAGGCTCTGGTGCACGCCCTGCTGGCGACGCTCGGTCCGGACGGCACGCTCGTCGTACCCACGCACACACCGCACAACACCGACCCGGCCGGCTGGCAGCATCCGCCCGTACCCGAGCCGTGGTGGCCGGTGATCCGCGAGCAGACCCCCGGCTTCGACCCGTCCCGTACGCCCAGCCGGTGGATGGGCGCCGTCCCCGAGGTGGTGCGCACCTGGCCGGGCGCCCGGCGCAGCACCCACCCGCAGTTCTCCTTCGCCGCCCTCGGCGCGGACGCCGCCGACATCGTGGCCGGGCACCGCCTCGACGACGGACTGGGCGAGACCTCACCCCTCGGCGCGGTCTACCGACGCGACGGCAAGATCCTCCTGCTCGGCTGCGGCTACGACTCCAACACCTCGCTGCACCTGGCCGAGTGGCGGCAGCCCTCGTCCCCACGCGCCGCCACCGGCTCCTCGGTCCGCCGACCGGACGGCACCAGCCACTGGACGACCTGGGTCGACATCGTCACCGACGAGAGCGACTTCGTCCGCCTCGGCGACGACTTCGAGGCCACCGGCGCGGCCACGATCGGCCGGGTCGGCAACGCCACGGCCCGCCTGATGTCCCAACGTGCGCTCGTCGACTTCGCCACCACGTGGATGACCGAACACCGCTACACCGAGAACGACGCCAGCCCGCGCCGGAAGTGACCATGAGGGTCAGGGCGGCGAGCAGGCCGCCGACCCGATCAGGGCGACAGCGGCAGGATGTCTGCGACGGTTACGTCCGCCTCGTGGATCGTCACGGGCATCACCGTGGCGGTGGAGCAGAACAGGACCTCACGCGTCGCCGCTCGGAAGATTCCGTTCGCTCCAGTCGGCCAGAGGTTGAAGGGCGGCGATCAGCTCTCTGGCGTCGGCGGTGAGGGCGTACGTGATCTGGACCGGGGTGCTGGGAACGACGGTCCGTGCGATGAGCCCGCGCTCCTGGAGTTGCTTGAGCCGCAGAGTCAGTTGCGGATCGGAGATGCCCGGAACGAGAGCCCGGTACTCCTTGAATCGGCGTGCCCCGCGTGCCCCGGCGAGCAGGATCGGCCCGTTCCAACGGGCGCCGATGACGGCGAGGGCACGCAGGATGCGGTGGCAGCCGTCCTCGTCGACGGTCGTGCTGGATGGCGAAGTCACTTCTCAAAAGTAAGCAACTTGGATGCCCTTTGCCAACGCCTGTCGGTAGGCGGGACGCTTCCTCCGACCGACGAGAGGCAAAGGCATCATGACCACACTTTCCGCACCGACGGCCCGGCGGGTCGATCGGGTCGTCGACCAGGTGGACCTCGGCCCGACGCCCATGTCAGCGCGCAGCACCCTGGCCATCGCCCCCGGCAACGACGCCTGGACCGACCCGTTCCTGCTGATGGGCGAGGAACTGGTCAACCAGCCGGGGTTCGACTGGCATCCGCACCGCGGACTGGAGACCGTGACCCTGGTCCTGGACGGTGCCCTCGAACACGGCGACTCCCTGGGCAACGCCGGAGTGCTCGGGCCGGGCGACGTGCAGTGGATGACCGCGGGCCGGGGCGTCATCCACCGCGAGGTCGCCGCCCGCGCCGAGCACGCTCGCGTGATCCAACTGTGGCTCAACCTGCCGTCGCACCTGAAGTTCGTCCCCACCGGTTACCAGGACCTCCGGGCCGGCCGGCAGGCCGTGTACACCGAGCCGGGCGTGCTCGTCCAGGTGATCTCGGGCGAGACCGGGACCGCACGCGGTCCGGCGATCAACCAGTGGCCCATCCTCGGTGCGCTGATCACCCTCGATCCGCGAACCGAATACCGGCAGTTCATCGACGGCGCCGAGCGCGCCTTCGCGTACGTGATCGCGGGGCGGCTGACGATCGGGGGGCGCTCCGTGGGTGCCGGACAGACCGCCTGGTCCGATCCCGTGACCGGTCGGGGAGACGCGACCACACTGATGCTGGCCACCGGCGACGGGGACGAGCGGACCACCGTGTTGCTGTTCGCGGGCCGGCCGATCGGTGAGTCCGTCGTCGCCAGCGGCCCGTTCGTCATGAACACCCGGGCCGAGATCGAACAGGCCTACCGCGACTTCCACTCCGGAAAGTTCGGCAGCATCCCTCGCCATACGCGCCTGCCTGCGGGCACCTGAGAAACCCGAGGAGCGACGACGATGACGACAGTCCTGGTAGCAGGTGCGACCGGAAGCCTCGGAAGCCTGATCGTCGAGAACCTGCTGGAACGAGGCGCCGACGTCCGGGCCCTGGTCCGCGGGGCTTCGAAGCACAAACTGCCGACCCACCCCCGCCTGACGCCGTACGTCGGCGACCTCACCGACGGCACCGCCGCACTCCTACCGCTCGTCGACGGCGTGGAGGTCGTGGTGTCCGCGGTACAGGGTGGCCCGGAGATCATCATCGACGGGCAACGGGATCTGCTGCGGGCGGCGGAACGCGCAGGTGTGCACCGGATGATCCCGTCGGACTTCTCGATTAACCTCCACGGGTACGGGTACGGGGTCAACGTGCTGTCCGACCTGCGCCGCACGTTCGCCGACGAGTTCGACTCATCGACGGTCGCGCGCACGTCGGTGTCGATCGGCGCGTTCCCGGAGTATTTTCTCGCCGACGTCCACGAGATCCTCGACCCGGCGGCGGGCACCTTCTCGGTGTGGGGCGACGGCACCCGCCCGATCGACATCACCACGATCCCGGACACCGCCGCGTACACGGCCGCGATCGCCCTCGACCCCCGGACCGCCGGCCGCGAGGTGCATGTGGTCGGTCAGCAGCTCTCCATGCTGGAACTTCGCAACGAGGTCGAGGCTGCATCCGGACGCCGGTGGAACCTGGTGCGCAAGGGCACCCTGCGGGACCTGCACGCGGAGATCGCCCGCCGCCAGTTCACGGCGTCCAGCATGTTCGAGTACCTGGCCCTGCAATACCAGATCGCCATGTTCGACGGGACGGCCTCGCTGCGGGACGTCCGCAACGCGGACTACCCGGACGTGCTGCCGACCTCGGTCGCCGCCTACCTGTCGGGCCCCGGCGCGGCACACTTCGCGGTGCCGGACGAGAACTGGCGGCAGGACGAGTGGCCCACCGCCGTCTGACCCGCTGAGCGGGAGGGCTTCGACGGTGACAGACCGGGCAACCACACGGCACGGAGGGCTGAAAGGAGAGCGGCCCAGGCTCGGCGAGAACGCCGTCGACCTGGGCCGGTGGTGCTGGAGCGGGCGACGAGAATCGAACTCGCACCGTCAGTTTGGAAGATCGTTTCCGGCTGTCATGATCTGCCCGGATCGCCTGGTCAGCGGTGGTGTGGTCATGCCCGATCATGACCGCTGTCGACCGCCGGGGACACGGGTTACTGGCACGTGGCTGGCACGGCCGGGCGGTGGCGGGTGGTTGTCCGGCGGCGTGTGGTTTACCGCCCCCGGCCCGACGGGCCGGGGGCGGCTTGCCGTGCCGCTGGCTCTCCCGCGCGCCTGGACCCCGGTACCCGGTGGCAAGCCGCGAAGCGGCGCGGCAGCACCTGGGTTTGAGGCGGTCGACCATTGGGTGGGTTTCGCTGATTCTGGTGGCCGATGGGCCGTCGCTGGGGTGATGCGGTTCAATGGGCGGTCAGCTAATGGTGATCTGGTCATGGCGGGGTGTGATCGCGTTGACGATGAGCTTCCGTGGTCAGCCGTGGTCGCGGCGGTTTGTGGCCCTGCTGTTCGTTCTGGTGCTGGTCCTAGTCGCGGTGGTGACCACGGTGGTGGCGCTGGCGGTCAACGAGGCGAGCAGCGACGAGAGTCAGTGGCCGTGGGGTCTGCATGTCATTCAGGACTATCCGTTCCCGTCGGTGTTGGTCCTGACGGTCCTGATCGCGATGTTGGGCGTCATGGTGGTATGGGTGCAGCGGGAGCGGGACGCTCGTAACGCTGGCTCTTCAATCGGGGCTGCGTCCGTTGTCGATGCTCCGCCGGCGTCAGAGGGCGTTGGCCTGCTCGGCGGTGCCGGTGGGGTGGATGCACCCCTGGGGGAGCTGCCGGTCGTCGTCCGGGGACGCGACGGTGTAGTCAATGACCTGCTGGCGCCGCCTGCTGCCCATTCGTCGCAGGTTCGGGTCTTGGTGGGGATGGGTGGTTGCGGGAAGACGACGGTGGCGTTGGCGGCCACGCGGGAGGCTCAGGCGTCGGGCTGGCGGGTGTGGTGGGTATCGGCGGTGGACGGGGCGACGCTGGTGGCCGGCATGTCGGCAGTGGCGCGGGAGGCGGGGGCGTCGGCAGAGGAGGTGAGGGACGCCGATTCGGATCTGACGTTGGCGGGGGTGGTGTGGGGTTGGCTGGATCGGATGCCTGGCCGGTGGTTGTTGGTCATTGACAATGCGGACGTGCCTGAGCTGCTGGCTCCGGCCGGTACGAGTGTGGCGGGCGGTCAGGGGTGGCTGCGGTCTGCCGGTGATGGGGTCGTGTTGGTGACCAGCCGGGTGACGGATAGGCGGGTGTGGGGGCAGCGGGCGGGGTGGTTTCCGCTGGGTGAGTTGGATCAGCGGTCGGCGGCGTTGATGCTGCTGGACCGGATAGGCCGTGCGGACGAGCCGGAGCTGATGAAAGCGGCCATGGCGGTGACGGATCGGTTGGGCCGGCTGCCGTTGGCGGTACACCTGGCGGGGTCGTATCTGGGGTCAGGGATGGCTGCAGTGGGGTTGGACGGTTACCTGCGGCTGTTGACGGATCGGTCGTTGAGCGTGGTGGATGAGGGTGCGCCGGGGTGGGGGGAGCAGGATCCGCGTCGGCTAATCATGTCGACGTGGGAGATCTCGTTGGACGCCCTGGAGCGGCAGGGGCGGGTACGGGCGCGCACCGTGTTGCGCGTGTTGTCGTTTCTAGGGCCGGGCTCGGTGGTGCCGGTGCCGATGCTGGACCCGTCGGTGTTGTCGGAAGCAGGGCTGCTTTCCGACGGGGATGAGGGTCGTGCGGAGATGGCGGCTGGGTTGGCGGGCCTGCGGGCGGTGGGCCTTATCGACGGGGCTTCGGTCGCGGTGGATGGTTCTGGCGACGGGCTGGTAGTGCATCCATTGGTGGCCGAGGTGTGCCGGTGGCGGGCTGAGCGCGACGGGCAACGACCGTCGCTTATGGCGACGGCGGCCGGTCTGGTCGTGGCCGCGAGTGCACAGCTAGACCCGGCTGATCCTGCCCACTGGAATGCGTGGCAGGTGCTTGCCCCGCACGCGAGAGTAGCGCTCGGTGTGATCGCCGAGATGAGCGAAGACCTGGGCGCCCGCGTGGTCGGTGCCAACAATGGCTTGACGCACCATTACGATGCTAAAGGCTCGTATCCGGCGGCTATCGACCTAGGCAAAGATGTCGCCGCCGCTGCCGCCGCAAGACTGGGTGTGGAGCATCCGGACACGCTGATGTCGCGGAACAACCTGGCCGCCGTCTACCAGGCGGCGGGGCGGTTGGGTGAGGCGATTCCGTTGTACGAGGCGACGCTGGCCGCACGTGAGCGGGTGCTGGGTGCGGAACATCCGGACACGCTGATGTCGCGGAACAACCTGGCCGCCGTCTACCAGGCGGCGGGGCGGTTGGGTGAGGCGATTCCGTTGTACGAGGCGACGCTG
>NZ_JBITKM010000022.1:51813-72440 GCF_044461025.1 Micromonospora sp. NPDC049900
CGTTGTTCGAGGCGACGCTGGCCGCACGTGAGCGGGTGCTGGGTGCGGAACATCCGGCCACGCTGATGTCGCGGAACAACCTGGCCGCCGTCTACCAGGCGGCGGGGCGGTTGGGTGAGGCGATTCCGTTGTACGAGGCGACGCTGGCCGCGTATGAGCGGGTGCTGGGTGCGGAACATCCGGCCACGCTGACGTCGCGGAACAACCTGGCCTACGCCTACCAGGCGGCGGGGCGGTTGAGCGAGGCAATCTCGCTGTTCGAGGCGACGCTGGCCGCACGTGAGCGGGTGCTGGGTGCGGAACATCCGGCCACGCTGATGTCGCGGAACAACCTGGCCGCCGTCTACCAGGCGGCGGGGCGGTTGGGTGAGGCGATTCCGTTGTACGAGGCGACGCTGGCCGCGTATGAGCGGGTGCTGGGTGCGGAACATCCGGACACGCTGAACTCTCGGAACAACCTGGCCGCCGTCTACCAGGCGGCGGGGCGGTTGAGCGAGGCGATCCCGTTGTTCGAGGCGACGCTGGCCGCGTATGAGCGGGTGCTGGGTGCGGAACATCCGGCCACGCTGACGTCGCGGAACAACCTGGCCTACGCCTACCGCCTTCAGAACGACAGCGTGTAGCGCTGCGGACGTCCGAGGACGGCCGAAGGCCGCCCGCAGGGCGAGCCGCGAGCAACGCCGCGCCTGCGCGGCTCCTTGATCCTTAAGAGAGTGTTTCGGCAGTGGTGCGGCTAAATCCATGATCCTCTAGGTTCAAGATCGACTTGCCGATGCAGTACTATGCCACGACCAGTGTAGAAGGTGGATGTAACGATGACTCAGGACGATTTTCCGAATATCTTCGAGGAGAAGGCCGAGTACATCTCCGACGACGATCTTCGTTCCTGGACCCATAGAACACCTCGAGACGAGGTCATACTCGGGAAGCTTGTAGGTCCTGGACCCAAGTTGCTCTTAGGGCCTCGCGGGTCTGGTAAGTCAACCTATCTCCGCCTTGCCTACCTCAAGTGCCTGCGGGGCGGACAAGTTCTTCCTATCTACGTCAACTATGCCCGGTCGTTCGCTCTCGAACCACTGTTTCTTGAGCAAGCAAACGCTCGTGCGATATTTCGCCAATGGGTTCTGGCGAAGATTGTCCTTGGGGTTCCCGAGCAGGTTCGTAGCACTCTAAAGGGCACCTCGTTTGATTCGTACTACGCGAACGCCAAACGGCTTGTTAGAGACCTTGAGCGCGGACGGCCTCCCAAGTCGATGGAGGAGGCTGTTGCGCCATCTGAACTCATTGACCGACTTGAAGGCTGGGCGGAAGCCGCCAACAAGCGCAGGATTGTCTTGTTGCTAGACGATGCGGCGCATGAGTTTTCATCGGAACAGCAGCGAGAGTTCTTTGGCATCTTTAGAGAATTGCGCAGTCGGATAGTTGCTCCTAAGGCGGCGGTCTATCCAGGGGTTACGACGTACGCTCCAACATTCCATGTGGGCCATGACGCTGAAGTAGTTGAAGCCTGGATGCGACCAGACGACGAATCGTACTTGGATGTAATGCGGGGGATTGCTGAGCGAAGACTCCCAACCGCCATGCTGGATCGCTTTAATGGTCGGATGGAACTCTTGCATCTCCTGGCGCTTGCCAGTTTTGGCATCCCACGTGGATTTATTGTGATGTTGTCGAGGGTTCTTGGGGTAGAGGAGGAGGATAGGGCGCCGGCTCTAACAAAGCACAGGGTGGACATGGCGATTTCTGAGTGGGCGGAGAACACGCGAGATGCGTTTAAGCTGCTTGCCGCCAAGTTGCCGCGTTACAAGAATTTTGTTGAACTTGGGGTGCAGCTTCAGGCGTCTATGGTTGGAGCTGTGCAGGGCTTCAACAAGCTAAAGGCGGAAGGCGCCCCGAGAGCTACCGTAATCGCGATATCGGAACCGATTGAGGAAGAGTTAAAGCGGATTCTCGCGCTACTTGAATATATGGGGCTGATTAGGAGGATCGGCACTGTTAGCCGAGGGGTTAAGGGATCTTTCGAACGATATTGGATCCACCATTCTCTTCTTCTGTCCGAGAATGCCCTTGCGCTTGGTCGGAGCCCCTCCACAGTGGCCGCCGTCGAGGCGCTAAAGAGCCGGAATGCACACGCGTTCGTGCGTCGGCGTAGTGCCGAGCTTCTTGGGTCGGACTTCCGCGAGAAATGCACGCTGGAGCTTCCTCCGTGCACGAACTGCGGGCACCCACGACTGTCCGCCGAAGCTCGATATTGCGTCAACTGCGGCCTCCGCCTCACGGAGGCGAGCGTTTATAAAGAGCTGCTGCAGACGCCGATTGACAAGCTTCCTTTAACAAGTAACAAGATTCAGGCGATCCTGGATAAGACCAACCTGCGAACGGTCCAAGATATCCTGTTGGATCACGAGATGGGCCAGCTACGGGCGGTGCCCTACATTGGTCCCACATGGGGTGCTCGGATTCTTCGGACCGCAGAGGAATTCGTCGGTGTTTGACCTTTCATCGGTAACACCGTCTAGTGCGGCTAGTAGCATCACGCTGCATCCTGATAACTTGATTGAGCCCATACAGAGTATCGGCCTTTCTCCTATTGACTACTTCCTCGGTGAGCTCAGGTCTGTGATCACGGCGGCCCAGCCGGAGTCCGTCGAGCTTGACGGGCACGGTAGTTCCTTCCTCATGGTCCGTATCGTTGGGGCCGTTGAAACTTATATAAGGTCGGTTCTCTCAAGGGCAAGTTGCCTTTGTCCTCGCGCAAATTCCACTAGTGACGCAAATCAGGTCACGCTCTTTGCTGCGAGACGGTACTCTGACGACTTCTTAGCCATGGGAGTACTCGAAGGTACGAGCCTGGCGGACCCTTCGGAGATCAAGAAAAAGACGAAGGGCATGCTTGGCTTTGAGATCAAAAACAACTCTCCACTCGATGCCGCTCTCGGCGAATACGCTAAGGCGTGCCATGTGCGCCATGCCATTGCCCACGCTGGTGGAATCATTAGCGCGCGAAACATTATCGCTCTCGGAGTGGTTGCCCCTCCCAAGTCGCCGCAAAGAGTCCAGGTCACGGTGACCGCCATCCAAGATGTGGCTGCCATTTGCGAGACTGTTGTTCGGTCCTACAACCAATATGCGTTCGAGAGCATCTTAGGTAACTGGCTCGGCAAGAGTTTGCTCGTTGGCGACTGGAGGTTCGATCAAGAATTGGTTAAGCCTCTATTCCGACTTTTCTACAGTAGCCAAGACGGATTGACGCCTAAGACTGCGTATGGGCTCTGGAGGCGGTTGCCGCGCATCCACTAACCGGCGACGGCGGGATCTTTCTATATCGCACACTTCCTTAGCCGCTCGACCGCAACAAAGATTTGCTGTTCGGGGCCGGGTCGGCTTGGTCGCCACTCAAGTAGTAGGGGGCGGACGGTATCGAGGAGTGCTGCCAGTTCATCCGCTGTCGCCGGCTCGGGCAGCGCATCAAGTGTCGCGATTACGCTCACGGTGACCCGATGTCGATGAGTGTTGATGGGAGTGTCCTGCCAGCCGGGCGCGTTCCGCCAATCCTGCACGCGTTTATACACCTCGGCTGCGGCGGCTCGAATTCGGGCGGCTTGCTCGCGAGGTGTGCGTCGTGGGGCGCGGGGGTGGTCGGTAGGTTCGTGCGGCGGCGTGTCGGCGTCGCGCATGGCGGCGATAGTACCGGCGGTTTGGTTCGCGCGTAGTGGAGCGGTGTTGCCGGGCTCTCACGCTGGGTCGGTGATCCACTCGGAAGCAAGGATCGAGTAGAGCAGGGAGTCGCGCCAGGCACCGTTGGTAAATACGTGGTCGCGGAGTCGGCCTTCGTACTGCATGCCGAGTCGTTTGACGACGGCGATCGAGGCGGCGTTGTCGGGGCCGATGGCGGCGGTAACGCGGTGGAGCCGCAACTCCTGGAAGCCGTAGCCGATGATCGTGCGTGCCGCGTCGGTGGCGTAGCCGTGGCCCCAGTGGTCGGCGTTGATGGCGTAGCCGAGCTTCGCGGCCTGATGGCCGGAGAGTCCGAGGCGGGCGAACCCGATCATGCGGTCTTCCGTATCGGCCACGGCTAGGTAGTACTCGGTGCGGGGGGTTTGCTGTGCCCGGATGACCGCGCCTTCGATCATGGCGACGGCGGCGGCGTGGTCGCGGCTGTCGAAGGAGAGCCAGTGGGTGACTCGGTCGTCGCCGATGATCGCCAAGGCGTCGGCCGCGTCATCGGGTCGCAGTTCGCGAAGGGTGATGACGCGGCCGGGGATGGTGATCGGGTACATGCGCTGATGGTGCCTTATCGGGGCAGGACGTTGGCGGGGGTGTGGGTGAAGTGCTCGATGCCGTCGATGAGGTCACGGGCGTCGGTGGCGTGGCCGGCGCGGGTGATGGCCTGGTGGACGCGTCGGACGGAGTGAACGATGCCGTTGATGCGCTGGTCGGCGGGGAGGTCGAGCACGGGGGTGAGGGCGTCTTCGGCGGCGTCGAGTTCGCCGTTGGCGACGCGGGCGATGGCGAGGTTGGTGTGTGAGCCGGCCTGGTCGCCGAAGGCCCATGCGGGGTCGTAGCGGTCGGAGTACGCCTGGACGGCCTGTAGGGCGTAGCGCTCGGTGGCGGCGGCTTCGTCGGGGAGCCAGGCGAGGGCGTCGCTGGCGTAGTAGAGGGTGCGGGGC
The DNA here is from genome assembly GCF_044461025.1 of Micromonospora sp. NPDC049900. NCBI lineage: Bacteria > Bacillati > Actinomycetota > Actinomycetes > Micromonosporales > Micromonosporaceae > Micromonospora > Micromonospora sp. NPDC049900. The sequence continues at coordinate 56,484 of NZ_JBITKM010000022.1, forward strand.
TGGTTGAAGGTGCAGATGCCGCCCATTTCGTCCATTTCGTCGGGGTGTACCCGGGACCAGGCGTCTTCGGCCTCGTGGATGGCGGCCTTGGCGTGTTCGGCGTTGCCGAGTGCGGCGTAGGCGCGGGCGGCGCTGACGGGCAGCCACACGGCGGAGGTGCCGCCGGCTTGGGCGGCGTACTCGCGTCCGGCCTCGGCGTAGCGGACGGCTTCGGCGTACCGGCCGGCCCAGTAGGCGACCAGTGATTGGAGGCCGCGGAGCCAGGCTTGCAGGCCGGGGTGTGCGGCCTGGTCGGCGCAGAGGACGGCGGTACGGGCTTGCAGCATCGCGGAGTGCGGGTCGGCCATGTCGTGGGAGACCTTGGCGAGTAGACCGCTGGTGATGCCGGCGAGGAAGTGCAGGTCCCGCGACTGGGCCGGCTGTTGGCGGCGTTCGAGCAGGGTGAACAGGGTGTCCTGGGTCTCGACCAGGTCCGGCAGGATCTGGCTGACCGGGCGTTGCGGGTAGGCCAGGGCGAGGCGCTGCACGTCTTCGGTGAGCTGGGTAATGGCGGCCGGTGACGTGGATTCGGCGGCGAGCATGGCGTACTGGCGTGCGCGTTGTGCGGCCATGGTGAGGAGGTTCCTTTCCGGGCCGGCGCCGAAGGGCTCGACAATGAGCTGTCGGCCCGACGCAGGGGTCAACTGGTGAGGTGCCCAGGGACGCTGCAACTCATCGACGGTCTTGCCGAACATGGCCTGCAACGCGCGCCGGGTGGCGGGGGTCGATGAGGCCAGGTCCCGTTCACCGCGTGCAAGACGCCCAAGGTGCCGGGCGCTGATCGCCGCGCGAGGGTCCATGCGGCTGAACTCGTCGGCCAGTTCCTCATACGTGCGGTCACTCTGCTGGATCAGATGCTCCAGCACGGTGCGAGGTTCGCGGCGGTCTCGGGCCATCGTCGATGCCTTCCTGATGGGCTATCTCCACGCTCGCCTGTCGGAGGTCCTGAACTCAACGCAGGTCCTCATGGTGTCCGCTCGATGTCCACCAGAGGTGCTGATTCGGTCCTCGATCGGTCTCCGTCACCGGGTGTTCTATCTCCACCATGGACGTCTCACCCACCGCAATTGTGCATGTACAGGCCGCGCAGGTGCACGGGCCGACAGGGCACCGGGTCGCTCGTGCCGGTACCGAGTCCGCTGCGGTCGCGGCGGGAAGTGGCGTTCGGGTCCTTCGGTGCGTGGACGGGGGCCGCTCGCGCCGGGGACCGTGCCATGCCTCGTCGTTGCTCGTGGCCTGTTCGGGCTGTGAGGGGCGGGGCTGGAAGATGGCCAGTCCTCGGCGTTCTCTTCGTGCGCCGAGTGATCCGAGCCGGCTGCAACGACGGGGCTGCCCGGACTGCGCCGGCACCGGTAGGCAGACGCGATCGGCGGCGGTTGTCGTAGCGGCTGCGTCCTGAGCAGGGCACCGGAGCAGGTGCAGGCAGGCGGCGGTGTCGGTCGTGGCCAGAGCCCGCCTGCTTCGGTGCCCATCCACAGTGTGCGTGAGGGCGGGCGGTGATGGACCCAAAGCCGGGCGACGTGCTGCACGTCGGTGTTGAGGCGTCGGTGCAGTTCGGCGGCAGCCGGTCGCTGATCTTCCGGGTCATCAAGGTCCATGACTGGACGACGTACGACGGCTGGGTGTGGCTACTCGGTTACGCGCTCGACCGGGCAGGCAACGCCGTGGACCGGCGAGAGATCTTCGTGCAGCGCGCCGGTCTGAAGCTGATCGCCCCGGATGCCGCTCCCGTCAACCGACGCACACCACCCGCCCCGCCAGGCCGTGCCAGCCGAAGCGGGGCGAATCGAAAGGCACCTACGGCGGTCTCAACTCCAAGGAGGTTGCGGTGACCATGCATTCGGTTGGCGTCTTCCGGGCTGCGTCGCGCTTGGCCCGGCTCTGTCCGGAACAGGTGAAGCAGATTCGGTTCCGTCGTACCAGGGTCGGGCGGCGGGGCCTGGCGGAGGAGCAGGTGTACGGCTTCCTGCGCGCGGTCGTCGACGAGCTGACCGCCCGCGATGGCGCGGAGGCGGGGCTGCGTGCGGAGAACGCTCGCTTGAAGAGTGCGCTGCGGGACTGGCAGAGCGGCTTCGCGCCGAAGCCGGGTCCGATGACCAACGCCGGACGTTGGACAGAATCTGAGCAGCGCAGATAGCCTGTTGACAAGCTGAGTTGTCGTCTGGGGTGAGCCGGTGCCGATCGAAGTTGCGCCGCCGAAGTACGTCGTGATCGTCAACGCGATGCAGCAACGCATCGAAGATGGCACGTACCCACCCGGCTCGATGCTGCCCAGTGAGACCGATCTGGTGCGGGAGTTCCGCGCGTCGAGGCCGGTCGTCGTCAGGGCGCTGGACCTGCTGCGTCAGGACGGCTGGATCGAAAGTCGACAAGGCAAGGGGCGCTTCTCCCTCGGCCGGCCCGGTGGGGCCGACCAGCGACAGCGGGAACGCCGCTTCGCAGTCCTCGAGGACGACGAACGAGCCGGCTCCACCCTGCTGGCTGCCGGTGAGGTGCCTGCCCCCTCCAGGGCGGCGGTAGCGCTCGGGGTCGAGCCCGGAACGCCAGTCGTCGCGCGACGCCGAGTGATCACCGTTGACGGGCTCGGGCCGGTGGAACTCGGTACCGCCTTCCTTCCTGCCGACCTGGCCGACGGCACGGGCGTCGGCGGTAGCGACGTGCTTCCGGAGGGGCTGCTCCGGCATGTCGCGTCGCGTAAACGGGTGCGCTTCGACCACGTCAGCGAACGGATCTCGGCGCGCCTCCCTGACGCCGATGAGGCCAAGCTCTTGCAGGTCAGCGAAAGCGATCCGGTCCTGACGGTGTTGCTGTCCGTCTGCGACCGCTTCGGCAAGCCGCTGTTGGCTGTGGATCTGGTGCTGCCGGCCCGTCGACACGATCTCGAAGACGTCTACCCGCTCGACTGACACTGCTCGATACATCACTTGACAAGTCGAGTTGACCGCACCTACTTTTGACGCAACTTAACAAGTCAACTGGTTGAGTTGACTTCATGGCTCTGGAGGTCGTGCGTTGGTTCCGATGACGTTGAAGGTGCCGGTCCCGTCCGAGTACGTCTTCCCCGCCGGGGCGCTGTGCCTGGGTGTGTCGCCGCAGATCGATTTCGAGCGTCGTGGTGAGGCGGATAACCAGGCGCGGGATAAGGAGTCCGGGGAGCGGGTGTGGGTGGTGCGGGTGATGGACCTGGACCCGGAGGCCGGGAAGTTCGGCCGCTCCACTGAGGTCAAGGTGAAGGTGGTCGCGGCGCAGCAGCCGGTGCCGCCACCGTCCACCGTGCCGGGTTACCCGCCGGCTGTGGAGTTCGAGGGCTTGACCCTGACGCCGTATGTGGATTCGCAGCGGTGCAAGCCGGGCCGTTCGTCGGGTGATTGCCGGTCGCGGATGGCGTATTCGCTGCGGGCGTCGGCGTTGCGGCCGGCGTCGTCGGCGCCGGGTTCGGTGGCTGCCTGATCGTTCCGTTTTGGCGCGCGGGGCGGGTCGTTTCCCCGCCAAGAGTCCCGGCCCGTCCCGCGCTCTCCCATCCCTCGTCAGATGAAGGAGGGCGTGATGCCCACCGTAGTTCACCCTGCCCTGATCGCGGCCGTGCCGCTGCTGGTCGGGGCCTTACTCGTCGTGGTCCGTACTCGCGTGGCCGACTTGCGGCACGCGCTGCGGGAGGTGGAGGCGGCGGTCCGGTCGGTGCTGCGGCTGCCGCCGGCTTTCGGCGTGGTCTACGCGATCCGTTGCCCGCGCTGTTCGCGGTGGGTGAAGCCGCGCCGGTTCGACCTGCGGCGCATGTCCTGCCGCCCCTGCATCACCACCCTCGGCCGTGGCCGGGGCCGTCATGGGGGTGGCGTGTGCCTCTGATCAACATCATCCCGGGGGACAAGATCCCGGTAGCGCCGATGAACGTGCGTCTTCCCGCGTGGCGGGTGCCGGGCTGGCTGCTGGTGTTCTGGTGGCTGGCCCGGGGCCTGTTCCGCCTCACTGTCCTGGCCGTCCTTTACTGGTGGATCAGCCTGCCTGCGGGGCTCGCGCTCTGGGTGCGGGCGGAGTTCGGTGGCCTGGTCCTGGCGGGCGTCGTCACCACGATGGCGGCCGGGTGTGTCGGGTGGTGGCGGTGGCATCCCACCTCGTGGCTGCGATTCGGCTGGTATCCGCTGGTTGCCCGGGTGCGGGCGTTGGTGGTGTATCGGCCTCGGTGGGCGTCGGTGATGGCCACCTGCGGCCTGGCGACGGTGTTCGGCGGTGACCGCTACGTGCCCCGGCTGCTGCGGGTGCGCTGTGACCGGTGGGGCGACGAACTGACCGTCCGCATGCTGCCGGGCCAGATCCCCGATGACTGGGGCCAGGCGGCGGAGCGTCTCGCGTATGCGTTCCGGCAGCACACCGGGCAAGCTCGCTCCACCGGCCGTCCCGACCGGGTGGTGGTCCGCTTCATGCGCCGCGACCCCCTCTCCGACATGGTCGCGCCGCTGCCGGTGTCGGACACGCCCGACTTCGGCGGGCTACCGCTCGGTGTGCGGGAAGACGGTGAGCCGTATCGGCTGCGGTTGGCGGGCTCGCATGTGTTGATCGCGGGGGCGACCGGGGCGGGCAAGGGGTCGGTGTTGTGGTCGCTCATCCGGTCCCTGGCTGGTGGTGTGCGGTCGGGGTTGGTGGAGGTGTGGACGTTCGACCCGAAGGGCGGCATGGAACTGGCGGCCGGGGTGCCGCTGTTCACGCGGTTCGCCTACGACGACGCCGACGGCATGGCCGGCGTCCTCGACGAAGCGGTCAAGCGCATGCGGCTTCGCGCGTCCCGGCTGCGGGGTGTGACGCGTCAGCATGTGCCGACGGTGGAGGAGCCGTTGCTGGTCCTGGTCATCGATGAGCTGGCGGCGTTGACCGCGTACATCACGGATCGGAAGGTCCGGGACCGGATCAAAGAGTCCCTCGGTCTCCTGCTCTCCCAGGGCCGCGCGGTGGGCGTGCACGTCGTTGCCGCGTTGCAGGACCCGCGTAAGGACGTGCTGCCGTTCCGGGACCTGTTTCCCACCCGCATCGGGCTGCGGTTGACCGAGCCGGAGCAGGTGGACATGGTCCTCGGCGACGCCGCCCGCGACCGAGGCGCCCTCTGCGACCGCATCCCCGAAGCACAGCCGGGCGTGGGGTTCGTCGTCCTCGACGGCGTCCGGGAACCCGTCCGGGTCCGGTTCGCCTACCTCACCGACGACGACATCCGCTCCCTCGGCCGCACCTACCGCCACCTCGACCACACCCCCGACAGCACCGACGAGCGAAAGGCGGCGGCGTGAAGACCACCGCGCAACGGATAGAGGGCGTGGTCCTGGTGCTCATCGTCCTTGTCGTCGGCGGGCTAGCCGGGGCGGCGTCGTTCACGCATGTGCATGACTGGACGATGGCGAACTCTCCGGCCGGCACGGGGGACTGGTTCGGCTGGGCCAACGCCGCCATCTCCGAACTCCTGCCCCTGGCCGCGCTGCTGACCATCCGGCAACGCCGCCGCACCGGCGGCCCCATCGGCTACCCGATGTTTCTGCTCGTCTGCGCCGTCTCGCTGTCGCTGGCCGCGCAACTCGCGGTGGCCAAGCCGGGCCTGTCCGGCTGGCTCCTGTCCGCCGTGCCCGCGTTGGCGTTCCTCGGCCTGTCGAAGCTCGTCTTCTCCACCGCACCCGTCCCGGCGCCTGTCGCCAAGCCGAGCGACGAACGCCGCGCTGACGTGCCGACTGGACCCGACGACGTGCCGGTGCCCTTCAACGACGACCAGCCAGCCGGAGGCGATGCCCTGTCCACGCGGATCAACGGCGACCAGGCGGCGACCGTCGTCCGGGATGTCGATGGCGAGCATCCTCGTCCGGCGGTTCTGCGGCCGGTGCCGTCGATCGAGCGGCGTCCCGGGCTGGTGCCCGTCCCTGCGGCGGCGTTCACCCCGCGCAACGGCACCCCCTCCGGGTCGGAGGGTGACCGGTGAGCCAACTCGAACTCATCCCCAACGCGACCCCGGCCACCGACGCTGCAAGCGTGGAGCGGCCTCGGCCGGGGTCGCGGGCCGACCGACTGCGCAAGCCTCTCGCGAAGGAGGCGCTCAAGCAGCTCGCCGAACAGAACGGCGTCTGCGTCCGCCCCCTCGCCCTACGGCGTACCGACATCGCCACCGGTGTGACCGAGGTGGTGGAGGTGCCCTGCGGCGCGACCCTCGCCGTCAAGTGCGGGCCGTGCGCGGAGCGGGGCCGTCGGTTGCGGATCCAGCAGATCCGGGAAGGCTGGCACCTCGCCGAAGAACCCGCCGTGCGCCCCGACGAGCCGGGGGAAGACGTGCTCGCGCTGGTGCGGGTACGGGCGCATCTGGAGTTCGAACGGGAAGCGGTGCAGTACCAGCCGATGACCCCAGACGAACGCGTCGCACACCTGGCCGAGATAGACGCCGCCATCGCCGAAATGGACGAAGCGCTCGCAGAAACGAGCCTGCGCGGGCACCTCACCCCCAAAGACCGCGGCGACCGACCACGCCGCAAACGGTCGACCAGGCGGCGTCAGGACTCACCCGACCTACCCCGGATGCCCGTCGACCCCCGCACCGTCGGCCGGGCCTACTCCGGCAAGACCGGCAAGACCCACCGGCCCTCGATGCTCGTGACCCTCACTTTGGGCTCCCATGGGCCGGTGCATTCCCACCTGCGGCGCGGCCCCTACACCGCCCCCTGCGAGTGCGGCCAACGACACGGACCGTATGACGACGTGCTCGGCACGCCCGTCGACCCGACCACGTATGACTACCGGCGGGCCGCGCTGGATGCGATCCACTTCGCCCGGGTCCTCGATCGGTGGTGGCAGAACGTCCGCCGGGCCGCCGGCTGGAACGTCCAATACGCCGGAGCCGTCGAGCTGCAACGCCGGCTCGCCCCACACGCGCACTTCGCTATCCGAGGCACCCTCCCGCGTCGGCTGCTCAAGCAGATCGCCGCCGCCACCTACCACCAGGTCTGGTGGCCGGCATTCAACGAACCCGTCTACCGGGTCGACAAGCCGCCGGTATGGGACGTCGGCCAACAGGCATACGTCGACCCGAAGACCCGCGAGCCGCTGCCCACGTGGGGTGAAGCGCTCGACGCCCTGGAGCAGCCCGACGCTCGGCCCGCCTACGTCGCCAGGCTCGGCCGCATCGACGCACGCGGCATCGAGCAGGGCACTAAGGACGCGGAGCGGTCCATCCGGTACGTGACCAAGTACGTCACGAAGGATCTGACCGATCAGGCCAAGCCTCGGTCCGACGCGCAGAAGGCGCACTTCGACCGGCTGCACGCGGAACTGTCCGTGCTGCCGTGCTCGCCGACGTGTGCCAACTGGCTGCTGTATGGAGTCCAGCCCGACGGCGTCAAGGCGGGCTTGACCCCCGGGCGGTGCACCGGGAAGGTCCACCAACGCTCCACCCTCGGCTTCACCGGCCGCCGCGTCCTCGTCTCTCGTCAGTGGTCCGGGAAGACCCTGGCTGACCACCGCGCAGACAACCGCTCATGGGTGCGGGCGATCCTCGCGGGCGGCATGGCCGACACCGAGGAACACGACCAGGCGGCCGACGAGGCAGACGGGCCGAACCGGTACCGGTTCGAACTCGCCCGACCCGAAGACCCGGACGTGCCGCCCCTGGAGCACCGCCTCCTGCGCGCCATATCGGCCCGCATCCGATGGCGGGCGGACCTCGACATCGCCCGGCAGCGAACAGCCGTCGCTGTTTCGGCAACCGATCGACCTGCCGCGCTCGCGGCCTGAACCAGGGGAGGGACAACCGCATGGATGACGAGCTGTTGACCGCCGATGAGGTCGCCGCTCGCTTGAAGGCAACGCCGCGATTCGTGCGCCGGCTGGTGGCTGAGCGGCGGATCGCGTTCGTGAAGGTCGGGCGGCTGGTGCGTTTCGAGGCGTCCGCCGTGGCCGCGTACATCGAGACACACCGGGTGGTGCCGATCTCCCGGGCGCAGTTGCGTGACTACCTGGGGGAGGTGGCCTGATGGCGGGGAGCAAGGGCCGGCGGCGTTTCGGCAACGTGCGGCGGTTGCCGTCCGGGCGGTTCCAGGCGCGGTACGTCGGGCCGGACGGGTTGGAGCGGAAGGCGCCACACACCTTCGAGACGGAGCGGCAGGCGGGCAAGTGGTTGACCGTCGTGGAGTCGGAGATCATCAAGGGGGAGTGGTCGGCGCCGGAGGCGGGTGAGATCAAGCTTGAGCCGTACGGCCGGAAGTGGATCGCCGAACGGAAGCTCCAGCCGCGCAGCCGTGAGAGCTATGAAGACCTGTTCCGGCTGCACATCCGTCCGCACCTCGGCGGGCTCGCCCTGGGCGCGATCAAGCCGCAGACCATCCGCACCTGGCGGCGCACGCTGCTCGGCGGCGGCACGAGCGAACCGCAGGCGGTCAAGGCGTACTCGCTGCTGCGAGCGATCCTCAACACCGCCGTCAAAGAGGACGAGCTGATCCGGCAGAACCCGTGCCGCATCCCGGGCTATGACCGCTATCACACGCCGGAACGGCCGGTGGCGACCGTGGTCCAGGTGCTCGCGCTCGCCGAACGGATGCCGGCCCGGTTCTCCGCGTTGGTGATCGTCGCCGCGTACTCCGGGCTGCGTTGGGGTGAGCTGGCGGCGCTGCGGCGCGGGGACGTGGACCTGACGGCGGGCACGGTGCGGGTGCCGCGCAAGCTGGCGGCGTTGCGTAACCGGATGGAGTTCGGGCCGCCCAAGTCGGAGGCGGGCAATCGGGTGGTGACGCTGCCGGCGGCGGCACGGCTCGTGTTGGCCGATCACCTGGATGAGTTCGTGGGGGAGGGGCCGGAAGCGCTGGTCTTCACCGGGGACAAGGGGGCGGTGCTGCGTTCCGGCAACTTCCGGCGGGCAGTCGGATGGTCGGCGGCGCTGCGGGCGGCTGGCATGCCAGAGGGGTTCCACTTCCACGACCTGCGGCACACCGGAAACAACCTGGCGGCGGCGACCGGGGCCAGCACGCGGGACCTGATGCATCGGATGGGTCACGCCAGCATGCGCGCGGCGCTGATCTACCAGCACGCCACCAGCGAGCGGGACCGGGAGATCGCCGACGCCATGGACCGCCGCATCACCAAGCAGACCAAGCGCGCGGCGGGCAAGCCCAAGGCCAAGGAGAAGCAGAAGCTGACCAAGGGCAAGAAGGCCACGCGGAAGGCACGCTAAGCGACCTCGGGCGGCACGGACGGTGCTACTGGCACGCCAATGGCACGCAAGATCAAAGAGGGCTAGAACGACAGCGGCCCAGGCTGGGCGAGAACGCCGCTGACCTGGGCCGGTGGTGCTGGAGCGGGCGACGAGAATCGAACTCGCACCGTCAGTTTGGAAGACTGAAGCTCTGCCATTGAGCTACGCCCGCGTACGCCCCGACGGATCAGGGCGCGCCGACAGCGTACCCAATGCGCGTCTGCCCCGCGCGGCCGTATCCGGTGCGGCGTCCGTGCCGTCGTCCCGGACGGCGTGCGGATCGCCCACGATGGGGGATGCCAGCCTTGATGTCCTGTTCATCCCGTTCGGCGCGTTGGGTGACGCCCCGGCATCCCTTTGTCGGACCGACGGCATAGACTGCACGTCGCCACGGGGTGTGGCGCAGCTTGGTAGCGCACTCGCTTTGGGAGCGAGGGGCCGTGGGTTCAAATCCCGCCACCCCGACTGCCGCTCGCGGCCGGGCCGTCCCGGGCGCCGGTCGCCGTTCCGGGCGCTGCCGTTCGTGCGGTTCCCGGGCGCTGCCGGCCCGCCGTGCTGGCTCGCCTACACTCTATGGGCTGTAAGAGCGCCCGAGACTCAACCGAGATCCGTCAAGGAGTACGCCTGTGAAGAGCACCGTCGAGACTCTGAGCCCGACGCGCGTGCGGCTCGCCATCGAGGTGCCGTTCGTCGAGCTCGAGCCGAGCCTCAAGAAGGCGTACCGGGAGATCGGTCAGCAGATCCAGATTCCCGGCTTCCGCCGGGGCAAGGTACCGGCCGCGATCATCGACCAGCGGGTCGGTCGGGGCACCGTGCTCAACGAGGCGGTGCAGGAGGCGATCCCGCAGAACATCCTCACCGCGGTCCGTGAGCACGACCTGAAGACGCTGGGTCGTCCCGAGGTGGAGATCACCGAGTTCAACGACGGTGACTCGCTCAACTTCACCGCCGAGGTCGACGTCCGGCCGGAGATCACCCTGCCCGACCTCGCCAGCATCGAGGTCACCGTCGACGAGCTCAAGATCGACGACAGCGAGATCGACGAGCAGGTGAAGAGCCTGCGCGAGCGCTTCGCCACCCTCAAGACCGTGGAGCGGCCGGCCGCCGAGGGCGACTACGTGCAGATCGACCTGCGGGCGACCGTCGACGGCGAGGAGGTGCCGGGCGGTTCGGCCAGCAACATCTCCCACGAGGTGGGCAGCAAGCAGCTCCTGCCGGGCCTGGACGAGGCCGTGGTCGGCCTCTCCGCCGGCGAGGACACCACCTTCACCACGCAGCTCGTCGGCGGGGACTTCGCCGGTCGGGACGCTGACGTGGCGGTGACCGTGCGGACGGTCAAGGAGAAGGAGCTGCCCGAGCTGGACGACGACTTCGCCCAACTGGCCAGCGAGTTCGACACCATCGCTGAGTTGCGCGACGACCTGCGCGAGCGGGTCAGCCGGGGCAAGCGGGTCGAGCAGATCTACGCCGCCCGGGACAAGGCCCTGGAGCAGCTCGTCGAGGTCGCCGACGTGCCGGCGCCGGAGGGTGTCATCCGCGACGAGGTGGAGAGCCGTAAGCAGGCCATGGTCGACCAGTTGGAGCGCATCGGCGCGTCGATGGAGGACTACCTCTCCGCCGAGGAGAAGACCGAGGAGCAGATCGACACCGAGCTGACCGAGGCCGCCACCCAGGGCGTCAAGGTCCAGCTACTGCTCGACACCCTGGCTGACGCCGAGGACACCCAGGTCTCCGACGACGAGTTCGGTCACGAGATCGTGCACCGCGCCCAGCGCGCCGGCATGGCCCCCCAGCAGTACTACGACCAGTTGGTCCGCTCCGGCACCGCCGGTGCGGTCTACGGCGACGTGCGGCGGGGCAAGGCGCTCGCCTCGGTCATGGAGCGCATCAAGATCAAGGACTCGGCCGGCAACGAGGTGAGCCTCGACGCTCTCCGTGAGGCGAGCGAGCAGGAGCACGCGCACGAGCACTGATCGCGGGGGTGGGCCACCGTCCGCCGGTAGCGGTGGGTGGTGGCCCGATTCCTTTACCGGGTACGCCTCTCAGGGGTCCTGCGCTGAGAGCGAACAGTGCCCGGACCGGGGCTCTGCCGCCCGGCGCAGCGGTTAGTGTCGGACACGACGGTACGGAGAGCGAAGGGCTGCCATGACCGACATGCACATCCCAGCGAAGCCGCTCCGGGCGATCGACGCCCGTGGCGGTGACACCATTGGCAACCTCGACGACTCGGTCTACAACCGGTTGCTCAAGGAGCGGATCGTCTTCCTGGGCAGCGAGGTGACCGACCAGGTCGCCAACCGCATCTGCGCGCAGCTTCTGCTGCTCGCCGCGGAGGACCCGGACCGCGACATCAACCTCTGGATCAACTCGCCCGGTGGCTCCGTCTACTCGGGTATGGCCATCTACGACACGATGCAGTTCATCGACAACGACGTGTCGACCGTGGCGATGGGCATGGCGGCGTCCATGGGCCAGCTGCTGCTCTGCGCGGGCACCAAGGGCAAGCGCTACGCCCTCCCGCACGCCCGGATCATGATGCACCAGCCCTCCGGCGGCATGGGCGGCACCGCGGCCGACATCGCGATCCAGGCCGAGCAGATGCTCTACACCAAGCGGATGTTCCAGGAGCGGGTCGCCTCCCACACCGGCCAGTCCCCGGCGCAGATCGAGGCGGACTCGGACCGCGACCGTTGGTTCACCGCCCAGGAGGCCGTGGACTACGGCTTCATCGACAAGGTGATCACCGGGGCCGCCCAGGTTCCCGAGGGCGCCGGGACCCTGAGCTGATCGAGGAGCAGACGATGACCGACCTGAGCCTGCCGCCACAGTTCGCGGCCGTGCACAACCGCTACGTCCTGCCGTCGTTCGTGGAGCGCACGTCGTACGGGGTCAAGGAGTCCAACCCGTACAACAAGCTCTTCGAGGACCGGATCATCTTCCTCGGCGTTCAGGTGGACGACGCGTCGGCCAACGACGTGATGGCCCAGCTGCTCACCCTGGAGGGGACCGACCCCGACCGGGACATCATCATGTACATCAACTCGCCCGGTGGTTCGTTCACCGCGATGACGGCGATCTACGACACCATGCAGTACGTCCGGCCGGACATCCAGACCGTGTGCCTGGGTCAGGCCGCGTCGGCCGCCGCCGTGCTGCTGGCCGCGGGCACCCCGGGCAAGCGGATGGCGCTGCCGAACTCGCGGATCATCATCCACCAGCCGGCCACCGAGGGCGGCTACGGGCAGGGCTCGGACATCGAGATCCAGGCCCGGGAGATCCTGCGGATGCGGACCCAGCTGGAGGACATGCTCTCCCGGCACTGCAACCGCGCGGTCGACCTGGTCCGCAAGGACATCGACCGCGACAAGATCATGACGGCCGAGGAGTCCCGCGAGTACGGGCTGGTCGACACGATCCTCACCAGCCGTAAGAAGGGCCTGCTGGCCGCCAACTCGGCTGGCTGACCGGTACCACGTCAGAGGTCGGCGGGGTCTGTCGCCCGCCGGCCTCTGACACACCCGTTTTGGGGGTCGGAGAAAGCTCCGACAGCGGGTAACGTCGGGTCCGTACGACTTGGCCGGGTGACCGGCGGGGTAAGAAGACGGGCGGAGCGGAAGCGTCCGCAGGTCGTGGCCGGGGCTCCGGCCGATGAGTGCAGGGAGAACGTAGGTGGCACGGATCGGTGACGGTGGCGACCTACTCAAGTGCTCCTTCTGCGGTAAATCGCAGAAGCAGGTCAAGAAGCTCATCGCGGGCCCTGGGGTCTACATCTGCGACGAGTGCATCGATCTCTGTAACGAGATCATCGAAGAGGAGCTGGCCGAGTCCGGCGAGGTGAAGTGGGAAGAGCTTCCCAAGCCGATGGAGATCTGCCAGTTCCTCGACAACTACGTCGTGGGGCAGGAGCAGGCCAAGAAGGCGCTCGCGGTGGCGGTCTACAACCACTACAAGCGCATCCAGGCCGAGGCGGCCGGCGCACCGGGCGCCGGTAACGACGGCGTCGAGCTGGCCAAGTCGAACATCCTGCTGCTCGGTCCGACCGGGTGCGGCAAGACCCACCTGGCCCAGACGCTGGCGCGGATGCTCAACGTCCCGTTCGCCATCGCCGACGCCACCGCCCTCACCGAGGCCGGCTACGTCGGCGAGGACGTGGAGAACATCCTCCTCAAGCTGATCCAGGCCGCCGACTACGACATCAAGCGTGCCGAGACCGGGATCATCTACATCGACGAGGTCGACAAGATCGCCCGGAAGTCGGAGAACCCGTCGATCACCCGGGACGTCTCCGGCGAGGGCGTGCAGCAGGCGCTGCTCAAGATGCTCGAAGGCACGGTCGCCAACGTCCCCCCGCAGGGCGGCCGGAAGCACCCGCACCAGGAGTTCATCCAGATCGACACCACGAACGTGCTGTTCATCTGCGGTGGCGCCTTCGCCGGGCTGGACCAGATCATCGAGGCACGCACCGGCCACGGCGGCACCGGCTTCGGTGCCCGTCTCCGGGCTGTCTCCGAGCGGTCCACCGACGACATCTTCAGCCAGGTCATGCCCGAGGACATGCTCAAGTTCGGGCTGATCCCCGAGTTCATCGGCCGGCTTCCGGTGATCACCAGCGTGCGCAGCCTGGATCGCAGCGCGCTGGTCCGCATCCTCACCGAGCCACGCAACGCGCTGGTCCGGCAATACCAGCGTCTCTTCGAGCTGGACGGCGTCGAGCTGGAGTTCGAGCACCCGGCGTTGGAGGCGATCGCCGACCAGGCGATGTTGCGTGGCACCGGCGCCCGTGGCCTGCGGGCGATCATGGAGGAGGTGCTGCTCTCCGTGATGTACGAGGTGCCCAGCAACCCCGACGCCGCCCGGGTGCTCATCAGCCGCGAGGCGGTGCTGGAGAACGTGAACCCGACCATCGTCCCGCGTGAGTTCACCGGCCGTCGGGCGCGGCGCGAGCGCGAGGAGAAGTCGGCCTGATCAGGCCGGTGCCGGGGCCACACGCTGCCGTCGACGGCAGTTCGGTCGTACGCTGGCAGACATGCGCGTCGCTGTCTGCCAGCTCAACTCCCGAGACGACCGTAAGGCGAACCTGGTCGCCGCGGAGGCCCTGATCGACCGTGCGGCCGATGCCGGCGCCGACCTGGTGCTCATCCCGGAGTACGTCGACTACCTCGGGCCATCGGCGGGGATGCCCGCAGCGGAGCCGGTCGACGGTGAGGTCGGCCGCTTCTTCGCCGACGTCGCCCGCCGACGTGGCGTCTGGCTGATCGCCGGCTCCTTCCACGAGTCGGGCCCGGACCCCGAGCACACCTGGAACACCACCCTGGTCTTCGACCGCTCGGGCACGCTCGCCGCCAGCTATCGCAAGATCCACCTGTACGACGTGGAGATCCCCGGTCGGGTCTCGTACCGGGAGTCGGCCAGCGTGGCCCCCGGCGACCGCCCTGTGGTGGTGGACGTCGAAGGCGTCCGCGTCGGCCTGTCGATCTGCTACGACCTGAGGTTCCCGGAGCTGTACCGCCAACTCGCCTCCGAGGGCGGCGCGCATCTGCTGGTGGTGCCGGCGGCGTTCATGATGCACACCGGCCGGGACCACTGGGAGGTGTTGTTGCGCGCTCGCGCGATCGAGAACCAGTGCTTCGTCGCGGCGGCCGGCCAGACCGGCGACCACGAGCCCGCCCGCACCTGCTACGGCCGGAGCATGGTGGTCGACCCCTGGGGTTCGGTGCTGTCCCAGGTGCCCGACGGCCCCGGGTTCGCGGTGGCTGATCTCGACCTGGCCCGGTTGGAGCGCATCCGTGCCGAGCTGCCGAGTCTGGCCAACCGGCGGATGTGACCGGAGCTACCCCTGGAGCAGCACGCCCACCAGGGCGAAGCCGGCGATGGCGGCGGCGGTCACCAGCAGCGCCGTGCTCATCCGCGACGGGCCGCGCCGGACCAACCGCCCGATCGAGGCGACCACCGCGAACAGCACGAACGCACCAATGATCAGCTGCCAGAACGGCAGGAGGAGCCCGAGCAGCGCGTCCTCGGCGAGGACCGGACTGGCGGGCCGGGACACGTCATCCATGCCAGACACTCTGGCACGTCGGGACCGGTCACGGTCGTCGCCGACAGGACAGGTTCCACCGCAGGTGGTCGAGGCGCCGACGGGGGAGACCCGGGGAGGCTGGCACGCGCCTTCGCCGCCTCCGCCCCACGCGGCTGGGCCATGAGGACGACCATCGACGAACCCTGATTTGCCTTCTCCGGGACGTCCGCGTAACTTTCTCTCTGCACGAGGGAGGCCGGGGCAAACCGGCCGAGAACGGGCGCCAGGACCAGATCGACACTCTCGATCTGAGACTGAGCCCGGGTGGTGCGACAGGCTCCATGAGATGGAGTTGCGATCGCGAAGCCGACCGGGTAGAGTTTCGAAGCCGGCAGGGAGCCGGGTGAGTCGCCAGAAATGGTGATCGCCGGTCTGCCGCTTCCCGCGACAGAAACGACCGCCCGATGGGCGTGCGTTAGCGCGGGTCCCGAGCAAGCTACGAAGTAAAAGCCTGAATCTTCAGGTTGCACTACGAGAGCGGCTCAGATAGTTTGGAGCGGTTGCCCCAGACGCGGTCAGGCAAGAGCAGGATCGCGGTTTGGTGTGTGGTTGTTCTTTGAGAACTCAACAGGGTGCTTGATAAGCCAGTGCCAAATTGTTTTATGATGCCCCGTGCCAACTTTTGGGTTGGTGG
>NZ_JBITKM010000023.1:0-55203 GCF_044461025.1 Micromonospora sp. NPDC049900
TCGGGCTGCTGATCTCAAGTCGGCTGCGGGAGCCTGACCGGCGGCGGCAGTGACGACCGGCGGCCCGCTGACGGGTCGCCGGTCGCTCGCGTCTGCGTCGACGTGCCGCTGCCCCACCTGGACCGCCTCTTCGACTACCTGGTCCCGGCGGACCTCGCCGACGACGCGGTCCCCGGCGCCCGGGTGAAGGTCCGCTTCGCCGGTCAACTCGTCGACGGCTGGGTGCTGGCGCGGGCCGACCGCTCCGACCACCCGAAGCCGCTGTACCTGACCAAGGTGGTCTCGCCGGTGCCGGTGCTGGCCCCCGAGGTGGCCCGGCTGGCCCGTGCCGTCGCCGACCGGTACGCCGGCAGCCTCGCCGACGTGCTGCGCCTCGCCGTGCCACCCCGCCACGCCCGGGTCGAGAAGGAGATCCTCACTCCGCCCGCCGAGCCAGCGACGGCTGCCGAGCCGCCTCCACCTGCCGAGACACCGACCGACGGTGTGGCGGCGACGGCCACCGAAGCGACCCGCGCCGCCGAGGCCTCCCCGGGCAAAGGAGCGCCCGACCCGGGCGGATGGCGGGACTACCCGGCCGGACCGGCGCTGCTGCGCGCCCTGGCCGAGGGGCGCTCTCCCCGGGCGGTGTGGTCGGCGTTGCCGGGGGAGGAGTGGGCCGCCCGCTACGCCACCGCCGTCGCCGCCACCGTGGCCTCCGGCCGAGGTGCGCTGGTGGTGGTCGCCGACGGCCGGGACCTGGACCGGCTCGACGCCGCGCTCACTGCCACGCTGGGCGTCGGGCGGCATGTGTGCCTGTCGGCCGCGTTGGGTCCGGCCCGTCGCTACCGGGCCTTCCTGACCGCCCGCCGGTCCGCCGCCCCGGTGGTGATCGGCACCCGCGCGGCCATGTTCGCCCCGGTGGCCCGGCTGGGCCTGGTCGCCGTCTGGGACGACGGCGACGACCTGCACGCCGAGCCTCGTGCGCCGTACCCGCACGCCCGGGAGGTGCTGCTCACCCGGGCCCAGCTCGACGACGCGGCGGCACTGGTGGGCGGCTTCGCGCGTACCGCCGAGGCGCAACTGCTGGTGGAGACCGGCTGGGCCCGGGAGGTCGTCGCGGACCGGGCGGTGTTGCGGGCGCGTACCCCGGCGGTGGCGCCGACCGGCGACGACCCGCAGTTGGCCCGCGATCCGGGCGCGGCGACCGCGCGGCTGCCGAGCCTGGCCTGGACGGCCGCCCGGGAGGCGTTGCGGGCGGATCTGCCGGTGCTGGTGCAGGTGCCCCGACGGGGCTATCTGCCCTCGGTGGCCTGCCAGGACTGCCGGACCCCGGCCCGCTGCCCGCACTGTGCCGGGCCGCTGGCGTTGGCCTCCGCCGGTCGGCCGCCGGCCTGCCGCTGGTGCGGCCGGGTCGCCGCCGCGTACGCCTGCCCGCACTGCGGGGGACGGCGCCTGCGCGCCTCGGTCACCGGTGCCCGGCGTACCGCCGAGGAGTTGGGTCGGGCCTTCCCGGGAGTGCCGGTACGCACGTCCGGGCGGGAGGAGGTGCTGGCCGACGTGCCCGGCGGCGCCGGGCTGGTGATCGCCACGCCGGGCGCCGAACCGGTGGCCGAGGGCGGCTACGGCGCGGTGCTGCTGCTGGACACCTGGGCCATGCTCACCCGGGCCGACCTGCGGGCGGGGGAGGAGGCGCTGCGGCGCTGGACGGCGGCGGCGGCGCTGGCCCGGCCGGCGGCGGCAGGCGGTCGGGTGGTGGTGGTCGCCGACGGCGGGCTCGCGCCGGTGCAGGCGCTGCTGCGCTGGGACCCGGGCTGGTTCGCCGCCCGGGAGTTGGCCGAACGGCGGGAGCTGGGGTTCCCACCCGCCGTGCGGATGGCCAGTGTGACCGGGCTGCCGGTGGCGGTGGCCGACCTGCTGGCCCAGGCGCGCCTGCCGGACGGGGCGGAGGTGCTCGGCCCGGTGCCGGCCGACGACGACCGGGAACGGATGCTGGTCCGGGTGCCCCGGGCACGGGCGGCGGCGATGGCCGAGGCGTTGCATACGGCGGCGGGGGTGCGGACCGCGCGCAAGGCCGCCGAGCCGGTACGCCTCCAGGTCGACCCGCTCGCGCTGTTCTGACGCCGCCCGATCACTCTACGTGACTGCCGGTCGCCGCATGTGATGTGCCCTTCGCGGTGGGTGTCGACGCGCCGTCCCCGAGTTGCGCGCGCGGGAGTCCCGTGGTCAAGGTGGTAGCATCGCCCGTCATGCCGGGGCGCACGACGAGTCCAGGTCGTGACGCGGCGTCAGGCACGTCGAGCCGGAGCGGTCGCGGTGGGCGTGGTGACGGCGGGACCGGGTCGGTCCGGCGCGATAACGATGACGATCCAGTACAGCCGGTGATCAGGGGTGGACCAGTCGTGACCGTTCGTCAGTCGATCGTCTTCAACGGTGACCTCGGCAGCGGTAAGAGCACCGTGTCGGTGGTGATCGCCGAGCGGCTCGGCCTGCGCCGGGTCAGCGTCGGTGACCTGTACCGGCAGATGGCCCAGGAGCGTCAGATGACCGCGCTCCAGCTCAACCTGCACGCCGAACTCGACCAGGCGGTCGACGGCTACGTCGACCAACTCCAGCGCGACATCGCCGCCTCCGGCGAGAGCCTGGTGATGGACTCCCGGCTGGCCTGGCACTTCTTCACCGACGCGCTCAAGGTGCACATGATCACCGAGCCGGGTGAGGCGGCCCGCCGGGTGCTGCTGCGGCCCTCCGGCCCGGCCGAGAGCTACACCTCCATGGAGGAGGCAAAGCTCAAGCTGCGGGAACGCAGCGAGAGCGAGCGCAACCGGTTCGTGGTCCGCTACGGCGTGGACAAGGCCCGGCTGCGCAACTACGACCTGGTCTGCGACACCACCCGGGCACCCGCCGACGAGGTGATCGAGCGGATCATCGACGCGTACGAGGGCCGACTCGCCCCGGCGGTGCTGCGCGCCGCGCCGCCGCTGCTGCTGCTGGACCCGGGCCGGGTCTATCCGACCGAGGAGGTCACGGAGCTGCGCGGGCTCTGGGACTCCACGGCCGTCGACGAGGTCGTCGCCGCCGGTGAGACCGCCCTGGAGCCGTTGGAGATCGGCTACACCGGTGAGTACTTCTTCGTGGTCAACGGGCACCGTCGGCTCAGCGCCGCGCTGCGCGGCGGGTTCCGGCTGGTGCCCGGCCGACTGGTCGCCGAGGTCGACGAGCCCGTGGTGGGCGGGATGAGTGCGATCGACTACTTCGCCGCGCAGGTCCGGCCCAGCCTGATCCACGACTGGGAGGCCGCCCACGACATCCACCTGCCGCTGCCGGAGCACGCGCTGCTCGGCGGGGACGCGGTGCTGGCGGGGGAGTCCGGCACCACGGTCTGAACCACCGCAGTGACGGCGCGGGCATGATGGAGCCTCCCGACCCCGAGGAGGCCGCCATGGACGCCGCCGGCACGCTCGCGCTACTCATGTCGCCCACCGGGCGGGTCGATCCCTATCCGACGTACGAGCGGATGCGCGCCTTCGGGCACGTCGTCCCGGCCGGTCCGGGCCTGTACGTGGTGACCGGGTACGCCGAGGCCGACGAACTGCTCCGGGACTCGCGGTTCCAGGTGCTCGACGGCGACCTGCGCGACCAGGTCCTGCCGCAGTGGCGGGAGAGTCCGGCGCTGTCGTCGATCGCCCGGTCGATGCTGCGGACCAACCCGCCGGACCACAGCCGGATGCGGCGGCTGGCGGCGGGCGCGTTCACCCCACGCCGGATCGCGGGTATGCGCGACGTGGTGGCCGCCCAGGCCGACGAGCTGATCACGGCGATGGCGACGGTCGGCCGGGACGGGGCAGCCGTCGACTTCATGGCCGAGTTCGCCTACCCGCTGCCGGTCGCGGTGATCTGCGAGCTGCTCGGCGTACCGGCCGCCGACCGCCCGCTGTTCCGGCGCTGGGCGGCGGACCTGACCGGGGTGCTGGAACCCGAGATCACCCCGGCCGAACTGGCCGTGGCCGACGCGGGCGCCACCGAACTGCGCGACTACTTCACCGCGCTGGTGGCGGCCCGCCGCCGGCAGCCGGCCGACGACCTGACCACCGCGCTGGTGCAGGCGCACGATGCCGGTGACCGGCTCTCCGGCGAGGAGCTGCTGGCCAACCTGGTGGTGCTGCTCGTGGCGGGCTTCGAGACCACCACCAACCTGCTCGGCAACGGTCTGGCGGTGCTGCTGGCGCACGAGCGGGAGGCCGAGGTGCTGCGCCGCCACCCGGAGCACGCCCCGGCCTACGTCGACGAGCTGCTCCGTTACGACTCGCCGGTGCAGTTGACCACCCGGACGAGCACCGCGACCGTCCGCCTCGGTGGCGTCGAGGTGCCTGCCGGAGGCTGGACGCTGGTGCTGCTCGGCGCGGCCAACCGCGACCCCCGGAGGTATCCGGACCCGGCGCGGTTCGACCCGTGGCGGGCACAGCTCGGCCCGCTCTCCTTCGGGGCCGGCCCGCACTACTGCCTCGGCGCCGGACTGGCCCGGCTGGAGGCGCAGGTGGCCTTCCCCGCCGTGCTGCGGCGGCTGCCCAAGCTGGCCCCCGCCGGCACGCCCCGGCACCGCACCCGGTTGACCCTGCGCGGGTACGACACCCTGCCGGTCACCGTCGCCTGAGCTGGCGCCGTACGCCGATCGTGGTGCGCCGACCGGTGCCTCCGCGGGCACTCCGTAGACTGGTACGGCACTCCCGTCCCACCGTTAAGGAGCCGACCCGCGTGACCGTTCAGCCCATCCGTCTGTTCGGGGACCCGGTGCTGCGCACGCCGGCCGATCCGGTGGTCGACTTCGACGTCGAGCTGCGTACGCTCATCGCCGACCTGACCGACACCATGCGTGAGCGCAACGGCGCCGGCCTCGCCGCCCCGCAGCTCGGGGTGGGCCTGCGGGTGTTCACCTTCGACGTCGACGACGTGCTCGGCCACCTGGTCAACCCGGTGCTGGAGTTCCCCGACGAGGAGGAGCAGGACGGCCCGGAGGGCTGCCTGTCCATCCCCGGTCTGTACTTCGACACCAAGCGGCGGCAGAACGTGATCGCCAAGGGCTTCAACGGGCACGGCGACCCGATGCAGATCGTCGGCACCGGTCTGATGTCGCGGTGCGTGCAGCACGAGACGGACCACCTGGACGGGGTGCTCTTCATCGACCGGCTCGACCAGGCCGGCCGCAAGGAGGCGATGAAGGCGATCCGGCAGGCCGAGTGGTACGACGCCGCCGCCCCGCCCACCGTCAAGCTGAGCCCGCACGGCGGCGGCAGCCCCTTCGGTCTGGGTCGGTGATCCGGTGCGCGTGATCTTCGCCGGTACGCCGGCCGTCGCCGTCCCCGCCCTGGCCGCCGTGGCCGCCTCGCGGCACGAGCTGGTGGCCGTGGTGACCCGCCCGGACGCCCCGGCCGGACGCGGTCGTGGCCTGCAACGCTCACCGGTCGGCGCCTGGGCCGACGAGCACGGCGTCGAGGTGCTGACCCCGGCCCGTCCCCGC
Organism: Micromonospora sp. NPDC049900; assembly: GCF_044461025.1. Taxonomy (NCBI): domain Bacteria; kingdom Bacillati; phylum Actinomycetota; class Actinomycetes; order Micromonosporales; family Micromonosporaceae; genus Micromonospora; species Micromonospora sp. NPDC049900. The sequence continues at coordinate 5,495 of NZ_JBITKM010000023.1, forward strand.
GAGCCGGAGTTCCTGGACCGGCTCCGCGAGCTGGCCCCGGACTGCGTGCCGGTGGTCGCCTACGGCGCGCTGGTGCCTCCGGTGGCGCTGGAGATCCCCCGGCACGGCTGGGTGAACCTGCACTTCTCGCTGCTGCCGGCGTGGCGGGGCGCCGCGCCGGTGCAGCACGCCGTGCTGCACGGCGACGAGCTGACCGGCGCCAGCGTCTTCCAGTTGGAGGAGGGGCTGGACACCGGGCCGGTGTACGGCACCCTGACCGACGAGATCCGACCCGTCGACACCTCCGGCGACCTGTTGGAGCGGCTGGCCGACAGCGGCTCCGGGCTGCTGGTGGCGGTGCTGGACGCGCTGGAGGACGGCACCGCCCGGGCCGAGCCGCAGCCCGCCGACGGTGTCTCGCTGGCCCCGAAGCTGACCGTCGAGGACGCCCGGGTGCGCTGGGCCGATCCGGCCTTCGCGGTGGACCGCCGGATCCGCGCCTGCACCCCGGCCCCCGGCCCGTGGACGACCTTCCGGGACGAGCGGGTGAAGCTCGGTCCGGTCACCCCGGCACCCGACGGGCCCGATCTCAAGCCCGGTGAGCTGCTGGTGGAGAAGGCGCGGGTGCTGGCCGGCACGGCCACCGTCCCGGTCCGCCTCGGCGAGGTGCGGGCGGCGGGCAAGCGGGCCATGCCGGCGACCGACTGGGCACGGGGTGTCCGGGTCGCCACCGGGGAGGAGTTGGCGTGAGGGAGACCAGCACCCGTCGGGGGCCCGAGCGCCGAGGGCCCCGCAGCGGGCGCAACGCCGCGGACCGGCCCCGCCACGCCGCGTACGAGGCGGTCGCGGCGGTGCACCGGGACGACGCGTACGCCAACCTGGTGCTGCCGGCGATCCTGCGCGACGAGGGACTGATCGGTCGGGACGCCGCCTTCGCCACCGAGCTGACCTACGGCACGCTGCGGCACGTCGGCACGCTCGACGCGATCCTCACCGCCGCCGCCGGGCGGGACGTGCAGCGGATCGATCCGCCGGTGCGGGACGCGTTGCGGATCGGCGCCTACCAACTCCTGCACACCCGGGTGCCCGCGCACGCGGCGGTCTCGTCCACCGTCGACCTGGTCCGGGTGGTCGGTCCCGGGGCCACCGGCTTCGCCAACGCCGTGCTGCGCGAGGTCGCCGCACGCGACAGCGACGCCTGGGTGGCCCGGTTGGCGCCGCCGCTGGAGACCGACCCGATCGGTCACCTCGCCCTCGCCTACAGTCATCCACAGTGGATCGTCCGGGCGTTCTCCGAGGCGCTCGACGGCGATCTCGGCGAGACCACCCGACTGCTGATCGAGGACAACGAGCGTCCGCCGGTGCACCTGTGCGCGCGGCCCGGACTGGCCGACCCCGTCGACCTCGCCGACGAGGTCGGTGGCGCACCGGGTGCCTTCTCGCCGTACGCGGTCTATCTGGGCGGCGGTGCCCCCGGCGACCTGGCGGCGGTGGCCGACGGCCGGGCGCACGTCCAGGACGAGGGCTCCCAGTTGGTGGCCGACGCGTTGGCCGCCGCGCCGCTGGACGGGCCGGACGGCCGCTGGCTCGACCTGTGCGCCGGTCCCGGCGGCAAGTCGGGGCTGCTCGGCGCGATCGCCGCGCAGCGCAACGCGCGAGTGACCGCGGTGGAGGTGGCCGAGCACCGGGCCCGGCTGGTCGAGAACGCGACCCGAGGGCTGCCGGTGACCGTGCTGAACACCGACGGTCGGCTGGTGGGCAGCGAGCCGAAACTTGCGGAGGAGCACTTCGACCGGGTGCTGGTCGACGCGCCCTGCACCGGCCTGGGCTCGTTGCGCCGCCGTCCCGAGTCGCGCTGGCGACGCCAGCCCTCGGACCTGCCGGCCCTGACCCGGTTGCAGCGCGAGCTGCTCACCGCCGGGCTCCGGGCGGTCCGGCCGGGCGGCCTGGTGGCGTACGTGACCTGCTCGCCGCACGTGGTGGAGACACACGTGACGGTCACCGAGGCGGCCCGCCGCTGCGGGGCGCCGGTGGACTTCGTGGACGCCCGACCGCTGCTGCCGGCCGGCATGCCCGGCCTCGGTGACGGGCCGACCGTGCAGCTCTGGCCGCACCGGCACGGCACCGACGCGATGTTCCTGGCGCTGCTGCGCCGTACCTGAGCGCGCCGGGCCCGCCGGTCAGCCGATCGGCAGGGCTCGGCTGCCGCCGCCCTTGACCGACTTGGTCAGGGTGCGGTCGTTGAGCCACAGGAAGCACTGCACCCCACGCTCGCCGTTGCGCCACTCCGCTTCGGAGGGGTGGTAGTAGACCGTGCCGGCGCGGTACTGCATGTTGCCGTCGTCGGGCACCTTGGCGTACGTGGCGATCAGGCTGAGGCAGCCGCGGTGCGCCCGCGCGGTGTCCTTCTCGAACGCGGCGTAGCTCTTGGCCGGGGACTTCCACACCCCGACGAACTCGGCGTGGTGCCGGGCGCTGCACTTCACGGCGACCATCTCGGTGACCTCGTCGCCCTTGGTCTCGGCCCGGAAGCAGCGGTGCCGCAGCGGCGACGACCCGGCCAGCGTGCCCGCCAGGCTGGCGGTGCGGCGGACCGGGGTCGGGGTGTCCAGGGCATCCGTCTCGTGCGCGTCGCAGCGGAACCAGCGCGCCCCGCCGGTCCAGGCGCGGGGCGACGGGAGGACGACGGTCAGCCCGATCCGGGCGGTCCGCCAGTCGCCGCCCAGCACGCCGCGGACGGCCCGGTCGCACTCGCGGTACGCGGTCCGCATCGCGGTGCTGCCCTCCTCGGGCGGCGTCGTCCCACCCGCCTCGGTCAGCCGGCCCACGTGCAGCGTCTCGGCCCGGTGTGGCTGCGCGCAGTCCACCGGCGCGTACCCGCTGAGGTAGCCGACGTCCTGCGGCTGCGGGTGGCAGGTCTGCGCCGCCGGGGTGAAGACCTCCGGCGCGGCCATCACCGGCCAGTCGTCGACCAGGTCACCGTCGACGCCGGCCGGTCTGGTGCTGCACGCGGCCAGCGCCAGCGTCACCGCGCCCAGCGCGACTCCGATCCACCACCGTCGCATCCCCCGTCGACCTCCTGCCGCGCGTGACCGCGGACACGGCACGCCACGGTGCGGGAGCATACGGCACCGTGGTCAGGTGACGGGTAGTCCCTGTGGGCCGACGCCGCGCATCGAACCGGTCAGCTTGCGGTCGTCGCTCCACAGGAAACACCGCACCCCCCGGTCGCCCTCCTCCCACTCGCGTTGCGACGGCGGGTAGAAGATCGAGCCGGCCCGGTACGGCAGGTCGGCGTTGTTCGGCACGTCGGCGAAGGAGGCGATCAGCTCCATGCACCGCTGGTGCGCCTGGGCCGAGGAGGCGACGAACTTCTCCCAGCTCATGTCCTGCTCGACGTAGACACCGACGAACTCGGCGCGGTGCGGTTCGGTGCACAGCACCGGGGCCATGTAGTTGAGGTTGTCGCCGATCAGCTTCGGGTCGAAGCAGCGGTGCACCAGCGGCGAGTCGCCGATCAGGGCGCCGCGCAGGCTGCCGGTGCGGTTGACCGGGCGGGTGTTGTCGATGCTGTCGGTCTCGCTCAGGTCGCAGCGGAACCACCGGGCCCCGCTGTTCCAGGCGGAGACCGAGGGCAGCGCGATGTTCATCGTCAGCCGTGCGGTGTGCCAGTCGCCGCCGAGCACCAGGCGGGCCCGCTGGTCGCACTCGGCCCGCGCGGTCCGCAGCGCCGCCGAGCCCGGCTCCGGTCGCCGTCCCCGCGCCGCCGATCCGGTGAACGCACCGACGTGGACCGCCTCGGCGAGGTGGTTGCGGGCGCAGTCCACCGTCTCGTACGTGCTCGCCTGCACGATCGCGGTGATCCGGGGCAGGCAGGCGTCGGTGGCCGGGACGAACATCGTCGGCGCCCGCAGGGCGGGCCAACCGTTGGTGATGTCGCCGTCCGTGCCACCCGGCCGCACGCAGCCGCTGAGCACCATCGCAGCCGCGCCGGCCAGCGCCAGCGCCGCGAGCCACCGTCGCATCGTCCGCCCTTTCCGGGAACCGTCGCCCGGCTGTCGGATCCCGTGCCCACCGGCCTGCACGTTACCGTCACCGTCCCCGATGGAGTGTTGCCGCGATTCGGACTAATGGCCAGTCGAGTCCCCGCTTCGTCCGGTTCCACTAGTCCGAAGGGGGTCATTCTGCACCAATGGTCACGCCCGAGTCACCGGGCGTCCCCGTTGGTGGCGCGCTGCCGCGACCGCCGGCCGCGTTCGTACACTGGCCCAGTGACCGTACCGCCGCCGATCGTCGCGCCCAGTATCCTCGCCGCCGATTTCGCCCGTCTCGCCGAAGAGGTCCGCGCCGTCGAGGACGCCGCGGACTGGTTGCACGTCGACGTGATGGACAACCACTTCGTGCCGAACCTGACGATCGGGCTGCCCGTGGTGCAGAGCCTGCGGGCCGCCACCCGGCTGCCCTTCGACGTGCACCTGATGATCGAGGACCCGCAGCGGTGGGCCCCCGGCTACGCCGACGCCGGCGCGTACAACGTGACCTTCCACGCCGAGGCGTGCGACGACCCGGCGGCCCTGGCCAAGGACCTGCGCGCCGCCGGTGCCAAAGCCGGGCTGGCGATCGACCGGGACACCCCGATCGAGCCGTATCTCGACCTGCTGCCGAGCTTCGACACGCTGCTGGTGATGACCATCAAGGCCGGCTTCGGGGGACAGCGGTTCCTGCCGCAGTTGCTGGAGAAGGTCCGGCTCGCGCGGCGGCACGTGGACGCCGGCCATCTCGAACTGCGGATCGAGGTGGACGGGGGGATCGCCGCCGACACCATCGAGCAGGCCGCCGCGGCCGGTGCCGACGCCTTCGTCGCGGGCACCGCGGTCTACGGCGCCGTCGACCCGGCCGAGGCGGTACGCCGACTGCGCGCCCTCGCGGAGCGCGCGGCGCCCGGGGCCTGAGGTGGAGCCGGCCGGGGAACACAAGGACGTGATCCTGGTCGTCGACGACGACCGGGACATCGCCCGTTTCGTCGAGGTGAACCTGCGCCTGCACGGCTTCGAGGTGGTGCTCGCCGGTGACGGTCAGGAGGCGCTCGAGGTGATCGAGCGGCAGCGGCCCGACCTGGCCGTGGTGGACCTGATGATGCCCCGGGTGGACGGGCTGGAGCTGACCCGCCGGTTGCGCGCCGACCCGATGACCGCCGCCCTGCCGGTGATCATGCTGACCGCCAAGGGGATGACCGTGGACAAGGTCCACGGGCTCAGCGCCGGGGCCGACGACTACCTGGTCAAGCCGTTCGACACCGCCGAGCTGGTGGCCCGGGTCAGTTCCACGCTGCGGCGCAACAAGGAGTTCCGCGAGGTCTCCCCGCTGACCGGGCTGCCCGGCAACAGCCGCATCCGGCGGGAGATCGCCGACCGGATCCGGGTCGGCTCGGACTACGCCGTCGGCTACATCGACATCGACCGGTTCAAGAGCGTCAACGACCGGTACGGCTTCTCCCGGGGCGACGGGTTCATCTCCGCGTTGGCCCGCAGCCTGCACCGGGCGGTGGTCTCGGTCGCGTTGCCCCCGGCCTTCCTCGGGCACGTCGGCGGCGACGACTTCGTCTTCGTCTGCACCCCGGAGCAGGTTCTGCCGCTCACCTCCCGGGTGTCGGCGGACTTCGAGAAGGCCGCCGACGCGCTCTACGACCCGACCGACCGGGAACGCGGCTACGTGGAGCTGAAGGACCGACGCGGCAACGTCCGCCGGGCCGCGCTGGTCACGCTCTCCATCGGGGTCTCCGTCTCGGACCGGGACAAACGCCTCACCGACCCCCTGGAGGCGATGACCATCGCCTCGGAGATGAAGACCGTGGCCAAGAGCCAACCCGGCTCGTACGTGGCGGTGGACCGCCGTCGGGGCGTCGCCGATCCCGGTCACCGACATGTGAAGTAGCTCGCCGGGGTGGCGCAGAACCCGCCCGAGCGTGTAAGACTTCCCTCAGTACCCACCACGCGCTGGCGGGACTCGGTGAGATTCCGAACCGGCGGTGATCCACGGTCCGACCGTGGTAAGCCCGCGACCCGGGAGCGGTTCGTCCGCCCGGTGGACCTGGTGAGAATCCGGGGCCGACGGTTGGGGGCGGCAGGTCCGCACCCAGACAGTCCGGATGGGAGACAGCGCGCGGGACGGCACGGGCGTGTGGTTCGCCGGGTTCCCGGCGTGTTCACCGTCTGCCGGGGGCGGCTGTGCCGTACCCGGACGTGCGCCGCCTGCTCGCGAGTCGATCTTCCTGCCCGCGCGAGCAGAGCGAGAGGGCAGGGCCAGGTGATGGCGAGCGTCTCCGTCGACGAGGCGATGCGTCGTGCGATCGAGCTCGCGGCGCGCGGGCTCGGCACGACCAGTCCGAACCCGGTCGTCGGCTGTGTCCTGCTCGACGCCGACGGCGAGGTGGTCGGCGAGGGCTTCCACGCGTACGCCGGCGGTCCGCACGCCGAGATCGTCGCGTTGGCGCAGGCCGGGCGGCGGGCCAAGGGCGGCACCGCGGTCGTCACCCTGGAACCCTGTGACCACACCGGCCGCACCGGCCCCTGTAGCGCCGCCCTGGTCCAGGCCGGGGTCGCCCGGGTGGTGATCGCGGTACCGGACCCCAACCCGGTCGCCACCGGCGGCGCGGCCACCCTGCGGGCCGCCGGGGTCCGGGTCGACCTGGGGGTACGCGGCACCGAGGCGGAGAACGGCAACATCGCCTGGCTGACCGCCATGCGCCGGGGCCTGCCCTACGTGATCTGGAAGTATGCCGCGACGCTCGACGGCCGCTCCGCGGCGGCCGACGGCACCAGCATGTGGATCACCTCCGAGGCGGCCCGGATGGACGTGCACGCGTTGCGCGCCACCGTCGACGCGGTGGTCGTCGGCGTCGGCACCGTGCTCGCCGACGACCCCCGGCTCACCGTCCGCAACCTGCGCGACGGCACCCTCGCCATCCGACAGCCGCTGCGGGTGGTGGTGGACTCGTCGGGGCGTACCCCGGCCGACGCCACGGTCCGCGACGGCGCGGCCCGGACCTGGATCGCCACCACCGCCGAGGTGGGCGCCGGCCCGGACGGCCGCGTGGACCTGTTCGCGCTGATGGCCGCGCTGCACGGACGCGGGGTACGCGCCGTGCTGCTGGAGGGCGGCCCGCGACTGGCCGGGGCGTTCCTCGCCGCCGGCCTGGTCGACCGGGTCGTCGGCTACCTCGCGCCCCGGCTGCTCGGCGCCGGACCCGCCGCCCTGGTCGACGCCGGGGTGAGCACCATCGCCGAGGCCATCGACCTGGAACTCACCGACGTTACGCAGATCGGTCCCGACCTGCGGATCACCGCGCTGCCCCGAAAGAGGGAGGGCTAGGCATGTTCACCGGCATCGTCGAGGAACTGGGCGAGGTCGTCGGGATCACCCCGACGGCACAGGACTCGGCCACGGTCGCCGTACGCGGCCCACTGGTCACCTCCGACGCCCGACACGGCGACTCGATCGCGGTCAACGGCGTCTGCCTGACCGTGGTGGAGGTCGACGGCGGGGTGTTCACCGCCGACGTGATGGGCGAGACGCTGCGGCGCACGGCGTTGGGCGCGCTGCGCGCCGGTGACCCGGTCAACCTGGAACGCGCCGCCGCACTCAACAGCCGCCTCGGCGGTCACCTGGTGCAGGGGCACGTCGACGGGGTGGGCGAGGTGCTCTCCCGGGAAGCGGCGCCGCGCTGGGAGACGGTCCGGTTCCGGTTGCCCGCCACGCTCTCCAGGTATGTGGTGGAGAAGGGGTCGATCACCGTGGACGGGGTGTCGCTGACCGTGGCCGAGGTCGGTGCCGACTGGTTCTCCGTCGGCCTGATCCCCACCACGCTGTCGCTGACCACGCTCGGCGGCCGGACCGTCGGCGACCCGGTCAACCTGGAGACCGACGTCCTGGCCAAGTACGTCGAGCGCCTGCTCGCCGCCAAGGAGGTGACGGCATGAGCGAGCGTCAGCGAGCGAATCATCGGTGCGGTGTGGCGCTGCCTCATGGCGGCACGGAGCGGAGCGGAGTGACGGCATGACCTTCGACAGTGTGGAGGACGCGCTGGCGGAGATCGCCGCCGGCCGACCGGTCGTCGTGGTCGACGACGCCGACCGGGAGAACGAGGGCGACCTGATCTTCGCCGCCGAACTGGCCACCCCGGAGCTGCTCGCGTTCACCGTGCGGCACACCTCCGGCTTCATCTGCGTACCGCTCACCGAGGACGAGTGCGACCGGCTCGACCTGCCGCCCATGCACCACACCAACCAGGACCGGCGGCAGACCGCGTACACGGTGACCGTGGACGCCCGCGAGGGCGTGAGCACCGGCATCTCCGCCGCCGACCGGGCGCACACCATCCGGCTGCTCGCCGACCCGGCCACCGACCCGACCGACCTGGCCCGACCCGGGCACGTGGTGCCGCTGCGGGCCCGCACCGGCGGGGTGCTGCGTCGGCCGGGGCACACCGAGGCGGCCGTGGACCTGACCCGGCTGGCCGGGCTGCGTCCGGCCGGTGTGCTCTGCGAGCTGGTCAACGACGACGGCACCATGATGCGGCTGCCGGACCTGGAGAAGTTCCGCGCCGAGCACTCGCTGGCCCTGATCACCATCGCCGACCTGATCGCCTACCGGCGGCGTACCGAGAAGCAGGTGGAACTGGTCGCCGACGCGCGGATGCCCACCGAGCACGGGGTGTTCCGGGCGTTGGGCTACCGCAGCGAGTACGACACGGCCGAGCACGTGGCGCTGGTGATCGGCGACATCGGCGACGGGCGCGACGTGCTGGTGCGGGTGCACTCCGAGTGCCTGACCGGCGACGTCTTCGCCTCGGTGCGCTGCGACTGCGGGCCGCAGCTCAACGCCGCGCTGGAGCGGGTCGCCCGGGAGGGCCGGGGCGTGGTCCTCTACGTCCGTGGTCACGAGGGGCGCGGCATCGGCCTGTTGCACAAGCTCCAGGCGTACCAGTTGCAGGACCAGGGCCGGGACACCGTCGACGCGAACCTGGACCTGGGCCTGCCGGCCGACGCCCGGGACTACGGCACCGGCGCGCAGATCCTCTACGACCTCGGGGTCCGCACGATGCGGCTGCTGACCAACAACCCGGCCAAGCGGGCTGGACTGGAGGGCTACGGGCTCACCGTGACCGGCCGCGAGGGCCTGCCGGTGCGCCCGCACCCGGAGAACGTGCGCTACCTGCGCACCAAGCGGGACCGGATGGGGCACCTGCTGGACCTGGACGAGGTGTCGGAGGCCCCGATGGGCCGCCCGGTCGCCGGCAAAGAGATCGGAGCGTAGGCGAGATGGCGGGTTTCGGCGAGCCGGGCACGACCCCGGTCGACGCGTCCGGGATGACCGTGGGAGTGGTCGCCGCACGGTGGCACGGTGAGCTGACCGACCACATGCTGGAGCGGGCGGTCGCCGCCGCGCAGGCGTGCGGCGCGCGGGCCGTGACGGCCCGGGTGGCCGGCTCGGTGGAGCTGCCGGTGGTGGCGCAGGCGTTGGCCCGCCGCTGCGACGTGGTGGTGGCGCTCGGCGTGGTGATCCGTGGCGCGACCGCGCACTTCGACTACGTCTGCCGCTCGGTCACCGACGGGCTGACCCGGATCGCGCTGGACGAGGGCAAACCGGTGGCGCACGGTGTGCTCACCGTCGACACCATCGAGCAGGCCCGCGACCGGGCCGGTCTGCCCGGCTCCGCCGAGGACAAGGGCTGGGCGGCCACCGTCGCCGCGCTCGACGCGGCGCTGGCCGTCCGGCAGGTCGCCACCGTCGGCAACCAACGCGTCGGCTTCGGCGTCTGACCCGCCCGGCACCCCTCCGGCGACGGAGGGGTGTACGCGGGCAGTGGAGAAGTGCGAGCCGCCGCTTCAATTGATCAATGAATCGGTGGAGGATGTCGGTGGGAACTGCTTCCTCCTCTCTTTCGTGAGTACCTACGCGGATCGGAACGTGGCCTTTCGAGATCGGCCAGCAGAGGCGAATTGTCTCAGGGTGAAGTGGCGGATCCCGACGCCAAGTCCTAGGACAGGTCCGGACGACAAGGGGACCGGGATATGCCTCCGCGCGCGAGCACGATTGTGGATCCGCGTTTCGCCGTTGAACTGCGGCGGCTACGTGAGGACCGAGGGCTGTCCCTGCGACAGTTGGCCGCCGTTGTCAACCACGGCAAGAGCCTGATTCACCAGTTCGAGTCGGGGCAGACCAAACCCACGGTGGAGATCGCGGCCCGGCTGGACCGCGCGCTCCAGGCGCAGGGAGCATTGGCCGGAATGGTGTCGACGGCTCCGGAAGTGGGGGAGCGGCTGGCATTTGCGGCGCTGCGGCCCCACTGCGTCGATTCCGCTGCGGTCAACGCTCTCGGCAATCTCCTCGCGGGTTACCGCCGCCTGGAGGACGCCATCGGGTCCGGACCCGTGATGGGAGCGGTCCGTGTGCAACTCGACACGGTGGTGTCCCTGCTGCGCGACGCACCTGTGGGGGCGAGAGCCGAGATGGTGGACATGGCTGCTCAGTGGGCACAGTTCGCGGGATGGCTGGGTATCGCCCGAGGGGACGCGCGTGCGGCGACTAGCTGGCACGCGCGGGCTCTGCAATGGGCGAACGAGGCCGGCAACAAGAATCTAGTCGCCACTGTGCTGTCGTTTCAGGGCCACCAAGCGGAGTGGCAGGGTGACCTGCCGGCAATGGTCGGACTGTCCCGCGCCGCTCGACGGGACGACAGCGTCGATGCCGCGCTGCGTGCCTACTGCGCAGGTCAGGAGGCTAGAGGATTGGCTATGGCGGGCGCGGCTGCCGCGGAAGTGAGTAGCTGTCTGGCCGAGGCGTCCGAGTTGGCAGACCAGGCTGCGGAGGGGCCGTTGTCCCCGTGGGGCTACTGGTACACGCCGTCGTTCTTCGCCGTGCAGCACGGCATCGCGTGGCGCTACCTCGGCGCGACCGACAGCCGTGCGAACGACCGGGCGCTGGAACTGCTGATGGCGGGTGTCGCAGGGGTGAGCGAGGAGGCGGCCGGAGCGGATTGGCACGGGCGCAACCTCGTGCACCTTGCCATCGCGCAGGGGCAGGCTGGCGACCTGACAGTGGCCGGCGAGACGTTGGCAGCGGCGGATCAGATAGCCGTTGCCTCCGCGTCTCGACGGCTGACCAACGAGGTCATTGCGGCTGTCCGCCAACTCGCCCTGTCCGGCATGCCGTAGCGGACGAGGCGACTCGCTCGACTTGCTCTCTGTGATCCCAGGATGATCGAGGGTGACGGCGGCAGGGTTCATCCTCCATCGTCTTGTCGCCGCGCCCTCGTCGAAGGGTCGGGAAAATGGGCAGCAGAGACCATCAGGCATCAGCGAGCCGTGGCGAACAGATCGAGGCGGCCGAGCGGGAGGCCGCAAAGCAGCGGATTCTCGATCTCGCCGAGGCGGAGCGGATACCGGCCGAGGAGACGACCCGCGCGCGTCGGGTCGGCCGGGGTCGTCGTGCGGAGTGAGGTGCCGATAGGGCGTCGGATGGCGCAGTGGCGGGTACGGCGGCGGATGACCCAGCAGATGCTGGCCGATCGGCTGGGAAAGTCGAAGAGTTGGGTCGACAAGGTGGAGCGAGGTGCCCGTGCTCTCGACCGGTACCCCCTGATCGAGGAGATCGCGCGGGTCCTGCGGGTTGATCCAGCAGTGCTGCTTGGTCGCAACGTCGACGGGCTCTCATCGACGGTCAGCGACAGGGCCGACGGGTTGGACAAGGTCTATGCCGTCATCGCCTGCCATGACGTGTTCCGGCCCAGCCCTTCGAGTCGGTCGGGGAGTGTCGAAGAGGTTCGGCGACAGGTCACGCATGCCTGGTTGACCTATCACCATGCTCATTACCCGCAGGTGTTGCGGACACTTCCGGAGCTGTTGGTGTCCGTGCAGCACACACATCGGTCCGATGTCCGGGCAGGAGTCGAACTCCTGGTGCAGGCGTACCGGATCACCTCGTTGGTGTCGGTGAAGATCGGCGAGGTCGCTCTGGCATGGCTGGTGGCAGACTGGGCAGTGACCGTCGCGAACCTCGATCCGTTGCTGGCGGCAACCGCTGCGATCCCACTCGGTCAAGCCTTGCGGGCCGCAGGCCGGAATCAGCTTGCGATGACGGCAACGATCGCTGCGGCACGCTGTGTCGACCAGAGGCAGGCGGGAGCGGGAGATCTGTCCGTGCGGGGCACGCTGTTGCTGCAAGCCGCGATGGCTGCTGCCGCCGCCTCGGACACGTCTGGTGCGGTGGCGTCGATCGAGCAGGCTGCTGGAATCGCCAACCGGATCAGAGACGGGGGTGCGGATTGCCACGTCACCTTCGGGATGACGGCAGTGGAGATGGCCCGGGTGGTCGTGGCGACTGAACTTGGCGATATCGGCGACGCTCTGTTTCGGCACGAGAACATCCTGCGACGGGGGTTGCTGCGGCGGTTGCCCGGGGAGTATCAGGCGGCCTACCTCCTCGACGCCACGCGGGCGTACCTCCAAGCGGGTGACCTGCGGGGGGCCGGCCGCACGCTGGTCGAGGCGCATCGGACGGCACCGGCAGAGGTCCGGTGCCGTCCGCTGGCTCGTACGCTGATCGCCGAGATCGCCCGGGGCTCACCAGCAGCGGCCGACGTCGCGCGACTGGCGACGCTTGTCGGCGTGACGCGACGAACGCCGTGAATCGGGACCCGGCCCTCGCAGAGACCAGCCGTCGCCTGATCGCCGGGGACCGTGTCCGGGTCCCCGGCGTCGGCGGCTCAGGCTTCGTCCTCCTCCGGGTCGAACTGCTCCCGGACGGCCTCCTCGACCGTCCGCGCGCCGAGCGTGGTGACCACCTGGTTGCGGACCGTGCAGCCGGCCCAGTAGGCCCCGGTGGGCTGCGAGCCCGAGATGCTCATGTAGTCGCCGTCCCACTTCGCGACGTCCTTGTTCACGGATTCGAGGTCGGCCTCGCTGATGAGGACGTGCGGGATTCCCTGCTTGCTGATGTACATGAAGTCGGTCGGCATGTAGATCGTCACGTCGTTCACCCCGGCGGCGGCCAGCAGGTTACCCAGCGTGGCGACGTCGTGCCCGGTGTGGCAGACGAGGAACCAGAGCGTACGGCCGCTGATGCCGGCGGGGGTGAACTTCGCCGTGACGTCCTGCACGAACTCGTCCAGCCAGCGCCCGCCGACCCAGGGCCGCTCCTCGTGGTGCCGGTCGTCGAGCGCGTAGCCGGAGTGGGCGAGGACCAGCACCGGCTCGCCGGGCGCGAGCGGGGGCGCGAGCCGGGTCCGCATCTCGGCGATCTTGCTGTTCAGCACGGATCGGCCGGTGTGTACCGCGACCGCCTCGTTGCCCCGCAGGCGCTTGAGGTCGGCCGCGAACTCGCGGCTCAGCTTGCTCTCGCTTTCGATGATCCAGATCACCAGGAGGTCTCCCGTCGGTGAGGCGTGTCGCCCCAGGATGGGGCACCCTCGGTGACCGTCCTGTCCGCGATCCGTTACCGATCAGTCGGGTACCGGTCGTGAGTGGCCATCGCCTCCTGCCGGTCGGCCTCCTCGCGCAGGATGGCGCAGTGCAGCCACGCCTCCGGGATGGCGAAGCCGTCGACCAGCGTGCGCATCTGCGGGCGCAGCTCCTTGAGCAGGCTGTTCACCACGGCGGTGATCGCCTTGGCGCGGGCCGGGGTGAGCCGGCCGTGCTCCAGGAACCATCCCTTGTGGGCCTCGATGACGCTGAGCGCGTACAGGTCGCAGACGCGGGAGAGCAGGGCCGCGACGGCCGGGTCGGTGGTGCGTTCGATGCCGGCGACGAACGCTTCCAGCGTCACCCGGTCGATGTGCGCGGAGGCGACGGTGAGGACGTGGTCCTGCACGTCGTTGAAGATGTCGAAGGGTCGGTCCCGCTTGGTGTTCGCGCCGTTGCGCAGCCGCCGGACGGCACCGTCGAGCAGGTGCCTCTCGCGGTCCTCGAATACGCTGAGCTGCCAGCCCCGGTCGGTGACGGCGACCTCCTCGCCCCGACCGGGTACGGCGCTGACGAGCCGTTCGATGAGCGCCCGCGCGGCCGTACGCTCCAACACCATCTCGCGGACCTGCTCGGCGACGAAGGACGCCCGCCCCCAGCCGTCCAGCGAACCGAACTCGTCCTTGTAGCCGGTGAGCAGCCCCTTGGCCACCAGTTGCAGCAGGACCGTGTTGTCGCCCTCGAAGGTGGTGAACACGTCGGTGTCGGCCTTGAGGCTGGGCAGCCGGTTCTCGGCCAGGTAGCCGGCACCGCCGCACGCCTCGCGGCAGGTCTGGATGGTCCGGGTCGCGTGCCAGGTCTGCGCGGCCTTGAGGCCGGCGGCCCGCGACTCCAGCTCCCGTTGCCGGTGCTCGTCGACCGGCTCGTCGCCGCCCTGCACCTCGTGGATCGCGGCGACCAGCTCGGCCTGGGCGAAGTGCAGCGCGTACGTGGTGGCCAGGGCGGGCAGCAGCTTGCGCTGGTGGGCCAGGTAGTCGTTGAGCAGCACCTCACGGTCGGCGTCGGGCGCGCCGAACTGGCGGCGCACGTCGCCGTAGCGGACCGCGATGGTCAGCGCCGACTTGGTCGCCGCCGCCGCCGCGCCACCCACGCTGACCCGGCCCCGGACCAGGGTGCCGAGCATGGTGAAGAAGCGCCGGGAGTCGTCGGCGATCGGGCTGGCGTAGGTGCCGTCCGCGGCGACCTGGCCGTAGCGGTCCAGCAGCATGTCGCGGGGCACGCGGACGTGGTCGAAGCTGAGCCGCCCGTTGTCCACGCCGAGCAGCCCGGCCTTGGGACCGGCGTCGCCGATGGTCACGCCGGGCATCGGGGTGCCGTCCGCGTCGCGGATCGGCACCAACCAGGCGTGGACGCCGTGCCGCTGCCCGCCGGTCACGAGCTGCGCGAAGACCACCGCCATGCGACCGTCCCGGGCGGCGTTGCCGATGTAGTCCTTGCGGGCGGCCTGATGGGGGGTGTGCAGGTCGAAGGTCTGCGTCTGCGGGTCGTACGTGCAGGTGGTGCGGAGTTGCTGGACGTCCGAGCCGTGCCCGGTCTCGGTCATCGCGAAGCAGCCGAGCAGATCGCCCGCGACGATGTCGCGCAGGTACGCGTCGTGGTGCCGACGGGTGCCGAGCGCCAGGACCGCCCCGCCGAACAGGCCCCACTGCACGCCCGCCTTGACCATCAGCGAGAGGTCGACCTGCGCCAGCATCTCGCTGGCCACGATCGAGGCACCGACGTCGGCACGGCCGCCGTACTCGGTGGGGAAGGACGCCGCCATGCCCAGCTCGGCGGGGAGCTCGGTGAGCAGTCGACTGATCCGCTCCCGGGCCTGGTGGCCGCTCTCCCCGTAGACGGGGAGGAAACGGTCGTCGAGTTTGTCCCGGTGCGCGTCGCGGACCTCGGCCCACGGCCCGTCGAGGACCTTCCGCAGGTGGGCGACGTCGACCGGGTCGGATGCGGAACGGGGCACGGCTACCTCAACAGACGTCGTCATGGTCGGTTTGTACCCAATCAAGGGTACAAACCTGCCGGTCAGCGACGGTGACCGTCGTCACGATCGCCCCCCACCGCACCCGGTAGGCGACCGGCCTCGATGATCCGGGCCAGGAACTGCCGGGTACGCGGCTGCGTGGGCGCGCCGAACACCTGGGCCGGCGGGCCGGACTCGACCACCCGGCCGCCGTCGAGGAAGCAGACCTGGTCGGCCACGTCCCGGGCGAAGCCCATCTCGTGGGTGGCCAGCACCATGGTCATGCCGTCGGCCTTGAGGTCACGGATCATCGTGAGCACCTCGCCGACCAGCTCCGGGTCGAGCGCCGAGGTGACCTCGTCGAGCAGCAGCAGCCGGGGCGAGTTGGCCAGCGCCCGCACGATCGCCACCCGCTGCTGCTGGCCGCCGGAGAGCCGATCCGGGTACGCGTCGGCCCGGTCCGCGAGCCCCACCCGGTCCAACAGCTCCCGGGCGTGCGCCTCGGCGTCGGCCCGGGACCGCCCGTGCACTCGACGCGGAGCCAGCGTCACGTTGTCCAGCACGCTCAGATGCGGGAAGAGGTTGTACGCCTGGAAGACCATGCCGATGCGGCGGCGTACCCGGTCCGGGTCCACGCCGGGGGCGGTGATCTCCTCGCCGTCCAGCTCGATCGTCCCGTCGTGCAGCTCCTCCAGCAGGTTGACGCAGCGCAGCAGCGTCGACTTGCCGGAGCCGGAGGCCCCGATCAACGCCACCACCCGGTGCTCGGCCACGGTCAGGTCGAGCGAGTCCAGCACCACCCGGCCACCGAACTCCTTGCGCAGCCCCCGACACCGCAACACGTCCACGGTCAGCCTCCGGACTGGCGTCGGGCCGCCCGCAACGTCACCTGGTCGGTGACCGCGATCAGCGGGATGGCGAGCAGGACGAAGAGCACCCCGGCCACGATGTACGGCGTGTAGTTGAACGTCTGGGCGGTGGCGATCTGCGCGGCCCGTACCGCGTCGATGGGGCCGGCCAGGGAGACCAGCCCGACGTCCTTCTGCAACGCCACCACGTCGTTGAGCAGCGGCGGCGCCACCCGCCGGACCGCCTGCGGCAGCACCACGTGCCGCATGGTCTGCCGATAGGTGAGCCCCAGCGAGCGGGCCGCCGCGAGCTGGCTGGGATGCACCGACTCGATGCCGGCGCGGAACACCTCGGCCAGGTACCCGCCGTAGGTGAGCACCAGCGCCAACCCGCCCAGCACCAGCACCGGCGGCATGCCCTGCAACCGCAGCCCCGGCACGCCGAGGGTGAGCACGTACAGCACGATGATCAACGGCAGGCCGCGGAACGTGTACGTGTACCCGGCCGCGAGCGCCCGGATCGGGAAGAACACCGGACCGCGCAGCGTCCGCAGGACGGCGATCAGCAACCCGAGCAGCAGCGCGCCGATCGCGCAGCAGACCAGCAGCCGGACGTTGAGCCAGAGCCCGGCGAGCACCCGGGGCAGCGCGTCCCGGGCGATCTCCGGGTCGAGGAACGACTCGCGTACCCGGTCCCAGCCCGGCGCCCCGGTCACCGCGACCGCCAGCAGCGTGCCGATCACCGCCGTGGAGGCGGCGGCGATCAGCACGCTCAGCACGGTCTGCCGACGGCGGTACGCGTCCCGGGCCCGCTGTGCGGGCGACGGATCATGGTGGGTGAGGGTGCTCACGTGAGTTCGGGTGCACCCGCCACCTGGGCGAGCCACTGCTGCTCCAACTGCTTCAGCACACCGTCACCGGCGAGCTGACCGACCGCACCGCTGACGCAGCCGGTCAGCGGCGAGTCCTTGTCCAGCAGCAGCCCGAACGCCTCCGGCGAACCCACCTGGGGGAACTGCCCGACGATCACCGCGTCGTCGATCTCGGCCGAGGTGATGTAGAACGCGGTGGGCAGGTCCACCACCAGCCCGTCGATCTGCCCGTTCTGCAGCGCCTTCTTGGCGTCGTCGTTGCTGTTGTAGACCTGCGGCTCGACCGTCGGCTTCACCAGGTCGGTGATCGCCTGGTAGCTGGTCGTGCCGACCTGGGCGCCGAGCTTGGCGTCGCGCAGGTCGGCCAGCGACGTCCTCCCCGCGATCTTGGAGGACTTCAGCGCGATGACCGACTGCCGCACCAGGTAGTACGGCGCGGAGAAGTCCACCGCCCGCTTGCGCTCGTCGGTGATGGAGAACTGGTTGATGTCGAAGTCGAACTCCTTCGGCCCGGGCGCGACGGCGGTCTCGAACTTGACCCGGGTCCAGACCACGTCCGCGCGGGCGTACCCGAGCTTCTCGGCCACCGCGTACGCCACGGCGGACTCGAAGCCCTCCCCGTTGTCCGGCTTGTCGTCGACGAACCACGGCTGGTACGCGGGCTCGTCGGTGGCGATGGTGAGCTTGCCCGGCGTACGGGTGACCAGGCTCTCCTTGTCGCACGCGGCGGACGCGGTGGGCTGGGGGGCGGGTGCGGATTCGGGCGCGCAGGCGCTGACCGCGAGCAGGACCGAGCCGGCGGCCGCGAGCGCGAGGATGCGAGGAGTGCTGACCATGGCGCACAGCGTACGACCTGCATCGGCGGACGTCGAAGGGGTGTCCCACCATGTCGGTAGGGAATTCCGGTCCCGCCCAGCGGTCGACACCGGCCCCGTGCTCACGGCGACCGAGGGCGACTGAAAGAATCCGATTCCGTGAAGACGTTCGAGGAGTTGTTCGCCGAGCTGCAGGCCAAGGCCGCCGCCGGCACCCCGGGCTCCGGCACGGTCGCCGCGCTGGAGAAGGGCGTGCACTTCATCGGCAAGAAGGTCGTCGAGGAGGCGGCCGAGTCGTGGATGGCCGCCGAGCACGAGGGGCCCGAGCGCACCGCCGAGGAGATCTCCCAACTGCTCTACCAGGTCCAGGTGCTGATGCTGGCCAGTGGTCTCGACCTGAAGGACGTCTACCGACATCTGTGAGTGCCCCGCCGTCGACCTCAACCCGATCGAAGGAGCACTCCGTCATGCTGCGTGTCGCCGTACCCAACAAGGGCGCCCTGGCCGAATCGGCCGCCAAGATGCTGCGCGAGGCGGGCTACCGCCAGCGCACCGACCCGAAGGACCTGGTCTGCCGGGACGAACCCAACGACATCGAGTTCTTCTACCTGCGCCCGAAGGACATCGCCACCTACGTCGGCTCCGGTGACCTGGACGTCGGCATCACCGGCCGGGACCTGCTGATCGACTCCGGCGCGCCGGCCGAGGAGATCGTCGACCTGAACTTCGGCCGGGCCACCTTCCGCTTCGCCGCCCGCGCGGACGACGTCGACGACGTCCGGGAACTCGGCGGGCACCGGATCGCCACCGCGTACCCGGGGCTGGTCGAGCGGCACCTGACCGAGCTGGGCGTCAAGGCCGACGTGATCCGGCTCGACGGCGCGGTGGAGAACGCCATCCGGCTCGGTGTCGCCGACGTGGTCGCCGACGTGGTCGAGACCGGTGCCACGCTGCGCCAGGCCGGGCTGGTGGTCTTCGGTGAGCCGCTGCTGCGCTCGTCGGCGGTGCTGGTCCGCCGCGTCGGTGCCGACGCCCACCCGCAGGCCGAGCAGTTGCTGCGCCGGCTGCACGGGGTGCTGGTGGCCCGCCGCTACGTGATGCTCGCCTACGACGTACCGGCCGGACTGCTGGACCGGGCCAGCTCGCTGACCCCCGGCATCGAGTCGCCGACCGTCTCCCCACTGCACCGCGAGGGCTGGGTGGCGGTGCAGGCCATGGTGCTGCGCGACGACGTGCACCAGATCATGGACGAGCTCTACGACCTCGGCGCCCGGGCGATCCTGGTCACCAACATCCACGCCTGCCGGCTGTGAGGCCGCGCCCGGCGGCGCTCGCGCTGGCTCTGGTCACCCTCGGCGGTGTCGCGTCGGCGGCGCAGGGCGCGGTCAACGCCGAGCTGGGCCAGCGGACCGGCAACGCCACCGTGGGCGCGGTCGTCAACAACCTCGGCGGCTGCCTGCTGGTCCTGCTCGGGCTGCTGGCGCTGCCGTCCATGCGGACCGGGCTCGTCGCGTTGCGGCGGGCCCGGCTGCCCTGGTGGTCGTACCTCGGCGGGCTGGGCGGCGCGGCCATCGTGGTGCTCGCCGCCTACGCCGTGCCGGTGCTCGGCGTCGCGGTCTTCACCATCGCCCAGGTCGCCGGCAGCAGCCTCGGTGGGCTGGCCTCGGACCGCTCCGGCCTGGCCCCGGTGGGTCGGCTGCCGCTCACCGCGCCCCGCATCGCCGGGGCGCTGCTCGGGGTGGCTGCGGTGGCCCTGGCCCAGACCGGCCGACCGATCGGTGACCTGGCCGTGGGTGTGCTCCTGCTGGCCGTGCTCGGCGGTGTCGCCGTGGCGTTGCAGGCCGCGCTCAACGGCCGGATCTCCGCCGCCGGTTCGGCCGCCGCCGGGGTCGCGGTCAACTTCGTCGTCAGTACGCCGGTGGTGCTGCTCGTCGCCGCGCTGGCGGGCGCCTTCTCCGGCCCGTCCATCAGTTGGCCGAGCGGGTGGCACCTCTACACCGGCGGGCTGCTCGGCGTCGGCATCGTCGCCGCCCTGGTGATCGGCGTCCGGGCGGCCGGCGTCCTGCGTACCGGCCTGGCCCTGGTCGGCGGCCAACTCGTCGGCGCGCTGTTGCTGGACGCGCTGCTGCCGCAGGGCCCCGGCGCCCGGCTGCCGGTCCTGGCCGGCGCCGTGCTCACCCTGCTCGCCGTGCTGGTCGCCGGTCGTGGACCGCGCGCCGCCACCGCCCCGGCCACCGGCACCCCACCCCCGGTCCCACGCACGCCCCCGGTCGCCGAGGTCGGGACCGGTGGGGACGACGGTGCGGTCCGTGTGGCGCCGGACGACGTGCCGGGGTCGGATGGCAAACTGGGCGCATGAGTGAGCGGCGGGACGCGACGCAGGCCAGTGCCGGCACGGGCGAACGCGAGCCGGTGAACGGCACCGACCGGATCCACCTGCGACCGCGCCGCATCCGGCTGGTCTGCTGGATCTCGGCGGCCGTGCTGGTCGTCGTGTTCGCCCTGATCGCCACCACCCTGACCGGCCCCACCGGCAACGGCTACGGCACCTTCCAGCGCGGCGACCAGTTCGCCATGATCGGGCTCGGTGTCCTGTTCGCCCTCGGCACGCTGTTGTTCACCCGTCCCCGGGTCGAGGCGGACGCCCACCGCATCCGGGTCCGCAACATCATCGGCTCGTACGAGTTGCCCTGGGAGGTCGTCCGCGGCGTCCGCTTCGACCGCGGCGCGCCGTGGGCCGCCCTGGAGCTGTACGACGACGACCTGCTGCCGGTGGTCGCCCTCCAGGCCGCCGACAAGCAGCTCGCCGTCGACGGCGTCCGTGCCCTGCGCCGCCTGCACCAGGCGCACCTGACCGCCGTCTCCGAGCGCGCCACCCGCTGAGCGCCCTCACCCGGGCACTTCGTCCGGGCCGGCTCACTGCCCGTGGCGCTGAGCGTCCGTGGCGCACGGGGTACTTCCCGCACTGGAATCTCCCGCGCGACCGGTCGTCACGCTCAGTCGCCTTCGCCGCTGCACTCCACCGTGTGGTCGGCGGCCTGTCGAGCTGACGGCACGAATGGATCGCCACGGGTTCGGCCCTCGGTGATGGCGCCGACGGTTCAGCTCGACAGGGCCCGGCCCGAATCGACAGGGCCCGGCCCGAACCACCACCCGTCGCACCCGGACGACAGACCCGTCGCACCGGACGACAGACCCGGTGCGGGCGGGTGGATCAGCGCGGGCGGACCGGGATAGGGCGGGTCGGTTTGGGGCGGTGGTTACCGAGGGTGTAGTGTGGTCGAGTCGACCAGGCTGTCCGCGTTGAGCGGGCGGCCATGAAAGTGGGGCGCCTGCTCCCACCCGAGTCGCCGACTGCGGCGGCCGGGTCCGGTCTCCGGTTCCGGGCATGTCCCGGGTCGGGATGCGCGATCCTGTGATCGTGCCGACCGGTCGAGCGGGCCCTGGCATGCGCCGGGGCCTTCTGCTTTCCGGGTCGGCTCCCAACCGGGAGCCGCAGGGTCGGCCGCCTATGAAGATCCGACTCGAGGAGGCCCCATCAGCGTCGAACCACGCGTGAACGAGCAGATCCGGGCACGTGAGGTCCGACTGGTCGGCCCCGAGGGTGAGCAGGTGGGCATCGTCCCGCTGGAGCGCGCCCTTCAGCTGGCCGCGGACGTCGATCTGGACCTGGTCGAGGTTGCGCCGATGGCGCGCCCGCCGGTGTGCAAGCTCATGGACTTCGGCAAGTTCAAGTACGAGAGCGCACTCAAGGCGCGCGAAGCGCGGCGTAACCAGCAGCAGACCGTCATCAAGGAGATGAAGCTCCGGCCGAAGATCGATCCGCACGACTACGAGACCAAGAAGGGTCACGTGGTGCGGTTCCTCAAGGCCGGCGACAAGGTCAAGGTGACGATCATGTTCCGCGGTCGCGAGCAGAGTCGCCCGGAGCTGGGTTACCGGCTCCTGCGTCGGCTGGAGAGCGAGATCTCGGAGCTGGGGTACGTCGAGGCCGCTCCGAAGCAGGACGGTCGAAACATGATCATGGTGCTCGCGCCGCACCGCGCCACCAAGGCCGCCGCAGTCGCCGCGGTCGCCTCCCGGGGCGGGGCGCCCCGGGACCGGGCAGCGGAGGATTCCGCCGCGCCGGAGGCCGGCGAGACCGCAGCAGCCGGTGACACCGGCACCGTCGCCGACAACAGCGGCGAGTAACAGGGGAGAAGACGTTCCACATGCCGAAGATGAAGAGCCACACGGGGACGGGCAAGCGGGTCCGCGTGACCGGTAAGGGCAAGATCGTGAAGCAGCAGGCCGGTCTGCGCCACAACCTGGAGAAGAAGCCCTCCACCCGTACCCGGCGGCTGACGGGCCTGGTCGAGGTCGCCAAGTCCGACGTCAAGCGCCTCAAGAAGCTGCTCGGCCGCTGACGCGCGCCAACCTGAGTCCAAGAAGGAGTTGAGATGGCACGCGTCAAGCGGGCTGTGAACGCCCAGAAGAAGCGTCGTACCCTGCTGGAGACCGCGAGTGGCTACCGCGGTCAGCGCTCCCGGCTGTACCGCAAGGCCAAGGAGCAGGTGCTGCACTCGATGCAGTACGCCTACCGGGACCGTCGCGACCGCAAGGGCGACTTCCGGCAGCTGTGGATCCAGCGGATCAACGCGGGTGCCCGTGCCAACGGGATGACCTACAACCGCCTGATCCAGGGCCTGCGCCTGGCCGGCATCGAGGTCGACCGCAAGATCCTGGCCGACATGGCGGTCCACGACGCTCCGGCGTTCGCGGCGATCGTCGAGCTGGCCCGGGCCGCGGTCAAGGCCGAGGGCACCGGCGGCGCGCCGGCTCAGGCCGCCTGATCCCCGCACAACGCAGTGAGGCGTCCCCACGACCGGGGGCGCCTCGCGCGTGTGTGGTGAGGACGACATGACCTTCACTCCGCGTACGCCCCGGGTGGTCGCCGCCCGTCGGCTCCACCGCCGCCGGGAGCGCGAGGCCACCGGCCGGTTCCTGGCCGAGGGGCCGCAGGCGGTCCGCGAGGCCCTGGCCCGCCCGCGTACGGTGCGGGAGCTGTTCGGCACGCCGGCCGCCCTCGACCGGTACGCCGACCTCGCGGCAGCCGCCGCCCGGGACGACGTACCCGTCTCCGAGGTGACCGGGGAGGCGCTCGCCGCGCTCGCCGAGACCGTCGCACCGCAGGGACTGGTCGCCGTCTGCGAGCACGTCGACGTACCGCTGGAGACCGCACTGGCCCGCCGCCCGCGCCTGGTCGCCGTACTCGCCGGCATCCGTGACCCGGGCAACGCCGGCACCGTGCTGCGGACCGCCGACGCGGCCGGGGCCGCCACGGTGGTCTTCGCCGGCGAGGCCGTCGACCCGTACAACGGCAAGTGTGTCCGGTCCTCGGCCGGCAGCCTGTTCCACGTCGACGTGGTTCGCGAACCCGACCCCGCCGAGGTGCTCGTCGCGGCCCGGTCCGCCGGGCTGACCGTGCTCGCCGCCACCGGGCACGGCGCCGACGACCTCGACGACCTGGCCGACGCCGGCCGGCTCGCCGCGCCCACCGCCTGGCTGTTCGGCTCCGAGGCGCACGGCCTGCCCACCGAACTGGTCGAGGCCGCCGACGCCCGGGTCCGGGTGCCGCTGCACGGGCGTGCCGAGAGCCTCAACCTGGCTGCGGCTGCGGCGGTCTGCCTGTACGCTTCAGCGAAAGCGCAGCGCTGACCTCACACCCCACAGGGAGAGCGGCCCCCATGGTGAACGCGATACGGCGTTCCTTTAGCCAGCCCGCCGGTGTCGGCGGGCGGCGGGCCTGACCTGCTCCCCACGCGACTCCCACCGGCGGGCTGCGGCGCAGCCGCGCGTCCGTAGACTCGCTTCGCCGCCCGTGAGGGCCGGCACCGCCGTGAGGGAGTGCCCGTACGCCATGAGCTACCGCAACGATCCGTACGACCCGAAGCAGGTCGCCCTGCTCGACCCGGCCGCCCTGGCCGAGGCCGTGTCCGAGGCCGAGAAGGCGTTCGCCGCCGCCGGTGACCCCGACGCGCTGGCCGTGGTGCGACCGGCGCACCTCGGGGACCGCGCCCCAGTCTCGCTGGCCCGCCGGGAGATCGGCGCGCTGCCGCCGGCCGCCAAGTCCGACGCCGGTAAGCGGGTCAACGAGGCCCGCCGCGCCATCGAGCAGGCCCACGCCGCCCGCGCCGAGGTGCTGGAGCGCGAACAGGCCGAGCGGGTGCTGGTGGAGGAGCGCGTCGACGTGACGTTGCCCTACGACCGGCGGCCGCGCGGCTCCCGGCACCCGATCAGCGTGCTGACCGAGCAGATCAGCGATCTGTTCGTCGGGATGGGCTACGAGGTGGCCGAGGGACCCGAGGTCGAGTTGGAGTGGACCAACTTCGACGCGCTGAACATCGGGCCGGACCACCCGGCGCGCGGCCTGATGGACACCTTCCACATCGCACCCGCCGAGGAGTCCGGGCTGGTCCTGCGGACCCACACCTCGCCGGTGCAGGCGCGGACCATGCTGACCCGCAAGCCGCCGATCTATGTGGTCGTGCCCGGCCGGGTCTACCGCACCGACGAACTGGACGCCACCCACGCGCCCGTCTTCCACCAGGTCGAGGGCCTGGTGGTGGACAAGGGCATCACCATGGCGCACCTGCGCGGCACCCTCGACCACTTCGCCCGGGCGATGTTCGGGGCGGGGGCGCGGACCCGCTTCCGGCCGCACTACTTCCCGTTCACCGAGCCGTCGGCCGAGTTCGACGTCTGGTTCCCGGAGCACCGCGACGGACCTCGCTGGGTGGAGTGGGGCGGCTGCGGCATGGTCAACCCGCGGGTGCTGCGCGCCTGCGGCATCGACCCGGAGGTCTACTCGGGGTTCGCCTTCGGCATGGGCATCGACCGCACGGTGATGTTCCGGCACGGGGTCAGCGACATGCGGGACATGGCCGAAGGCGACGTGCGGTTCACCCGCGCCTTCGGGGCCGGGGTGTAGGGCGACGGGTACGAGTCACGGAGACGGTGGTCACAAGTCATGCGAGTTTCTGTCAGTTGGCTGCGGGAGTACGTCGACCTCCCGGCCGACCTGCCCGCCGCCGACCTGGAGCGGGCCCTGGTCGACCTCGGAATCGAGGTCGAGTCGATCGTGGACCTGGCCGACACGGTCCAGGGGGCGCTGGTGGTCGGTGAGGTCCTCGAGATCGAGGAACTGACCGGTTTCAAGAAGCCGATCCGGTTCTGCCGGGTCGACGTCGGCGCCGCCAACGGCACCGGCGAGCCGCAGGAGATCGTCTGCGGGGCGCGCAACTTCGCCCCGGGCGACCGGGTGGTGGTGATCCTGCCCGGCGGTGTCCTGCCGGGTGGCTTCGCCATCGGTGCCCGCAAGACGTACGGGCGCAACTCCAACGGCATGATCTGCTCGGAGCGCGAGCTGGGCCTCGGCGACGACCACGACGGCATCGTGGTGCTGCCCGAGGGCACCGCCGCCAAACCCGGCGACGACGCCCGACCGGTGGTCGGCCTCGACGACGTCGTGGTGGAGGTGGAGATCACCCCGGACCGGGGCTACCAGATGTCGCTGCGGGGGCTGGCCCGCGAGTTGGCGCTCGCCCTCGGGGTCGGCTTCCGGGACCCCGGTCTGGCCCCCGCGCCGACCGGCACCGACGTACCGGCGTACCCGGTCGAGGTCCGGGACACGGTCGGCTGCGACCGGTTCGCGGCCCGGCTGGTGCGCGGCGTGGACCCGACCGCACCGAGCCCCGAGTGGATGCAGCGGCGGCTCACCGTCGCCGGCATCCGCACCATCTCGCTGCCGGTCGACATCACCAACTACGTGATGCTGGAACTCGGCCAGCCGATGCACGCCTTCGACGCGGACCGGATCACCGGCGCGCTGGTGGTCCGACGGGCCGAGGTGGGCGAGAAGCTGACCACGCTCGACGGGGTGACCCGGGCGCTGGCCCCGGAGGACATGGTCATCTGCGACACCGGAGCGCCGAACCCGGTCGGCGGTGAGGGCGTGCCGATCTCGCTCGCGGCCGTGATGGGCGGCGAGACCAGCGAGGTGGTGCCCGGCACCGTCAACGTGCTGTTCGAGGCCGCGCACTGGGACCCGGTGATGGTCGGGCGCACCGCCCGCCGGCACAAGCTGTTCAGCGAGGCCGCGAAGCGCTGGGAGCGGGGCGTGGACCCGGCCCTGCCGCTGGTCGCGCTGGAGCGGGCGGTACGGCTGCTCACCGAGTACGCGGGCGGCACCGTCGCCGACGAGGTGTTGGACATCGACCACGTCGCACCGCGTACGCCGATCGTGCTGCCGGTGGACCTGCCCACCCGACGGGTCGGCGTGGAGTATCCACCGGCCCGGGTGGTGGCCCTGCTGGAGCAGGTCGGGTGCACCGTGGCCCGGGGCGCCGACCGGCTCGCCGAGGACGCGGGCGAGGTGGGGACCGTCGCCGGTGCCGAGGCGCTCAGCGTCGTCCCGCCCACCTGGCGACCCGACCTGACCGATCCGGCCGACCTGGTCGAGGAGGTGGCGCGCCTCGACGGGTACGACAAGGTGCCGTCGGTGCTGCCGACCGCGCCGCCCGGGCGAGGGTTGACCGCGCGGCAGCGCCGCCACCGCGCCGTGTGCCGCTCGCTCGCCGAACGCGGCTTCGTCGAGGTGCTGGCGCACCCGTTCGTCTCCACCGAGCTGGCCGACCAGCTCGGGCTGCCCGACGACGACCCGCGTCGCCAGGCGGTCCGGCTGGCCAACCCGCTGTCCGAGGAGGAGCCGCTGCTGCGGACCTCGCTGCTCGGTCCGCTGCTCGGCATCGTCCGCCGCAATCTCGGCCGTGGCCTGCGCGACCTGGCGATCTTCGAGACCGGCACGGTCTTCCGCGCGCGTCCGGGTGCCGGACGGCCGCCGGTCATGGGCGTCGACCGGCGTCCCACCGACGAGGAGTTCGCCGCCGCCGACGCGGTCGTCCCGGACCAGCCCCGGCACGTCGCGGTCGTACTGACCGGCGACGTCGAGCCGGCCGGCTGGTGGGGCGCGGGTCGGGCCGCCGGCTGGGCCGACGCCGTCGAGGCGGGTCGGGCGGTGCTCGCCGCCGCCGGGGTGCCGCAGGGTTCCGTCGAGGTGCGGGCCGCCGAGTACGCCCCCTGGCATCCCGGCCGGTGCGCCGCGTTGCTGGTGGACGGCACGGTGGTCGGCCACGCCGGTGAACTGCACCCGACGGTGCTCGCCACGCTGGAACTGCCCCGTCGGACCAGTGCCATGGAGCTGGACCTGGACGCGTTGCCGGAGGCGCCGGTGGCGCTCGCGCCGACGGTGTCCGGCTTCCCGCCGGCACTGATCGACGTGGCGCTGGTGGTGGACGAGTCGGTCCCGGCGGAGTCGGTGCGGCAGGCCCTCACCGAGGGCGCCGGTGACCTGCTGGAGTCGGTGCGGCTGTTCGACGTGTACGCCTCCGACCAGTTGGGCGCGGGCCGCAAGTCGTTGGCGTACAAGCTGACCTTCCGCGCACCCGACCGGACGCTGACCGTCGAGGAGGCGGTGGCCGCCCGCGACGCCGCGGTGGCCCGTGCCGCCGAGCGCTTCCAGGCGACCCTGCGCGGCGCCTGACGCGGATGTAAGGAAGGGTCCCCTGCTAACGCCTCGTGCATAGCAGGGGACCCTTCCTTACCTCCGGGCGGAGATCGGCCGAAAGGCTGGCATCGATAGCTGTTTGGTTACCCGCGAGTCACGTCCGAGCGGTTAGCCTGCTGGGATCCCGCGCACCGCCGCCGATCGCACCCCGCCACCCCACGGGAGTCCCCTCATGTCCGACGAGCCCCCCTCCGCGGTCGACGTCTGCATCGTCGGTGGTTGTGGCCGGGTCGGCCTGCCGCTGGGCATCGCCTTCGCCGCCCGTGGGCTCTCCGTCGTGCTGTACGACATCAACGCCGACGCGGTGGACACCGTCAACGCCGCCACGTTGCCGTTCGTCGAGGCGGGTGCCGCCGCACCGCTGGCCGAGGCGGTCGCCACCGGTCGTCTCCGGGCCACCACCGACCCGGCGGCGGTGGGCGTCTCCGCGCATCTGGTGGTCGTCGTGGGGACCCCGGTCGACGAGCACCTCAACCCGGATCTCGGTGCCGTGCCCCGGGCTCTGGAGCGGTGCGCCGAGTACCTGCGGGACGGTCAGCTCGTGGTGCTGCGCAGCACCGTCTATCCGGGCGTGACCGCGCTGACCGAGAAGCTGCTGGCGGCCAAGGGGGTGCACGCCGACGTCGCCTTCTGTCCGGAGCGTATCGCCGAGGGCCACGCGATGACCGAACTGTTCGCGCTGCCGCAGATCGTGGCCGCGCGTACGCCGGAGGCACAGGCTCGGGCGGAGCGGCTGTTCCGGCACCTCACCGACCGGATCGTGCCGTTGCAGCCGGAGGAGGCGGAGCTGGCGAAGTTGTTCACCAACACGTGGCGCTACGTCAAGTTCGCCACCGCCAACCAGTTCTGGATGATGGCCAACGACGTCGGGCTCGACTTCGCCCGGATCCGGCACGCGGTGGCGTACGACTACCCGCGCGCGGCGGATCTGCCGATGCCGGGGTTCGCCGCCGGGCCGTGCCTGTTCAAGGACACCATGCAGTTGGCCGCGTTCAACCGGAACAACTTCGTGCTCGGCCACTCGGCCATGCTGATCAACGAGGGGCTGCCGCTGTACCTGGTGTCCCGGTTGGAGGACCGCTTCGACCTGGCCTCCTCTACCGTGGGCATTCTCGGCATGGCGTTCAAGGGCGGCAGCGACGACCCCCGGGAGAGCCTGGCGTACAAGCTGCGCAAGATCCTGGCGTTGAAGACCCGGGAGACGCTCTGCACCGACCCGTACGTGGTCGACGAGCGGTTTCTCGACCTGGACGAGGTGCTGCGCCGGTCGGATCTCCTGGTGATCGCGGCACCGCACGAGCAGTACGCCCGCCTCGACACCGACCGGCCGGTGATCGACATGTGGGGCCTGACCGGGCAGGGGGTGCGGGTGTGAACCCGCGCGTCTCGGTGATCGTGCCGGTCTACGACGAGGGCGAGGCGGTCGTCCGCTGCCTGGAACGGATGCTGCGGGAGTTGATGCTCCCCGCCGAGGTGCTCGTCGTGCACGACCAGCCCGAGGACACCACGGTGCCGTACGTCGAGCAGGTCGCGCGGACCGATCCCCGGGTGCGGGCGGTGTTGAACACCTACGGCCGGGGCCCGGCCAACGCGATCCGGTTCGGCATCGACGCGGCCCGGGCGCCGGTCGCGGTGGTGACGATGGCCGACGGCTGTGACGATCCCCGGCAGATCGACGAGCTGGCCCGGCTGGTGGACCGGGGGGTGGTGGTCGCGGCGGCGTCCCGCTACATGCCGGGCGGCCAGCAGGTCGGCGGTCCACGGTTGAAGCGGATCATGTCCCGTTGGGCGGGCCGGAGCCTCTACACCTTCGCCCGGGTCGGCACCCGGGACGCCACCAACAGCTTCAAGGCGTACGACACGGCGTTCGTGCGGGAGGTCGGCATCGAGTCGCGGACCGGCTTCGAGATCGGGTTGGAGTTGACCGCCAAGGCGACCCGGCTGCGGCTGCCGGTGGCGGAGATCCCGACGATCTGGCTGGACCGGCCGCTCGGCGAGTCCCACTTCGACCTCGGGCGGTTCCTGCCGGGCTACCTGCGGTGGTACTTCTTCTCCTACGGTCGACGGCTGAGCCGGGAGAAGCTGGCCGCCCGGCGTGGTCCGGCGGTCGTGACGGTCCCGTGCGCCCCCGGGTACGACAAGCGCGGCCCCGAGTACGAGAAGACGGCTGAGGAGCGCACGTGGCGAAGGTCCTGGTAACCGGATCGGCCGGCTTCATCGGCGGCTACCTGGTCGCCGAGTTGCTCGATCGCGGGCACGAGGTGGTCGGGGTCGACGACTTCTCGAAGTACGGGCCGGTCACGCACAGCTACGACGCGCACCCGCGCTTCCGGTTCGTCGAGGGCGACGCGCGCGACGTCGACCTGCTCACCGACCTGCTCGACGGCTGTGACCATCTGGTCGCCGGTGCGGCGATGATCGGCGGGATCTCCTACTTCCACGCGTACGCCTACGACCTGCTCGCCACCAACGAACGGATCATGGCGGCCACCTGCGACGCGGCGATCCGGGCCCATCGCGAGGGTGGGCTCGCCAAGGTCACCTACCTCTCCTCCTCGATGGTGTACGAGTCGACCGCGCACTGGCCGAGCCGGGAGGGCGACGAGCGACGTATCCCACCGCCGCTGTCCTCGTACGGCTTCCAGAAGCTGGCGGTGGAGTACTACGCCCGGGCCGCCTGGGAGCAGTACCGGTTGCCGTACACGATCGTGCGGCCGTTCAACTGCGTGGGGGTGGGGGAGGGGCGGGCCCTCGGCCAGGCCGAGGTGCTCTCCGGCAACGTGAAGCTGGCCATGTCGCACGTGGTGCCCGACCTGGTGCAGAAGATCGTCAAGGGCCAGGACCCGCTGCACATCCTCGGCGAGGGCGACCAGGTGCGGCACTACACCTACGGCGGTGACCTGGCGCGGGGCATCGCGCTCGCCGTCGAGCATCCGGCCGCGCGCAACGAGGACTTCAACCTCTCCACCGCGCGGTCGACGACGGTCCTGGAGTTGGCCGAGCTGATCTGGCACAAGATCAAGGGGCCGGACGTGCCGTTCCGGCACGTCAGCGACGATCCCTTCGAGTACGACGTGCGCAAGCGTGTGCCGGACATCACCAAGGCCGCCGAGGTGCTCGGCTTCACGGCCACCACCTCCTTGGACGAGATGCTCGACGAGGTGATCCCGTGGGTGACCCGGGCGGTGGCCGAGGGGCGGCTCTGACCGTCCCCGACGAGAGCCCGGTGACATCACCATGCAGTGGTATGCATGACCTTGCGGTCAGTCACCGGCCGCTGCTAACCTCTTCTGCATAGTCATGCGGAGGTAGGTATGGGAATTCGGGTCGCAGTCGCCGGGGCGAGTGGATACGCCGGAGGTGAGCTGCTGCGCCTGCTGACCGGGCACCCCGAGTTCGACCTGGTCGCCGCCACCGCGCACCGCCAGGCGGGACAGCCGCTGGACAGCGTGCACCCGCAGCTCACCGGTCTGGACCTGACCTTCGCGGCGACCACCGTGGACGTCCTGGCCGACGCCGACCTGGTGTTCCTCGCCCTGCCGCACGGTGAGTCGGCGGCGCTCGCGGCCCGGCTGCCCGCGCAGGTGCGGGTGGTGGACCTCGGCGCGGACCACCGCCTGGTCGACGGGGACGCCTGGACGCGCTACTACGGCGGCACCCACGCCGGGGCGTGGACCTACGGGCTGCCCGAGCTGCCCGGCCAACGGGAGCGCATCGCCACCGCCACGCGGGTGGCCAACACCGGCTGTTACGCGGCCACC
Source organism: Micromonospora sp. NPDC049900 (assembly GCF_044461025.1). Taxonomy (NCBI): domain Bacteria; kingdom Bacillati; phylum Actinomycetota; class Actinomycetes; order Micromonosporales; family Micromonosporaceae; genus Micromonospora; species Micromonospora sp. NPDC049900. The sequence goes on from NZ_JBITKM010000023.1 coordinate 36,848, forward strand.
ATCGTGCTGGCGCTGGCACCGCTGATCGCCGCCGGAGCCGCCGACCCGGCCGACGTGGTGGTCGTCGCCGCCAGCGGCACCTCCGGCGCGGGCCGGGCCGCCAAGACCCACCTGCTGGCCAGCGAGGTGGCAGGCGACCTGTCGCCGTACAAGGTCGGCGCGCACCAGCACGTGCCCGAGATCAAGCAGGCCACCGGCGCGACCGGGCTGTCGTTCACGCCGGTGCTGGCGCCGATGCCGCGCGGCATCCTGGCCACCGTCACCGCGCGGCCGACCGGAGAGGTGGACCCCCGCGCGGTGCTGGCACCGGCGTACGCGGACGCGCCCTTCGTGCACCTGCTGCCCGAGGGGCGGTGGCCGCACACCGCCGCCACCCTCGGCGGCAACGCCTGCCACCTCCAGGCCACCGTCGACGTCGACTCCGGTCGGCTGATCGTGGTCGCCGCCCTGGACAACCTCGGCAAGGGTGCCGCCGGCCAGGCGGTGCAGAACGCCAACCTGATGTTCGGTCTGCCCGAGACCACGGGCCTGTCCTGCTTCGGAGTCGCGCCATGACCGTCACCACCCCGGCGGGGTTCCGGGCGGCCGGGGTCGCCGCCGGCCTCAAGACCAGCGGCGCCTCCGACGTGGCCCTGGTGGTCAACGACGGCCCGGACGCCGGGGTCGCCGCGGTCTTCACCAGCAACCGGGTCAAGGCCGCGCCGGTGATCTGGACCCAGCAGGTGGTCCACGGCGGCCGGGTCCGGGTGGTGGTGCTCAACTCCGGCGGCGCGAACGCCTGCACCGGCCCGGCCGGCTTTCAGGACACCCACGCCACCGCCGAACACACCGCCGCCGAACTCAGCGCGGTCACCGGCCGGGAGTACGGCGCCGGTGAGGTGGCCGTCTGCTCCACCGGCCTGATCGGTGAACGGCTGCCGATGGACAAGCTCCTGCCGGGAGTGGGCGCGGCGGTGCGGGCCCTGACCGGTGACGGCGGTGACGCCGCCGCCGAGGCGATCATGACCACCGACAGTCGCCCGAAGACCGCCGTGACGCGCGGCGACGGCTGGACCGTCGGCGGCATGGCCAAGGGCGCCGGCATGCTGGCCCCCGGCATGGCCACCATGCTCTGCGTCCTGACCACCGATGCGGTGGCCACGCCGGAGACGCTCGGCGTCGCGCTGCGGGCCGCCACCCGGGTCACCTTCGACCGGGTCGACTCGGACGGCTGCATGTCGACGAACGACACCGTGCTGCTGCTGGCCAGCGGCGCCTCCGGGGTCACGCCGAGCGAGGCGGAGCTGACCGGCGCGGTCACCGCCGCCTGCCACGACCTGGCGCAGCAGTTGCTGGCCGACGCCGAGGGCGCCACGAAGGAGATCGCCATCGAGGTGGTCGGCGCGGCAGGCGAGGACGAGGCGGTCGAGGTGGGCCGTTCGGTGGCCCGCAACAACCTGGTGAAGACCGCGCTGTTCGGCAACGACCCGAACTGGGGGCGGATCCTCGCCGCCGTCGGCACCACCACCGCCGCGTTCGAGCCGGACGAGATCGACGTGGCGGTCAACGGCGTCTGGATCTGCCGGTCCGGTGCCGCCGCCGAGGACCGGTCCCGGGTCGACCTGACCGGACGGGACGTCACCATCCGGATCGACCTGCACGCCGGTGCCGCCGAGGCGACGGTGTGGACCAACGACCTGTCGCACGGGTACGTGCACGAGAACTCGGCATATTCGACGTGAGCGCGAGGAACGCAGCGAAGCGGAGTCCCGCAGTCGCGAACAGAAGGTCAGCAGCATGATCTTTCACGGAAGGCCGGTCCGGTGACCCTGACCTCGGATCTGACCCGCGCCCAGGAGAAGGCCGCCACCCTGATCGAGGCGCTGCCGTGGCTGGCCCGTTTCTCCGGCTCCACGGTCGTGGTCAAGTACGGCGGCAACGCCATGGTCGACCCCGAGTTGCAGCGCGCCTTCGCCGCCGACATGGTGTTCCTGCGCTACGTCGGGCTCAAGCCGGTGGTGGTGCACGGCGGGGGACCGCAGATCTCGGCGATGCTCGGTCGGCTCGGCATCGACAGCGAGTTCCGGGGCGGCCTGCGGGTGACCACCCCGGAGGCGATGGACGTGGTCCGGATGGTGCTGGTCGGGCAGGTCGGCCGGGAACTGGTCGGGCTGATCAACGCGCACGGTCCGTTCGCGGTCGGGCTCTCCGGTGAGGACGCCGGGCTGTTCACCGCGGTGCGTCGGCACGCGTACGTGGACGGGGAAGCCGTCGACGTGGGTCAGGTCGGCGACGTCGAGTCGGTGGACGTCTCGGCGGTCGACGACCTGATCGGGGCCGGTCGGATCCCGGTGATCTCGACGGTGGCCCCGGACGTGGACGGGGTGCTGCACAACCTCAACGCGGACACCGCCGCCGCCGCGCTGGCGGTGGCGCTGCGCGCCCGCAAGCTGGTCGTGCTCACCGACGTGCCCGGCCTGTACGCCAACTGGCCGGACACCTCCAGCCTGGTCAGCGAGATCGGCACCGCCGAGCTGGCCGAGCTGCTGCCGTCGCTGGAGTCGGGCATGGTGCCCAAGATGGAGGCCTGCCTGCGTGCGGTCACCGGCGGCGTACCCGCGGCCCACGTGGTCGACGGCCGGGTCGCGCACTCCACCCTGTTGGAAGTTTTCACCTCGGAAGGCTTCGGAACGATGGTGATCCCCTCATGAGTACGCTCATCGAGCGGTGGCGGCAGTCGATGATGGACAACTACGGCACGCCACCGTTGGCCCTGGTGTCCGGTTCCGGCGCGGTGGTGACCGACGAGGCCGGCCGGGAGTACGTGGACCTGCTCGGTGGCATCGCCGTCAACTCCCTCGGTCACGCGCACCCGGCCGTGGTGGCCGCCGTGTCGAAGCAGGTCGCCACGCTCGGGCACGTCTCCAACCTGTACGTCGCCGAACCCCCGGTGGCCCTGGCGGAGCTGTTGCTGGCCCTGGCCGGACGCCCGGGTCGGGTGTTCTTCGCCAACTCCGGCGCGGAGGCGAACGAGGCGGCGTTCAAGCTGTCCCGGCGGACCGGCCGCACCCACGCCGTCGCCACCGTCGGTGGCTTCCACGGCCGGACCATGGGCGCGCTGGCGTTGACCGGTCAGCCGGCCAAGGCCGACCCGTTCCGTCCACTGCCCGGCGAGGTCGACCACGTCCCGTACGGTGACGTCGCCGCGCTGGAGGCGGCGGTGACCGACGCGACCGCGATGGTGATCCTGGAGCCGATCCAGGGCGAGAACGGCGTGGTGGTGCCACCGGCCGGCTACCTCGCCGCGGCCCGCCGGATCACCGCCCGGCACGGCGCGCTGCTGGTGATCGACGAGGTGCAGACCGGCGTCGGTCGCACCGGGCACTGGTACGCGCACCAGGCCGAGGGCGTCGAGCCGGACGTGGTGACCCTGGCCAAGGGGCTCGGCGGTGGACTGCCGATCGGTGCCACCCTGGCCTTCGGCCCGGCCGCCGACCTGCTGGGCGCCGGCTCGCACGGCAGCACCTTCGGCGGCAACCCGGTGAGCTGCGCCGCCGCGCTCGCGGTGATCTCCACCATCGCCCACGAGGGGCTGCTCGACCACGTGAAGCGGATCGGGGAACGGCTGCGCCGGGGCGTCGAGGGGCTCGGGCACCCGCTGGTCGGCGGGGTGCGGGGCGCCGGGCTGCTGCTCGGCGTGACACTGACCGCGCCGGTGTCGGCCGCCGCCGCCGAGACGCTGCGTACCGCCGGTTTCCTGGTCAACCCGATCCAGCCGGACGTGCTCCGGTTGGCCCCGCCGCTCATCCTCACCGCCGACCAGGCCGACGCGTTCCTGGCCGCACTGCCCGTCGCCCTCGACGCGGTGACGCCCGCCCCCGGCCCGGCCGGTGACCTCGACCCGACGGAGGCCAACGCATGACCCGGCACTTCCTGCGTGACGACGACCTGTCGCCCGCCGAGCAGGCCGCCGTGCTCGACCTGGCCGCCCGGATGAAGGCCGACCGGTTCGCGTACGCGCCGCTCGCCGGGCCCCGGTCGGTGGCGGTGCTGTTCGACAAGCAGAGCCTGCGGACCCGGATCTCGTTCGACGCCGGCATCGCCGAGCTCGGTGGGCATCCGCTGGTGGTGGACACCCAGGTCACCCACTTCGGGCGGGGGGAGACGCTGGCCGACGCGGGGCGGGTGTTGTCCCGCTACGTGGCCGCGATCGTGCTGCGCACGCACGGCGACGACCGCATCGCCGAGGTGGCCGAGGGGGCGACCGTGCCGGTCGTCAACGCGCTGACCGACGGCTTCCACCCCTGCCAGCTCCTGGCCGACCTGCTGACCGTGCGGGAACGCTTCGGCGACACCGCCGGGCGCATCCTGGCGTACGTCGGCGACGCGGCGAACAACATGTCCCACTCGTACCTGCTGGCCGGCGCGACCGCCGGGATGCACGTCCGCGTCGCCGGCCCGGAGGGGTTCGCGCCCGACGCCGACGTGGTGGCCCGCGCCGAGGCGATCGCCGCGCAGACCGGCGGCAGCGTCCAGGTGTTCGTCGACCCGGTCGCCGCGGTCCGGGACGCCGACGTGGTCGCCACCGACACCTGGGTCTCGATGGGGCAGGAGGGCGACGGGCTGGACCGCGCCACCCCGTTCCTGCCCTACCAGGTCAACGAGGATCTGCTCGGGCACGCCGCACCGACGGTGATCGTGCTGCACTGCCTGCCGGCGCACCGCGGCGAGGAGATCACCGACGAGGTGCTGGACGGCCCGCGCAGCGCCGTCTTCGACCAGGCGGAGAATCGGTTGCACGCCCAGAAGGCGTTGCTGGCGTTCCTGCTGGGGGAGGAGACGTGAGCGCACCGTTGACCCGTGCCGCCCGGCACGCCCGCATCGTCGAGCTGATCCGCGACCGGGCCGTCCGCTCGCAGACCGAGCTGGCCGAGTTCCTCGGCGACGAGGGCGTCCAGGTCACCCAGGCGACGCTCTCGCGGGACCTGAAGGAACTCGGTGCGGTCACCGCCCGGGGCGGTGACGGCCGGGCCGTGTACGTCATCCCGGAGGACGGCCACCGGCCGCTGCGCGACGCCGAGGCGGCACCGGCCCGGCTGGTACGGCTGCTGCGGGAACTGCTCAACGAGGTCGACTCCAGCGGCAACATCGCCGTGCTGCGCACCCCACCGGGGGCGGCACAGTACCTGGCCAGCGCGTTGGACCGGGCGGGCCTGCCGGAGGTGGTCGGCACCATCGCCGGTGACGACACCATCCTCGTGGTGGCCCGGGAATCCGACGGCGGTGCCGCGCTCGGCGAACGGCTCGCCGGCTGGGCCCGCCGCGACGAGTACACCGAAGGGAACACAGCACCATGACCGAGCGGAACCTCGGGCGGGACGCCCGGTGCGGAGCGGCGCGGTGGTGACCACCAGAATGGACCAGGTGGACGACAAGAGCCTGACCGAGAACAGCGCGCCCGCCAACCGTACGAGCCTGTGGGGTGGCCGGTTCGCCGGTGGCCCGTCGGAGGCGCTCGCCCGGCTGTCGGTGAGCGTCCAGTTCGACTGGCGGCTGGCCCCGTACGACATCGCCGGTTCCCGGGCCCACGCCCGGGTGCTGGCCGGCGCCGGCCTGCTCGACCCGGACGAACTGGGCCGTATCCTCGCCGCCCTGGACGACCTGGAGGCGGCCTGCGCCTCGGGCGCGTTCCGGCCCACGGTCGACGACGAGGACGTGCACACCGCCCTGGAACGGGGGCTGCTGGAGCGGCTCGGCAGCCTCGGCGGCAAGCTGCGCGCCGGCCGGTCCCGCAACGACCAGGTCGCCACCGACCTGCGGCTGTACCTGCGCGACCACGCCCGGGGGGTGGCCTCGCGGCTGGTCGAGCTGGCCGAGGCGTTGGTGGAGCAGGCCGAGCGGCACGTGGACACCGCCGCGCCCGGGATGACGCACCTGCAGCACGCCCAGCCGGTCACCTTCGGCCACTGGCTGCTCGCCCACGTGCAGCCGCTGCTGCGGGACCTGGAGCGACTGCGCGACTGGGACCACCGCGCCGCCGTGAGCCCGCTCGGCGCGGGCGCGCTGGCCGGTTCGGGGCTGCCGCTGGACCCGGTGGCGGTCTCCAAGGAGCTCGGTTTCCGCACCTCGTTCGCCAACTCGATGGACGCGGTGGCGGACCGGGACTTCGTCGCCGAGTTCCTCTTCATCACCGCGATGGTCGGCGTGCACCTGTCCCGTCTCGGCGAGGAGGTGGTGCTCTGGACGTCGCAGGAGTTCGGCTGGGTCGAGCTGGACGACGCCTTCGCCACCGGGTCCTCGATCATGCCGCAGAAGAAGAACGCGGACATCGCCGAGCTGGCCCGGGGCAAGTCGGGACGGCTGGTGGGTGGGCTGGTCGCGGTGCTGACCATGCTCAAGGGCCTGCCCATGACGTACGACCGGGACATGCAGGAGGACAAGGAACCGGCCTTCGACGCGGTCGACACCCTGGAACTGCTGCTGCCGGCCCTGGCCGGGATGATCTCCACCATGACGGTACGCGTCGACCGCCTGGTCGCCGCCGCGCCGGTGGGCTTCTCGCTGGCCACCGAGGTGGCCGACTGGCTGGTCCGCAAGGGCGTGCCGTTCCGCGACGCGCACGAGATCACCGGCAAGCTGGTGGCGCTCTGCGCGGCCCGGGACTGCGCCCTGGACGAGGTCTCCGACGACGACCTGGCCACGGTCAGCGAGCACCTCGACCCGAGCGTCCGGGACGTGCTGTCGGTCCGTTCGGCGCTGGCCGCCCGGACCACGCCCGGCTCGACCGGTCCCGGCCCGGTCGCCGACCAGCTCGCCACCGCCGCCGACCGGCTGGCCGGTTGGCGGGAGTGGGCGGCGGAGCAGGTCGTACCCCGCTGAGGCGTGACGGCCCGGCCCGGTCGAGACCGGCCGGGCCGTCCACGTCGGGGTGACGACGGTCGGCCGGATCGGGTGACACGACCTCGTACGCTGCTGGCATCAGCGTCGCGTTCCTGCTGCCGTCGCCGGCGGTCTCCGTGCGCCGCCTGCACGATCTGGGCCGTTCCGGCTGGTGGCTCCTGATCGGGCTGATCCCGATCGTCGGGTGGATCGTGCTGATCGTGTTCTTCGTGCAGGACGGTCAGCCCGGTCCGAACCGTTTCGGTCCCAGTCCCAAGTCCTAGTCGGCTGCTGCGCCTGCGGCTCCCCACTCTGGTCGGCGCCCTGTCGAGCTGACCGCAGCAGCGGATCGGACCTCGCCCCGAGCCCGCACCTGGTGCGGCGATAGCGCCGCTGGTTCAGCTCGACAGGCGGCCAGGAGGAGTACGGGACGCCCGATCCGTCGAGGTCTGGTGCGCGACGTCCACCGGCGCGATCGCCGCCTGGTTGCCGATCGAACCTGGCTCCGGGAGCAGGCCGAACCGCTGCGGGCGTGGTGCAAGCCGTCCTGCGGCAACCGTGCCCGGGTGTCCCGGCACCACCGGCGCCAGACGGCGAACCCGACGGTTCCGTAGCGTTCCGGCGGCGACCCCGGGCCTCCCGGCGGCGACCCCGGCCGGGGATGAGCGCGGCGTGACGGGGGACACTGGAGGGGGCCGGGCCTACGGAATAGTTGACGAGTCAAATATGTTGTTCGCGACGCCGGGTACGAACCGCCCGGGTCGGACGACACGAGGAGCTGTCATGCAGTTCGGAGTCTTCACCGTCGGCGACGTCACGGTCGACCCGACCACCGGTCGTGAGCCGACCGAGGCGGAGCGGATCAAGGCGATGGTGGCCATCGCGCTCAAGGCCGAGGAGGTCGGTCTCGACGTCTTCGCCACCGGCGAGCACCACAACCCGCCGTTCGTGCCCTCATCGCCCACCACCATGCTGGGCTACATCGCGGCCCGCACCGAGCGGCTGCTGCTGTCCACCGCGACCACGCTGATCACCACCAACGACCCGGTGAAGATCGCCGAGGACTACGCGATGCTCCAGCACCTGGCCGACGGCCGGGTCGACCTGATGATGGGGCGCGGCAACACCGGGCCGGTCTACCCCTGGTTCGGGCAGGACATCCGCAACGGCATCCCGCTGGCCATCGAGAACTACGACCTGCTGCGTCGGCTCTGGCGCGAGGACGTCGTCGACTGGTCGGGCAAGTTCCGTACCCCGTTGCAGTCCTTCACCTCGACGCCGCGACCGCTCGACGGCGTGCCGCCGTTCGTCTGGCACGGCTCGATCCGCAGCCCGGAGATCGCCGAGCAGGCCGCGTACTACGGCGACGGGTTCTTCGCCAACCACATCTTCTGGCCGGCCGAGCACACCCGCCGGATGGTGGGCCTCTACCGGCAGCGCTTCGCGCACTACGGCCACGGCTCCGCCGACCAGGCCATCGTCGGCCTCGGCGGGCAGGTCTTCGTGCGGCGCAACTCCCAGGACGCGGTCCGCGAGTTCCGGCCCTACTTCGACAACGCGCCGGTCTACGGGCACGGCCCGTCGCTGGAGGAGTTCACCTCGCAGACGCCGCTGACCGTGGGCAGCCCGCAGCAGGTGATCGACCGGACCCTCGGGTTCCGGGACTACGTGGGCGACTACCAGCGTCAGCTCTTCCTGGTCGACCACGCCGGGCTGCCACTGAAGACGGTGCTGGAGCAGCTCGACCTGCTCGGCGAGGAGGTCGTACCGGTGCTGCGCAAGGAGTTCGAGTCGCTGCGTCCGGCCCACGTACCGGCGGCACCGACGCACGCCTCGCTGCGTGCCGCCGCCGAGCGGGCCGCCTCCGGCGACGCGGAGCCGGCCGGCGCGGCGTCGGCGGAGGGTAAGCGGTGACCGGACGGGCGATCGCCGTCGTCTCGGCCGGCCTCAGCCAGCCGTCGTCGACCCGACTGCTCGCCGACCAGCTCGCCGCGGCCACCCGCGACGAGCTGGTCGGGCGCGGCGAGCAGGTCGAGCTGCACCACGTCGAGCTGCGCGAGTACGCCCACGACATCGTCAACCACCTGCTCACCGGCTTCGCCCCGGACCCGCTGCGGCAGGTGCTCGACCGGGTAACCGGCGCGGACGGACTGATCGCGGTCACACCGATCTTCAACGCCTCGTACAGCGGCCTGTTCAAGTCGTTCTTCGACCTGCTCGACGCCGACGCGCTGGGCGGACGGCCGGTGCTGATCGGGGCCACCGGCGGCACCGCCCGGCACTCACTCGCCCTGGAGCACGCGCTCCGTCCGATGTTCACCTACCTACGGTCGGTGGTGACGCCGACGGCGGTCTTCGCCGCCTCCGAGGACTGGTCCGGCGGTACGGCCGAGGGGGCGCTGCGGTCCCGGATCACCCGTGCCGCCCGGGAACTCGCCGAGCAGGTGCACCGCGCCGCCCCGTCGCGCGGACCGGCCGACCCGTTCGCGCTCGGCACCGACTTCGAGCGGCTGCTGCGCGGCGACGCCTGACCGTACGACGCGAACGCCCTCGCCGTGATCACGGCGAGGGCGTCGGCGACTCAGAGCGCCGGTTCGTGCGGGTGGGCGACCAGCACCGGGCAGCGGGCGTGCTGCACCAGCGCCTGGCTGACCGAGCCGAGCAGCAGCCCGGCGAAGCCGCCCCGCCCCCGGGAGCCCGCCACCACCAGGGCCGCGTCCGAGGTCGCCTCGATCAGCGCCTGGTCCGGCTTCGCCGAGGTGATCGACCGTTCCTCGACGGTCAGCCCCGGATGGCTGCCCCGGGCCGAGGCCGCCGCCGTGGCCAGCAGCGCCGCCGCCTCCCCGCCGTCGTCGGCGTGCCGTTCGTCGGCGACGTGCGCCAGCACCAACGTGCCGCCGCGTCGGACCGCCTCCTCGGCGCCGTACCCGACGGCCAGTTCGGCCGACTCGGAGCCGTCCACCCCGACCAGCACCGCCCCCTCGGTCGGCAGCGGACGGTCCGGCGGCCGGACCACCAGCACCGGACAGTGGCCGTGCGCGGCGACCTGGGTGCCGACGGACCCGAGCAGCAGTCCCGCGAAGCCGCCGAGTCCCCGGCTGCCCACCACGACCAGTTCCGCCCGCCGGGACTCCTCGACCAGCGTCGCGCCCGGACCACCGGCCACCTGGCGCACCTCGACGGTGAGCCCCGGCCACCGGTCTCCCAGTTCGGCGGCGGTCTGTTCGAGCATCTTCCGGCCGTCCTCGGTCGGCGCCGGCAACCCCACCTCGTACGGGTTGATCGGCACCCCGTAGCCGAGCGGGTGCAGGTAACCGTGCACCAGGTGCAGGGGGCGGGACCGCCAGACCGCCGCCTGCGCCGCGTGTTCCGCGGCCACCAGACTCGGCGGTGATCCGTCCACCCCCACCACGACAGGTCGGTTCATCGGCCCTCCAGATTCGCCTCTGCCCATTGTCGGGGCCGGGTCAACGGTGGGCCGGCCCCGACACACCGACCGCGACCAGGCCCAGCGGGCGCAACCCGACCGGGTGGGCGGTGTCGACCGGTGCCGTCCCGACCAGGGCCGCCGCCAGCGCCAGCACCCGCAGTCCGGTGCTCGCCATCCGCTGCGCGGCGGCGCTCAGCGCGGTCACGTCCCCGTCCACGGCGTCGAGCAGCGGCATCCGCAGCACCCCCTCCGGCACCCCGGAACAGACCACCAGGTACCGGCGGTCGCAGCAGCGGTGCACCGTGGTCGTCCGGCCCAGCCGCCGGTCGAAGGGGTGTACGGCGATCCGGGGCCAGGCGGTCCGGGTGCGCACCGGGTCCAGCCCGCAGCGGGCCGCGAAGGTCACCAGCGCCGCCTGAACCGGGTCGCCGACGGGGTACCAGTCCGGCCGGTGGGCGTCCGGCGGGGCCACCGCGGCGTCGGAGCAGAGCAGCCCGGCCCGCGCCAGCCGACGCAGCTCGTCCGGTACGGCCACCGGTGTGCCGTCGCGGTGGACACCGCCGTACGGGGCGTACCCGGTGCCGGTCACGTCGAGGCGGACGCCGCCCGGGATGACCGCGTGGCGTACCGCCCACCGTCTCTCGGTGCGGGCACCCGTCGTGCCGTCCGGTGCCGCCTTCGCGACCACGCCGGTGCGCGCCGCCTGTCTCTCGCCGATGACCTGGACCTGTCCGGCCAACGTCCGCTCCGCCCTGTGCCGGGGCCGTCCCGCCGACGGCTCTCCCGATGCCAGCCTGGTCCGCTCCGGCGCACACCGGCAGGGGCGATCCGCCCGCGTGGCCCGGGACCAACGGCCCTGCCCACCCCGACCACCGCTGCGTAGAGTCGGGGGGTGACGGACGACCTGCGGCTGCGGCCCGTCGGCGAGGACGACCTGCCGGAGTTCTACGCCCACCAGCTCGACCCGGAGGCCAGCCGGATGGCCGCCTTCGGTCCGGCGGACCCGGCCGACCCGCGCGTGTTCGCCGCGCGCTGGGTCCGGATCCTGACCGACCCGGACACCCTGGCCCGCACGGTGACCGTCGACGAGACGGTGGTCGGCTACGTGCTCGCCTTCCCCGTCGGCGACCGCATCGAGGTCAGCTACTGGATCGACCCGGCCCGGTGGGGTCGGGGCCACGCCACGCGCGCGCTCGGCGCGCTGCTCGCGGAGGTGACCCGACGGCCGCTGCACGCGCGCGCGGCGGTCGACAACGCCGCCTCGCTGACCGTGCTGCGGCGCTGCGGCTTCGTCGTGCGCGGCACCGACCGGGCCTTCGCTCCGGCCCGGGGCCACGAGGTCGACGAGTACGTCCTGGAACTGCCCGCCTGACCGCCCCGCCGGGCCGCTGACCAGGGCGGCGACTACCCTCGCGGGGTGAACTGGCTGGAACTCGTCGGCTGGGCCGGCTCCGCGTTGCTGGTCTGGTCGCTGCTGCAGACGCGCATCCTGCGGCTGCGCGCCCTCAACCTGGTCGGCTGCTTCGTGTTGATCGGCTACAACGCCGCCGTGCAGGTGTGGCCCATGGTCGGGCTCAACGTCGTGCTGGCCGTGATCAACGTGTGGTACCTGCGCGGGCTGCTCACCACCCGGCACGACGAGCAGACCTACCAGGTGGTCGAGGTGGGTGCCGACGACGCCTTCCTGGCCCACACGCTGCGGGTGCACGCCGCCGACATCGCCCGGTTCAACCCCGGCTTCCACCCCGGGCGGGTGGCCGGCCGCGCGGCCTTCCTGGTGGTACGCGCCGACGAGGTGGTCGGCGTGGTGCTGGCCCGGGACATCGGCGACGGCGTCGCCCAGATCGACCTCGACTACGTCACCCCGGCGTTCCGCGACTTCACCCCCGGCGAGTTCGTCTACCGGCGCAGCAGCCTCTTCACCGACCGTGGTTTCCGCCGGGTGGTGAGCCCACCGGGGATGGTCGGCGCGTACTACCACCGGCTCGGATTCCGCCGCGAGGGCGACTCGTTCGTGCTGGACCTGCCGGCACCGACGGTGTCGCTGGGCTGACCGTCCGCGCGACGGTCGTACCCGGTCGCAGGCCTCGTCCCGATAGCAGGATTCGGCGCCGGGGCGACGGGGAACTGGCACCGCTACGCCGCGGGGCCTCCGTCGGCGACGCCACCCGGCGTGGTCCAGTGAGGGAGAGAACCGGGCGTGCAGAGCTACTGGAGCCAGCTGGCCCTGGTCGGAGTCCTGATCGTGATCAACGCGATCTTCGCCGGCAGTGAACTGGCCCTGGTGTCGCTGCGGGACAGCCAGGTCCAGCGGCTGGAGCGTACCGGCCGGGCCGGACAGGTGCTGGCCCGGCTGGCCCGGGACCCGAACCGGTTCCTGGCCACCATCCAGATCGGCATCACCCTGGCCGGGTTCCTCGCCTCGGCCGCCGCCGCGGTCTCGTTGGCCCGCCCGTTGGTGCCACTACTGGACGACGTCTTCGGCCGGGCCGCCGAGATGGTCGCGGTCGTCCTGGTCACGCTGGTGCTGACCTTCGTCACGCTGGTCTTCGGCGAGCTGGCCCCGAAGCGGATCGCGATGCAGGTGCCGGAGCGCTGGGCGCTGCTGGTCGCCCGCCCGCTCGACCTGCTCGCCGCCCTCACCCGGCCGGCGGTCTGGGTGCTCGGCGCCACCAGCGACATGGTGGTCCGACTGTTCGGGCTCGACCCCAAGCCGGAACCGGACGAGATCAGCCCCGACGAGCTGCGGGACATCGTCTCCGGCCACCACGGCTTCACCAAGGAGCAGCAGACCATCATCGCCGGGGCGGTGGAGATCGCGGATCGTCGGCTGCGCGCCGTACTGGTGCCCCGGCTGCGGGTCTTCTGCCTGGACAGCGGCACCACCGCCGAGGACGCCCGGCTGGTGCTCGCCGCGTCCGGGCACTCCCGGGCACCGGTGGTGCGGCACGGCGGGCTGGACGAGGCGGTCGGCGTCATCCACCTGCGTGACCTGGTCGGCGTCCGCGACGACCGGCCGGTCGACGAGTACGTCCGCCCGCCGATGCTGCTGCCCGACTCGGTGCCGGTGGTCGACGCGCTGCGGCAGTTCAAGGCGGAGCGTCAGCACATGGCGCTGGTGGTGGACGAGCGGGGCGCCGTGGACGGCATCGTCACGCTGGAGGACATCCTGGAGGAGATCGTCGGCGAGATCTACGACGAGACCGATCGGGACGTGCACTCGGTACGCACCGGACCGGACGGGTCGCTGCTGCTGCCCGGCACCTTCCCGGTGCACGACCTGCCGGACATCGACGTGGAGCTGCCGAGCCGCCCGGAGGGCGACTACACCACCATCGCCGGCCTGGTACTCGCCGCCCTGGGACGCATCCCCACCCAGGGGGAGCACGTGACCGTCGACGGCTGGCTGCTGGAGGTCACCGAGGTCGACACCCGGGCCATCCACGGCGTACGGCTGTGCCGCCCGGACTCCCCGGAGACGGCGGACACCCCGACCGACCGCGCCGAACAGCCCCCGGCCGACCCCGCTCCGGCGGAGGCGGGAGACTCGGCCCCGTCCGACGGTGGCCCGGTGGACTCGACGAGCCCCTCGGCGACCGGCCGAGCGGGTGGGGCGCGGACCGAGCCGACGCCGCAGGAGCGGACCGTGCTGGACGGGACACCGCGCTGAGTCAGTGCGGCGGCGCGTCGTCGCCGGGCGGTGGTTCCGGCAGCGGCGGGTCCAGCCGGACCCGGCGCAGCGACACCTGGACGGTGCTGCGACCGAGTAGCCGGGCCACCGCGCGGATCGCCCACGGGCCGGACGGATGCCGCTCCGGCCCGATCAGCCGTCCACTCACCCGGCCGTACCAGTGACGGGTCACCACCAGGTCGGTCAACCGCAGCGGCCCCGCCGGACCGCCCCGCACCACCAGGTCCACCACCCGCCCCAGCCGCCGACCCCGCTCGTCGTACACGGTCCGGCCGAGCAGCTCACCCGCTCGCACGGCCGGACCCGGGGATACGCGCGATCAACCTGCGCCGTAGCCACTCCTCCACCGGCGCGGGGGCCAGTTCCTCGGCCGACACCCGCAACCACACCGCGCTGTCGATCCGGGCGACCAGGTCGTACGGGATGCGCAGCGGCGCGACCGGCCGGTCCGTGACGAAGCGTTCGGCGGCGAGCACCAGCATCCGTCCCAGCCGTCCGCCCACCCGTGCGCCGAGCGCGCCGGGCCCGGTGAGCAGCGTCCGCAGGTACGGCACGCCGTCCACGTCGAACGCGAACTCCACGTCGTCCACCTTGCCGATCAGCCGTCCCGCCACGTCGACGAGCTGGCGGTCCAGCAACTGGCGACTCACCTCGATCCTCACTGTCCCATCCTCGTGCCCACGGCCAGCGGTACGGCGACGATCGCCGCAGCGACGATGACCAGCAGGATCACCGCGCCGAGCAGGTTGAGCACCCGCCCGTTGACCCGGTCGCCGAGGTAGGTGCGGTCGTTGGCGACCACCAGGATCGGCAGGTACGTCAGCGGCAACGCCACCGCGCTGATGATCAGCATGTACTCGGTGAGCGTCACCGGGTCGATCGTGGTGAGCAGCAGCAGGACCCCGAGCAGCACGCTGACCAGCAGCACGGTGTGGAACCGGGCCGCCTCGCGCGGGCTGACCCGCTTGCCCCACTGCCACCCGAAGTACTGCGCGGCGGCGTACGCGGCGGACAGCCCGGTCTCCAGCGCGGCGCCGAAGGTGACCGCGAAGAACGCCAGCGCCGCGACCGCCAGGCCGACCGCGCCGAAGGCCAGCACCACCGGGTGGGCGACCTCGTCCAGGCTGCTCACCGTCACCCCGGCCGGACGCAGCACCACTGCGGCGGTGGCGATCAGCGACAACGCGAGGAACCCGCCGATCGGGAACCCGACCAGCACACTGAACCGGGCGTCGGCCAGGTCGGACGCGCTCCAGCGTTCCTCCACCCCGCCGGAGGAGAAGAAGAACACCTCGTACGGGCTGACCGTGGAGGCGAACAACGCCACTGCCACGAACCAGTAGGCGCCCCAACCCTGTCCGGAGTCGCTCGGCGAGATCGCGCTGCGGCCGAGCTCTGTCCAGTCGGTGGGCAGCCAGAACAGCGCCACCGCGAAGACCACCAGGGACAGCCCGGCGAGTCCGAACACCCGCTCCATCAGCGGGAAGCGCATCCGCCACAGCACCAGCCAGACGGCGGCCCCGGCGATCGGCACCCACACCAGGTACGGCACCCCGGTGGCCAGCCGCAGCGCCAGCGCCACCCCGCCCAGTTCGGCGGCCAGCGTGATCACCGTGACCAGGTACGACGCCACCAGGTTGACCAGGGCCACCCGCGCGCCGAGCCGTTCCCGGACGAGGTCGAAGACCGCCCGCCCGGTCACCGCCGCGATCCGTCCGGCCATCTCGGCGTACGCGCAGATGGCCACCACCCCGAGCAACAGCACCCAGGTGTGCGCCATGCCGAACCGCGCACCGGCCTGCCCGGCGGCGACCAGGTCACCGATGTCCACGAAGCCACCGACCGCGGACAGGATGCCGAGCGTGGCGGCGAGCAGCTTCCTCACGTCGGCGGCGGGGCGGGCGTGGTCATCGACGCGACGATATCGCCGTTAGCGCGTCAATTCTCCGCAAAACCGGCATCCGCTGCCGGGCTCAGCCGTACCCACGTCCGGTCGACCCCGCCTCCGAGCCGCGGCACCGGCGGCGGGTCGGAGCTCAGGCGTTCGGGTAGAGGTTCTGTAACCGCACCTGGCCACGGGCCACCAGCCGCCCGTCGGCGTCGGTGATCTCCACCTGCCAGAGCTGCTGGCTGCGTCCCCGGTGCACCGGCGTGCCCACCGCGGTCAACTCGCCGTCACGCACCGGCCGCAGGAAGTCCGTCTGGTTGGAGACGCCGACCACCTGCCCGCGCTCACCCAGCCACACGCCGCCGCCCACGCTGGCCGCCGTCTCCACTACCGCGCAGTACACCCCGCCGTGTTGAAGCCCGTACGGCTGGTGCAACTCCGGGCGTACCCGCCAGCGGATCGTCACCCGGTCGCCGCTCATCTCGTCGAACTCCAGCCCGAGCAGCCCGGCGAAGCCGCTCGACACGTCCGGGAACTCCACGGCAGCCTCCTCGATCTTGGCGTCGTCAGCGTAGCCGGAGCACCGGCACGCGCTGACCCGGTAGGGCCGAACCCGGCCGATGGGGGAGAATCGGTGACCGTGACCGACAGCAGCCTCCCGCCGCCCCGGCGGGACTCCCTGACCGATGACCTGCGGTGGCGCGGCCTGATCCAGGACTCCACCGACCCCGACGAGCTGCGCGCGCTGCTCGACGGCAGCGGAGCCGCGTTCTATGTCGGCTTCGACCCGACCGCTCCGAGCCTGCACGCCGGCCACCTCATGCAGGTCACCACCGCCCGCCGCCTCCAGCTCGCCGGCCACCGACCGCTCCTGCTGGTCGGCGGCGCGACCGGGCAGATCGGCGACCCGAAGGAGAGCGCGGAGCGGACCCTCAACGCCCCCGAGGTGGTGGCCGGATGGGTCGGTCGCATCCGCGAGCAACTCGCCCCGTTCGTCTCGTACACCGGGGACAACGCCGCCGAACTGGTCAACAACCTGGACTGGACCGGCGAGATGTCGGTCGTCGAGTTCCTCCGCGACGTCGGCAAGCACTTCCCGGTCAACAAGATGCTGGCCCGGGAGGTGGTCCGCGCCCGGCTGGAGAGCGGCATCAGCTTCACCGAGTTCAGCTACCAGCTCCTGCAGGCCAACGACTTCTTCGAGCTGCACCGTCGGTACGGCTGCCGGCTCCAGTTCGGCGGCTCGGACCAGTGGGGCAACATCACCGCCGGGGTGGACTACGTACGCCGTCGCGGGTTGGGCCCCGTCCATGCCTTCACCACCCCGCTGGTCACCAGGTCGGACGGCACGAAGTTCGGCAAGACCGAGGGCGGCGCGGTCTGGCTCGACCCGGAGATGACCAGCCCGTACGCCTTCTACCAGTTCTGGATCAACGTCGACGACCGGGACATCGGCCGTTACCTGCGCTACTTCAGCTTCCGCTCGCGCGAGGAGTTGGAGGCGCTGGAGAAGGAGAGCGCGGAGCGCCCGGCGGCGCGGGCCGCGCAGCGGGCCCTGGCCGAGGAGCTGACCACCCTGGTCCACGGCGAACGCGAGATGGCGCAGGTGGTCGCCGCCAGCCAGGCGCTGTTCGGACGGGGCTCGCTGGCCGACCTGACGCCGGTGACGCTACGCGCCGCGCTCGCCGAGGCCGGCCTGGTGCGCCTCGGCCAGTTGCCGGACGTGGCCACCCTCCTCAAGGAGTCGGGTCTGGTGCCGAGCATGAAGGAGGCCCGACGGGTGATCACCGAGGGCGGCGCCTACCTCAACAACGAGCGGGTGACCGAGGTCGACGCCGTACCCACGACGCGGGACCTGCTGCACGGGCGGTACCTGGTGCTGCGCCGTGGCAAGCGCTCCTTCGCCGGGGTCGAACTGGAGAGCTGAGCGCGGTGTGACGCGGGACGCGTCCGGCGGATTTGACGATCAATCCGTCGGGCGCGTAACTTTCTCTCTGTCAGCGCGGAACGGACGAAACGGTCGAAAGACCTGAGGCCGGAGCGCTGGTCGACCCCTCGAATACGGTGGAGACACTCACCGACACCGAGGCCGGGTGGTGCCCCCGGATCCGCCGCGAGGCGGATTTGGCGAGGCGGAACCGACCGGGTAAGGTTGACGACCGGTAGGGAACCGGGCGAGCTGGCGGGAGACCGCAAGCGGCCGGCCTGCCGAAGCCACGAGACGAGCGGCGCGAGCCAAACGGATTCGTGGTGCCCGGAAATGGGTTGAAGCGCGACAAACCAGCGGAAGCCGGTTTGACACGGTAGAAACCACCGGGTAACGTAGTAAAAGTGCTCGCCGCGAGGTGAGTGTGGTTCGGCCCCGGAGGGGTGCCTGCTGGTCGGGTGTTCTGGTGGTGTGTGGTTGTTCTTTGAGAACTCAACAGGGTGCTTGATAAGCCAGTGCCAAATTGTTTTATGATGCCCCGTGCCAACTTTTGGGTTGGTGG
>NZ_JBITKM010000024.1:0-54435 GCF_044461025.1 Micromonospora sp. NPDC049900
CCCTGCGCATCCAACGCCGACTCCGACGACCCCGTCCGCAACTCGAACGCGTTATCCACACCCTGCGCAATATCCGGCGACTGCGCCCCAATGGAGATACTCACCCCACACGACGCCCCATCGAAACCCTTCTTCGACGAGTCATACCCGATACCCAGGATCGTCTCCCGCACGATCGACGGAATATCGGCGTACGCCTTCGTGGTCACCTCACCCGCCACATGCACCTGACCAGTCGTGATCAGCGTCTCCACCGCCACACGACTATGCGGATCCTGAGCGAGCAGGGCATCGAGAATACCGTCGCTGATCTGATCAGCGATCTTGTCCGGGTGGCCTTCCGTGACCGATTCGGACGTAAAGAGGCGGCGTGACACGCTTGTCCTTCCCAGAGCGAGACGGGGTCAGTGGATCGGGCGTTCCGTGGAATCACCCGTCAACGCAGCCTGCCATGCGGCGACCGGTGGCGGCGAGTCCATGTGTTCGGGAACGCGGACATGGATGACGGAAGGACCGCTTCGGCTGACCGACTCCTTGACGAGAAGGTCGAGTTGTTCCAGGTCGGTCGCCTTGCCGCCGGGCGGGCCCATGCCGGCGGCCAACAGCACCGGATCGATGCGGCCGGGGTCCACTCCGAAGTACCGCCCGTCGAGGTAGAGGTGCTGGATCATCTTGATCCAGCCCATCGACGTGTTGTCCAGGACCGCGTCGGTGATGGGCAGGTCGAGCCGGCCCGCCGTCTCCCAGTCGCCCAGACCCATCGCGACGCTTCCCTCGGTGGTCAGGCAGAGCACCCGTTCGCCCGGGTGTCCGACGGAGACGCCGATCGCGGCGGAGATGGCGAAGCCCATCGGGCCGTGACCCCGGGGGATCACGACGCGCCAGCCGTCGCCCGGCGCCTCCCAGTAGGAGGCCAGGTAGGGCGTGGGCGTGCCTGCGTCGGCGACGACCCAGGTCGTCGGGCCGAAGGCGCGATACAGGGCGTGGACGACGTCGCGGGGACGCAGCCGGTCCGCGCCGGGGTCGGGCTGCGGCCCGCTCTCCTGCTCGATCCAGCGTCGACCTGGAATACCTCACCGACGACGCGGGTCGACGGGTCGCGGCCTTCGGTCACTGGGCCGGTTACGTCGGCGCGGCGCTGGCCGCCCTGCACGTACGCGGACAACTGGTGGCCCCGCTGCGCGCCACCGACCGCGCGGAACTGGACGCGGCGCTGAGCAAGGGGCACGGCGACCAGGTGCGGGCGTTGGTGATCGGGGCGCGGGGACGCAGTGGCCGAGGTGCCGTCGCGGCGCTGACCGTCGCCGGGGTGGCGGTCACCGCGTGGGATCTCGCGGAGACGCGTGAGCTGGACCGCGAAGCGGTGCTCGATCACGACGTACTGGTCAACACCGTGCTGACGCAGACGCCCGCACCCCCGTTCGTCCGTCCCGAGGACCTCGACCACCCGCACCGCCGGTTGTCCGTGATCAGCGACGTGACCTGCGACGTCACCTCCGAGTGCAACCTGCTGCCGATCTACGACCGGCCGACGGACTGGACGCAGCCGGTGCGGCGGCTGTGTGCCACCGCACCGCTGGACCTGATCGCCATCGACAACCTGCCGTCGCTGCTGCCGAGGGAATCGAGCACGGCGTTCTCCGCGGACCTGCTGCCGCACCTGTTCACCCTCGCGGACGGGTCGCCGGTCTGGCGGCGTGCACGCGACCGGTTCGAGGCGGCGTCGACCGCGTCGCACGACACCCCTGGGAGGAAGTCTTGACGGTGGCTCTGATTCCGCCGACCGGACGAGTGCACTGGCTGGGCACCGGAATGTCGACCGGTAGCGGCCTGGGCATCGTGTGCGACCTCGCCGTGGAGACCACGGTGTGGGCGCGTACCGAGGTGAAGGCTGCGGCCTGCCTGGAGCGTCTCGGTCTGTCCGGGCGGGCACACACCAGGGCCTACTCGGCGCCGGACCTCGCGGCCCGACTGGCCCCGGGAGACCTGGTGGTGTCGATGCTGCCCGCCACCGAACACGCCGGGATCCTGCGGCTCTGCATCGCCGGATCGGCGCACTTCGCCAGCTCCAGCTACGTCTCGCCGGAGGTGGCCGCGCTGGCGGGGGAGGCCGAGCGGGCCGGTCTGGTCGTGTTGACCGAGGCGGGACTCGACCCGGGCATCGACCACCTGTTCGCCCATCGCCTGGTCGACCTGGCGGAACGGGCGACCGCCGACGCCGGGGCGGTGACCGCCCGGTTCGTGTCGTACTGCGGCAGCTTTCCGGCGGTGGCCAACGACTTCCGCTACCGCTTCGCCTGGGCGCCTCGCGGGGTCCTGACCGCGTTGCGGACGCCGGCGCGGTACATCGAGGACGGCCGGGAGCAGCGCGCCGATCGTCCGTACCGGACGGTCCGCGACGTCGTCCTGGACGGCGAGTCGTTCGAGGTCTATCCCAACCGGGACAGCCTGCCCTATCTGTCCACCTACCGGTTCCCGGCGTCCTGGAAGGTCGACACCTTCGTCCGGGGGACGGTCCGGCTCGACGGGTGGACCGAAGCGTGGGAGCCGGTCTTCGCGCAGGTGGAGCAGGGCGACGACGCGCAGATCGACCGGCTGGCCACGCAACTCGCCGAGCGCTATCCGGCCACCAGCGACGACCACGACCGGGTGGTGATGTTCGTCATGCTGGACGTCACGACGGCCGACGGTCGCACCTGGTCCGGCGAGTACACCATGGACGTCCGAGGCGACGAGCGGGAGAATGCCACGCCGCGCCTGGTCTCGGTGGCGTTGGCCGGCGGCATCGGGAGTTCCTCTCCGGCGTGGAGTACTACGTCAACTCGGTCAGCCGCGACGGCGCGCACCGGGTCGTGGGAGGTGTGGCGGTATCACAAGCGCCCGGTGTCCGGGCGCACCGTGTACGACTTCGAGGACCTGCTGGCCTGGGAGGACCCGACGGCCCGACGGATCGCCGACTATGCCACGGCGGTCCTCGACGCGCTGGAGATCCACAACGGGGCCGGCCACACCGAGGTGATGCTGACCGAGCGGGGGCCGGTCCTGGTCGAGTGCGGTGCCCGGCTCGGCGGCGGGCAGATGCCCGAACTGCTGTCCCGGTGCACCGGCACCAACCAGGTCGACAGCCTGGCCGAGGCGATCGCCCGTCCGGAACGCTTCACCGGCGCGGACGCGGGCGCGGGCGCGGACGCGATCAGCGGCTACCGGCTCGGCGCTCACCTGCGCTGCGTCAACCTGCTGAGTAACCGACCCGGCACGATGCCACCGGACGAGGCGTGGGCGCCGGTGCGCGCGCTGCCGTCCTTCGACAGCATGGTGCTCAACCTGCCGACGAACACGCCGCTGGCCCGGACCATCGACATGGCCACCTGCCCCGGCACCGTCTACCTCTGCTCCAGTGACCAGGACCAGGTCGAGGCGGACTACCAGCGGTTGCGTCGTCTTGAGGACGAGGGGCTGTACGAGCAGGGGTACTGATCGTGGTCGCCTCCGTGCTGTCACCGCAGCACGGAGGCGGCCAGCAGGCGCAGTTCCTTCTCGTCCTCGACGTAGTCGGTGCCGATGGTGATCGTGGCCAGTTCTCCCAGGTGGGAGACGTGGGTGCCGCCGCACGGCATCGTCGCCACCGGGGTCGTCTCGCACCGCCAGGTCCGCTGCGCGGTGAACAGGTCCGCTCCGGCGACGGTCACCGGGGCGGCCGAGGCCACCCACTTCGCCAGGATCTCGTTGGCCCGCTCGACGTAGTCGTCCAGTTCGGCCAGCAGCCGGGCGTGGTCGAAGCCCTTGCGTCGCAGCGACCTGCCCAGCCGGTAACGGTCGACACTGCCGCCGAGGTGGTGGCGGCTGTCGATGAGGGCGGCGGCGTCGAAGTTGCGGCTGCCCCGGGAGTCGCGCGGCGCCTCTTTGGACCACAGTTCCTCGGTGGCCTCGTTGAAGGCGTAGGCGACCAGGTGACAGCCGGTGTGGGCGGCGCTGAGGCTGCGGCGGCGTGCGACGTCGACGGCCAGTGTCGCGGTCCGTCCCCGCCAGCGGCTCGGATCCTGCTCGACGAGGTGGGCGACGGCGAAGACGTGGCCGTCGTCGCCCCGGCGTGCGGTGACCTCGGGACCCACCCGGATCTGTCCGGTGTCCCGCTCCGCGGTGAGGATCTGGGTGTCGACCACGGGCAGCACCTCGGTGTCGACGGTGAGCGTGCCGTGGTCGGCGGGTTGGTCGGGCCAGACGGTGTCGATCGGGTGGAACGGGGTGCGGTCGGTGACCACGGCCCAGCGCCCGGGGGACACCGGCAGCACCTCGATGATTCGGGCACTGCCCTCGGTCTCGCCGCGGTGGTAGCTGATCCGGCTCTCGGTGATGCGGGTCGCCGCACGCGGGTCGGTGGTCGATCCCGGTCGGACGGGGGGAGCGGTCGGCTCCGGCGCGTACGCCACGGGCGGCTCGGCAGGGGAAGAAGTCACCGGTGATCCTCGACATGACTGACGAACGCGGTCAATGTATCAGCATCCGCGGGTCGCGTCGGGGACGGTGGGCGGACACGGGGTGCGTCGACTACCGGTCCGTCGCGGCCAGGTCCAGCAGCGTACGCACGACGGCGTTGCGGGCCAGCGGCACCTTGAAGGCGTTGTCCGGCAGCGGCTGCGCGTCGGCGAGTTCGGCCTCCGCGGCCCGGCGCAGTCGGTCCTCGGTGGGCGGCCCACCGCGCAGCAGGTCCTCGGCGCGTCGGGCCCGCCACGGACGGTGCGCCACACCGCCCAGCGCGATCCGGACGTCGCGGATGCGCCCGTCGGCCAGGTCGAGGGCGGCGGCGACCGAGACCAGAGCGAACGCGTACGAGGCGCGGTCGCGGATCTTGCGGTAGTGGGAGCGGGTGGCGAAGGGCAGCGGGGGCAGGTCGACGGCGGTGATCAGTTCCCCGTGGGCCAGCACCGTGTCGGTCTGGGGCGTCGATCCGGGCAGCCGATGCAGCTCGGTCAGCGGGATGGTGCGGCTGCCGTCCGGGCCGGTGGTCTGCACCAGGGCGTCCATCGCGGCCAGCGCCACGGCCAGGTCGGACGGGTGGGTGGCGACGCACTCCGGGGAACTGCCCAGGATCGCCAGCTCGCGGTGGTGTCCCTCGACGGCGGAGCAGCCGGTGCCCGGGGCGCGCTTGTTGCACGCCGTGGTGACGTCCTGGAAGTAGGGGCATCGGGTGCGTTGCAGCAGGTTCCCGCCCACCGTGGCGAGGTTGCGCAACTGGGTGGAGGCGCCGGCGAGAAGCGCCTGAGCGACCACCGGGTAGCGACGTCGGATCACCGGTTCGGCGGCCAGGTCGCTGTTGGAGACGCCGGCTCCGACGCGGACGCCGTCGTCGGGCAGCTCCGTCACGCTGCGGGAGGTGACGTCCCGCAGGTCGACCAGGAGATCGGGGCGGGCCACGTCGAGCTTCATCAGGTCCACCAGGTTGGTGCCGCCGCCGAGGAAGGCCGCCTGTGGTGAGCGGGCGAGCAGGGCGACCGCGCCGGCCAGGTCGGTGGCGCGCTCGTACCGGAAGGGCCTCATGGCCGGGCCACCTCCTGGATCGCCGGGATCATGTTCGCGTACGCGGCGCAGCGGCAGAGGTTGCCGCTCATCCGCTCGCGGATCTCGTCGGGGTCGGCGGTGAGATCGACCGGGCCGTGCCCGTCCGGCTCGCGGGCGGTGACCGCGCTGGGCCAGCCGGCGGCTGCCTCGGCCAGCATGGCGACCGCCGAGACGATCTGTCCGGGCGTGCAGTAGCCGCACTGGAAGGCGTCGTGCGCGATGAAGCTCTGCTGGACGGGGTGCAGTCGGCCGTCGCGGGCGAGTCCGGCGGCGGTGACCACGTCGGCGCCGTCGTGGGCCACCGCGAGCGCGAGGCAACTGTTGGCGCGTCGTCCGTCGAGCAGCACCGTGCAGGCACCACACTGGCCGTGGTCGCAGCCCTTCTTGGGGCTGGTGTTGCCCAGCCGCTCGCGCAGCGCGTCGAGCAGGGTGGTGCGGGTGTCGACGGTGAGCCGGTGGTCGGCGCCGTCCACGCGGAGCGTGATCTCGGTGTCCATGGATCGTTCCCCGGGGATCGTGGGTCGGCGAGTTATCGCCATTAAACGGATCCGCAGCGTCCAAAGTTGTTGAAAGCGATAAAAAGGTACGCAACGACGTCTGGGGTGGGGAGTGGTCGGCGGATGTTGGCGGAGGTGTGGCCGTTCGTCGAGCGGCGGTACGCGGTCGGGCAGCCGGTCGTGCTGGCCCGGCTGGTGCGGCGGACCGGCCCCGGTTCCCGGCCGCTGGGCGCCACCATGGCGGTGGCCGCGGACGGTGGCTGGACCGGCTCGGTCTCCGGCGGTTGCGTGGAGGGGGCGCTGCTGGCCGAGGCCCGCGCGGTGCTCGACGGTGCCCGCCCCCGCCTCACCGCGATCAGTCCCGGCGCGGAGCTGATGCCCTGGGAGGCGGCGCCTGCCTGCGTCGCCGAGCTGGGGGTGTTGATCGCGCCGGTGCCCTCCGGTGCGGTGTACGCGACCATCGGGGCGGCTCTGGCCGCGCGCCGTCCCCTCGCGGTGGCCGTCGCGTTGCGGGAGCCGTTCGACTGGTCGGTCGCGGCGAGCCGGGACGGGCTGCCCGCCGACGGGGAGCATTTCGTCGAGCAGTGGCGTCCCGGCCCGCTGCTGGTGCTGGTGGGGGCGACGGACCTGGCCGCCGCGGTGGCCGCGCTGGCCGTGCCGATGGGCTACCGGGTGGTGGTGGTCGACCCGCGTCCCGCGTACGCCGATCGGGAGCGGGTTCCGGCGGCCGACGACGTGGTCTGCGACTGGCCCGACCGGTGGCTGGCCGCCGCCCCGGTGGGGGAGCGGGACGCGGTGCTGGTGTTGAGCCACGACCCGCGCATCGACGACCGTGCGATCCGTGCCGCGTTGTCCGGTCGGGTCGGGCATGTGGGCGTACTGGGGAGCCGGGAGTCGCATGCGCGGCGGTTGACCCGGTTGGCTGGCCTCGCCGGTCTCGACCGACTCGCCGGTCCGGCGGGTCTGGACCTCGGCGGGGACTCGCTGGCCCAGACCGCGTTGTCCATGCTTGCCGAGGTGGTGGCGGTGGCCAACCGGCGGGCGGGCGGCCGGTTGCGGGACGCGCACGGTCCCATCCGCATCGGCGATGCGCTGCCGGTGCCCGGGTGAGCCGATCCGTCCGGGCGGGTGGGTGCGGCATACGTCCGGCCCGCACCGAAGGATGAGCTAGTTACCTAATTTATCCGATTTGCCCCGCCACTCTCCTCCGGCCGTGGTCGTTGCAAACGATGTGCGTCGGACGGGACGGACAGCGCCACGGTGCTCACCCGGTCCCACACTGGAGGGAGCGCGGTTCTGAACCGGATCGCAGGAATGATCATCGCGGCGGGCGGCGGCCGTCGCATCGGCGGCCCCGAAGCACTGCTGCACCAGGGCGACAAGCCCCTGGTCGACCAGATGATCGACACGCTGACGGAGGCGGGCTGCGGGCAGATCGTCGTCGTCCTCGGCGCCGCCGCCGACCAGGTCCGCGACACCGCGGACCTGGACCACGCCACCGTCGTGGTCAACCGGGCGTGGGGCACCGGAGTCGGCTCGTCCATCCGTGCCGGTCTGGCCGGCATCGACGACGCCCGGGTGGAGGCGGCGGTGGTGGTCCCCGTGGACATGCCCGGGTTGACCGCCGAGGCGATCCGCCGGGTCACCGCGCTGCCCTTCCCCGACGTGCTGGTCTGCGCCACCTACAACGGACTGCGCGGCTACCCGATGCTGTTCGGCCGTCGACACTGGCCGGGCATCGCCACCCTGGCCAGTGCCGACGTCGGTGCCCGGCCCTACCTGCTGGCGCACAAGGACCAGATCGTCGACATCGCCTGCGACTCGGTGGCCGACGGCAGTCGGGTGGACACCCCCGAGCTGATGGCGCTGTACGGTCTGACCGTGCCCGAGCAGCGTGTCGGCGTCTGACCCGCTCAGTCGGGCAGGACGTTGCCGGCGGCCAGGCGCTGGTACCAGTGGGCGCTGTCCTTCCAGAGCCGCGCCTGGGTGTCGTAGTCGACGCGGATGATCCCGAACCGGCGGTCGTAGCCGTACGCCCACTCGAAGTTGTCCAACAGCGACCAGACGAAGTAGCCCCGCACGTCCGCGCCCGCCGCCATCGCGTCGTGTGTGGCGGCGATGTGCCGGCGCAGGTAGTCGACGCGGCGGTCGTCGTGCACCGCGCCGTCGGGCGAGACCATGTCGTCGAAGGCGGCCCCGTTCTCGGTGATCATCAGCGGCAGGTCGGGGTACTCGCGGTGCAGCCGCAGCAGCAGCTCGGTCAGACCGGCCGGCTCGATGTTCCAGCCCATCGCGGTGTACGGGCCCGGCTGGGGCAGGAAGTCGACCCGGTCGGCGCCGACCCAGGCCGAGTGCGCCGACCGGCCGTGGCCGTCCGCGCTCGACCGGGCGGAGACCCCGTCCCAGGCGCGGACCAGGGTGGTCGAGTAGTAGTTGACGCCGAGCACGTCGAGCGGGATGCCCGCGGTGCGCTCGTCGCCGTCGTGCACGAACGACCAGTCGGTGACCGCCGCCGTGTCGGCGAGCAGGTCGGCCGGGTACGCGCCGTCGAGCATCGGGCCGAGGAAGGCCCGGTTGGCCAGCGCGTCGATCCGGCGAACCGCGTCGGCGTCCGCCGCCGAGTCGGAGGCCGGGCGGATCACGTGCAGGTTGAGCGTGACCGACAGCCGCGCCGCCGGGGCCAGGTCGCGGATCACCCGGCCGGCCAGGCCGTGCGCCAGGTTCAGATGGTGTACGGCGCGCAGCGCCGCCGCCGGTTCGGTGCGCCCCGGCGCGTGCACGCCGGAGGCGTACCCGAGGTACGCCGAGCACCACGGCTCGTTGAACGTGGTCCAGGTGTGCACCCGGTCGCCGAGCGCCCCGACGATCGCGGTGGCGTAGTCGGTGAAACGCAGCGCGGTGTCCCGCTCCGGCCAGCCGCCGGCGTCCTCCAGTTCCTGCGGCAGGTCCCAGTGGTAGAGCGTGGCGACCGGCTGCACACCACGCGCCAGCAGCCCGTCCACCAGCCGGGAGTAGAAGTCCACGCCGGCCTGGTTGACCGGGCCGGAGCCGCCGGGCTGCACCCGGGGCCAGGCGATGGAGAAGCGGTACGCGTCCAGCCCGAGCGCGGCGACGTGGTCCAGGTCGGACTCCCACCGGTGGTAGTGGTCGGCGGCGACGTCGCCGGTGTCCCCGTTCAGGGTGCGTCCCGGTGTGTGACTGTAGGTGTCCCAGATCGACGGTCCCCGGCCGTCGATCCGGGCCGCCCCCTCGATCTGGTACGCGGCCGTGGCCGACCCCCAGACAAAGCCCTCGGGGAACACGACATCACTCACTTCGCCACCTCCGTGACCTCGCAGCGGTACCCCGACGAGTCGCCCGCCACCACCTCGGCGGTGGCCGTCCCGTCGCGGTGGTACACCTCGAACTCCGTGCCGGACCCGCCGTCGGGCGCCGGCACCCGGACCCGGGTCCGCTGGCCCGGCGCCGGAGCGTACAGGCGCAGCGTGACGTCGTCCGCCCAGCGGTAGTCGGGTCGGTCGGTGACCTTCCCGAACGGGATGACCGAGCCGGGCCGGGCCAGCACCGGGACGCTGTCGAAACCGTGCTTCTCGGTGACCCAGCACGGGCCGGTGACCTGCGCGCCGCTGGTCAGGTGGGTCCAGGTGCCGGCCGGCACGTAGTAGGTGACCTGCCCGTCGGCGCTCATCACCGGGGCGACCAGCAGGTCCGGGCCGAGCATGTACTGCCGGTCCAGGTACGCGGCGGTCGGGTCGTCCGGGAACTCCAGGACCATCGGCCGCATCACCGGTACGCCCTCCCGGTGCGCCTCGTCGGCCGCCGCCGCCAGGTACGGCATCAGCGACATCTTGAGCCGGGTGAACCGGCGCAGCACGTCGACCGCCTCCGCGTCGTAGGCCCACGGCACCCGGTACGAGCCGGAGCCGTGCAGCCGCGAGTGGGAGGAGAGCAGCCCGAAGGCGATCCACCGCTTGAACACCGCCGGGTCGGGCGTGCCCTCGAAGCCGCCGATGTCGTGGCTCCAGTAGCCGAAGCCCGAGGCGGCCAGCGACAGGCCGCCGCGCAGCGACTCGGCCATCGCCACGAAGGTGGACTCGCAGTCGCCACCCCAGTGCACCGGGAACTGCTGGCCGCCCGCAGTGGCGGAGCGGGCGAAGACGACCGCCTCGCCCTCGCCGCGTTCGGCGGTCAGCAGCTCGAAGACGGTCTTGTTGTAGAGGTGGGAGTAGTAGTTGTGCATCCGCTGCGGGTCGGCGCCGTCGTGCCAGACCACGTCGGTCGGGATGCGCTCGCCGAAGTCGGTCTTGAAGCAGTCGACGCCCATGTCCAGCAGCACCTTGAGCTTGTCGGCGTACCAGCGGGCCGCGTCCGGGTTGGTGAAGTCGACCAGCGCCATCCCGGCCTGCCACTTGTCCCACTGCCAGACCGACCCGTCCGGGTTGCGGACCAGGTAGCCGGCCTGCCGGCCCTCCTCGAACAGGTACGACCGTTGGGCGATGTACGGGTTGATCCAGACGCACACCTTGAGGCCGCGTTCGTGCAGCCGGCGCAGCATCCCCTCCGGGTCGGGGAAGGTCGCCGGGTCCCAGATGAAGTCGACCCAGTGGAACTGCCGCATCCAGAAACAGTCGAAGTGGAACACCGACAGCGGCAGGTCCCGCTCGGCCATCCCGTCGATGAACTCGGTGACCGTCTTCTCGTCGTACGAGGTGGTGAACGAGGTGGACAGCCACAGCCCGTACGACCAGGCCGGCACCCGGGCCGGGCGGCCGGTCAACGCGGTGTAGCGGCGCAGCACGTCCTTGGGCGTGGGTCCGTCGATCACATGGTAGGTCAGCGACTGCCCCGGCACGCTGAACTGGGTCTGCGACACCACCTCGGAGCCCACCTCGAAGGACACGTGCTCGGGGTGGTCCACGAACACGCCGTATCCGGCGCTGCTGAGATAGAACGGCACGTTCTTGTACGCCTGCTCGCTGGCGGTGCCGCCGTCGGCGTTCCAGATGTCGACGGTCTGGCCGTTCTTGACGTACGCGCCGAAGCGCTCGCCGAGGCCGTAGATCGTCTCGCCGACACCGAGCGAGAGCCGGTCGTGCACGTACTTGTGGCCCTCGGCGTCGGTGACCACGCCGATGCTGCGTTCGGTGGACGAGGTGACCAGCTTGTCGCCGCGCAGGAAGTCGACCCGCCACGGGCCGGTCAGCGCCACCCGCACGGTCAACTCGCCGGTGGTCAGCCGGGCGCTGAGCCCGGTGACCTCCACCTGCACCGGGTGTGCGGCGCTGTCGGCGAGGGCGAAGCGGGGCTGTTTGGGCAGCCCGCCCGAGTGGTGTCCGACGGTCACCCCGACCACGCCGGGGGCGGGGGAGAAGAAGCGCACGGTGACCACTGGGCGGTTCAGGGTGTCACCGCGTCCGGTGATCCTGCCGATCGGGGCGAAGACGGTGAAGGACCGCTCGTCCGGCTCGACCGACTCGACCGTGCCGGGGCGCAGCACGCTCACCCCGGGACGCAGTTGCCAGTATCCGTCGGTGAACTTCACTTGTCGGCTCCTGCCGTGATGCCGCGCGCCAGGGTGCGCTGGAAGACGAGGAAGAACAGGATCGCCGGGAGCAGACTGAGCAACGCGCCGGCGTTGGTGGTGGGAGCGTCCATCAGCCGATCCCCCTGCAACGAGGCGAGCGCGACCGGGATGGTCTGGGTCTGGTTGTCGATCAGCATCACCAGGGGGATGAGGAACTCGTTCCAGGTCCAGATGAAGAAGAAGACCAGCAGCACCGCGATGGTGGGCCGGATGTTGGGCAGCACCACCCGCCACAGGATCCGCCACCTGCCGGCGCCGTCCAGTGCGGCGGCCTCCAGGAGTGGACGCGGGAAGGTGCTGAGCACGGAGGCGAGCAGGTACGTGCCGAAGGCGGCCTGGATGACGGTGAAGATGATGATCACCGCCAGGCGGGTGTTGTAGAGCCCGGCCTCCTTGGCGAAGTGGTAGAGCGGGTAGATCAGGGCCTCCTGCGGCAGCATGTTGGCCAGCAGGAACAGCCCGATGATCCAGAGCCGGCCGCGGACCCGGCCGATGCCGAGCGCGTACGCGCTGAGTAGGGAGACGACCACGGCGAGCACCGCGACGGAGCCGGAGATGAGGACCGAGTTCCACAGTTTGACCGGGAAGTCGACCTGGTCCCAGTAGGTGCGCAACCCGGTGGTGTAGAACTCGGTCGGCCAGCTCAGCGGGCCGTTGGTCGAGTAGTCACCGGGTGACTTGAACGCGTTGAGCAGCATGAACGCGAACGGCACCAGCATCACCAGCGCGGCGACGGTGACCAGGGCCAGCACGATCCAGCGGGTGATGCCCCGATGGTGCCGGTCGGGCACCCGCCGGGTACGGCCGCCGGTGCGGGGTGGGGTGAGCGTGACGGCCATCAGATTCCTCCGTCGCGGCGTTCGGCGCGGTTCTGCGCGCGGATGAACAGCACCGCCACCACGACGATGATCAGTGTCAGCACCATCGAGATCGCCGAGCCGTAGCCGACGTTGAGCCGCTTGAAGAAGGTGAAGTAGGCGAAGTAGGAGGGCACGTTGGTGGCGTTCTCCGGGCCGCCCCGGGTCAGCGCGTAGATCGGACCGAACACCTTCATCGCGGCGATGGTGCAGGTCAGGCCGACCACGAAGGTCTCCGGCCGGATCTGCGGGAGGGTGATCGCCCGGAACCGTCGCCACCAGCCGGCGCCGTCGATCTCGGCCGCCTCGTAGAGTTCCGGGTTGACCCGTTCCAGCGCCGCCATGAACACGACCACCGGGTAGCCGAGCTGCACCCAGATCATCACCGCCATGACCACCGGCAGTGCGGTGCCCGGGTCGCCGAGCCAGTCGTGACTCAGCGCGCCGAGCCCGATCGCGTCGAGCAGTCCGTTGAGCGCTCCGTCGGGTCGCAGGATCCAGCCCCAGACGATGCCGGCCACCACGACCGGCAGCACCTGCGGCAGATAGAAGGCGGCCCGCAGGGCGGCGGCGGTATGCGGCCGGAAGCGCCGTCCGATGGTGTCGAACAGCACGGCGGCGAGGACCAGGCCGATCAGGGTGGGCACCACCACCATCGCGACGATCATCGCGACGGTGTTGCGGAACGAGGTCCAGAAGACGTCGTCGGTGAGCAGGGTGCGGTAGTTGTCCAGGCCGATGAAGCTGGGGTCGCCGACGCCGGACCACTTGGTCAGGGACAGGTAACCGGTGTAGATCAGCGGGCCGCCGATGACGAGCAGGAACAGCACCGCGCCGGGCAGCAGATAGAGCCAGTAGCCGGCGTCGGGGCGTCGGGGGCGGCGCGGGGTCTTGCCCGTCGGGGGTGACGGGGTCGCCCCCGGGCGGGCGGCGACGGTGTCGGGCACTGCCATGGGAGGTCCTTCCAGGGTGGGGCGGGCGTCACCGTGGTGACGCCGACGGGTACGCCCGCCCCCGCCGCCGCTCAGTCGCGCGTGATCTCCGCGACGCCGTCCTGGTAGGGCTTGGCGATCGCGTCGAGGACCTGCTCGGGCGACCGGGACTGGTTGATCAGGCCCTGGAAGCCGGAGACCAGCACGTCGTAGTAGCCGGGCACCGGCCAGTCCGGGTAGAAGGCCAGGCCGTCCTGGCCGCTGATGGTGTTGAAGTTCTCGATCAGCTTGCGGTCCTTCTCGTCGCTGATCGTGGCCGGGTCGCCTGCCACCGGCACGCCCCCGTTGTTGCCGATCAGCGCCTGGATCTCCGGCCGCATGGTGATGTCGATGAAGTCGTACGCCAGGTTCTTGGCCTTGCTGGTCTCCGGGACCACCCAGAGGTTGCCGGAGGAGCCGGCGTGCATCGTGTTGCCGGGGAAGAGGAAACTGTCCCAGTCGTAGGAGATCTCGCTCTTGAAGCGGCCGTACCACCAGCTACCGGAGACGATCATCGGTACCTTGCCGGAGATGAACGAGGTGCCCATGTCCTCGGCCTTGAGGCTGGCGGAGTCCTTGGCGATGTAGCCCTTGCGGACCCACTCGGCGAAGGTGTCCGCGCCGTACCTGAGCGGGTCGGCCTTGAAATCCACCGGGTTGGCGTAGAGCTGGTAGTCGTTCACGAAGCTGCGGTCGGCGCGGGAGAGCGCGAGCTGGTAGAAGAGCTGACCGGCCGGGTACTCGGCGCCGGACATGCCCAGCGGCGTGACGCCCTTGGCGACGAAGGTGTCCATCGCGGCGGTCATCTCGGCCAGCGTCGTCGGCACGGTGACGCCGTGCTCGGTGAAGAGTTCCTTGTTGTAGTAGACCATCACGTACTCGCCGTAGTTGGGCACGCCGTACCAGTTGCCCGAACCCATCACGCCGTTGTCGTACCGGGCGGTGGTCTGCAGGCTGGGGCTCAGTGCCTTGTCCCAACCGCGTTCGGTGGCCTCGGCGGTCAGGTCGGTGAGCAAGCCCTGCGAGGAGAGCAACCCAGCGGTGGCATTGCCCTTGTTGTACTCCATGATGTCGGGGCCCTCGGCCGAGTTGATGATCATCCCGGCGTTCTGCTGGATCTGCTCGAACGCCTTGCGCTCGAAGCGCACCTCGACCCCGGGGTGTTCGTCTTTGAAGATCTCGATGGCCCGGTCCCAGGCGATGCCCATCGCGCTGTTCGCGCTCTCGTAGTGCCAGAGCTTGAGGACGTTGGCCCCGCTGTCGTCCCCGTCACCGCCGCAGGCGGCCAGGCTCGTCGCCGTGAGCGCGGCCACCGTGGCCGCCACGGCTACGCTGCGGAATCGTCGCATTGCTAGTCTCCCTGTTGAGTATCGAGCCGGTACTCCTCAAGCCCGTCGTCGCGTGGCAGCGCGACGGCGGGCTGCTTCACTGTCCGGAGCCGGCTGGTCGCCGCCGGCCCCCGTGTCACTCGTGCCGGCCGTACGCGGCGGAGCGCTGGATCCACGGACCTCCAGCGCGCACGGCAACAGTTGCTGGTGGATCTCGTCACGACCGCCGTCGAGGTGACGCAGCAGCGTCTCGATGGCGATCCGGCCGACCGCCGAGCCGGGTGAACTCATCGCGGTCAGCGCGGGCGTGGCCAGTTCGGCGACCTGGGGCGAGGTGACCATCGAGACGACCGAGACGTCGTCGGGGACCGTCCGACCCCGGGCGGCCAGTTCGCCGAGCAGACCGAAGACCGCGTTCTCGTTCATCGCCAGGATCGCGGTCAGGTCCGGTGCCTGCCGCAGCGCGGTGTCCAGCGCGGCCCGCCCCCCGGCGGCGCTGTCCTCGGCGGGGATCATCAACGGCTCCAGGCCGTGTCCGGTCATCGCGGCGGTGAACGCGTCCCGGGTCCGCAGCGCCGGGCCGTAGCCCTCGGCGAGGGTCCCTGCGGAATGGTTGACGTAGACGATCCGGCGGTGCCCGAGGTCGACAAGGTGGCCGACGGCGTCCTCGACGGTCTGCGCGAAGTCGATGTCCACGTAGGACAGCCCGGTGGTGTCCGCGGTGCGACCGATCAGCACCAGCGGTACGCCGACCTCCCGCAACACGTCCACCCGAGGGTCGTGCACCTGCACCTCCATCAGCAGCGCGCCGTCGAGCATCCGCTGGCTGGCCAGCCGGCGCAGCTCGTCGAGGTCGCCGACGCCGATGGGGGAGAGCACCAGGTGGTAGCCGGCCGCACCGGCGGCGGCCGCCGCGCCGGTGACGAAGGCGGTCTCGGTGGCCCCGAGACCCCGCTCGTCCATCGGCAGCAGCAGGCCGAGGATCCGGCTGCGGCGGCTGGCCAGCCCGCGGGCCATCGCGTTGGGCTGGTAGTCGAGCGCGGCCATCGCGGCGAGGACCTTGTCCCGGGTGGCCTGGGAGATCGGGCGGGTGCCGGTGAGCACGTACGACACGGTGCTGACCGAGACCCCGGCGCGACGCGCCACGTCCTGCATGGTGGCCACGGGCACCTCCCTCGCGGGCTCGTCGAAACGCTTCGACTAAGCGGTTCGACAGAAGGTAGGTCACGTGTTACAGCCACGTCAATACCCCATGACAAGCCGACGTCAAGGCCCCCGGCCGCCCCCTCGCCGCTCTCCCGCTACCCCTCGCGACACTGCACTCGCCCGTCGATCATGGAGTTGTGGTCACCGCAGGCGTCACCACGGTCGCCGAGGCGGCCTTTCAAGATCGCCTATGGCACCCCGGTCTGGAGCCACTGGTCGGGATCGCCGACATTCGGGTGGTGCACTGCCAGGTCTCCGCGCAGACGGCCTTCGACCGCGTCCGGCGACGACAGGACGAGGTCGCGACCCGGCGGGCCCATGCGGATGCGCACCTCGGCGGCCGACAGACCCATGCCGTCCGCCACCACGAGTTTCAGCCCGTCCGGCTCGACGTACCCGAGATCGAGGTGGACACCAGCGACGGCTACCGTCCCGGACTCGACGAGATCGTCGCCTTCGTGGACGCCGGGCGATGAGCCGATCGCCAGCGGCCCGGCCGGTGGATGGTTCCCGGCGCGAGGAGGGGTCAGATCAGATATCGAGGTGGAACTTCTCCAGCACCGACGGGGCGACCAGGCCCAGCGCGGCCAGTGCCGAGACGACCATGAGCCCGGTGCGTACGAAGACGGTCTCGGTCCGTCCGCCGGCCCGCATCGCGATCTTGTCGGGCAGGCTGATCGGTGTCCACATCCGCCGTTTGATCGGGATCGGCCACAGGATGGGTACGCCGGCTCGGGTGATCATGTCGCCGAGGATGTGCACGAACGAGCCGACCCCGACCGCCAGCCCGATCATCGGATAGCCGCGGTCACCGGGCAGGTTGACGGCGGTGAATACGGCGGCGCCGGCCGAGACCAGCGTGACGATGACCCAGCCGGCGCGCGCGGCCCACTTGTCGAACAGGCCGCGCAGCGCCAGACCGATCATGAAGAACAGGATGCCGATGACCGCCCACTTGCCGTACTGGACGCACAGCGTGGTGGTGCCCCAGCCGACCAGCACGGTGAACGGGATGGTGTGGGTCAGCGTCCGGTGGCCGTTGTTGCGCTTCGGGTCCCGACTGAGTTTGGTGGCGTAGTAGACGCCCAGCGAGATCTTCTCCACCACCTCGGCGACGAACAGCGAGAAGACACCGAAGGTGCGGGCCACGGTCGCGCCGCCCCGGTTGCGGGTCACCTTGCCGGACAGGTCGATGTCCGGCAGCAGCGCGGCACCGGCGCAGACGGCGGTACCGACGGCCAACGCCAGCGGCGACTGCTCGTAGTCGTAGAAGTGCTGGAGCGCCCAGGACCCGCTCAGCCATACCGCCGCGCCTGACAGCGCGTGCGACGGACCCATCATCTCGGCTCGCCCTCCCCAGGGATCTTGAGCGCCAAAACTACGTCACTGTAGTTCTCCGCCACGCCGCAGGGGGACCGGCGTTCTCCTCCACAAGGGACAGCGCCGTGGCGCTGCCCGGGGAACGGCCCGACCACCAGGGAGTATGGCAGCGCCGAAGGGCTCACCGAACCGCTTGTGTCGGCCATGGGACGCGGCGTACCGCCGACCTGTCGTAGCGCGGCGGTACGGTCTCCGGGACGTCGTCGCCGCACATCGGCGCTTCCGGACGGGGTGCCCGCATGCCCACAGAGATCACTTTCGACAGGATCGCCCCGGTGGTGCCGGTGCGTGACCTGGACGCCGCGCTGGACCGCTACCGGCGGCTCGGCTTCACCGTGCGCGCCCACACCGGGCCCGAGCGGTACGGATTCGTCGAGCGGGACTCGGTCTCGTGGCACCTGACCGAGTGGGCCGAACACGACCCGACCCGCACGGCGTCGGCGCTCTACCTGTACGTCTCCGATGCCGACGCGCTGCATGCCGCCTGGGCCGCCTCGGGTGTCGACGGCCGGCTGGGCGAGCCTCACGACACCCCGTACGGGCTGCGCGAGTTCGCCTACGTCGACCCGGACGGCACGCTGCACCGCATCGGCTCACCCGTTCCCGCGCCGGGTTGACCGGACGGGCGGGCCAGCCACCGTCGCACGACGCGCCGCGCCGAGCCGGCTACGCCCGGTGCGCCGGTGTCACGTGGGCGTGCTCTCCCTGCGGACCGAAGAGCGTGAGCAGTTCCGCGGGCCGCTCGTCGGCGCTGCCGATCCAGTGCGGGATGCGGGTGTCGAACTCGGCCGCCTCGCCGACGCCGAGCCGGAACTCCTGATCGCCGAGGACGAACCGGACGGTGCCGTTGAGCACGTAGAACCACTCGTATCCCTCGTGGGTCTGCGGTTTCGTCGTCGGCGACCGCCCCGCCGGCGGATAGATCACCTTGTACGCCTGGACGCCGCCGGCCCGCCGGGTCAGCGGCACCAGCACCAACCCGGCGCGCCGGATCGGCCGGAGGTGGATGCGCGGATCGCCGGTGGGCGGCGCCGCGACAAGATCATCCAGCGGTACGCCGTACGCCCGCGCCAGCGGCAGCAGTTGCTCCAGTGTCGGGCGCAGCTTGCCGTTCTCGAGGCGGGACAGGGTGCTCGCCGTCAGGCCGGTCTCGCTCGCCAGCGCCGCCAGCGTGGTCTGACGCGCTCGGCGCAGCGCCCGCAGTCGCGGCCCGACACCGGCCAACACGTCCCCGGCAGAGTCGTCCATGCCCCGATGATTGCGGATCTGCAAGAGAAATTGCAAACGGGCAAAGGTGCTGGTGATGCTGGCGGCACCGCACCGCGCGATCGGCCTGCCGGACGCCGGTGCGCCGACCTGACGAAAGGGCACCAATGGACGCCACCGGAGCATCGGACCCGAACGGGCCGGACGACGCCGTTCGGTTCTGGGAGCGGCACTACCGCTCCCGGCGTACCTGGGGCGGACGGGCCAACCCGCTGCTCGCCGAAACCGCCACGCCACTGCATCCCGGCGACGCCCTCGACCTGGGCTGCGGTGCCGGCGGCGACACCCTATGGCTGGCTCGCCACGGGTGGCACGTCACCGCCGTGGACATCTCCGCCACCGCCGTCGACCGGGTCCGGGCCCGCGCCCGCGAGCTCGGCCTCGGCGACCGGGTCGTCACCGAACGGCACGACCTGACCAGCGGCTTCCCGGCCGGCCGGTTCGACCTCGTCTCCGCCCAGTACTTCCACACGCCGTTCGCGATGCTGCGCAGCCGGATCCTTCGTACCGCCGCACGGGCCCTGCGCCCCGGTGGACACCTGCTGATCGTCGACCACGGCTCCACCGCCCCCTGGTCCTGGAACCAGGACCCCGACGTCCACCACCCGACCCCGCACGAGGTCGCCGCCGACCTCGAACTGGACCCCGCGCACTGGACGGTGCTGCGCGCCGATGCGCCCCATCGTCGCGCGACCGGACCGGCCGGTCAGGTCGCGACCGTCATCGACCACGTCCTGCTCATCCGACGTGCCACCGGAACGGAGTGACGGACGTGCCGACCGGCCGCCCACGACGAACCCGCGCCCGGGCCCGGGACACCGGACCGGCCTGGACCGGCGCCGACGAGAAGGCCACCCTGCGAGGCTTCCTCGACTACCTGCGTACCTCGATAGCGAACAAGGTCGCCGGCGTCGACGAACCGCAGGTCCGTACGGCCGGGGTGCCCTCGGGGACCAACCTCCTCGGGTTGATCACGCATCTCACGCACGTCGAACGCTTCTACTTCCTCGGCGAGACCGTCGACAACTGGCGGGCGACCATGCGGCCGTCCGCCGACGACACCGTCGAGGGCGTACTCGCCGAATACCGGGCCACCGTCGAGCGGGCCAACCAGGTCATCGACGCCTGCCCGGACCTGTCCCATCCCGCCCCGCGACCGCCTCGACGCGGACCGGCACCGTCGATGCGGTGGGTGCTGGTGCACATGATCGAGGAGACCGGCCGGCACGCCGGCCACGCCGACATCCTCCGCGAACGGATCGACGGCTCCACCGGCCGCTGACCGGCCCGTCACCATCGACCCCAACCATCGGTGTGCCCTCTGACGTTCTAGAGCGGTGAGGGGGTGGGCATGGTCCAGTCGTTCCACGAGTTCGTGGTGCATCGTTCGCCGGGGTTGTCGCGGACGGCGTATCTGCTGACCGGGGATCATCAGCTCGCCGAGGATCTGTTGCAGGTGGCGTTGGCGCGGACGTATCGGCATTGGCGGCGGGTTGCCGATGGTGACCCGGAGGCGTACGTGCGTCGGGTGATGTATCACCAGCAGGTGTCGTGGTGGCGGCGGCGTCGGTTGGTGGAGCGGCTGGAGGCGCAGCCGCCGGAACGGCCGGCCGGTGACGGCACCGAGGCCAGCGAGTTGCGTCTCAGCCTCGCTGCCGCGTTGCGGCAGCTGACTCCGCGTCAGCGGGTGGTGATCGTGTTGCGGTTCTACGAGGACCTGACGGAGGCGCGGGTCGCCGAGGTGTTGGGTTGTTCGGTCGGCACGGTCAAACGCCATGGCCATGACGCATTGCGGCGGCTCCGGCAGATCGCCCCCGACCTGGTCGACGACACGGCCGAGAGGAGTGCACGGTGACCAGCCGACTGCGCGAGGCGTTGCGGGACACGGCGGAGGACGCGCCGGTCTACCCGGTGTACGAGCGGGCGCTGGCCACCGCACGACGCACCCGACGCCGGAACCGGGGCGCGGCAGCGCTGGTCCTGGTCCTGGTCGCGCTCGCCATGACAGTGGCGCCGGTGGGACGCGCCCCGAGCGTGGACCCGGCCGACGGGGTCGCCGGTGCGCTGCCGGACCGGATCGGCCTCCCGCCGATCGGTGCGCTGCACGTCACCGACCGACCGCGCCTCGGCCCGGCCGCCGTCCTGTTCAGCGGGGAACGAGGGCGGCTGAACGGGCCGGACCCGACGGGTTACGTCGGGGCGGTCGGTGCCGACTCCGATCGCTATCGGATCCTGCGGATGGGAGCCCATTCGCCGGCCGGCGAGAAGGTGCTGCTGTCCCCGGACGGCCGGTACATCGCCCGGTCCGCCGACGATCCGGAGCGGCCGGGTGTCGACGTCATCGACCTGGTCACCGGTCGCACCCGGCACGTCGAGAGCACCTCGGAGCACGTGACGTTCGCGTACCCGGCGGGGTGGACACCGGACGGCCGGCACATCGCCATGGTGGACATCGTGTTCGCCGACGCGCGGCAGTCGAGCCTACGGTCGGTGCTCAGCGTCGTCTCGGTCGACGGGCGCGAGCGGACTCGCGTGCGCGAGGCAGCCCACCAGCAGATCTTCGCTCACCCGGTCGCGTTCACGCCGGCCGGCGACCGGCTCGCCTACCAGGTCGGCAACACGGTCTGGGTGGCCGCGCGGGACGGTACGCGGCTGTCGTCGTTCGCGGTGCCCTACGAATCCACGTTGGCCGGCAAGGGAGCGTGGACCCCGGACGGTCGATGGCTGACCCTGGCCACCCGTCGCGTGGACAGCACTGAATGGCACCTGCGCCGGGTGGACCCGCTGACCGGCCGCGACGCCGGAACGCTGGACCTGCCGGCCGTCTCCGACGTGACCACCATCCGCCTGCTCGGCTGGGGACCGGACGGGTCCGCGCTGGTCGCGGGCTTCATCCCGAACCCACTGTCGCCCGCCCGGTTCGACCAGCCGTTGGAGATCGACCAGCGCACCTCGTCCGGCAGCGTGCGGGGTGTCCGGGTGCTCGCGCTGACTCCGGGTGCTGACGAGCCGCGTACGGTGCTGACCGCTCCGGATCAGATTTTCGCGATCGACGTGGCCGACGGTGTGATCGAGAGCGGTCGGGTGCGGGAGGCGAGTCCGCCCGGTGGGGTGGGCGGCCGGTTCTGGTGGTGGACGGGGCTGATCATCCTGGTCTGGGGCGGGATCGCCGCCTATCGGGGCCGGGTCGGGCTGGCGCTCTGGTTCGATGACCGGCGGGTCCGGCGGGCCCGTGCCGCAGCGGGCGAGGAGTGATCAGCTCCACCAGCGTTTGCGGGGCGCCCGGACGGTCACGTCGCCGAAGATCGCCCGGCAGGTCACCTCGATCACCGGGCTGCCGGGGGTGACCGGACCGGTCAGCTTCGACTTCTTGTCACCGAAGACCGCGCTGCCGGTGAGCCGGACGTCGGTGCCCTCCGGCACGACGATGACGACGCTGCCGAAGATCGCGTCCGCGTCGATGCGGATCACGCGGGCGGAGAGCTGGGCCTCGTGCAGCTCGATCCGGCAGTCGCCGAAGACGGCCCGTGCTTCGATCAGTTCCGGTGCCGCCCAGGCGCCCTTGCGGACCTCGCTGCCGAAGATCGCCAGGAGCTTCTCCGGGGTCGGGGCGTGCCCGCCCAGGGGCTGCACGCTACGGCCGGGGTGATCCGGCAGGTCCGTGGTCAGCCGGGCCAGCTCACCACGCGTCTGGGAGGCGTGTGCGGCACCGGCCCGCTCGGTGTACTCGTCGAGGGTGATCCGGCCCTCGGTCACCGCTTTGCCGAGCACCTCCACGACCTCCTCCCGTTCCCGGTCGGAGACTCGCAGCCGGTCAGTGTCGTCGTGCCGTTCCCGTTCCACGCCCCCGAGCCTAGCGGCGTGCCGCACCGACCCACCCCACCCGGCCTCCGTCGATCCTCCGGGACAGCCGGTGATTCAGGCGCCGAGGAGTCAGCGGCGGGGGCGGAAGCCGGAGCGGATGGTGGCGAACTGGGCGGTCGAGGGCTCCCAGTCGTACTCGTGGGTGATCCAGCCGAGCGTCCAGGCGCGGTCGCGGACCCGCCCGTCCGGCACGAGTTGCGTGGCACGGAGCCGGTCGCCGTGCGGGGTCAGCCAGCCGAACTCCCACGCGGTGGCGTCGCCCATCCGGCCGAGCCGGAACTCCTGGTACCCGGGGAGGGTGCCGGCGGCCAACTCCCGGTCCCGGACCGCGCGCAGCCGCGCCACCGGGCCGAGGCTGGTGTCGGTGCTGCGGGCGACGGTGAGCGCGCGCCCGGTCGCCGGGTCCTGGAAGCAGGCCACGTCGTCGTCGCGGGAGTACCGCCACTGTTCCGGCAGGGCCACCCGGAAGTCGGTGCGGTCGGTGTGCCAGGCCCAGCCGGACGGTGGCCGGAACGTCTCGTCGTCGGGCACCGGCGCGGCGGTGTCGAGCGGCCCGCCGTCGACCCACGGTCGCACGCAGGGCAGCGGCGGTGGTACGAGTCCGCCCGGCGGCGGTGGGGGCGGGCGTCTCCCGTCGGGTGGGGGCGGACCACCCGGGCCCGGGTGAGGGCCACCGGCTTCGTAGGGGGCCGTCCCCGGCCACGATTCGGTGACCCCGTGGGGTGCGTCCGGGTGGTCGTCGCCGGTGCCCACCACGGTCAGCGCGGTACCGATACCGGCGGCCATCGCCACCAGGACGGCGACGGCGGCGAGCGCCCAGGGCCGTGCCACCGCACCTCGCTCGCG
This sequence comes from Micromonospora sp. NPDC049900, assembly GCF_044461025.1. Classification (NCBI taxonomy): domain Bacteria; kingdom Bacillati; phylum Actinomycetota; class Actinomycetes; order Micromonosporales; family Micromonosporaceae; genus Micromonospora; species Micromonospora sp. NPDC049900. Next base: position 23,359 of record NZ_JBITKM010000024.1, read on the forward strand.
GTCCGGCTCGCCGGTGCGGGTCCGCAGCTTCAGCGGAGTGGTTTCGTCCGGCAGGTCGTCCCGGTCGTCGGGAGCGGCCGTCCTTTCCTCGATGGTGGGAGCGGCCGGGTCACCCTCCGTCCGATCGTCGGCGTGGTGTCCGGAGGTGGGGTGGTGCGGGCCGGGGTCGGGGGATCGCCCGTCGCCGGGCAGGGGAGCGGTCTCGTCACCGGTCTGCGGTGGCGTCTCGTCGGGGCCGGCGGCGGCGAGCAGTCGGCGGCGGGTCTCGGGGTGGTCGGCGCGGTGCGCGGGGTCGCGGTGCAGCAGCCCGGCCAGGACAGCCGAGAGCGGCCCGGCGTGGCGGGCCGGGTCCGGTGGTGCGCAGGCCAGCGCGCTGAGGGTGGCCATGGCGGTGCTGCGGGCGTACGGCGAGCGGCCCTCGACGGCCGCGTAGAGGGTGGCGCCGAGCGACCAGAGGTCGGCCGGCGTGCTGGACACGCCTTCGGCGGCGCGTTCGGGGGCGACGTACTGCGGGGAGCCGAGGATGGTACCGGCGCCGGTCATCGCTCCGTCGCCGTCGAACACGGCCAGCCCGAAGTCGGTCAACAGGACCCGGCCGTCGTGGGCGAGGAGCACGTTGGCGGGTTTGACGTCGCGGTGCAGGACGCCGGCACTGTGGGCGGCCTGCAACGCCTCCAGCAGGGCCAGGCCGATGCGGGCGGCGCGTCGCGGAGGCAGGGGCCCGTCGGTGTCGAGGACGTCCTGGAGGGTGCGCGAGGGCACGTACTCCATGACGATCCACGGGGTGCCGCCGTCGGAGACCACGTCGTAGACGCGGACCACGTTGGGGTGGTTGAGCCGGGCGGCGGTGCGGGCCTCGCGCAGCGTCCGGGCGCGCAGGTGGTCGAGTTCGTCACCGCCGAGCCGGGCCGGCAGGACGACCTGTTTGACGGCGACCTGCCGGTGCAGCAGTTCGTCGTCGGCCCGCCACACGGTGCCCATCCCGCCGCGACCGACCAGGTCGAGCAGTCGGTACCGGTCGGCGATCAACGCTCGCACGTGTCCCCCATCCACCGTCCGGCGTACACCTTAGCCAGCGGATCGGGGATCACCTATCTCGCGCGCGCGTGTCTCGACGGTGAGCCGGCGGCCCCTCACACGGCCAGCAGGTTGCCGTCGGGGATGGTGATGGCGCGGCGGCGGGGTACGGAGTCGACGACGGGGTGCCGGGAGTGCGTGGGCCCGTGGTCGCGGCGGGCGACGGCGTAGGTCTCGGCGGTGCGGGCGGCGATGGTGGCCCAGCCGTACCGGCGGCCGACCATGGTGCGGGCCGCGCGGGCGACGCGGCGGGCGAAGACCTCGTCGCCGAGGAGTTGGCCGACCGCGCCGGCCAGTGCCGACGGATCGCTGTGCGGGAAGGTCACGCCGGTGACGCCGGGTTCGACGATCTCGGCCAGGCCGCCGGTGCGCGCCACCGCCAGGGGTGCGCCGGCCGCTGCGGCCTCCAGTGCGACCATGCCGAAGGGCTCGTAGAGGCTGGGGACGACGGTGGCGTCGGTGGCACCGAGGACCGCCGGGAGCTGGGTGTTGTCCAGGAACCCGGCGAAGCGGACGGTACGGCCGAGCCCGAGCTGCCCGATGCGGTCCTCCAACTCGCCCCGGTACGGGCCGTCGCCGGCGATCAGCACCCGCAGCCCGGGGTGCCGTTCCCGTAGCTCGGGTACGGCGTCGACGAGGTGCTGCACGCCCTTCTCGTAGACCAGTCGGCCGGCGTACCCGAGTAGTGGGCCGTCTCCGGCGAAGCGGGCACGGGCGGTGGCGACCGCGCGGGGGCGGGCCCGCCAGGCCCGGTCGTCGACGCCGTTGGGGACCACGTCGACGTGTCCGGCGGGTACGTCGAACAGCGTGGTGATCTGCTCGCGCATGTAGCCGGAGCAGGCGATCAGTCGGGTGGAGGCGTTGCTGAGCCAGTGTTCGACGCCGTGGATGGTGCGGTTCATCTCCTCGGGCAGCCAGCCCTGGTGTCGGCCGGCCTCGGTGGCGTGGATGGTGGTGACCAGTGGCAGATCCAGGTGTTCGGCGACGGTGATCGCGGTGTGCGCGACCAGCCAGTCGTGGGCGTGGACGACGTCGTAGTCGCCGGTGTCGGCGGCGCGCAGCGCGGCGCGGGTGAGGGTGTGGTTGAACGCCATCGTCCAGGCCAGCAGGGAGCCGGTGGCCAGGGGAAAGGTGACCGGGTCCTCGGCGGCCCGGACGACGCGTACGCCGTCGACGTGTTCCTCCAGCGGCGCGCCGTCGGCGTGGCGGGTGACGACGGTGACCTGGTGGCCGGCGGCGGCCAGGGCGACGGAGAGGGCGTGCACGTGGCGGCCGAGTCCGCCGACGAGGACGGGTGGGTACTCCCAGGACAGGATCAGCACCCGCTGCGAGCGTGCGGGGTTGATGTCGATCACGTCGGCGTTCGGTGACATACGCGCCCCCTCGGAGTCGTCCCCGCGCGCCCGGCAGCAGGCCCCCCGGCGGGCCTGTCGGTGTCGCGGCTGGATCGGGACCAATCCTGGTCGGGCCTGGATAACCAGCGGAGACGTAGCCGTTGCGGTGGTGTAAAGGGCTGCCGGCGGCTGGGCCGGTGTGGGGTGGCGGTACCGCCCGACACCGGTCTGCGACATTCGTAGGAGTCGATCGGTGGTTTGTCCCGCAGGTGTCGGATGACCTACCACGTCCGGCTTCGTAGGTTCTATTCGGACGGTGTACCGACCGACCCTGGGTCCGCCCGCCAGCCGGTGCGCGGCGGTCGACGTCGGGTGCCGGGAAGGAGAAGCAGGATGCGAACCACGAGGCGATGGTGGGTTCCGGCGGTGGCGGTCGCGGTGATCGCCGCCGTCCTGCCGGTGACCCCGGCGGCGGCGCAACCCGTGTCCGCCGGCACGGGACCGGTCGTCGCGGACGGCGTCACCCAGCCGGTGTTCGGGTACGCCGATGCGATCCGCGAACGGATCTTCGTGACCTCCGACGTCGACACCGACGCCGACGGCGCGCTGGACGTCGTGGCGATGGACATCATCCGGCCCAAGGCCAGCGATCAGGGCCTGCGGGTGCCGGTGGTGATGGACGCCAGCCCGTACTTCTCGACGGTCTGCCGGGGCAACGACAGCGAGTGCAAGGCGGACCTGGACGGCGACGGCCTCAACGACCGCTGGCCGCTGTTCTACGACAACTACTTCGTCCCGCGCGGCTACGCGGTCGTCCTGCTGGACATGATCGGCACCAACAACTCGACCGGATGCCCGGTGACCGGCGGGCGGGCGGACAACATCAGCGCGCCGACCGGCATCGACTGGCTCAACGGCCGTCGCAAGGGCGTCGACGCCGACGGCAACGAGGTCGTCGCCGACTGGCACAACGGCCGGACCGGCATGATCGGCAAGTCGTACGACGGGACGCTGGCCAACGCAGCCGCCGCCACCGGCGTCGACGGGCTGACCACCATCGTGCCCATCTCGGCGATCTCCAACTGGTACGACTACTCGCGCAGCAACGGGTTGGTGACCCGGGCCAACAACTACTCGGGCAGCCTGGCCAACACCGTCACCGATCCGGACCGGCGGCAGTACTGCGCCCCGGTGCGGACCCAGCTCGGCCAGGGCGGTGACGACGCCACCGGCGACTACAACGACTTCTGGGCGGAACGGGACTACCTGCCGCACGCGGGCCAGGTCAAGGCCAGCGTCTTCGTGGTGCACGGCATCAACGACGACAACGTCCGGGCCGACCACTTCAGCAAGTGGTGGTACGCGCTGGCCGAGCAGAACGTGCCGCGCAAGCTCAGGCTGACCGGCACCGGGCACATCGACCCGTTCGACTTCCGGCGCGCCGAGTGGGTGCGGACCCTGCACCGCTGGTTCGACTTCTGGTTGCACGGCATCGACAACGGGATCATGCGGGAGCCGACGGCCGACGTCGAGCGGCTGCCGGACGTCTGGGAGACGCACGCCGACTGGCCGCTGCCGGCCAGCCGACCCACCCAGGTGTTCCTGCGGCCGGGCACCGACGGTGGCCCCGGCGGGCTGTCCGTGCGCTCGGGCCCGGGCAACCGCTCGGCGACGTTCCGGGACACCCCGATGATGAGCCAGGCCACCGCGATCCGGCACCCGTCGGACCCGTCGGCCAACACGGACAACCGGCTGGTGTTCCTCTCCGCGCCGCTGACCGCGCCGCTGCACATCTCCGGTACGCCGATCGTGCGGATCAAGGCGTCGGTCGACGGAACGGACACCAGCTTCGCCGGGCTGCTGGTCGACTACGGCACCCGGGAGCGGTTCAGCACCAGCGGCGACGGCATCCAGACCCGCAGCACCGAGGACTGTTGGGGCGAGGCGGCCACCTTCGGCGGGTACGCGGAGGAGGGCTGCTACCGGCAGACCGTCAAGACCGTGGCGAGCAACCCGCAGGAGCTGGTCACCAAGGGGATCGTGGACGGGCTGAACCTCGACTCGCTGTACGTGTCGACGCCGCTGGTGCCGGGCGCGAAGTATGGCGTGGACGTGCCGCTGATGCCGGAGGACTACGTCTTCGAGACCGGGCACCAGATCGGCGTGGTGCTGCTCGGCTCCTACTCCGGCTACAGCAGCCGGGCCAAGCAGACCCGGGCGCAGATCACCGTGCACTTCGACAGCACCCGGATCACCCTGCCGGTGGTCGGTGGCCGTCCGGCCGCCGTCGCGGCGGGTCTGGGCTGACCGACGGGCCCGGCTGACCCGCCGGGCCGGGGCTGACGTTGGTGGGGCGTCCCGTGCGGGCGCCCCACCTTCCGGGTCAGCGGCGGGCGCGCAGCAGCTCCGCCACGGACCAGGCCTGGAACGGGCAGCCGGTGGCGATGTGCGGGGACGCGCCGTCGGCGGTCTCGCTGACCGACCCGAGGCCGTACTCGGTCAGGTGCGCCTCCAACCCGGTGAACAGCGTGTCGACGGCCAGACCGGCGCGTCGGCCGGCGTCGGCGTACGGGCCGATCAGCCACGGCCAGACGGTGCCCTGGTGGTAGGCGCTGTCCCGCTCGGCCGGTCCGCCCCGGTGCCGGCCGAGGAAGCCGGGGCAGTCGGGGGAGAGGCTGCGCGGGCCGAGCGGGGTGAGCAGCCCGGCTCCGACCAGACCGACGGCTCGCGGGTCCGGCTCCAGCGGCGCGAACGGCAACGACCAGGCCAGGAGCTGGTTGGGGCGCAGCAGGTCGTCGTCGTGGAAGGCCGCGCCACCGAGCGGGTACGCCGGGGCGGGCGCGTCGACCACGTCGTTGAGCCAGCCGCCCGGGGCGGGGAAGCGGTCCCGGAACGCCTTGACCGCCCGTTCGTGCAGTCGGTGCAGCCCGTCGGAGTCCTGCCCGGCCAGGTCCGCCAGTTCGGCCACGCCGGCCACCCCGTTGATCCACAGCGCGTTGACCTCGACCGGCTTGCCGTGGCGAGGGGTGACCGGCACCCCGTACACGCGGGCGTCCATCCAGGTGAGCGCGGCTCCGGGGGCACCTGCGGTGAGCAGTCCGTCGGCCGGGTCGACGGCGATGCCGTAGCGGGTGCCGGCCAGGTGGGCGTCGAGGACACCACGCAGCGCCGGCAGCAGTTCGTCGCCCAGGTCGGTGTCGCCGGTGACGGTGACGTGGCGGCTGACCGCGTGCAGGAACCACAGGGTGCCGTCGACGGTGTTGTACTCGACCCGGCCGGTGTCGGCGGTGTTGGCCAGCATCCCCTCGGACAGCGTGGCCGCGTACGAGCGCAGCAGCTCACGGCCGCGATCGGCCCAGCCGGTCCGCAGGAACAGACCCTCGTAGGAGATCATCGTGTCCCGGGACCAGGCGCCGAACCACGGGTAGCCGGCGACCACCTCCACCGGCGCGTCGTCGGTGCGCACGATGAACGCGTCGGCGGCAAGGGCCAGGGTGGCCTCGACGTCGTCGGCGGGCTTGGCGGAGGCGACCACCTCCCGGTTGCGGCGGCGGGCCGCCGCGACCACCTCGGTGGCCGGCGGCGGTGCCGCAGCCGCGTCCTGCGCCCAGGCCAGCACCGACACGGTGTCGCCGGGGTGGCGCAGGGTGTCGCGGAACTGGCCCGCGTACCAGAGGTCCTCCTCCGGGTGCAGGCCGCGTGCGGCCTCCTCGCGGTGGTAGACGCCCCGCCACCAGTGGCCCTGCGGGGTCCAGCCGGGCCCGGACAGCCGGTAGGCGCCCTCGATGACCGCGCCGCCGTCGACCGGGTCCATCCGCAGCGGCGGACCGTCGGCGCGCCGCTCGCCGTGGGCGTCGCGCCAGGTGCACGCCGCCGCCAGCTCCAGCTCGACCGGACCACCGCTGATCAACCGGTGCACCACCGCCACGCAGGAGCGGCCGTGCGACATGGCCAGCTCCCGCTCGATCACGACGTCCCCGATGCGCCACCGCCACCGGGGCAGCCCGTCGGTCAGGTCGAAGCGCTCCAGCAGCTCGAAGCCGCGCGGGTCGACGTCGCCGGAGACCCACTCGTGCGCGCCGAGGCGGACCCGGGCCCCGGAGGGCAGCAGCACCGACGGGTCGAGGCTGACCAGCCCCACCTTGCGGGCGGCCGGTGTGTCGCCCGGCACCACCAGCAGCCCGTGGTACCGGCGGGTGCGCAGCCCGCCGACGGTGCCCATGGCGTACCCGCCGAGGCCGTCGGGCACCAACCACTCGCGGCCGGCGGCGCTGGTCAGCTCCCCGCAGACCTGCGAGCCGAAGCGAATCTCGATCAACTTTCCTCCACCGGCGGCGAGGTGTAACACGACACGACGACAATGGCCGCTGTGGTGAAGTACCCCAGCGGCGTCGAAGATGTAAAGGTGATCACCGAAGGTTCACCCTCCGCCCCGGCCCCCGACGCGGAACGGCTCCGGCTCGCCCAGGCTGATGCCGGCGAGCAGGACTGGCGTGCATGGGGTCCCTATCTGTCCGAGCGGGCGTGGGGGACGGTACGGGAGGACTACAGCGAGCACGGCACAGCCTGGGACTACTTCCCCCATGACCACGCGCGGTCCCGAGCCTACCGGTGGTCCGAGGACGGCATGGCGGGCGTGTGTGACGATCGACAGACCTTCTGTTTCGCCCTCGCGCTCTGGAACGAGCGGGACCCGATCCTCAAGGAACGGATGTTCGGTCTCGGCGGGGACGGCGGCAACCACGGCGAGGACGTCAAGGACTACTGGTGGTACGAGGACTCCACGCCCACCCACTCGTGGATGCGCTGGCGTTACCACTACCCGCAGGCCGCCTTCCCGTACGACGAACTGGTCGCGGTCAACGGGCTGCGGGGGCGGGACGACACCGAGTACGAGCTGGTCGACACCGGCATCTTCGACGACGACCGGTACTGGGCGGTGACCGTCGACTTCGCCAAGGCCACCCCGACGGACCTGTGCGTGGTGGTCACCGTGGTCAACCGGGGGGACCGGTCCGAACGGCTGCACGTACTGCCGCACCTGTGGTTCCGCAACACCTGGGCGTGGGGGCTGCCCGGCGGTGACCGGGTGCCGCAGATCGTCGGGCAGGGGGCGCGGCTGGTCGGTGAGCACTGGGTGCTCGGGCAGGTCCGGCTCGAAGGCGACGGCGACCCGACGCCGCTGCTGTGCGACAACGACACCAACGCCGAGCGGCTCTGGGGACTGCCGAGCCGCACGCCGTACCCGAAGGACGGCATCAACGACCACGTGGTCGACGGAGCCGAGACGGTGAACCCGGAGCTGACCGGCACCAAGGGCGCGCTGCACTACGTGCTGGACGTACCACCGGGCGGACAGCGCCAGATCCGGCTGCGGCTGACCCGCACGGCACCGCCGCCCGGCGCCGTCGACCCGCCCCCGGCGGACCTGGGCGACGGCTTCGAGGCCGTGGTGTGGGCGCGGCGGGCGGAGGCGAACCGCTTCTTCGACGGGGTGATCCCGACCAAGGCCAGCGCCGACGAGACGCTGATCGCCCGGCAGGCCATCGCCGGGCTGATGTGGGGCAAGCAGTTCTACCACTTCGACGTCAAACGGTGGCTCGACGGCGATCCGGGGTCGTCGCCGCCGGCCGGGCGCCGACACGGGCGCAACAGCGCCTGGTGGCACATGACCAGCTTCGACGTGATCTCCATGCCGGACCCGTGGGAGTACCCGTGGTACGCCGCGTGGGACCTGGCCTTCCACTGCGTGAGCATCGCGCGGGTGGACCCCGGCTTCGCCAAGGACCAACTGCTGCTCCTGCTGCGTGAGTGGTATCTGCACCCCAACGGGCAGATCCCGGCGTACGAGTGGGCGTTCGGCGACGTCAACCCGCCGGTGCACGCCTGGGCGGCGTTGAAGGTGTTCGAGATCGACGGCAGCCGGGACCACGACTTCCTGGCCCGGATGATGCACAAGCTGCTGATGAACTTCACCTGGTGGGTCAACCGCAAGGACACCGGCGGCAACAACGTCTTCGAGGGCGGTTTCCTCGGGTTGGACAACGTCGGCCCGTTCGACCGGTCGGCGGCGTTGCCGGTGGCCGGGGTGCTGGAGCAGTCCGACGGCACCGGCTGGATGGCGATGTACGCGCTCAACCTGCTGGACATCGCCATCGTGCTGGCCGAGCACGACCGCACCTGGGTGGACACCGCGACGAAGTTCTTCGAGCACTTCACCTACATCGCGGCGGCCGCGTACGACCAGGGGCTCTGGGACGACGAGGACGCGTTCTTCTACGACGTGCTGCGGCTGGCCGACGGGACGAAGGTGCCGTTGAAGGTGCGCTCGGTGGTGGGGTTGCTGCCGCTGGCGGCGGTCACCCGGCTGCCCGCGCGTACGCTGCACCGGCTGCCGGAGTTGGGGGCCCGGCTGCGGTGGTTCCTCACCCACCGCCCGGAGTACGCCTCGGTGGTCGGCGCCCGACGCATCGGCCCGGACGGGCGGCAGCAGCGACTGCTGTCCATGTGCGGCCCGGAGCAGGTGGTCCGGCTGCTCGCCCGGATGCTGGACACCGACGAGTTCCTCTCCGAGTACGGCCTGCGGACGCTGTCCCGCGCACATCTGGACAAGCCGTTCGCGGTGACCCTGGGCGGGCAGGAGTTCTGCGTCGGCTACGAGCCCGCCGAGTCCACGAGCGGGCTGTTCGGCGGCAACTCCAACTGGCGCGGTCCGATCTGGATGCCGACGAACTTCCTGCTGATCAGCGCGTTGCGGGATTACGCGGCGTTCTTCGGCGAGGACCTCCAGGTGGAGTATCCGACGCGCTCCGGGGTGAAGAGGACGCTGGACGAGATCGCCGACGACCTCTCCGCCCGGCTGATCGCGTTGTTCACCCGCGACGACTGGGGGCGGCGGCCGATCTACGGCGCGGCGCAGTTGTTCCAGACCCATCCGGACTGGCGGGACCTGATCGCCTTCCCGGAGTACTTCCACGGCGACAACGGCGCCGGGCTCGGTGCCTGGCACCAGACCGGCTGGTCGGCGCTGGTCGCCGACCTCATCCTGACGCTGCGGCGCTGACCAGGCGCGGCAGAGTCGCCATTCCGTCGCGACGGGGCCACCGGTGGGCGTCGCGACTACGCTCGGCGGGGTGTCCGGAGCAGAGCACGGAGACGGTGTGCCAGGCGGTGACGCGATCGTCGCGACCGCCGGGCGGTTGGCCGAGGCCGAGGGGTGGGCGGGGGTCACCGCCCGCCGGTTGGCCGAGCGCGCCGACGTGGACCTCGGGGCCCTCTACGAACGCTTCGCCGATCGGGAGGCGGTGGTCGCCGCGGTCGCGGTGCGGGGCTTCGCCGACCTGTCCGCCGCGTTGACCGCCGCCCGCACGGGGGTGGACCGGCCGGCCGAGGTGTGGCCGGCGGTGATGGCGGCCTATCTCGACTTCGCCTACGCGTACCCGGAGATCTACGACGCGATGTTCGCTCACACTCCGGATCTCACGCTCGGTGCCGAGGAGGTGCCGGAGACCGTCGCGGCGGCCTTCGGTGAGCTGCGCGCGGCACTGACCGCGTCCGCCGCCGCGCAGGACGACGACACGCTCGCCGAACTCGGCTGGAGCCTGTTGCACGGCATGGTGATGCTGACCCGGGGTGGTCGGTTGCGTCCCGAGGCCCAGGAGCAGCGCGAGCGGCTGCTCGGCAACCACCTGTTCAGCCCGCGCTGATCCGCTCACCTCGCCGGTGGCGTGGGGCTGTTGCCGTACGTGCCGGGGTCACCCGGTCGCCAGCCGGCCCGCGCGCCCGGTCCGGTGCCGCTTCATGTGCTCTCGATGTGTGCGTGAACATTGTGGTCATCCTCCGGGCCTGCAACGGCGGCGCGAACCAGCAGTGGACTCGACGTAGCTGAGAGCGACCCTCTGCGGGGCCAGGCGTGTCTCCGCCTGGCCCCGGGCCGACCTCTCGTCGGCCCGAGCGAGGACGCGACCACGGACCTGAGGCGCTGCACCGCTCATCGGGGGTGCCGGCTACCGCAGTAGCGTCCGGATCCTGTCGTCTGCGTGGGTCTGTCTCGACGGGACGATTTATCGGGTCGCCGGGGTCGGTGCGGTTGCCTAGGGTCGCAGCGTGACACATGAACCGATCGAGCCGGGCCGGGTGCTGGTCTTCGACGCGGACGACACGCTCTGGGAGAACAACGTCGTCTTCGAGCGGGTGATCGACGACTTCCTCACCTGGGTGGACCATCCGACCCTCGACCGGGCGCAGTTGCGGTCGGTGCTCGACGACATCGAGCGGGCCAACGCCGTGGCGCACGGGTACGGCAGCAAGGTCTTCCTGCGCAGCCTGCGGGAGTGCCTGGAACGGCTGCGGGAACGCCCGGCGACCGAGGCGGAGCGCCGCGAGATCGACGAGCTGGCGGTGGCGCTGGTGAACCACCAGGTCGAGCTGATGCCGGGGGTGGCCGACGCGCTGGACGAGTTGGCCGGGCGGCACGAGTTGCTGCTGCTGACCAAGGGGGAGCGCGAGGAGCAGCAGCGCAAGCTGGACGCGTGTGGGTTGCTGCACCACTTCGCGGCGGCGCACATCGTGCCGGAGAAGAACGTGGCGACCTATCACCGGCTGAGCCGGGAGCACGGCGTCGACCCGACCCGGGCATGGATGATCGGCAACTCGCCGCGGTCGGACATCCTGCCGGCGCGGGCGGCCGGCTGGGGGGCGGTGTTCATCCCGAACGCCAACACCTGGGTGTTGGAGCACGACGAGTTGGACCCGAGCGACGAGGGCGTCCTGCATCTGCGCGCCTTCCCCGACCTGCTCAGGCACTTCTGAGGCCGCCGGGCCGGTCCGCTGTAGCTCCGACCGGGTCAGCGCTTCACGCCCGTCAGGTGTTACAGGCTCCTGCCGCTTTTTCCCGTGGCCGGCAATAGTGCGTACCGGCCCGCGCGGGCTCGGCCCTGGCACGCCTAGCCTCGGCCCAGGTACCGCGACCCGCCGGGGTGGGTCACGGTACCGGGTCCGGTCGTGGGGCACCGTGGAGCTGAGTGCCGGCGGGCCGGCTGCCGTGCTGGGGCTTGCTGACACGCGCGTCGGTACGCGGCCGGTGCGCTGCCCACGCCGGACGGGTCAGGGCCGGAGCGTGCGGCTCCGGTCCTGACCCGTGTCGTCGGGTCGGCTCAGGTGGTCTCGCCGCGCACGATGGCGACGGCGACCCGGCAGAACTCGTCCATGTCGGGCTGGAAGGCCGCGGCGATGTCCGGGTGCAGGCCGGCTCGGGTCTCGTCCAGCAACTGCTGGCAGACCTGCTCCACCGGCTCACCGGTGTAGGAGTCCCGGATCCGGTCGGCGGCCACCTGGAGTGCCGATGTCAGTTGCTGCTCCAGGGGCCCACGCAGTTTCTCCTGGACCGGGTCACGCGGTTCCAGCGTGACGTGTGGCTCCGACATCGGTGCTCCCTTCGTCGGCGGCAGCGGTACCCGACCACCACCGTCCGTCAAACCACGTTCGGTACCGCGGCGACGCGTACCTGGTACGAGAATTCCTCGCCCGGCTCCTCCAGGTACGACAACCGGCGGATCTGCCTGTCGTCGTCGTAGAGGGCCACATCGACGAGGACACCGAGGTGGGCGAGGCCGATGCTGGTGACCCGCTTCTTGTCCTGCAACACCGCACACACCCCGCCCAGCAGGGTGCTGGCGTCGGAGGTGCGGTGCCCGGGCGGGCAACGCAGCGTCAGGTCCACCTCGATCGGGCCGGACAGTGGGGTCCAGCCGGTCTTCTGTGCCGCCTCGCAGGCGGCCTGGAGCAGGGCGCGGACCCTCGTCGCCTGCCGGTGGCCGGCGGCGAAGATGGACAACGCCTCGGTCTTGACCGGTGGCAGGCCGCTCACCTCGAACGTCAGGGCGAGAGCGCGGGTGTCCTGCACCACGGCGGCACCTCCTCGTTGGGGACGATCCTGCCCAACCGGTGGACCGGTGACGGGGTGTTCCCGCGAGAACCCACCGATCGGCGGATCGGGGTGGGCCGGTGGCGTAACGGCGGCGACGGCGTACGCGCTGGCGGCACGGCAGGTGTCACGCTAGTCGACCGGATGGACGACCGGTATCACTCAAGCGGTGGGATGCGGCGCGAACGCACAGAACTCGTTACCCTCCGGGTCGGCCAGCACCCACCAGCTCACCGTGTCGTCGGGCTCCCGCAGCAGACTCGCCCCGGCGGCGATCAGCGCGGACGGCTCGGGGGCGACGAGGTCGACGTCCCAGTGCATGCGGTTCTTGACCGTCTTGCGTTCCGGCACCTTGTCGAAGATCCAGAAGTCCCACGGGAACCCGGCCGCACCCACGATCTTGGCGTACCCCTCGTCACTGGGGTGTACCTCGCCGCCGACGACGCCGGACCACCAGGCCGCCTGGGCGGCCGCGTCGGCGGAGTCGACCACCAGCTCGAACGGCCCGGGAGCAGCGTCCCCGTCGGGCGGGACGGCACAGAACAGGTTGCCCTCCGGGTCGGCCAGCACCCACCAGTCGATCTCCGAGTCGGGCTCGCGGACGATCCGCGCGCCGGCCGCCAGCAGCGCCGTCGGCTGCGGCTCGGCCAGCCACAGATCAAGATGTACGCGGGTCTTGGCGGTACGCGGCTCGGGCACCCGGTTGATCCAGATCGACTCGGCCGAGGGCCGTCCGGCCGGCGGGTCGACCCTGCCGTCCCCGTCCCCGGTGTCGACCAGGCTCCCGTGGAGGATGCCGGCCCAGAATCCGCCCAGGGCACGAGTGTCGGCGGCGTCGAGACAGAGGTCCTTGAAGCGCGCGAGCATGCCGCCGATCCTGCCCCCAACCCCACCCACCCGCACCCCGCCCCGCCGCACCCCGCCCCACCGTGCCCGCCGTTCCGCGCCCTGGCGCGCCGATCATGGAGTTGAGGTCGCCGAGAACACGGAGTGTCCGGACATCTCGGGGGCCACAAGTCCATGATCGACGCGGAGGGGGCGACCAGCGCGGGATGGGCAGGTTCCGTACAGGGGCCGCGCCGCTCGGGGGGTGACCGAGCGGCGCGGGGCGGCGAGGTGGGTGATCGGCGGGGGAGAGGTCAGCGGCGACCGCGCTTGACCTCGTGAAAGGCCGACATGCGGAGCAGCGGGAGCAGGTTGTCCCAGAGAGTCAGGGTGTCGTCGAGGTCGGGTACCTCGGTGAGGATCGGGCCGTGCAGACCCCGGTCGGCGCCGGGGACCATCAGCACCGGCGAGCCGATGTCCGGCCCGGCCGAGCCGAACGCCAGCGCGTGCGAGGCGTGCACCTCGGTGTCCCAGCGGTCGTCGTCCAGCGCCACGGCCACGTCGTCGAGACCGGCCGCCGTCACCGCCTCCGCCACCAGCTTGTCGCTGGGCGGGTTGCCGGCATCGTGGGTACGGGTGCCCAGCTCGGTGTAGAACCGGCCGGCGTCCTCGTGGCGGTCCGCCGCGCGCAGCGCCTCCACCAGCCGCAGCGCCCGGCCCGACGCCGCCATCGCCTCGGCGTACTCCGGTGGGGCCTGGCCGCCGCTGAGGATGCTCAGGCTGAACGCCCGCCACTCGATGCGCAGGTCACGGGCTTCGGCGGCGGCGACCAGCCAGCGCGACGTGCGCCAGGTCCACGGGCAGGCGGGATCGAAGAAGAAGGTGGCGTCCACCGCCCGAGACTAGCTCCCACCGTCCGGGTCGGCCTCCGGTGTGACCTGGACCACGCAAAGTGACGTTTACGTCGTGTCGCGCGGTGGGTTTCGCGACTTCCCGGCTCGGGCAGTGTTGCAGCCACGAGGCGCCGGGGCGGCGAACCAGCAGGTCAGAAGCCCTGGCCGTGTCGTCGTGCGCCGGGGCACGAGACCTCTTCCCCGGTTGTCGGCCGAGACCGAGGGAGGGGTCATGGATCAGCCGTACAGCAGGCCCGGTGCCGTGGTGCCGGGCGACGCCCCGGAGCGTGGCGGAGTGCCGGTATGAGCAGACGCCGACCTCGGGCACGTGTCGCGGCGGCGACCGCCGCGCTGACCTTGCTGGCACCGATGGCCGCCTGCGCCTCTGGCGGCGACGGCGGGGTGCCCACGATCAACCTCTACTACCCGCCGGAGGAGAACTTCCAGCAGGTGGTCGACCAGTGCAACGCGCAGGCCGGCGGGCGCTACCGGATCGACTACCGCGTGCTGCCCCGGGAGGCCGACGAGCAGCGGGTGCAGATGGTGCGGCGGCTCGCGGCCGACGACGACGGCATGGACGTGCTCGGCCTCGACGTCACCTGGACGCAGGAGTTCGCCGGCGCGAAGTGGATCCTGGAATGGACCGGGCAGGACCGGGCCGAGGTCGAGGACGGCACCCTGGAGGGACCGTTGGAGACCGCCCGGTACGAGGACAAGCTCTTCGGTGCGCCGAAGAACACCAACGTCCAACTCCTCTGGTACCGCAAGGATCTGGTGCCCGAGCCGCCGACCACCTGGAACGAGATGATCCAGATGGCGCAGCGGCTCAAGGAGCAGGGCCAGCCGCACCAGGTGCTGACCATGGGCGCCCAGTACGAGGGCCTGGTGGTGCTCTACAACACCCTGGTGGCCAGCGCGGGCGGCAACATCCTCGACGCCGAGGGCACCGAGGCCGCGATGGACGAGGGCGCGGTGCGGGCGCTGGAGCAGCTCCGCGACTTCGCCACGTCCGGCGTGACCTCGCCGTCGTTCAGCAACGCCATGGAGGACCCGGTCCGGCTCGACTTCCAGTCCGGTAACGGCGCCTTCCAGATCAACTGGCCGTTCGTCTATCCGGCCATGCAGGAGGCCAACCCGCAGTTGGCCGAGCAGGTCGCCTGGGCGCGGGTGCCCGGCATCGACGAGGGCACGCCCGGCCGGGTCACCATCGGCGGGATCAACCTCGCGGTCAGCTCGCACTCGAAGCACCCGGCGGAGTCCTTCGAGGCGGCCAGGTGCCTGCGCAACGCAGAGAGCCAGAAGTTCTCGGCGATCAACGACGGTGTGCCGCCGACCATCGAGAGCGTGTACGACGACCCGGAGATGGACGAGGCGTACCCGATGAAGGAGACCATCCTCGAACAGTTGCAGGACCCGGCGGTCCGGCCGCTGACCCCGGCATACCAGAGCATCTCGACGGTGATGTCGGCGATCCTGTCGCCGCCGTCGGCGATCGACCCGCCCGCGACCGCGGACGAGCTGCGTGACGCCATCGCGGACGCGCTGGAGTCGAGGGGGGTCCTGCCGTGACCGAGCGAACCACGACGACCGGCACCGACCCGGTCGACGAGACGACCGACGCCGCCCGATCGGTGCCCGCGCAGCGGTCCCGCCGTTCCGCCAAGGCCCCGCTGAGCGAGAACAAGCGGGCCGAACGGAAACTGGGCTGGCTGCTGTGCGCACCGGCCGCGCTGGTCATGGTCGCGGTGACCGGCTATCCGATCCTCTACTCGGTGTGGTTGTCGTTGCAGCGCTTCGACCTGCGCTTCCCCGACGAGCGGGAGTTCGTCGGCCTGGACAACTACGTCACCGTGCTGACCAACGACTTCTGGTGGACCGCGTTCGGCGTGACGATGCTGATCACGGTGGTCACCGTCGCCGTGGAACTGGTGCTCGGCATGGGGCTCGCGCTGGTCATGCACCGTACGCTGGTCGGCCGGGGCATCGTGCGGACGGCGGCGCTGATCCCGTACGGCATCGTCACGGTCGTCGCCGCCTTCTCCTGGCGGTACGCGTGGACCCCCGGCACCGGCTATCTGGCCAACCTCTTCTCCGACGGCGCACCGCTGACCGAACGGGCCAGCTCGCTGGCGATCATCATGCTGGCGGAGATCTGGAAGACCACGCCGTTCATGGCGCTGCTGCTGATGGCGGGGCTGGCGCTGGTGCCGGAGGACCTGCTCAAGGCGGCCTCCACGGACGGTGCCACCGCCTGGCAGCGGTTCACCAAGGTGATGCTGCCGGTGATGAAGCCGGCGATCCTGGTCGCTCTGCTGTTCCGCACCCTCGACGCGTTCCGGGTCTTCGACAACATCTACGTGTTGACCAACGGGGCCAACCAGACCTCGTCGGTGTCGATGATCGCCTACAACAACCTGATCCGGGGCCTGAACCTCGGTATCGGGTCGACCATGTCGGTGCTGATCTTCATCGCCGTGGCGATCATCGCCTTCATCTTCGTGAAGCTGTTCGGTACCGCTGCCCCCGGCAGTGACGACGGGGAGAGGCGCTGAGATGGCCGACACCACCAAGGTCAAGCTCCAGTGGGGCGTGATGAACACGATCGTGGTCGTCTTCGCCCTGATCCCGGTGCTGTGGATCATGTCGTTGTCGTTCAAGACGCCGGCCACGCTGACCGACGGCAACTTCATCCCGCGCGAGTGGACGCTGGAGAACTACCGCAACATCTTCGCCACCGACCAGTTCGTCCGGGCGCTGATCAACTCCATCGGCATCGCGCTGATCGCCACCACGATCGCCGTGGTGCTCGGCACCATGGCCGCGTACGCGATCGCCCGGCTGGACTTCCCCGGCAAGCGGCTGCTCGTCGGCGTCGCACTGCTGATCGCGATGTTCCCGCAGGTGTCGCTGGTCTCGCCGCTGTTCGAGATCGAGCGGCAACTGGGGCTCTTCGACACCTGGCCGGGGTTGATCCTGCCGTACATCACCTTCGCGCTGCCGCTGGCGATCTACACGTTGTCCGCCTTCTTCAAGCAGGTCCCCTGGGATCTGGAGAAGGCCGCGAAGATGGACGGCGCCACCCAGGGCCAGGCGTTCCGGCGGGTCATCGCCCCACTCGCCGCGCCCGGGGTCTTCACCACGGCGATCCTGGTCTTCATCTTCTGCTGGAACGACTTCCTGTTCGCCATCTCGCTGACCTCCACCGAACGCTCGCGCACGGTGCCGGTGGCGTTGTCGTTCTTCACCGGTGAGTCGCAGTTCGAGGACCCCACCGGGGCGATCTGCGCCGCCGCAGTGGTGATCACCGTACCGATCATCCTGTTCGTCCTCTTCTTCCAACGCCGCATCGTCTCCGGCCTGACCTCCGGCGCCGTCAAGGGATAGGTGATAACTCGTGGCTGACATCGTGCTGGACAAGGTGAGCAAGAAGTTCCCGGACGGCACCACGGCGGTGCGGGACGTCGACCTGGAGATCGCCGACGGCGAGTTCGTGATCCTGGTCGGTCCCTCCGGCTGCGGCAAGTCCACCACGCTCAACATGATCGCCGGGCTGGAGGACATCAGCTCCGGTGACCTGCGCATCGGCGGCGAACGGGTCAACGACAAGGCCCCCCGGGACCGGGACATCGCGATGGTCTTCCAGTCCTACGCGCTGTACCCGAACATGACCGTCCGGGAGAACATGGCGTTCCCGTTGCGGCTGGCGAAGCTGGACAAGGAGACGATCAACCGCAAGGTCGACGAGGCGGCCAAGGTCCTCGAACTGACGTCGCTGCTGGACCGCAGGCCGGCCAACCTCTCCGGTGGGCAGCGGCAGCGGGTCGCGATGGGCCGGGCGATCGTCCGCCAACCCAAGGCGTTCCTGATGGACGAACCGCTGTCCAACCTGGACGCCAAGCTGCGGGTGCAGATGCGGACCGTGGTGTCCCGCCTACAGAAGAAGCTCGGCACCACCACCGTCTACGTCACCCACGACCAGACCGAGGCGATGACCCTCGGCGACCGCGTGGTGATCATGCGAGGTGGGGCGGTCCAGCAGGTCGGACCGCCACAGGAGCTGTACGAGAACCCGAACAACCTCTTCGTGGCCGGATTCATCGGCTCCCCGTCGATGAACTTCCTGCCCGCCACCATCGAACAGGGAACCCTGCGTACCGCCCTGGGTGACGTGCCGATCGGCGACCGGATCCGCCGCGAACTGGAGGCCGCCGACGCCTCCCGGGACCTGATCCTCGGCATCCGGCCCGAGCACTTCGAGGACGCCGAGCTGATCGACGAGGAGACCCGCCGCCGGGGCATGGAGTTCGAGGCGCCGGTGGACATCGTCGAGTCGATGGGCTCGGACAAGTACGTCTACCTGACCGTCGAGGGGGAGCGGGCCACCGCCGCCGAACTGGAGGAGCTGGCCGCCGACACCGGTGCCGCCGACTTCGCCGGTGGCGGGTCGAACCTGGTCACCCGCCTGTCGGCCGAGTCGACGGTGACCGAGGGCGAGAACCGGCGGGTCTGGTTCAACCTGGAGAAGATCCACCTGTTCGACCCGTCCAACGGCCGCAACCTCACCCTCCACGAGGGCCGCGCGGCCGGCACCCTGGACGCCTGACCGCGTACGCCCGGCGCCCCTCGACGTCTCCCGTCGAGGGGCGCCGGCTTGTCGCGCCCGGGCGCTCCGGTGCCCGGGCAGAGAGAGGACCAGGGGTCGGGAGACACAACCTCGACCACCTCCTCGCTCTGATGCCCCCGCATCCGGTGACCTCTACTGGTGGGCGCCATCGAAGATGCAGGCACTAGGTATGCCTAGGCGGCCCGCGTACTCCGCTAAACCCGGGTGAGCAGTGAAGATAGGTATTCGTTGCCCGATGTGGCGGCACCGGTGTCAACCGACGATTGGTCCATCAGCGGTTGACAAGGAGACAAGCCATGTGGATGGACCCGGACACGATGCTGGCTCTGGCGAACGATCGTCGCCGCGAGTTGATCGCCGAGGCCGACAGCGAGCGCCTACTCACCAACGCCCGTCGGGCCCGCCGGGTCCGTCACACCCTGGCCGTCCGTGGACAGCCCGACGGTAACCTCACGTCGTGCGAACCATCCGCGGCGGTGCCAGCCCAGTGATGATCGGACGGGAAAGCGAGCTGCGCCGGTTGGCGCAGCTCGCTTCGGCGCGTGAGCCGGCGGTTGCGCTGATCGCGGGCGAGCCGGGCATCGGGAAGACCCGGCTGGTGCACGAGCTGCTGACCACCGTGTCGGCGGAGACCGTCGTGCTGGTCGGCCAGGCGGAACCCGGCTCGCTGTCCCGGCCGTACGAGGTGCTCCTGGGCGCCATCGACGGCCGTCCTGGCAGCGGCGAGGAGCAGCTTGCGGCCCTCGCGGACCCGCGGCGCAGCCCGGTCGAGCGCCTGCACACCGGCCTCGCCATCCTGGCCGACCTGATCGGCGACTCCCCTGCGGTCATCGTCTTCGAGGACCTGCATTGGGCCGACTCGGAGAGCGCGGCGCTGTTCGAGCGGATCGCCGACCAGCGCGGGCCGCGGCTGCTGATCGGAACGTACCGGCCGGACGAGGTGACCCGCCGCCAACCGGTGGCGGGCCTGCTGGCCCGGATGGAACGCCGGCACACCGTCACCCACGTACGCCTGGACCGCCTCACCCCCGCACAGACCGCGGCGTTGCTGGCGGCGGCCACCGGCGCTCCGGCGCCGCTACGCGCCGTGGCGGCACTGCACCACCGCACCGGTGGCAACCCGTTCTTCCTGGAGGAGTTGCTGCGTGCGCTGCCCGGGTACGACGTGGAGGCGCTGGTCGAGCAACCGCTGCCGTGGAGTCTCGCCGAGGTGTTACGCCGACAGGTCGACGACCTCGACCCGGTCAGCCACCGCGTCGTCGAGGCGGCCACCGTGCTCGGCCACCGCATTCCGTTCGACTTGCTCGCCGACGTGACCGGTATGGGCGAGGACGAGCTCATCGCCGTGTTGCGCGACCTGGTCACCCGGGGCGTCCTGGTCGAGTCCGGCGACGACGAGTTCGCGTTCCGGCACGCACTGGTGCGCGAGGCGATCGTCGACCAGATGCTCGGCCGGCAGCGCCGCCGGCTACACGAGAGGGCACTCGACGTACTCCTGAGCGGCGGTGCCTCCGACCCGGCCATGGTGGCGCACCACGCTCGCGGCGCCGGCCGGTACGACGACATGGTCGCCGCGGCCCGCCGCGGCGCTGAGTTCTCCCTCTCCATCGGCTCCGCCTACCAGGCCCTGCAACTGGCGGAGATGGGTCTCGACGAGATGCCCGACGACACCGACCTGCTCGCCTCCGCCGCCCGAGCGGCGTGGTTGGCCGGACTGCTGGATGACGCCCTGCGGTACGGCCGACGCTGGCGGGACCTCGCCGACACCACGACCGACCGGGCTGAGTCGCTGTACCTCCTGGTGCGCATCGCGTGGGAGTCCCGCGAGACCGACGAGATGCGCGCTTTGACACGCGACATCGGGAACCTGATCGCGCAGCTTCCCCCCGGCGCCGACCAGGCGCGGGCGATGACCGCGATCGCGCAGTCGGCGTACCTGCGCGGCGACTGCGACGCCGTCCTGCTCTGGTCCGACCGCGCGCTGGCGCTGGCGGACGAGTTCGACCTGCCAGCCGTACGCCTGGCCGCGCTGATCGAGAAGGGTGCGACGCTTGTCGAGCGCCCGCAGACCGCCGCCGACGGCCGCAGGATCCTGTCCGCTCTCGTCGACGAGGCCGAAAAGGCGGGCGAGTGGGTGCTGGCCGCCCGTGCCCTCGATTTCCTGGTGCACGGCGAGCCACCCACCTCGCCGATCGAGCACGCCGAGACACTGGAGCGAATGCGGGTCGACGCCGAGCGAGCCGGCTTCGAGTCACTCGCGGTGGCCACGTACTTCCAGGGACGAGCCCGGCTGGCGGTGCGGGCCGGCGACCTGCGCGCCGCGACCGGGGCGCTGGAGGAGGGGCGCGAGCAGGACCGCAGCTACCGGCGCCGGGGCCGCTGGGCCGACTATCACGGGGTCTTCCTCGCCGGGCTCTATCTGGAGGCCGGCGAGCTGGATCAGGCCGAGCAGCTCGTCACGGACCTGGCGGCGCTGCCCGACAACTGGCCGGCGACGATTCCCAGCCTCGCGTTCCACCTCGCCTGCCGTCGCGGCGACCTCCCGCGCGCCGAAGCGAGCCTGGAGGAACTCATCGCGGCCCTATCCAGGCAGCCCTGGCGCAGCAATGACACGGCCCACGATCTGATCTCTGCCGCGCTTCACATCGGCTTGCCGACGCACCGGCTCGACCAGATGGCCGCCGCGCTACTCGATGCCAACGTATGGGACGCCTACCGGACGCTCGTCGATGCCCAGCTCGCGGAAGCACGCGGCCGGCACGTCGAGGCGCTGGCCGGCTACCTGTCCATCGCAGAGGCACACATCCTGTCTCCGGCGACCCGCGGCACCGTACGCGTCGGCGCGGCCCGTTGTCTGCTCGCCGACGACCAGCGCGAGGAGGCTGCCGCCCAGGTGGAGGCGGCCGCTCCCCTGCTGGCCGAATGGCGTGGCTGGCGGGTGGCCCAGCTCGCCCACGTCCGCGCCCAACTGGGTATGGCCCCGGTCGACGCGGCACCCGCGGTCACAGGTCCGACCGCCCTGACCCCCCGCGAGCGGGA
Source organism: Micromonospora sp. NPDC049900 (assembly GCF_044461025.1). Lineage (NCBI taxonomy): Bacteria > Bacillati > Actinomycetota > Actinomycetes > Micromonosporales > Micromonosporaceae > Micromonospora > Micromonospora sp. NPDC049900. The sequence continues at coordinate 45,076 of NZ_JBITKM010000024.1, forward strand.
GGTGGCAGTACTGATCAGCGACGGGCTGACCAATACCGAGCTGGCCCGGCGCCTCTACATCTCACCGAAGACCGCCGCCGTTCACGTCTCGAACATCCTGCGGAAGCTGGGCGTCTCGTCCCGGACCGAGGTGGGTGACCTCGTCGGGCGGCATTGACCGCCACCGCCGATCAGGCAGCCGTGCTGCAACGGCTGGCAGCGACGCTGCGGGATGCAACAGGTTGCGGCTACTCGGCGGCCACCTGTCGCGTCAAGCGCACCAGGCCGGCTTTGCCCCGTCGGCGTGAGGTGATGCGGGTGTGCCGGTGCGCGGAGCGGAAACCGCTCTGCGAACGACACTCGAACCCCGCCCGAGCGGGCACCGGTCATCCGGCGGCGTCCGGCAGGGCGTCGATCAGCGCGGCCTCCCGGGCGCTGCTCAACCCGGCGCGGCGATCCCGGTGCAGCCCTTCGGCACGTTCCCAGGCGAGGGTGTCGGCCAGCAGGTCGGTACGCGGGCGGTGCCGGAGACCGGCGGCCTCGGCCGCCGCACCGCTGCGGGCCGCCCAGCCGCGCGCTGCCGGGTCGGCGATCCACATCGGCAGCGACTCCGGGCCCATGTACTCGGCCACGCCCTGCGCCACCAGCCACGCCGGGTCCGCGTACCCGAGCGGACCGGTGTGGCCGGCCACGGCCCGGGACCGGGCGATCCAGTCGGCGAAGGGTACGACCGGGCCGACCGCGTTGAACGTGCCGACCGTGCCGGCCCGGGCGCTGTCGAGCAGCCAGGCAGCCAGGTCGCGGACGTCGACGACCTGGGTCGACAGCTCGGGGGCACGGGGTACCAGCATCGGCGTGTCGGGGTCGCGGGCGGCGCGGGCGACCCAGTAACCGGACCGGCCGCTGTGGTCACCCGGCCCGCCGATCAACCCGGCGCGGGCCACCAGGGCGCGGTCACCCACCTCGCTCGTGGTGATCTGCTCGCAGGCCACCTTCGCCGCGCCGTACTCGTCGCGGTCGACCGTGTCGTGGGCCGTGGCGGGCAGCGTGGCCGCCGACTCGTCGGCGCCGGGGGTGTCGTGGTCGGCGTAGGCGCTGACCGAGGAGACGTAACTCCAGTGCCGGGCCCGGCCCCCCAGGGCGTGCAGCGCCTCCCGCACGAAGCGCGGCTGCCACGACACCTCGACGACGGCGTCCCAGTCGCGGTCGCGCAGCCCGTCGTACGCGTCGGGGTCGCCCCGGTCGGCGGCCACGAGAACCGCGCCGGGCGGCACCGTCCCGCTCTCGCCCCGGGCCAGGCAGGTGACCGCGTACCCCCGGTCGACCGCCTGCCGGGCGACCTCGCGTCCGAGCCATGCCGTCCCGCCCAACACCAGCATCTCCATGTCCGTCAGCGAAGCAGCGAGGTACGCGGCACGCCAAGGTTCTTCGCCGACGGCAGAAGCCTGCGGGCGTACGCCACCGGTCGTAGGCTCGATGTCATGTTCCGCGACGAGGATCTCGCTCTGCTCACCCGGCCGCTGCACGCCTTCCTCACCGTGGCGCCCCGGGGCGACCGCTGGCCCGCGCCGCGCCCGGTGTGGTTCGAGGTCACCGAGGACGGGGACCTGCAGATGTTCTCGCTGCCGGACGCGCCGAAGCTGGACCGTATCCGGGAACGGCCCCGGGCCTCCGTGGTCGTGGCCGCGCCGACCGGTGAGCCGGAGCACTGGGTGTCGGTGGAGGGCCCGGTCACGCTGCACGACGACGGTGGCGTGGAGTTGGCGACCCGGCTCGCCGAGCGGTACTACGACATGAGCGATCCGAAGCGTCAGAGCCTGGTCGACGAGTGGCGCAGCGCGGGAGTGGTCCGCATCCTGCTGCGTCCCGAGCGGGTGAACCGCTTCTCCGTGTGACGGTCCGCGCCACCGGCTAACCGGGTCCGCTGTTGACTCTCAGGCGGCTTGAGACGCCAGGGTGGTGGTCATGAACGAGTGGTTGTCGATCGGGGACGTGGCCCGGCGTACGGGTCTGAGTGTCAGCGCCATCCGGTTCTATGCCGACGAGGGCATCGTCGCGCCGGCCGGGTACACCGGTGCCGGGTACCGGTGCTACGACGCGCGGGGCGTGGCTGCCCTCGAACTGGTGCGGACGCTGCGGGATCTGGGGGCGGGGCTGGACGAGATCCGTCGGTTGCTGGCCGACGAGATCACGGTGCGGGATCTCGCCACGGCCCATCTGGCGCTCGTCGAGCGGCAGATGGGTCAGCTACGTACCCGCCGCGCGGTGCTGCGGGCGGTCGTGCGGCAGGACAGCGAGGCCGGGCAGGTGAGTCTCGTGCACCGGCTGGCGTCGATGTCCGACGACGACCGTGAGCAGCTCGTGGAGGAGTTCTGGGCCGAGGTCACCGACGGCCTCGACCTGCGGGAGTTCGTCGACTACCTGCGCCCGTGGCGGCCCCGGCTGCCGGCGGACCCCACCGGCGAGCAGCTCGATGCGTGGGTCGAGCTGGCCGACATGGTCCGTGACCCCGAATTCCGGCAGGCGGTGCGCCGGTTCTTCGGCGAGACCTTCACCGCCACCGGCGACGAGCGGGCGGACCCGTCGGCGGAGGCGGACGTCGCGGCGCAGGTCGAGATCCTCGCGCAGGCCAGGGCCGCGTCCGAGGCCGGCGTACCGGTCGACTCCCGGGAGGCCCGGCAGTTGGCGACGCGGTGGGTGGCGTTGGCCGCGAGTCGCAGCGGCGAACGAGACCTGACCGAGGTACGGCGGCAGGTCGCCGCCGCCGACCCCGGTCCGCAGGTGCGCCGACACGCCGCGCTGCTCGGCAGATATCACGCGCTGACCGCCACCATCAACGGCACGCCGCAACCCGTGGTGGACGCACCGGCCTCGACCTGGCTGCACGCGGCCGTCGCCGCCCTGACCTGACGCCCCGAGCTGAATCGCCCCGACACCCGTCAGGACAGGATCTCGACGTACCCGTCGGTGCCGTGCACCCGGATCCGCTGCCCGTCCCGGATCAGTCGGGTGGCTGCCTCGACGCTCACCACGGCCGGCAGGCCGTACTCCCGGGCGATCACCGCGCCGTGGGTCATCAGGCCGCCCACCTCGGTCACCAGACCCGCGACGCCGAGGAACAGCGGCGACCAACTCGGGTCGGTGTAGGCGGTGACCAGGATGTCGCCCGGTGCGAGGTCGGCCTGCCCGAGGTCCAGCACGACGCGGGCGCGTCCCTCCACGGTCCCGGTGGAGACCGGCAGGCCGACCAGGGCACCGGCCGGCACGTCGTCGCGCCGGTACGCCCCGGTCAGCGCCTCACCGTCGGAGGTGAGCACCCGGGGCGGGCTGAGCGCGTGGTACGACCGGAACGCGTCCCTGCGCCGCCGGAGGAGTCCGGCGTCCACCCGATGCGTACGCGACACCTCGTGGAACTCGCCGAACGTGAGGTGGAAGACGTCCTCGACCTCGGCGAGCACCCCGGCCAGCACCAGGCGTTCGGCCTCGCCCAGCAGGGCCTGCTTGTAGACGAGGTAGCGGCTGACGATGTCGTACTTCGGGTACTCCCGGTACCCGACGAAGGTGCGGACCCGGTCGATCATCCGCTTGGTCTCGTCGGCCTTGGCCGCCCCGTCGGGCAGGGCCCGCAACCGGGACAGGATCTCCTGCTCCTTCTGCCGCGCCCGCCGCCGACCGTCCGTGACGCGTCGCCCGGCCTCGCCCGGGGCGAAGTTGCGGACGTTGTCCAACAGCACCGGCAGCAACGTGCTCGGGCGCTCGCACCACCGTGGCCGGGTGATGTCGATCTCGCCCACGCCCCGCATCCCGTACCGCTCCAGGTACGCCTCGATCGCGGCACGTGCCTCACCGCCGCCCTCGACCTCGGGCAGCCCGTCCAGGAAACCGTCGTCGCCGACCCTCGCCAGAAACGCCACCACCTGCGGGTACGGGCGGATCACGTCGGCGACGTCGAGCAGCGCCAGACCCATCTCCGAGGTGACGTTGTCGGGTACGGCCAGCGTGAGCGTGTCGGCGGCGTTCTTCTCACCCAGCCACTCCCACAACCGGTCGTTGAGCCACCAGGTGGCCTCCATCCCCGCCCTGATCGCCTGCCCGCTCAGCGGATCGGCGAGGACACGCTTGTGCTCCTCGAAGGCCGCCAGCAGGAAGTCGAACAGCTCGGGCCCGGTCCTCGTGGCGATGTCGCGCCGCAGCGCGGCGATCGACGTCCGGCTGCGCTCGACCAGCTCGGCGACGATCGCCGGGTCCGTCGGGATCGGGGCGGGAGCCCCGCCGGCCGGTGGACCGGCGGCAACGGTGTCCGGCGGCGTCGGCACGAAGTCGCCCCGGTCCAGGACCGCCTGCAACGCGTCCCGGGTCAACGGGTCGGACCGGCCGATCATGTCCAGGAAGGCGGCGCGTCCCGGGCCGGCCAGCATGCGGATCGCGTCGACGAACAGCCGACCACCGGCCTCGACCATCGGCGCCATGGCCGTGAGCTGCCACATCGAGATGCCCAGCGGCCTCATCGGGTCGGTCATCATCTGCTGGTGGCCCACCGAGACGTAGACGTGGTTGCCGGGGTCGACGCTGTCGGGGACGGGGAACAACGTGGTGATCGGGCGACTCTGCACGACGTGGAACCGGCCGTCGGCCAGGCACCACTCGATGTCCTGCGGCCGACCGAAATGCGCCTCGATCCGCCGCCCGAGCTGCACCAACGCCACGACCTGCGAGTCCGTCAGCGCCGGTTGCCCACGCCGGGACCCCTCGACCGGCACCTGCGTGGTCCCGCCGCCCGGCAGGGCCTGCACGGCGAGCTGCTTCGCGGCGACCGACCGGCCGATGACCTCGTCGTCGCGGACCCGGTAGACGTCCGGGTTCACCAGCCCGGCGACCAGGGCCTCACCGAGCCCGAAACCGGCGTCCACGGTGGCCACCCGCCGGTCACCGCTGACCGGATCGGCGGTGAACAGCACGCCGGACGCCTCCGGGACGACCATCTGCTGCACCACCACCGCCATCCGCACCGCCCGGTGGTCGATGCCGTTGCGCTGACGGTAGGCCACGGCCCGCTCGGTGAACAGCGACGCCCAACAGCGCCGTACGTACGCCAGGACCGCCTTCGGCCCCACCACGTTCAGGTACGTGTCCTGCTGCCCGGCGAACGACGCCGACGGAAGGTCCTCGGCCGTCGCGCTGGACCGCACGGCGTAGGCGGTCTGCTCTCCGTACCAGGCGAGCGCGTCGATGATCGCGGCCGTGACCTCGCCCGGGACACTGACGCCCTCGATGATCCGGCGGATCCGCGCACTGTGCGTGCCGATCGTCTCCCGGTCGTCCGCCGCCGGGCGGGCCAACTCGTCGAGCAGCGTGCCGACCGGCGCGTCCGCGATGATCCGCCCGAAGGCGTCCGTGGTCACGCAGAAGCCGGCCGGCACCCGTACGCCGTCGATGCGGGACAGCTCGCCCAGGTGCGCGCCCTTGCCACCGACGACCGCGATCCGCGTCGCGTCCACCTCGTGAAGATCCACCACGTACTGCTCGGTCATCGCGACACCTCCGACCCCGACGGGCACCCCGGCCCGACCTCCCCGTGACTGCCGTCAGTCGACCTCAACACCTGCACGTCTGCCCCCGTTTCCGCAGGTTGTGGACTCGGCCGGCAGATTCTGCGGCATACCGGGGGCCTTGCCGCAAGCCCCCCGGTGCGCTATACGTTAAGAAGGGCAGGGAGAGATCTCCTTGCCCTTCGTCGTCGACAGGCCCAGGTGAGCGGCGCTCGGGTTCACCGCAGCCGGGTACGCACCACCAGGTCGTGCAGGTCGTACACCGCACCCGGCTGGGGCTGCTCGGGCAGAGCCATCGATCACGACGGCCGGTGGCCCTTGAACTATGCTGCGGTGAGCGTCGCGTGCCGGTGGCAGGCCGTGTCAGGCATGGAGGCGCCCTACCGAGGGAGGCCGACGGTGTTCACGTCGCATCCTTCGTCTTCGCGTGTCTGAGCGCGAGACGACCAGGCTCGTCGCCTGGAGCTATGAGCTACGCCAGGTCCACAGCCGTCTCCGCGCGGCGCTCGACCTCGTCCGCACCGCGGTCGCCGACGGGACATCCGGCGAGGCGGCCACCCGTGAGCTGCTGCTCTACTGCCACGGGTTCTGCGCCGCCCTCGACGGACACCATCGGGGCGAGGACGACACCCTGTTCCCGGCGATCGAGGCGGCCCACCCGGAGCTGGCACCCGTGCTCCGTCACCTCCGCCAGGACCACTCGATGATCGCGCACCTGCTCGGCGGCCTCCAGGCCGCCATCGACCGGGCCGCGCCGGTCGCCGAGCTGGATCGCCACCTGGAGGGGGTCGCCGCGATCATGGAGAGCCATTTCCGGTACGAGGAGCGACAGTTGCTCCGGGTCCTGGAGACACTCTCCCTGGACGCCGCACCCGGCCAGGTCCTGGGTCCGCTCTGAGCCCCCGACCGGAAACTCCGTGGCCGGGTGGCGGCTGCCGCGACGACAATGCTCGGCTCAGCGCCGGGGCGCGGCCTCCTGGAGCAGCCCACGGGCGGCCATGAAGGTCCGCAACGTCTCGGCGTCCTCGGCGGACATCAGCCGGCGGGGGATGACCGTCGCCGGCATCCGGTCGACGTACACGACCCAGAACTCCGGGGTGTCCTTCACCCGGGAGACACCCTCCCAGGCGATGCCACCGGACTCCGAGCCGCTGCGCATCATGATGTTGTCGTCGGTGATGTCGTAGCTGCCGTCCACGGCGTAACCGCTGGAGCGGCGCCGGGCCCGCAACCGCACCCACGGCCAGTAGAGGATCGCCAGCAGGCCAAAGATGGCCATCGCCATCCACAACGGCGTGATCTGCGCACCCCACGACGACCCCCGGGAGAGCAGCAGACCGATCACGCCGACCGTCAGCAGCACCGCGCCGACCGAGGCGTACCTGCGGAGCTGGTCACTGCTCATCGCCGCGGCCACCCGGCCGGGGTAGGCGGGATCGGCGGGGATGTCGAAACGGATGTGCACGCCGCAACGATAGTGCGCCGCACCCGCCTGCCGCGCAGCGCCGCGGACACGCCCGCCGGTCGGGCCGTGCCGTCACCGGCCGTAGCGGGTCACGCGGACGCCGACTGCGGCGGCGTGGCCTTCTGCGGGTGGAACGTCTCGTGCCGGGCCAACATCGCGACGAACTCGACGATCTTCCGTTCCCGGGTCCGGGCCTGCTTCACCGCGTTGAGGCGGTGCACGAAGGCGTACCGGTTGGTCTTGGTGAGCACGTCGAACATGGCCTGGGCGGCGGGTTCGGCGGCGATCGCGGCGAGGAGGTCGGCGGGCACCTCGGCCTCCGACGACGGGGCGTACGCGGCGGCCCACCGCCCGTCCGCCTTCGCGGCCTCCACGGCGGCGCGCCCGGCGGGCAGCATCCGCCCCTGCTCCTCCAGCCGCGCCACGTGCGCCACGTTGCGCTGAGACCAGATACTGCGCGGTCGACGCGGCGTGAACCGGATGCAGGAGGTCTCCTCGTCCCGCTTCCTGGCCTGACCGTCGATCCACCCGACGCACAGTGCCTCGTCGACCGCCTGCTGCCAGGTCAGCGTGGTGACCGTGCCGCCCTTCTTGGTCAGGGCGAGCCAGACACCGGGCGACGTGGCATGGTTGGCCGACAACCACGCACGGAGCTCGTCGGCGTCCGCCACGATCAACTCATCCAGGGCATCGCTCGCCATGTCGGTAGGCTAGCCCCTGCCTTGCGGCGGCACCGTCACCTGCCGGGCGGCCCGGTCGGCACCCGGGCGGGTCCGGACTGCTATCGCCGGGCGGCAGCGGTCCGCTGGCGTGCCGATTCGTACAACACGACCGTCGCGGCGGTGGCCGCGTTCAGCGAGCTGGCGGACCCGAACATGGGGATCCGCACGAGCTGGTCGCAGGCATCCCGCCAGCCGGAGCTGAGGCCGGTGGTCTCGTTGCCGATCAGTGCCAGCGTGGGCTGGGTGAAGTCGTGTTCGGCGGCGTCCAGCGCGCCGCGCTCATCGGTTCCGACGATGCTCATGCCGATGCCGTCGGCGCGCACGTCGGCGACCCAGGACAGCACGGCCTGCTGCGAGGGCACCCGGACCACGGGCAGGGCGAACAGCGATCCGGTGCTCGCCCGGACCGCCTTCGGGTCGTACACGTCGGCGGCGTGACCGGTGACGATGACGCCGCACGCGCCGAAGGCGTCCGCGGACCGCACGAGCGTCCCGATGTTGCCGGGGCTGGTGGGCCGATCGAACACGACGGTGAACATGCTCGGCCCGAGCGGGATCCGGCGCAGGTCGTCCTCCGGCAGCGCGACCACGGCCAGCAGCTCCGGAACCGTGTCCGCCTTGCCGCCCAGTTCGTGCATCAGGTCACGGGAGACGGCGATCTTCTCGGCCCGGACGGTGTCCAGGGCCTCGCGTGCCCAGCCGGAGAGCTGAGCGCTGGTGTCGTAGAGCAGCTCGCGGATCTGCCAGCCGTGTTCGACGGCCATGCTGATCGGGCGTACGCCCTGCACGAGGAACTCGCCGCGCCGCTGCCGCTTGGTCCGGTTACCGAGGAGCGCCTCCCACTGCTGGAACCGCGCATTGCGGCCACTCACCCGCAGACCCACCGCCACCCCCGCCTCCGTCGCACACCCACGCCCTGCCTGCCGCGCCGGACCGGCCACCGCGCCGCAGTGGGGAACGGTGACAACCTACCGTGAAGTGACCCCCTGAGGCCGGACACCTCGATGTCTGTCAGGGACTTTCGGTGGATCTTCTCGTAGGTGTCGGGGCTGACGTTACCCAGTCGGCTGTGTCGGCGGCGGGGGTTGTAGAAGCCTTCGATGTAGGAGAACACTTCCATTTCCAGTTCGTGTCGGGACGGCCAGGCGCGGGTGTAGACCAGTTCGGTTTTGAGGGTGGCGAAGAAGGTCTCGGCCATGGCGTTGTCGTAGCAGTCCGCGACCGAGCCCATCGAGGCCAGGACGCCGCAGGAACGCAGGGTGCGGCCGAACTCGAACGACGTGTACTGCGTCCCCCGATCCGAGTGGTGAATGACCTGGTTACGGGCCGGTCGGCGGTGCTGGATAGCCATACCGACCGCGTCGAGGATCAACTCGGTGCGCAGGTGATCAGCCATCGCCCAGCCGACGACTCGCCGCGAGTAGGCGTCAACGACGACCGCGAGGTAGAGGAACCCTTCCCAGGTGCGCAGGTAGGAGATGTCGGCGACCCACAGCCGGTTCGGTGCGGTGGCAGTGAACTGCCGCTGGACCAGGTCCGGTGCGGTGGCCGTGGACGCGGCCTTGCGGCGGGGCTTGCCGCGCCGCCGGCGGTGGGCGCCCTCGATACCGGCCAGCCGCATCAGTCGGGCCACCGCCTTGCGGTT
>NZ_JBITKM010000025.1:0-52279 GCF_044461025.1 Micromonospora sp. NPDC049900
GATCTGCTCCACCAACGCCATCGAGTCGGTCAACGCCCGCATCCGCCGAGCCGTTCGAGCCCGCGGCCACTTCCCCAACGAGGGCGCCGCCCTCACATGCGTCTACCTCGCCGTGATGAGCCTGGACCCGACCGGACAGGGCCGCCGGCGATGGACCATGCGCTGGAAACCCGCCCTGAACGCCTTCGAAATGGCCTTCGAAGGCCGCCTGACCGCAGGCCGAAAGTAACCCTCAACAACCCGAGTTACACCGTTCGCTTGACAGACCCCTGACCGTGTTTCTTTGTTTACTCAGCGTGCTTGGCGAGAAGGACGAGACCCGGCTCGCCTAGTGGCTGGCGACACTCGATCGGGTGCGGGCACAGCTAGGACCGCGGCCCGCCGAGGCTCCGTCGCCGATCCGCGGACTTGCCCCATACGAGGTCGAGCACGCCCAGTTCTTTCGTGGACGGGAGGTCTTGGTTTCAGAGCTGCTGGCTATGGTGCAGCGCCGGCAGCGGCATGGCGCGCCCGTGATGGTCGTGGGACCCTCTGGATCTGGCAAGTCGTCGTTGCTGCGAGCGGGCCTGATCCCAGCCTGGTGTGGTCCTGACGCTCCGCGCCGTCCGTGTTAGCGAGCGGCCATGGCTTCGTCCATCAGCTCTGCAGCGGAGGCCGCGGCATCGTCGCCTGCCCGGTAGCTCAGGAAGACCCTCGGCGCACCGGGCGCCCGCGCTGTGTCAGCAAGCCTGACTGGGAGTGCCTGGTCAATCAGCTCGACACCGGCCCGGTTGACCAGCGCCTCAATGTCGTCGAGTGGCTGGGAACCCACGCTGGAAGCCAGTGCCACGCTGACAGCGACGCTCAGGGCACCGGGCTGATATGGCCAAGCCACCCGCGATTCCACAAGCGAGGTGCCCCACGTCAGCTGGCTCGTGCGCCGGCGAGAAACTTCTGCGGGAGCAGTCCCGCCTCAGCGGCGAGCACCGCAACGGCGAGACGCTCGACGCCGAATGCCACGCAGGCTGAGTGCGGGGTGTCCGGGGTCGCGTCCTCACCTGCGAAGGCGGCGGTCAGGCGGTTGCCGTGCTTGTTCCACGAGGCGACGGCATAGTCGTCGGTGTCCGACCACGACGTTACGATTTCCTTCTTGACCTGCTTCACGCTCTGGATCCGGCGCAGGGCCTCCGCCCGGGCGCCGTAGAACACGTCAGTCGCATCGTCCAGCCGCAGCCGGGTCAGCACGGTTCCCAGGTGCCGGTAGAGGCGCATGAAGGCCGACTCGGCATGCTCGAGGACCTCGGCCTCCCGGCCGACGAGGACCAGCTCACGCATGCGGAAGGAGGAGAGCCGCAGGACGGCGTCGTCGGTGCCGGCCTCCGAGCGATGGCAGACCGCTCCACACGTGTACGTCGTCATCCCGGGTGTGACGGACGCCGCGCCGCTGACCGCCGCGAGAACGTGGAAGCACGCCGCGGTGCTCAACATCCAGTGACTCTGTTCGTTGCCCGCGCGCGCCGGGGTGCCGTGCGGCACGGCGTAGAACGGGACGCACGGCAGGCTGTCGAGGTAGCCCGATCGGCGCAGCGGCTCGTCGTGCAGCAGCGTGGCGCAGGTGAACTCCTGGGCGTCGAGGTCACCGGTGATGACCGCGGTCAGCTCCCGTTCGATGTCGAGGATCCGGGTCGCGAGCCCACCGGTCCAGTGGTACTCGAGGATGGCGCCGTCGTGATCGCGGACGGGGACGGCATTGCCGATCAACATGGGTGTGCTGCCTCTCGCTCACAAGTAGTCAGTGACGTGCCGGGTCGGCGTGCTCCGGAAGGAGTGATTCGATGACGTCCGCGACCTGTCCGGCGCCGGTGAAGGCGCCGACGAACTCGCGCATTGCCGCTTCTTGGGCAGCTCGCAGCCGTTCCCGGCCAGCGCGCGCGGCGCGCATGCCGTCGGCGATACCTTCGACCATGCGGGTCCAGACCTCGGTCTTGTTCTCGAAGTGCCGGCGCAGGTTCTCCGCGACCTGCAACGTCTCGCTGAGCACGTCGGCCGGCTCCCGCGCGCTCCCGTCCGGGTCGACCAGCCCATGCGGAAAGATCTCCGGGGTGCCGCACCCGGTGACCGCGCCAAAGTTAGAGATGTGCCCGTAGTGTTGCTCCGGCAGCAGAATGAACGGCACACCGTACGCCGCGCACTCCATCATGGTGGTGAGGCCGGGTGGGGTTAGGCAACCAATGGCACCGTTCATGGCGATCAGGATCTGATCGTGGCTCATCGGCTCAGGCTTGATCCGTGCCGAGGCGATGTCGGGGGCGACCGCCAACAGCTCGCCGTTGCCGGCCAGCGTGATCGGCGCGGTGCTGCCGCTGCGGTCGGCGGCCTCTTCGAGCAGGCGGGCCACGGTCCGGATCCACGCGATGGCGCAGTCCTTGGGCAGCAACGGGTTCACCACCCCGCTGGTCGTCGCTAGCCAGGTCGCCGGGCTGCTCTCCCGCTGGTAGGTCAGGTCGATCACAGCATTGACCACGTCGACGCGGCCTAGCCCTCGGATCTCCCGGCAGCGCCCGTCGACCCGGGTGGCACCCTGCACGCAACTGACAGCGCTGAGGTGGTGCGCGATGTACTGGCTGTCGTGCATGGGCACCCGTTCGAGCGCCCGGATCGCGTCGAGCGCGCTCGGCTGCGCGGTCACCTCGGCTGCTGTCTGCTGCAACTGGTCCTCGCGGCCCGTGCCCCAGTTCCAGAACCAGAACAGGCTGTCCACATACGTGCACGGGAGCCCGTTCGATCGCGCCCAGATGGTCAGAAACGGGTCCATCACGCTGACCGCCCCGTCGTAGCCCGCGGCGTCGATCTTCGCGAGTTCGTCGGCACCGTTGACGGCGATAATCTCGTCGAAGAGGCCGGCGTTGGCCCGCGCGAACGTCAGTGCCGCGTCGGCGGCCGCCACGTCGATGTGAATGCCCCGGCGGCGCAGCTCCGCGCTGACGGTGATGAGTTTCGACGCCGGGCCAAATCCGAATGCCTCGGCCGAAGCAAGAACCTTGGTCATGATGTGGTTCCTCCCGTGAAGTGGTCGCGGACGGCTCAGTCGCCCAACGTCGCCATCGCGACGAAGACCGAGCGTGCGCCGGTGTAGCGGTCACGGCCGTGCATCGTTGCCTGATTGTCGATGACCACCAGGTCGCCGGCCTTCCACGGCGCGGCCCAGGCGGTCGCCCGGGTGACCTTGGAGATCTCGGCGATTGCGTCGTCCGAGATGGGTCTGCCGTCGCCGAAGACCACGTCGTGCGGGAGCCGGTCGCCGTACATCCGCTGCAGGGCCTCCCGCTTGCGAGCCGGGCCCAGCGATGACGGGTGCCACTGGTCCGCCTGGTTGAACCAGAGCTGGGTGCCGGTACGGGAATGCCGGCGCAGCGCCGGCCGGTCGCGGACCAACACGAGCGTGTCGCCGTCGTCCCACGTGTACGTCAGGTCGAGGCCCGCCAGCAGGCGTTCGCAGGCAGCCCTGTCTGAGGTCTCGAAGGCCTCCGGCCACGATTTGCCGACGCCTCCGGCGGCGGGTAGTCGCTGTACGTACCGCAGGCCACGGGCCTGGAATTCGGCAACCAGCTCCGGGTCGAGCTTGTGGAGCACCGCGGCCGCATCGGTCAGCGGCGTGGCGCCCCCGGTATCCGACGGCCTCCCGCAGAGGAAGAAGAGGACGTCGGGAATCCGGAGCTCGTACGACAGCTCATGGTGCTGGGTGATGTCGGAGAGTGCGGAGTACTCCGTGGACGTGTAGACGTTCTCGCCGAGCTGCGTGCGCGGCGAGTTCCCGCCGATGTACGGGGCGGCCAGCACGACCATCAGTTTCAGCAGGCTCGAGAGGTCGCCCGGTTCGCCAAGGGCGAAGCCCCGGAACAGCCGAGGCGCTTCGGCCAGGCTGTTCCGGTCGGCCAGGACGGCGCGCAGCTCGGCCGCGCAGGCCTCGATCGACGTGTCGGCCGCCGCTTCGATCAGCTGGGGACGCATGGTGTTCTCCAATCCTCGAAAGGTCGTCGATAGAGCCGTGGCAGGTCGTCGACGCTGTTGGGGTTCACCGCACGGTGGTGCCGATCCGGGTGGTGTCGTCGGTCGCTGCGGCGACGGCCGCGGTCATGGCGAGGAAGGTCTGGGCCTGGCGCAGGGTGTCGCCGGAAGACGGCGTGTGGGACCCCTCCACGTGCAGCGTCATCGACGAGCCTAGGTCCCTGATGTCGATCAGCGTCCGGAAGACGCGGTCGTGCCGGTCGAGCGTCACGTGACTGACGACCGTCTGGTCGTCGGCGTCCGATCCGGCTTCGTCGTCGAAGATCTCCTGCATCGAGTGGTAGTTAAGGTAGGTGATCCCGTCCAGCAGCTCCCGGCCGTGTTCCGCCGCCATCTGGTGCTGCATGTGGTCGAAGTCGGCTGGGTCGTAGTTGCAGGTCCGGTACGAGCCGATGGTCGCCGCCCAGGCACGGGCGAAATAGTCCTTGATCGTCCAGTCCGCTCGGACCGGCACGGCGGACAGTGCCGGTAGCGCGTTGGGGCCTACGTACGACGCGCCGCGCACCGGAGGTGGCAACTGGGTTAGGGCCCTCAGCAGCACGGTGTCGTATCCGTATTCCGCCCACTGCCCCAGGCTGACGAGGGCGGTGATGACGCCGCCGCGGGGTACGCCGTAACGTTGGGAGATCGTGTCGACCTGGGCGGTGAACGCCGGCGAGCGGATGACCGTGGCGGATGCGGCGGTGCCGAGCGGCCGGACAAGCGCTTCGGTCGGTGCCTGCCGCAGTATGTCGCGCATCCCGGCGATGTTGCGCCGGCTGACGTCGCGCCGCGCGGCGGACTCCTCGTGGGCCACCACCGTGTCGGCGTCGACGCTGGCGGGCAGGTCCGCGACTTTCGTGCCGGACACGAGGGACGCGAACTCCGCGCCGAGGCGCCGACCGCCCGGGCCGTCGGTAAACACCCGCGAGGTAAGCAACAGGCACCCCCAGCGGTCGTCGGGCCTGCGGTACACGACCGCCTGCGAAGGGTCACGGCCCGGATCGAGCCGGGTATCGCCGCTGTCGAATCCGTCGCAGACCAGCTTCATGATCTGGGTCGCGGTCACCGCGTCGTCCTCGTAGCGCCGGACGACGAAACCGTCCTCGTCGTCAACGAACTGGGTGGGCCGGTCCGTGGCGTCCAGCCGGTACGCCGGTTTCAGGCGCGGCACCCGGACTTTGGCCCGCAGCGCGGCGTGCCGGTCGGCGATGCCGTGCAGGGCCGCCTCGGCGTCCGCGGCGCAGGCCACGCCGTCCGGCGGGGTGATATCGCGGATGGCGATGATCCGCGACAGGTCGTAGCCATTGATCGCCAGCCAGTCGACGATCTCGGTCTGTCCCCAGGTCAGTGCGCTGGTAGCGGTGCTAGTCATGTCGTGCCTCCCACTGCAGTGAGCCGGCCCAGGGCGGCGCGGTCCACCTTGCCGTTGGGTCCCTGCGGTAGTTCGTCGACGAGATGGCATTGGTCGGGCAGCTTCTGCCGGCCGATCAGTTCGGCGAGCTCGCTGAGCACTTCGGCGGCGGTCAGTGTCGACACCGCGTAGAGCAGGACCGGCCCGCCGTCGCGCGGCGGGACCACCACGGCCTGCCGTACGCCCGGGATGGCGGCGAGGGCCGCCTCGATCTCGACCACGCTGGTCCGTACGCCGCGGTGCTTGAAGATCTGGTCCCGGCGGCCGCGGAAGTAGAGGTAGCCGTCCCGGTCGACGGAACCCAGGTCGCCCGTACACAGGGCGCGTTCACCGGTGGCGGAATCGTGGTAGAACCGCCGGGCGGTCTGCTCGGGTGCACGCCAGTATCCGTCCGACACGTGCGGGCCGAGCACCACGATCTCACCCACAGACCCCGGCGGAAGGTCAACGCCGTCCGGTCCGACGATGCGCACCGAGGTTCCTTCCAGCGGGCGGCCGACCGAGCCCGGCCGAAGCGTGTGTCCGCCGGGCTCCAGGATGGAGACCCGCTTGCACTCGGTGAGACCGAACATCAGGGCAACGGCGGCGCTCGGGAACGCCTGCTCGAGCTGCGCAATCTGGACGGGCGGCAGGTTTTCGCCGGTGTTGGTGATCAGCCGTACGGTGTCGACCGGCCCGGTCCGGGTGGTGAGCCGGTAGAGCATGGCGGCGAGCGCGGGCACGACCGGTATGACCGTTGCCCGGTGGCCGGTGATGTCGGCGACAAGACGCGAGTCGGCGCCGGTTCCGGCCAGCACGACGCAGGCGCCGGCCCGGACCGTAAGGAACAACTGATAGAGGCCGTAGTCGAAGTTCAGCGGTAGGCGGTTGAAGACGACATCGTTCGCGCGGTACCGCAGTCGCTCGTCGATCGCCGCCGCAGCGAAGGCGATTTGCCGGTGCGGAGCGATCACTGCCTTGGGCGCAGCGGTGCTACCTGACGTGTAGAAGAGTACGGCCGGGTCGTTGGCGTCGGGCCCGGGCTCATCCGCCGCGATCGGCTCGGTGCCAGCGATCTCGGACCACAACGCGTCCAGCTCCGCCCACCGGCTGTCCAGGTCGGGGAGTCCCACCGCCAGCGCCGGTTCGGCGTCCTCGGCGATCTGCGCGAGTTGGAAGGGAGTGAGCGCCGGCGCCACCGGCACCACGATCGCGCCGATCCGCGAGCATCCGTACAGCATGGCCGTGAAACGCCGGTCGGCTTGCGCGCCGACCAGGACGCGGTCACCGCGCCGGACGCCGCTCCGAAGCAGCCACGCGGCGGCGGCGCGGGAGGCGTCGCGCAGGTCGGCGTATGACCACGCACCGCTGTCGTCCACCACGGCCATGGCCGCTCCCAGCGGGATGCCGTCGAGGGTCTCGTGCAGCAGTGCGGCCGTCATGCCGTCACCCCCCGCTCCGCTCCCCCGTTCGCACTGGCGTAGAGGGCGCGCAGCAGCGACACCATTGCCACGCCGTCCTGCGGGCCGGTCCGCATCGGGCTGCCACCTTCGGCTGCGGCCAGGAAGTCGGCGATCTGGCGACGGTGCGACATGCCGTAGTAGCTCTTGCCCGCCACGGGTTGCGCCGTGTCCGTCCCGGGTAGCGCGGCGGCGGCCTTTTCGAGGACGCGGCCGGTAGCCCGGTGCAGGGTCCCCGGGTGGTCCAGGTCGAACGTCACCGCGCCCGCGGTGCCCACCAGATCGATTCGGGTACGCCAGAGCGTCGCGGCAGCGACTGTGACGTGAAACGAGACGGGCACCGAACCGGCGAGCAGCAGGGCGCTGAGCGTGTCCTCGGTTTCGATCACCGTGCCGAGCACCGCCGAGGACGTGGCCGCCGCGCGCACCCTGAGGTCGCCCACCAGCATCCTGGTCACGTCGAGGCAGTGGTAGCCCTGGTTGATCAGCGCGGAGCCGCCTTCACCGGCGAGTGTTCCCCGCCAGTAGCTGTCGGCGTAGTAGGCCGGTTCGCGGTTCGCCTCGAGCGCGACGCGGGCCGAGACGAGTTCACCGAACAGGCCATCGTCCTGCCATCGCCGTACGGCCACGACCAGGGGGTCGTAGCGGTGCTGGGAGACGACCGAGAGCACCAGACCCGTCCGGTCGGCCAGCTCGGCCAGGTCGGTGGCCTGGGCCACCGACAGCGCGAGTGGCTTCTCTACGAGGACATGTTTGCCCGCGCGCAGTGCCGCCTCGGCGAGCCGGGCGTGCTGCGCGTGGTCCACGGCGATCGACACCGTGGTGACCTGCGGCTCGGCCAGGACCTCCGCGGCGTCGGCGCTCCATCGGGGGATGTCGTGGTCGGCGGCGAAGGACTTCGCGGCCAGTGGGTCGCTGTCGCAGGCCCACAGCAGGGTGCCGTTCGCGGCGCGGACGCCGTCAGCGTGGTTCGGGGCGACTCTGCCGCAGCCGATGACGGCGTGCCCGGTGCTCATCGGTAATCCTTCATGAAGTCGACGAATCCCGGCAGGGCGAGTTCCGGCTCGGCGATCTGCGGGTTCCAGAACTTCTCCCACTCGAGTGAGATCCAGCCGTCGAAGCCGTCCGTTCGCAGCCGGGCGAGGATGTCGTGCAGGGGCAGGTCACCCTCGCCGGTGAGGACGTACTCCCAGCCGGTCGCGGTACGGGCCATGTCCTTGAACTGGACGTAGAGCAGCTTCCCGGCGACGTTGGCCCAGGTAGCATCCACTTCTTCGCCTTCGAGGTACGGATTGCCGAGGTCCCACTGCACGCCGGCGATGGCGGAGTCGACGCCGTCGAGCGCCTCGGCCAGGAAGGCGCTGCACGAGCGGCCACGGATGCCGGGCTGGTCGCGCGAATCGTGCAACTCCAGGGCCAGAGTGACACCGGTCGCACGGACGGCGGGGGTCAACGCCTCGACGGCGTCGCGCAGCCAGCCGGAGGAGTCGGCCGCCGGCGGGTGTGCGCCGGGAAAGACCCGCAGGTATTCGGCGCCGAACCGGCGCGCCAATGACAGCATCCGCTCGGTCTCGGCAAGCACGGCCGTCCGCTCGGCGCCCGGGGGGACTGCCAGATCGATGCTCGTGTCCAGCGCCGGAACGGCGAGGCCGGCCACGGCGGTGCGACGGCCGAGCTCGTCGGCGGTGTCGTCGGGCAGCTCCGGGCCGATGATCTTCCCATCCAGCAGGCGCCATTCGATGCCGTCGAATCCGAGCCGGCCGGCCTGCTCGATCACGTCGTCGCGGGACCAGGCCGGGCAGGACAGGGTGCTGAATGCCAGTTTCATCGGGCGACCTCCAGGTCGATCAGGTCGGTGGCACGACAGGCGTCGAGCACCGTGAGCTGGCGCCGGACGTCGGCGAACGGCACCGCGAGCGGGGCGCCGAACCGCAGTACGTCGTACACGTGCCGGTAGAGGCGCCGGTGGCTCGTCGGATAGGTCTCGTGCGGGAAGGACGCCTCCTGCTCGATCCACGGCAGCGTCTCGGCGTTGTAGCTGCGGTCCGGCGTCGATTCCTCAGCCACGGTCCGCTGCTCGAGCAGCCGCGGTTCGACGTAGCGCCAGTGCAAACCGGACGCGGTGCCAGTCAATGAACCGGCGGTGCCGAGGATCTGCCACTGGTCCTGCGGGTAGGCGCACGCCGAGCTGAGCTCGATGTCGACCAGCGGGCGGCCGGCGCCGGTGAGCAGGATCTTCACGTGGTCATCGGCGGCGCCGATCGACAGCGGCGTGCGGACCCGGGTACAGACGACGTCCGCAGCGGACTCCCCGATCAGCGCGAGTATCTGGTCGACGACGTGACTCGCGTCGTTGTTGAGGATGCCGCCGCCCAGCCGGGCCACGGTCTGCCAGTCCCAGCGGCGGCGGAAAGCCTGGCGGCGGACGCTGATCTGGAACACGGTGCCGAGCTGACCGGAGTCGAGCACCTCGCGAACCTTGAGGAAGTCGGCGGTGAAGCGCAGATTCTGCGCCGCGATGACCTGCCGTCCGGAGCGCTCAGCCGCCGCGCGGATCTCGTCGACACCGGCCACCGACAGGGCGACGGGCTTCTCGATCAGCACGTGCCGGCCGGCGTCGAGAGCCCCGCAGGCGTGCTCGACGTGCAGGGCGCTCGGACTGGCCACGATCACGAGATCAACATCGTCGCAGGCAATCAGGTCGGCGTGGCTGTCGGCGTTGGCACAGCCGAGTTCCGCCGCGGTCTCCTTGCCGCGCACCGGATCCTGGTCGGTGACCGCTACGACCCGGAAGAGCTCCGGCAGCTTCCGGACGGTGGCAAGGTGCAGACCATAGCCGGAGCGACCGAGACCGACGACGCCCACACGAATCTGCTGTTGCTCGGGCATGACCATCTCCCGTGGGTTGCGGACTTGCGTGAGAGTTCCGCGGCGAGCGCCGCTGATGTCGAGTCTGGACACCGCAATCAGATTCGCCATGTCACCCAAAGAAGGGGCATGGCGCCCGTCGACGGCGCGGCCAAGCTGGATCGAGCGTCGCCGTCGCACCGCGTTTGCCGTACGAGAGGAGATGGACGGTCGTCGTTGACAAACCGTACTGACTGATGCAAGCTCCGGCGAGTCAGGATGGTGAGCATCCGACACTCGTTCCGAGGCCGGGCAAGCTCGAAACCCTGGTCGGCCGTCGTCTTGTCGCCCTCCGTGGCCGCATTACCCGGCGGCATTGACCCAAGCCCTTGACACCAGAGTCCTTCCACAGTTATCAGACGCGGATCACGGATCACTCGCCACGGGGGAAACACAATGATCAAAATTGGCGTTCTGGACGACCATCCGGTTGTCACGTGGGGCATGCGCCAGGCACTCGACGGCTACAGCGGCATCCAGGTCACTGCGAGCGGCACGGGACCCGGCGACCTCGACGTGACCGACCTCGACGTGCTGCTGCTGGACCTCTATCTGGACGGTGACCTGCCGTCGACACCGCTGGTGGCGCGGTTCAGCCTGACCACCAAGATTCTGCTGATGTCGGCCACCCGCGACACCACCGACATCGAAGCCGGTCTGCAGGCCGGAGCCGTCGGCTTCGTCCACAAGAGCGCGCCCCGCGAGGAGCTCGCCGCCACCGTACGGAACGTCGCCGCCGGCCTGGTGGTACACCCGAAAAACCTGCGCGGCGCCGACGGAACGGCCGACACCTGCGGGCTGTCGCCGCGCGAATCTCAGGTCATCACGATGATCGGTAGTGGCCTCACGCACGAGCAGACCGCCCGGCGCATGGGCCTGAGCCGACACACTGTGGACTGCTATGTCAAACGGGTGCGTGCCAAGTGCGGCATCGGCAACAAGGCCGAGCTGGCCCGCCTGGCCACCCGGCTGACCGGCAACGAGGCAGCCGCGTGACCGCGCGGTTACGGGTCAGCGTCGCCGGCGCCCCGGGACCACGACTGCAAGCCGCGGCAGCGGCCCTGGAACGCCTTCCCGGCGTCCGGGTGACCCTGCGATCGCGGGCACGCCGCCGGGCCGATCTGGCCGTCGCGGTCCTCGACCTCGCCGCTCGTCCCGGTGACCTATGCCTGCTCGCAGACCTGGTCGCGGAGCTACCCACGAACGTGCTATTGCCGAGCGCCTCCAGGGTGGACGAGCGGTTCGTGCTCGCGATGGGCGCCGCCAGTCATCACCACGACCTGGGCAAGCTGGCCGACTGCGTCGCCGGCACGCCGCGACAGCGGCGCCGGCGAATGACCGGGCTATGGGACCGGGTCAGCGCCCGTCGGTCCACCCCCGACCCGGCAGCGCTGGTCGAGGCCGCCGCTGCCCTGGCCCGTAGCCGTGAGCAGGCACGCTACTCCCGGATCCTGCACGACCGAGTCCTGCAGACGATGGAGATGCTAGCCCGTCCGGAGTCCGTGCTTGACGGCCCGATGCGCACCCACCTCACCCGGGATACCGCCTGGCTGCGGGCGCTGCTCGATGGCACCGGTGCGGACCAGCCGCAGCCCGTACGCGCCGCGCTCGTCCGCACCGTCACCGATTGTGACCAACGCGGGCTCCAGGTGACACTGCAAGCGGACCAGCCGAGCTGGTCCTGGCCGCAGCTTCCGGCCCGGACGGTCACCGCGCTCTGCGACGCGACCCGCGAAGCCCTGGTCAACATCCGCAAGCACGCCCGGACCGACCGCGCCTGGGTCATCGCCCGACCGGAACCGACCGGGCTGCACGTGTTCGTCCGCGATGGCGGAGTCGGCTTCGACCCGGCCCGGGGCCATCGCGGCTTCGGTATCACCGAGTCCATGCAGAGCCGCCTGGCCGAGGTCGGCGGTGACGTCCGCATCGTCAGCGCCCGCGACGCCGGCACCGAGGTCGACCTGTTCGTCCCCGTCTGACAGCCGTCCGGGGCTCAGGCCCGCAATTCCGGTCTGTCCGGCTCACGAGCAACGGAGTTGATACATGCACTACATAACCGTCTTTTGCGGAGCCTCGACTGGCTGGCGGCGCGTCCACCTGGAGGCGGCGACCGCCTTCGCCACGACCCTTGCCCGAGCCGGGCTGGGCCTGGTCTACGGAGGCGCCTCGACCGGACTGATGGGCGCCATCGCCGACACCGCCCTCGCCGCGGGCGCCCCGGTCATCGGGATCATTCCGCAGTCTCTCGTCCGACACGAGGTCGCGCACCGCGGCCTCACCGAGTTGCACATCGTCGAGTCGATGCACGAGCGCAAGGCGATGATGGCGGACCTGGGCGACGCCTTCGTCGCCCTGCCCGGCGGCTTCGGCACCGCCGATGAATTCTTCGAAGCGCTCACCTGGTCCCAGCTCGGCCTGCACACCAAGCCCTGCGCCATGCTCGACACCGACGGCTTCTACACACCATTGCTGCATTTCTTGCGCACCGCCGTTGACGAGGGCTTCGTGCAAGGCCGCTACCTCGACAACCTGATCGTCGCTCGCGACGCCGAGGAACTTCTCCCCCGGCTGGCCAGCCACGTCGCCCTCCCCGGGCTCTTCCACCAGGAACCGCACGCGGCGACCGCCCGCGCAGCCTGACCCCCGCCCTCCGCCGAAGGAGCGATCACATGTCAGAAACGACGCTGCCCCCTGCCCTGACCGAGGCCGTCCGCCGCAATCTGCCGCTGCTGGGCCAAGACGTCACCATCTCCGACGACCTCGACCTCACCGCGGCCGGACTGGACTCGCTGGCCATGATCAGCCTGCTGGTCGAGGTCGAGGACGAGTTCGGGGTGAAGATCCCGGACAGCAAGCTCGGCGCGGAGACCTTCGCGACCCCCCGTGCTCTGTGGAACGTCATCGCCGACCTCGATCCGGTCCCCGCCGAGCGGAGAGGATGAGCGGTCCATGATCGCCTTTCTGATCAGCATCGGCCACGCCGCTGCAGCCTCCGGCGACGCCGCCCGCTCCCGGCTCGGCCACTGGCTCGAGCAGCACGGCATGCTAACCGACCGGACCATCCACCAGTGGGTTTCAGCCGACGGAAGGGTGTCGATCCGTTGGGCCGGCCACGGCCCCGCCGACCTGGGCGGCGTGTCCCCCTCCGCCGAACGGCGCGGAGGGTTCGCGCTCATCTGCGGCCGGCCGGTGCGGTGGATCGGCGGCGAGGCCGACGGCCGGGCGGCCCTTGACGCCGGCGGCTACCTGAGCGACCCGGCCGACTGGTCGGCCCAGCTCGACGGCCGCTACTGCGTGATCCGTGCCGACGACCGGCTCGTGCATATCCGAACCGATGCCGGGCTGCCGGTCTACTCGTCCCGGCAGAACGACACCGTCTCGATCAGCAACATGCCGGCCCTCGTCACCGCGCCCGGTGCCCAGGCCCGTCCCCGGGCGCTCGCGGCGCTGCTGGCCTGCGGTTACGGCATCACCGGCGAGCCGCTGCGTGCCGGAGTCGACCGGCTCGCCGTCGGCAGCCTGCACACCTACGAGCGGGACGCCTCGGTCGAGGTCACGCCGCAGCAGCCATCGTGGGCGGACATCCTGACCACGGAGCCGGACTACAAGGAAGCCGCGCGGATGTTCGTCTCGCTGGCCGCCGCGTACGCCGACTGGCTCGGACGGCCGCTGCAGTTCGGCCTGACCGGCGGACGCGACTCCCGGCTGATGGCGGCCGCGCTGCGCGCCGCCGGGCTGGGCCCGGCAACGTACACGATGGCCTACTCCGGTCAGGTGAACTATCCGGAGACCGGCGACGTCAGGATCGCCCGGCAGCTGGCCGCGACGCTGGGCTGGGCCCACCAGGTCGACTTGATCAGCGAGACCGCCCCCGTCTACACCAACCTGCCGGCGGTCATGCGGATCCTCGCGCTGACCTCGCCGCAGACGACGTCACTCGCCGACTTCCAGGACGTGACCGTGCTCGAACCGTGGCCCGGGCCGCCACGCATTCTGCTCGACGGGGTGGGTGGAGAGATCGGGCGCGGCGCCTGGGCGGCCTACCTCGGCGGCGACTACCCCACCGGGGACACCGCCGACGCCATCACCGACGCGACCCTGACCAAGATCGTGCCTCGCTCCCCTCTGCCGCTGGTGTCCGCGGACGGGCTCGCCTTGGTCCGCGACTGGCTGCGGGAGCACGTCGGGGACCTGCTCGACAGCGGTGTGCCGCTGCGTGACATTCCCGAAGTGCTGCACCTGGAACGGCAGATCCACTGGCACGGGCCGAACCTGGCGAACCGGTGGCACCGCGAGGACGCCTTCTCGATGTACCTCTCGCCGATGCTGTGGCCGCACATGGTCGGCAACGGCAACGGCGGCGAGCGCGCCGGCGAGTTCCAGCGGGAACTGCTCACCCTGCTCGGCCCGGACCTCGCCGAGATCCCGTACGAGTCCGGGCAGGCGACCTGGCTCTACGACAACGCGATCGGCCGGACACTCACCACCGAAACACGGCTGTCGCATGCCATCCCGGTGGAACCCATCGGCGCGATCCTCGAAGCCGCCCGGACAGCCGCCGCCGACCCGCACCATCCGGCCTGGGCGGTACTGGACCGCAAGCGGGTCACTGACCTGTTGGGCTTCTCCCCCGACCGGTTCCGCGGCGTGGAGCGCTACCAACTCTGGAGCCTGGCCACCGCGCTGAACACCGCGGACCCCGCAAGGTCCCCCGTCTGAGCTGAGAGGAAGTCGAGCAATGCCCGAAACGGAAGCGGCATCACCGCAGGTGACGCTCTTCACGATGACCTACAACCAGCGCGACAAGGTGCTGGCGCTGCTGCGGGACCTGGCGGATCAGACGTACCCGGCGAGCCGCCTGACAGTCGTCGTCCTGGACGACGGCGGCACCGACGGCACCGGCGACGTGCTGCGGGAGATCGCCCCCGATCTGCCCTACCGGCTCCTTCCCCTGCGCCGGGAACACGAGGCGCACTATCTGACGGCTCAACGCTGGAACGAGTGCATCGCGGCCGGCGACCCGGACACTCAGATTTGGATCCAGGTCGACGACGTGCGCGTACGCCCTGATTTTGTGGAGCGGCATGTCGCGTGGCACACCGGCAGCCGGCTGCGGTTGGTGACCGGCGCCAAGTTCGAGGGCGACGAGGAGACCTGGAGCCTCAGCTCCTGCCGCCGGGCCCGGCTGGCTGCGCCGGACGGCGTCGCCCGGACCGGCGTCCCCTGGACGGCGGCGTGGGCAGCGAGCTTCAGCTATCCGGCCACCCTGGTCGAGATGCTGAGCACCTCCGACATCCAGCGGCCCTTCGACGCCGGGATGACCGGCTACGGCCTGCACGAGGTCGAGTTCGGGGCGCGCGCCCAGCTGTGCGGCGCCGAGATTGTCTATGACCCGGCGGTTGGCGTCTTCCACCAGAACCACAACGACCGCAACGACCACGGCCGCGGGATCGACCACGCCGCGCAGGTCGCCGCCCGGTGGCAGAACAACGCACGTTACCTGTGCCGCAAACACGGCATCACCGCACTACCGCCGTACGACGTCCTGCCCTCAGCGGCCTGACACCGGACCGTACCGACCGACCGCTCTGGGAGAGACGATGAGGATTCTGATCACCGGCGGCGCCGGTTTCGTCGGCTGCAACCTGGCCGCCCACCTCGCCCGCGAGGGCCACGACGTGGTGGTCCTGGACAACCTGTCCCGGGCCGGGAGCGAGGAAAACCTACGCTGGCTGCTCGGCACCGACGACGTCCGGGAGCGAATCACCTTCGCCGACGTCGACGTCCGGAACGCCGCCGCCGTCGCCGACGTGGTCGGCGAGGCGCCGACGGACTCGATCGCCCACCTCGCGGCACAGACCGCCGTTACCACCTCGCTCACGGACCCGCGCACGGATTTCGAGATCAACGCGGGCGGCACGCTCAACGTGCTCGAAGCCGTCCGGCTGCGGGCACCCGAGGCCAACGTGCTGTTCATGTCGACCAACAAGGTCTACGGATCGCTCGCCGGATATGCCGTCACCGACAACGGCTGTGCGTACACGCTGGACGGCTACCCGCACGGCGTGCCCGAGGAGTTGCCGGTCGCCCCGACCACACCGTACGGCTGCTCCAAGTACGCCGCCGACGCGTACGTGCGCGACTACGGGGAGATCTACGGCGTCGCCTCGACGGTGTTCCGGGCCTCCTGCGTGTACGGGCCGCACCAGAACGGCACCACCGACCAGGGCTGGGTCGCCTGGTTCGCCCAGGCCGTCCTGCACCGCAAGCCGATCACCATCTACGGCGACGGCCGCCAGGTCCGCGACCTCCTGCACATCGACGACCTCGTCGCCGCCGCCACCGCCGTCCTCACCCGCCGGGCCGGGGCGGACGAGATCTTCAACATGGGCGGCGGCGCCGACTTCGCCCTGGCGATCTGGTCGCAGTTCGGACCTCTGCTCCAGGAACTCAGCGGCATCCGGGCCGATGTCTCGTACGCTCCGGAGCGCCCCGGCGACCAGAAAGTCTGGATCAGCGACATCCGCAAAGCGATCGAGGTGCTGGACTGGAAACCGATCCGCGCGCCGGAGGATGGCGTCGCCGACCTGGTCGACTGGCTGCGCACGAACGGCTCCCGTTAGCGATGGACGTCGACGTCCTCACCGACCTCGCCGAGTTCGACGACTCGTCGTGGGACGCACTTGTGCCTTCCGGCGGCTACTACTCGACCCACGCATGGCTCAGCAGCCACGAGGCCCTTTACCCCCGCAAGGCGGCATACCTCCGCGTCACTGACGGCGCCGGGCTTGTAGCCGTCGCCCCGGTGGGATACGCCCGGCGGGAACCGGCCGAGCACTACTCACAGGACGCCTTCGGCCAAATCTTCGGCACCGACGCCACGTACTCGGTCCTTGGTGCCCGTCGCGCCTACCGCAACCCGTGGCTGCTCCGTCCAGGGATCGACCACGGCCGGGCGGCCGAAGCCGTCTCCCTTCTAGTGAGAACAGCGCTCGAGGTGGCGGAGCAGTGGGGGTGCGATGCCGTCGTCGTCCCATACCTCTCGGAGCCGGACCTGGAGCCGCTCGCCAGCAGCAAGCACGTTGAGCGGGTAGAACAGGTCGACACCGAGGGCGTCCTGGCCGTCCCCGGCAGCTTTGCGCAGTACCTAACCGCCCGCAGCAGGAAGCGGCGCTGGAGCATTCTCCACGAACGGGACCGACCGCGAGAGATGGGCATGGAATTCGCGGTGGAGCGCGCCAGGCCCATCGACGAGTTCGCCAGCCTCATGGCGCAGGTGGAGAACAAGTACGGCCGCCGGGCCACCGTCGACGGTCTGCGCCGCTACCTGGAGGCGACATTCGCATCGGACACCGAGCACGCGCGCGTCTTCACCTGTCGTGACCCCGGCGGCGCCCTAGTATCCGCCGCCCTGGGCTTCGCGTGGCGGAACGGGTTGTACATAAGGGCTACCGCAACCGACTATGGCGCCCGGCCGACGGAGGCGTTCGCGCACTTCAACGTCATGTACTATGAGCCGATCGAGTACTGCGCCCGGCAGGGGCTCAGCTGGATCTACTTCGGTGTCGAGGCGTTGCCGGCCAAGCGGCTCCGTGGTTGCGAGGAACGGCCGCTTCTCCATGCCCTGGTGCGCCGATGAGGTGCCATCCGCAGCGAATAAACTTGTCGCGATGACCATCTTGATGCCTTACCAAGCACTCCCTGTGGACCAGACCGACGTCCGCTACATTCACGGCCCCGACTCGACCCGACAGCCTGGGGTGCCGGTGGGCAAGACCGTCGAGTTTACCTGGGCCAACAGTGCCGTCTACCCGGGTACGTCACGCAAGGTCTGGATCCATGTGCCCGCGCAGTACGACGCGTCCGAACCCGCGTCCTTGGTGGTCTTCCAGGACGGCGCCTGGTACCTCGATCCGGACGGTGAGGTCCGCGGTGCGATCGTCCTGGATAATCTGATTAACCGGGGTGACATTCCAGTTACCATCGGCGTATTCGTCGATCCGGGCGTCTTTGACAGCGACAACCTCGAGAACCGCAAGAACCGCAACTTCGAATACGACGCCTTCGACGATCGTTACGTCACGTTCCTACTTGACGAGATTATTCCCAAGGTTGCCGCGCGCTACTCGATTAGCGAAGATCCGGACCGCTGGATTATCTGCGGTGGTAGCAGCGGCGGCAACTGTGCGGTCACCGCTGCGTGGCTACGCCCGGACAAGTTTCGCCGCGTCATCTGCTGCCTCGCCAGCTTCGCACAAATGCCGGGCGGCAACCCCTATCCCGCCCTCCTGCACCGCGAGGACCGTAAGCCGCTCCGAATCTTCATGCAGGTCGGCCACCGTGATCTGGGCTGGAGCGACCCCGAGATGAACTGGCTGGCCGAGAATCTGCGGACGGCTGCCGCGCTGGCCGAAACCGGCTACGACTTCCGCATCGTCCTAGGCGACGGCGGCCACAACGCCAACCACGGCGGGGTCGTGCTCCCCGACGCGCTCCGCTGGCTGTGGCGACCCGCCAACGCCTGACGGCTTCTATGTCACCAAAATCGGGGACATGGCACGCAGGCGCTCGCAGGGAAGGCTGAACGCACGCGACGTTCGCCGTCGGTGTTCCGCTGGAAGGCAGACAGCCACATGATCGAAATCCGCTCACGTCTGACCCACTGGATACCGCCGGCCGGCCTGAGTCGCACGCTCGCCATCCAGTCCCTGGTCTTCGCCCTGGGCGCCGGCATTTTCATGGCCGGCGGCACCATCTTCTTCAACCGTTACCTCGGGCTGAGCCCAGTCCAGGTGGGACTGGGCCTAGGTGTCGCGGCGGCGATCTCCACCATGGCCTCGCTACCGCTCGGCACGCTGATGGACCGAGTCGGTGCAAAGCCGGTGTGGCTGGCCGGCGGCGTGGTGGAGGTACTGCTGTACACCCTCTATCCGATGGTGCCGGGGTTCGCGGTCTTCCTGGGCGTCATCGTCCTCATGTCGGCGGCCCAGGCGACCACCAGCATCGCGGTCCAGGTCTACAGCATCGGCGCGCTGCCCGAAAACGAGCGGGTACGGGGACTGGCGTATCAGCGGGCTGCGCTGAATCTCGGCATGACCGGCGGCGGGGTCACTGCGGGCGTGGTGCTCGCCGTGGATAGCTCGTCCGCCTATCTCCTGATGGTCTGGTCGATCGCTGCAGTACTAGCGATCGCGACCCTGATGGTAGCCCGCCTGCCCCAACTGGCAACGACGGTCGCAGTGAGCGAACGCCGCCCGCTGTTCGGCGCTATCCGGAAGCCGTCCGTAGTCGCCACCGCCGCGCTCACGGGGATCCTACAAGCGAACCAGACCGTGCTCCTCGTTGTTCTTCCGCTGTGGACGATCAACCAAACTGACGCCGGGCCGCCCGTCGCCGCCGCGCTTTTCACCATCAACACCGCCCTCGTCGTTCTGCTGCAGGTCAGAGCGAGTGCCGGGGCGGAGACCGCGGAAGGATCGGCGCGAGCACTCAGGCAGAGCGGAGTCCTCGCCGCAGCGGCCTGCGTCGTGTTCGCTACGGCCGCCCTGACGACCGGGATCGCGACCATCGCTACTCTCGTGGCGGGCGCAATCGTCCTCACCATGGCGGAGCTACGGCAATCGGCCGGCGCGTGGGGCATCGTGGCAGCTCTCGCACCTCCGGACCAACGCGGCGATTACGTCGCTACGTTCAAGTTCACCAACCAGATCCGGGACATCGTCGCCCCCGCGGGATTCATCGCCCTCGCACTGTCCACCGGAGGCTGGGGCTGGTTCGTGATCGCCGCATGCTTCGTTCTAGCGGCGCTGCTCACCTGCACTACCGTACGCTGGGCCGGGCGGGTCGAGAAGCGAACAGCACAGCTGGCGACAGCGGTCGGTCCGGCCTCCGAGATTGGAAGTACGCAATGAGCGGCGCGGTTCTTAACCCACCTGAAGCCTGTACCGTGTCAGAACTTGTCGCACATGCGGTGAGCTGGGATTTCCCGGTCCACGATAACGATCGACGGTATGTTGGTGCGACTGGTGTACCTGATGATGATCCGGCTGGTCGGCGGTCATGGCCAGGTCCCGCTTGCGGCCGGATACCTTATTGCTGACGTCCTTGCCGGTCGTCGCGGCGGGGACGTGGTTGGCTGCCCGGATCGACTGGGTGTCCAGGACCACCGCGGTCGGGTCCTCCGCCCGGCCGGCCTTCTCCCGCGCCTGACAGCGCAGCAGATTATGAATCGCCTGGTCAGTGCCATCATCGCGCCACGGTGCGAAGTAGCAGTACGTCGCGGACAAGGGCTGTCGTTGACTGGCCCGGACGGGCTGCTCAGGCAGTTGACGAAGACGGTCCTGGAGACCGCGCTTAACGAGGAGATGACCGATCACCTCGGCTATGCCAAACACGAGTCCGACGGTGTGGGCTCGGGCAACGTGCGTAACGGCAGCCGGTCGAAGAAGGTGCTGACCGACGCGTCGGGGCCGGTGCAGATCGACGTGCCGCGGGACCGGGCGGGCACATTCGAGTCGCAGGCGAAACGACATCGGTAGCACCGCCGGCAGGGAGCCGCCCGGATCGTCGGCGAGCAACAACGCCAGCCCGGCCCGCGCCCGATAGAGTCAGGGTGCATCCTTTGGAGACACTACCGAGCATCGTGGCAGGAAGTTGTTCAGGCGGGGTCTTCGTGGAGGTATCGTGGCGGCATCCGGAATGCGTCTACCTCAGCTGGCTGTCTACTACCCGTACATCCACTTCCCCCATCACCGCCGGTGCCCGCACCGTCAGCACCGCTGCCATCCATTGCAGGATCACGGCTTGCTCCCCCCGTCGGTTGCCGCCTCGCCGGTGGCGCCCTGCTCAGCGAGGTCGACGGGGCAGCGGTCCACGACCGCCGCCGCTGCCTCGACCAACGCCGACCGCGTCGCCTTACTCATCGACCGGGGATCCAGCGCCTGCGGCCGGGCCAACACCGGGTCGAACGGCACGCGCACCAGATGCGCCGCCGCCTTCGCCGCCAACTGCTGCACCGCACGAATCTCACGTGCCACCGACGGCGCCGTCGCCATCACGACCACCACCGTCCGGTCCACGGTCTCGTGCAGACCCACCGCCTTCATGTGCGCCAGCAGCCGCATCGTGTGCTGCAACGAATCCACCGTCGCCCTGCTCACCACCACCGGCACCGTGGCCCACGCCAACGCCCGCCACACCGGCGCCACCGCCGCCGGCGCAAGATCGAGCACCGCCAGCGAATAGACCGACCGCAGGTGCCCGATGACACCGAACAACTCCGGCCACGACGGCGGACGCCGCTGCGTCGACATCGCGCTCTCACCCACCAGCACCCGCAGACCCGTGGGCCCGCGCTGCGTCAGCCGCTCCACCACCGGCGGCCTGGCCAGCGCATCACCAGCACACACGGCATCCCAGACCGTCGCCGCGCTACGCCGGGCCACCCGATGCTCCAAGCCACCCCAGGCGCGCAGATTCGCGTCGACCCCGATCACCGGACCCGGAACCGCCAAGGCCAGGACACCCCCCAGCGCGGCAACCAACGACGAGCGCCCCACCCCACCATCAGCGGACGACACACTGACCAGCGGACAGCCCGGCCGCAGCCCGGCGGCACGCGTCCACAGGGACTCCACCGTGGAACCAGTTCCGAACTCACGAGGAATCTGAGGCGCCTCCGACCGGTGCCCCTTCCACCAGAGACTTTGAGTCGGTAGCGGCACCGGCCGCTCCTCGATGGCAGACGGCGCCCGCACAATGGCGACGTCAGCCAGTCGCGGGTGTCCCGCCTCGCGGACCCGGAACGCCGCTGTCGGCAGTCCCCGATCCGCGAGGCGGCCGGGCCCGCCAGCCGATGCGATCAGCATGTCGCCTCCCCGAAGCGAGTCGCACAGCACCCACCGCGCCGACATCCCGTCGACCCGGTCAGTCCCCCGTCACTGTCACGACCTGTTCGCTGTGCATCACCAGCAGGCCCTCGCGGTAGCGGCACCCCAGCCCGGCGACCGCTGCCGCAGCAGATCAAAGCCCATCTGGATAGCGACAGCCCGATCCGCTACGCTCCAACCAACCGCAGTTACGGTCACTCGCAACCGCAGTTGCTGGAACACGGAGAGCTAAGCACGACTCAGCGACAGGCGTCAACTACAGATCGATACCTAGCCAACTGTAGTTGCACTTGGGGGATGCCATGACGTCACCACACGACACTCCACCCGCGACAGCCAGCCCCAACCTGCTCCACACCAGGCTGCGCGAACTCTTCAACAACGCACCCGAAGGACGAGGCCCCTACACCGAAACCGAGGTAGCCAAAGCCCTCACCGCCGCAGGCGACCGCATCACCGCCGAAGGCATCAAGAGCCTTCTCCGCTCACCAAACCCCAACCCGAAGGCCAAGACCCTCCAAGCCCTCGCGAAGTTCTTCGGCGTACCCGCCGGATACCTCCTCGGCGACCAAGACGACGCCAACGAGCAGAGCCGCGACGTACGGGTCATGACCCGCTCCATCACCCGACTCTCCCCCGCCTCACGCGCAGGACTCGCCGAAATCATCGACAACCTCCTACGCGTCGAAGAAGCCGCCCGCTCGGGACAGACCCAACACCCACCGACCTCAGGATCCGAACACCCCTGACCCGTTACCAGTAGCCACAGCGGCACGTACCGTACGGGAATTGCTGGTCAGAGCGGCTCCCCCCGTGGCCGCTCTGACCAGGCAGTTGCGCCTCGCCCGGCGCGGTGGCCGGGCGCAGCCAACCCGAGGGTGACGAGTGTCGTCTCCATCGCCGCGTTGCGATCCTCGCCCGGCGCGGTGGCCGGACGCAGCCTGCCGGGCCGCACTTTCGGGCAGCCGATGGGCGAGCCGTTGCGATCCTCGCCCGACGCGGTAGCCGGGCGCAGCGCTCCCACGGTTCGTCATCGACCGTTTGCGCGCCGACCTTGTTGCGATCCTCGCCCGGCGCGGTGGCCGGGCGCAGCCCCGTGCCACAGCGGATCACCCGGCCGGTAGCCGTTACCGTTGCGATCCTCGCCCGGCGCGGTGGCCGGGCGCAGCGCCCGCCGCGACTGGTCCCCGATCTGCGGCTGCCCGTGGTTGCGATCCTCGCCCGGCGCGGTGGCCGGGCGCAGCTTCCGGGTCGGCTCGGTCCACGCGTGCCACTTCACGTTGCGATCCTCGCCCGGCGCGGTGGCCGGGCGCAGCAGATGGTCGCGGTCGACGGCCGTCATGTAGGCGGCGTTGCGATCCTCGCCCGGCGCGGTGGCCGGGCGCAGCAGCGTCCGGCATCGGCCTGTGACTCGACCAGTGAGGGAGTTGCGATCCTCGCCCGGCGCGGTGGCCGGGCGCAGCCCCGCGATCGCATCCGCCGCAGCCGACCGGGCCGCCATTGTTGCGATCCTCGCCCGGCGCGGCGGCCGGGCGCAGCACCGGTCAGTCGGGGTGGTTGAAGCAGTCTGAGATTCAGTTGCGATCCTCGCCCGGCGCGGTGGCCGGGCGCAGCCCGTTACGCAGGGCGTCGAACGGGTCCCGGTTCTGCCCGTTGCGATCCTCGCCCGGCGCGGTGGCCGGGCGCAGCGGCGCAGGCGCTGGCCAACAAGCTGTTCGGCATTCCGTTGCGATCCTCGCCCGGCGCGGTGGCCGGGCGCAGCTCGTAGTCGTCGTCGTGGGGCATCCCGACGAAATCCGCGTTGCGATCCTCGCCCGGCGCGGTGGCCGGGCGCAGCCGGCGAACTGACGGTCATCGCCGCGCAGTTACGCACGTTGCGATCCTCGCCCGGCGCGGCGGCCGGGCGCAGCCATGGACAGCGTTCGCCGCAGCCCTCACCGGCGCCGCGTTGCGATCCTCGCCCGGCGCGGTGGCCGGGCGCAGCGACAGCAGCCGCACCTCCGGCTGGCCGACGGTGTAGGCGTTGCGATCCTCGCCCGGCGCGGTGGCCGGGCGCAGCGCCGGTGGCGGCCGATCTTCGAGGCCCTGGAGGGCAAGTGTTGCGATCCTCGCCCGGCGCGGTGGCCGGGCGCAGCTCGGGCAGCCACGGCATCACTGGTGGTGCGTCCGTCGCGTTGCGATCCTCGCCCGGCGCGGTGGCCGGGCGCAGCCCCACCGTCCGGGAGCCCACGACGACTACCGGATTGTGTTGCGATCCTCGCCCGGCGCGGTGGCCGGGCGCAGCGCCGCCGAAGACGAACTGGCCCGCGCTGTCCTCGTCCGGTTGCGATCCTCGCCCGGCGCGGTGGCCGGGCGCAGCCAGCATCTCCTGACCATGGGCGTGCCGGTGCTGTGTGAGTTGCGATCCTCGCCCGGCGCGGTGGCCGGGCGCAGCGGTGCGACGGAACGCGGCGATGATCTGCATTTCGATGTTGCGATCCTCGCCCGGCGCGGTGGCCGGGCGCAGCGTTGCCCTCGATGAGGGTAAGCGTCGGGGGTGGTGCAACGTTGCGATCCTCGCCCGGCGCGGTGGCCGGGCGCAGCCCGAGGCGGCCGAGGTCGCATGGCGGGCCATCTGCGCCGTTGCGATCCTCGCCCGGCGCGGTGGCCGGGCGCAGCCCGCGCTCGGCACGCTCACGCCGACCTGCGCGACGACAGTTACGATCCTCGCCCGGCGCGGTGGCCGGGCGCAGCCGATGACGTCACCGGACGAGATGTTCGGGTATGGGTCGTTGCGATCCTCGCCCGGCGCGGTGGCCGGGCGCAGCGTCCACGGTTGGCTGCGTCGTTGCTCTGCTTGACACTGAGTTGCGATCCTCGCCCGGCGCGGTGGCCGGGCGCAGCTGGTGGTGGTTGGCGCCCCCGTCGTCGTGGGACACGGCGTTGCGATCCTCGCCCGGCGCGGTGGCCGGGCGCAGCGTAGGGGCGGGCGAGCGCGTACACCTCGTCGACGTGGAGTTGCGATCCTCGCCCGGCGCGGTGGCCGGGCGCAGCCCCTCCCCCGGTGTGCCGGGTGTAGAGGACGTACGCGAGTTGCGATCCTCGCCCGGCGCGGTGGCCGGGCGCAGCCCGTGGTGGCAGCGTGCCCGCGCGCCGATGGACCTGGCGTTGCGATCCTCGCCCGGCGCGGTGGCCGGGCGCAGCCGCACTGGCTCTGTGCGTTCGCTCTGGCGACCGTGGCGTTGCGATCCTCGCCCGGCGCGGTGGCCGGGCGCAGCCTGATCGCAACGAAGACAGACTGGTTCTCGAAGGCGTGGTTGCGATCCTCGCCCGGCGCGGTGGCCGGGCGCAGCCTGGAGCACCTCGTCACGGGCGCGCAGCACGCGCCAGGTGTTGCGATCCTCGCCCGGCGCGGTGGCCGGGCGCAGCCTGCGGCCAGGTGGACGCCGAGCGTCGGGAACCAGTTGTTGCGATCCTCGCCCGGCGCGGTGGCCGGGCGCAGCGGGGTCTTCCTGTCCGCCTGGAGTGCAGGCACCAACGGGTTGCGATCCTCGCCCGGCGCGGTGGCCGGGCGCAGCGACCAGACCAGGTCGGCAACCGAAGGGAGAGACATGGGGTTGCGATCCTCGCCCGGCGCGGTGGCCGGGCGCAGCTTCCGGCATCACCGCCGAGGCGCTCAAGAGGGCCATGTTGCGATCCTCGCCCGGCGCGGTGGCCGGGCGCAGCCCGCGATCGCCGACGCCGCCGCGTTGCGGGCCGCCGTTGTTGCGATCCTCGCCCGGCGCGGTGGCAGGGCGCAGCCAGCGGTGACCGCCACCAGGCCGGAGATGTCACCACCGGTTGCGATCCTCGCCCGGCGCGGTGGCCGGGCGCAGCTAATGGCTTAGTGGAGCCTTCACGCCGCTATATGCGTGTTGCGATCCTCGCCCGGCGCGGTGGCCGGGCGCAGCTCGCCGTTGACGTACACCCGGATGCCGGACCACTGGACGTTGCGATCCTCGCCCGGCGCGGTGGCCGGGCGCAGCGCTACGCCAGTTTCGAGGTGACCGGACCGACCGCCGTGTTGCGATCCTCGCCCGGCGCGGTGGCCGGGCGCAGCGCGCCCACCCCGCGCAGCGCCGCGTCTACGATCTTGCGGTTGCGATCCTCGCCCGGCGCGGTGGCCGGGCGCAGCCGCCCCGATCAAGGGTGCCGAGCTGGCCCGGATGTACGGGTTGCGATCCTCGCCCGGCGCGGTGGCCGGGCGCAGCGGTCCGGCCACCCGGCGCGCGGTGGTCGCCTTCCAGAAGTTGCGATCCTCGCCCGGCGCGGTGGCCGGGCGCAGCAGTGCGACGGTGGTCCAGTCTGCGGGGGTCACGGGGTGTTGCGATCCTCGCCCGGCGCGGTGGCCGGGCGCAGCACATGGCCGCCATGGTGGGGCCGATGGCCGACGAGATCGTTGCGATCCTCGCCCGGCGCGGTGGCCGGGCGCAGCCGCCGACGTGACGATCAAGAAAGACTGCCGTCCCGCTGAGGGTTGCGATCCTCGCCCGGCGCGGTGGCCGGGCGCAGCCGTCAAGCGGCGCCTGATCGAGCTCGGCCTCACCGAGTTGCGATCCTCGCCCGGCGCGGTGGCCGGGCGCAGCCACCGGGTCACGGTGGAAGTTCAGCGGCTCACCGGTGAGGTTGCGATCCTCGCCCGGCGCGGTGGCCGGGCGCAGCCCACCGGCCGACCAGCGCGTCCCCGTCGGCGGAGACCGGTTGCGATCCTCGCCCGGCGCGGTGGCCGGGCGCAGCATGATCGACAACCTCGCCAAACGCCTCACCACCGAAGTTGCGATCCTCGCCCGGCGCGGTGGCCGGGCGCAGCGTCCGGCTGGTCGGTCAGACCCGCCTTCCACACGTAGTTGCGATCCTCGCCCGGCGCGGTGGCCGGGCGCAGCCCGAACAACACACCGGCCGACAACCACCAGCCCACGGGAGTTGCGATCCTCGCCCGGCGCGGTGGCCGGGCGCAGCGCGGTGACCCGCTGCCGGGACTCCTGGCCCTGTGCCGGTTGCGATCCTCGCCCGGCGCGGTGGCCGGGCGCAGCCGGTGATCACGGGCTCCTCCTGTTGGCGCGCATCTGGTTGCGATCCTCGCCCGGCGCGGTGGCCGGGCGCAGCGCCTGGACGGCGTCCATGTTCTCCGCCGCCGTCTCGCCGTTGCGATCCTCGCCCGGCGCGGTGGCCGGGCGCAGCTGCCGACGCCAGGGCGTCAACCTGACTTAGCAGAGCGTGTTGCGATCCTCGCCCGGCGCGGTGGCCGGGCGCAGCGTGACCCGCGCCCAGGACGACCTCGCCGATCTGGAGGTTGCGATCCTCGCCCGGCGCGGTGGCCGGGCGCAGCGTGCACCCGAACCCGACGGTCGTCTTCGTGTGCCAGGAGTTGCGATCCTCGCCCGGCGCGGTGGCCGGGCGCAGCGGTTCGCGAGCAGGGAAAATAGTCAGGCGTTGATGCTTGTCCGCCTGCCTCGCAGTCCGTTTTGCCGGTCTAGTGGGCATTTTGTGGTTCGGAACCTCCTGGGGTTTCCGTGTTCACTGGGGGTTCCTAGATCACCAGTGCGCCTCGCGGGTCGATTGGTCGGGGTTTGCCGAGGTGTTCGACGTCGTCGAGGGCGTTGGCGGGTAGGCGGTATATGCGGATGGTGTCGTGGGTGGGGTCGATGACGTCGTGGAGCGCGGCGACGAAGCGGACTTTGTCTGTTTCGCGGCAGACGACTTCGAAGACTGACTTTTGGACGCGGTGGCCGTATGCCTCGCAGATTTTGGCGACTTTGCGGAGTCGGCGTTGTCCTTCGGGGGTGACGGTTTCGACGTCGTAGGTGACGAGGAGGTCCATGGTTCAGTTCACCGTCCATGGCTGGTAGGCGGTGAGGTCGCCGCGGAGGTGGCGTGCGAGGAGTCGGGCTTGGACGAGGGGTAGTAGGGCGGCGGGTACTTGTCGGCTGAGGTAGGCGTGTGGCCATTCGCGTTGCCTGCTGTGCTGCCAGGCTGCGAGGACGGTTCTGCGTCCGTTGTCGGTGAGGCGGTATGCCCCGTTCGGTAGTTCCTCGAAGTCGGTGGGGGTGAGTTCGCGTCTGTTGAGCAGGGTGAGTGCGAGCCTGTCGGCCAGGAGGGGGCGGAATTCTTCCATGAGGTCGAGGGCGAGTGCGGGTTTACCTGGTCGGACGGCGTGTAGGTAGCCGATGTAGGGGTCGAGTCCGACGTGGTCGAGAGCGCCGTGTACGGCGACGCGCAGCATGCCGTAGAGGAAGGAGAGGAGGCAGTTCAGCGGGTCGGTGGGGGGTCGTTTGTTGCGGCCGGATGCCTTCCAGTCCTTGTTGTCGCCGAGGAGGTAGGGCATGGCGGCGAAGTAGTCGCGGGCGGCGATGCCTTCGACGCCGAGTACCTCGTTGGTGGTGGCGGCGGTGGCGAGGAGTTCGAGCCGGGCGGCGAGGAGTTCGGCGCTGGCCCGTAGGGCGGTTTGTCGGTGTCCGCTGGTGTCTCGGGCGGTGCGCAGGAGTACTTGTCGGGCGTTGTGGATTTTGCCGGCGACGATGGCGGTGGCGATGGGTAGTTGCCGTTGCGGTGCGTCGGCGGCGCGGTGTTGGGCTTGGCGCAGGAGTGGGTTGCCGTGGGTGGGGCCGATCAGGCCGGCGCGGAAGCGTCCGTTTCCGGTGAGCCAGCTGACGGAGCGTCCGTCGTCGGCGCATCGCAGTAGGAGGTCGTCGGTGGGTGTCACGCCGGCGAACAGGACGAGGTGGTCGAGGCGTACGAGTGGGAGAAGGCGGCGTCCGGGGTGGTCGGCATGGTGGATGCGGACGGTGTCGCCGTCGAGGTGCAGGCTGGTGCCGGGGGTTTGTACGTAGAGGGTGTTGAGTAGTTCAGTCACGCCACTGTCCCAATGGTCGTGGGGTCAACAGGTTCGGGGTGCGGTGCGGGCGGCCGTCGGTCAGTTCGGGTAGGCAGTCTTCGCGTAGGGAGCATCGTCGGCATCTGGTGTCGTTGCGTGCGGGTGGCAGTGCTGGGGTGTCGAGTAGTCGGCGTACGGCTGTGGTGGCGGTGATGACGCGGTCGAGGAGGTCGGTGTCGATGGGTACGGGGTGTCGGCGTCGTTCGGCGACGGAGTAGATGTAGCCGGTGGGCACGGTGAAGCCTGCTTCGATGAGGCAGAGTGCTTGTCCGCCGAGTTGTAGTTCGGCGGGTCCGCCGGGTGTGTAGCGTCCGACCTTGTACTCGACCGGGGTGGCCGTCTGGTTCTCGAACTCGACGATGTCGCAGATGCCGCGTAGTCCGTGGGTGTGGCTCCATACGGGCAGGGATCGGATCACGGTGAGGCCGCGGCGGCGGTGGATGCCGGGGAGGTCGACGGTGGTGTGGCTGAGGTCGCCGCGTACCGTTTCGACGTTTTCCGTCCAGACGCCTTCGACGTGGATCAGGGCGGTCTGACGGTGGCAGTAGGCGTAGTGCTCCAACGCGGACAGCGGCACCTCCCGTAGGTCGGTGCCGCTGTCCGTCGGGTGTTCGTGGGTCACAGCCAGAGGTCGACCAGCTTGGTCAGTTCGACTCCGTCCGGTAGGTCCGTGTCGTTGATGGTGCGGGTGTAGTCGGTGTGGGCGCGTGGTGCCTTGTCCCGGTTGTCGCGGTCGAGCGTGATGCGTTGGGTGAGGGCGGCGGCGGGGGCCACTCCGAGGGCGTCGGGGTGGCTGAACACGTAGAGGCCGCACAGTTTCATCTCGCCGCGGGTGGCGGCGCGGTCGTGGTCGAACATGACGGTGATGGCCTGCCAGAGTGCGGCCAGGTCGTCGCTGGTCACGCCGGTCTTCGTGGCGCGGGGTGCGGAGTAGAACAGGTGCGCGCGGTAGAGGCCGTATGGGACGGTCCACTTGGAGCCGATCTCGGTGCGCTCTCCCTTGTCGATGTCCTCCTGCCGGGTCTGGGTGACCCGGGTGATGGTGTGGTCGGTGGGCAGGATGGCGTCGATGCTGCGGGCGAAGGTGAGTTGCAGCGGGCCGCGGACCTGGCCGGCGCCGCCGCCCTTGCCGGTGGAGAGGACGCCGCCGAACATGCGGATGTCGAAGTAGTGTTCGCACATCCACTTCTGTGCCTCGTCGGCCTTGCCGGGGTTGGCTTTCAGCGCGGCTTCGATGCGGGTGTTCAGGGCGTGGCCGGCTTCGACGAAGATGCCGTAGCGGGGGTCGTCGCCGCGCAGCAGCGAGACGGTGTCGCGGATCTTGCGCTTGATCGCCACGTCGGTGACCAGGCCCTGGCCGCTCTCGTCGTCGGTTCGCGGCTGGTTGCCGGCGTCCGGGTCGCCGTTGGGGTTGCCGTCGATGACGTCGAACAGCAGAACGGCGTCGTGGCGGCGGGTCGGGTCCAGGTGCGCGGCGGTCATGCGTCGTCTCCTTCGTCGTCGGTGCGGGGGGCCACGTCGTCGGGCTGCGGGGGCAGGTCGGTCTTCTTCTTGTTCGCGGCTGCCGCGAGTCGTTCGGTACGCATCTCGGCCCGCTGTTGGTGGTAGCCGAGGATGAACTGGGCCTTGTCGGTCAGCACCGCGCCGGTGGGGATCGCGTCGAGTTGGACGAACAGGTCGTCGAGCCGCCGTTCGTATGCCTCGGACCAGTTGGGGCGGTGCAGTGGTCCGCGTAGCCGCTTGAGCCAGGCCTGCACGTTGCGGCGGCCGGAGACGATGACGACCTGGGGGTTGTCGATGGCGCGGCCGAAGTAGCGTTCGGCGAAGGTGGTGTTCAGCTTCTGGTCGGCGACCCGGAACACGGTTCGTTGCAGGTCGTCCATGACGGCGAAGATGCGGCCGGACACGTAGGCCGGCTGCTTGTGCTCCGTGTTCAAGGTCGGCGTCAGCCTCTCTCGTTCATGTGCGGGCAGGGTGGGGTGGCGGCGCAGGGCGAGCCGGATCAGTGCGGCGCGGGCCGCGTCGAGTCGGCCGTCGATGC
This sequence comes from Micromonospora sp. NPDC049900, assembly GCF_044461025.1. Lineage (NCBI taxonomy): Bacteria > Bacillati > Actinomycetota > Actinomycetes > Micromonosporales > Micromonosporaceae > Micromonospora > Micromonospora sp. NPDC049900. Next base: position 30,608 of record NZ_JBITKM010000025.1, read on the forward strand.
GGATCCGGTTGACGACGTGGTGGAGCAGCTTCGGCGGCAGCGGCCGTGTGAGTAGCGCGGAGCCGAGCAGCCGATGGAACAGGTCGGGTGGGCGGTGTTCGCCGGACGCGCCGAATTTGGTCCAGGTCCCTGGACCGCCGTTGCGTCCGGCTTCGAACCGTCCCGCTGCTCGGGCGAGCTGGGAGACTTTGATCTGCGCCAACTCGCCGGTCCAGGCGTCGACGATCCGGTGGTCGTCGAACCAGGCCCGGATGTTGTCCTTCACCTGCGGGATCGGCTGCTCGACCCAGTCCCGTACGACCACTCGGGCGACGTTGCCGCCCACGGTCACCGAGCAGTACCGGGACAGGTCATCGGCCGTTGCTTCGCTGCCGCTGGCGGGGCCGGCGATCAGGCTGTGTATCTGGGTCGGGTCCAGTTGCTCGACGGTCGCCCACGGGTCGAACGTGGAGCCGCCCAGCACCCACCAGGCGAGTCGGGCGTTCTGCCCGGACAGGGCGGTGCTGTGGGCCGGGTTCGAGAGCAGGTCGGTCAGCGCCGTCATGAACTTGAGGCCGCAGTCGGCGCAGATCGGCGTGTTGGTGAGGAACTTCTGCAGCTCGTAGCCGTGCACCGCCTCGTTCATGCTCACCAACGACGCGCTCTGGGTAGCGCCGGGCACCCAACGTCGAGGAATCTGCTGCGGCACCGTCTTCAGCAGCGGCTGAACCCGCCCGCAGACCAGACACAACCCGGATCGTCCCGAACCCTTGCGGTCACCGGCCACGGCCGCCCAGAACCGTCGCGCCGGGCCGGTGTCGGCTGCGTAGACCCCGTCGACCCAGAAGCCGATTAGGTCGCCCCTGCCCCAATCCGCTGGCGGTCGCAGCGCGTCGGCGTGACCATCGCGGTAGAAGGCCACGATGGCAGATGCCGGCCCGTCGGGTTCGGCGACCGCCCAGTCGGCGATCAGCGTGCGGAAGGCGTCGTACTGCTTCGCGACCCGCTCCGGCTTGGCTCCGTCGGACAGCCACCCGAAGACGTACTCGCCGTTGTCGACCGCGAGAGCGGGCGAGATCCCGACGGTGCGGGTCACCGCCGGCACCAGGCGCGTCGCGCCGAACCGCCGTGTCGGGTCGGCACTGTCCGCGGTACTGACGAGCTCGCCTCGGGGTACGCCGTTACCGTCGATCTCCAGGCTCCACCGCACCGGTTTACGGGCGTAGAACGCAGGGACGACGTCTTCGCTGGTGTCGGCGAACTCCACCAGCCTCTGCAGCAGCACTAGACCACCACGCCTTCCGGCAGGGCCAGCTCGATCCCCCGCTCCGGCACGGCCAGCACCCCGGCGGTCACCCGGGCCGCGAACCACTCCATCCGCGGCTGCCCCGGCTTCCCGTCCCGGTGGATGGAGTGCAGCATGATGCCGATCTCCTCGTTGACGTCCGCCCGGGCAGTGTCATCCGGCCAACCGAACGTGGCAGTGAACTCGCGGGTGCCCAGGTACGGCTGCTGGAAACAGGCACCCTTACGGACCCTCCGCCGCAACTGGTCCCGATACGCCGCCACCGGTTTGTCCGCCCGCGCCGTCAACTCGATGTGCGCGTGGATCCGGTACGCCACGTCCCGCAGACACACCGCGTTGCGCTGATCCCGGTGCGCGGCAGTGTCGACCCGACGGCTGCCCTTGATGGCTTCCGCCAGCGGTGCCACATCCGACGTCTCGTTGCGCCGCACCGTGAACTGCCGCACCGGCTTGAGCACCTCGATCGCGACCACCTGGTACCGCATCTCCGGCTTCCAGAAGATCGACTCAAGAACCCCCACCGCCGCCGACGGCGTCATCACCGGATAACTGACCCGCTCCACTTTCAACTCCGGCCGCGAGAACAACGCCGCCTCACCACTGACCTGCACCACAACCGGAAGATCACCCTCTGCGCTCCGCCGCAGAGTCAGGCCGTTGACCACATCCGTCGTCACCGCACAAACCCCTCCCACAGGCAATCGAACACACGATCGAGACGCCACTGAACCATGCGATCGGCAAGGCCGTCGCACAACAGGTGCGAGCATCCACGAGCCGTATGACAAAGTGATTGATCAATCAGCCAAATGCGCGCTTACCGTCATCCGGGAGCTTGCCCGGCGTGGAACCGATAACGCTTGGTCCACGCCGGACATGCCGAACGCCCTCCGACCAACAGCCAAGGTTGCGACCCTCAGCGCCATGCGGCGCTGCAGACAGCTCTCCAGTTCCAGAGCTACCCCAGTGTAGCTGACTTCCTTGGCTGTTGAGTGGACGGTGCCCGATACAGCTTCCTTGGATGTTGAAACCGAAGGAGTACGAATGGGACTTGACAACGAGCCATTGTGGACTAAGACTGACTCGGCCGGACCGAGCCAGGGCTCCGAGTCGGGCAACCACCCCAAAAGGGACGGCCCGCTGCGGGAACAGCGGACCGTCAAGATCCCCCAGCGATGTGCAAGTATCGGAAGGGAACTAGATGACAGTAAGGCAAACACGTGGTCTCGGGCTACCCAGCCCCGGCCGAGAGCCTCCGCGCCCCGCCCCCCTGCCGCTTCGCTGGGCAGTCATCATAGGTTTGAGCGCTGCCGTTGGCATCCTAGTCGGCGCGGCCGAAGGTATTCCGGCTGGCGTGCTCGCTGGCGTGGTCACGGCTGGCGGCTTGCATAAAATCTTGAGGTGAAGGGGATGCCGAGCGAGCGCAATAGCAAGCGCGCTCGCTCGGCAAGCCCGCACTCACGTTACAAAAGAAACCGTTCTAAACATGGGTCAAGATTAATACCGGTGTCGTCGTCGTACTCGCCGACCCATTCGACCAGCGCGCCCCGCCGCACCTCACTGCCGAGGATCGGCCGCAGAAGCGCCATCACCCCGGGCTGGCGTAGGACGCTGGGGTGCAGGTTTGTCGTGTATGCCTGGAGCTCGCGAAGTGCGGTCAGGTCCGGAACCGGCGCTTGGCGTAGGTCCTCTATCAGGCTCTCCAGGTGGGACTGCAGTCCAGTCGCTTTGCCTGCTTGCGGTGTCACGACGCTGATGCCATCGTCGTCGATCATACGGAACGCCAGCTTCCGGTCCCGTCGTCGGGTACCCGCGTCCATGGGGCCGTCGGTCACGGCCTCGAACTCCCAGCGACGACGGGCCTGCTGAATACGTTGCCCGACGTGTTGGCTGTCCGCCAGGTTGAGCAGGTCATAAACGTTGCGGTAGTACCGTTCGAGCGCGGCGAGGTCGTCCGGGTCGGCGGTCTCCGGTCCGAACTGACGTGCGGTGCAGCCGACCAGAGTCTTGTAGGTGGGCGGCTGCCCGCCGTCCTCGGGCGCGAACACGATCACGCGACCGCCATCGGACATCCGCCCTTCGCGGTTGGCGCGCCCGGCGGCTTGCAGCAGCGAGTCGGCCGGGGCCATCGCGCGGAACACCACCGGGAAGTCGACGTCCACACCAGCTTCGATGAGCTGGGTCGCCACGAGCAGGACCCGCTCTTCTCGGTGGAGCCGCGCCCGCACCTCTTCCAGCACCCACTTCCGGTGCGCCGGGCACATCCGGGTGGACAGGTGCCACGCCGTACCGATCGACTGGGCACGCCACCGGTCGAACACCGCCTTCGCGTCGGCGGTCGTGTTGACGACCACCAGTGCCGCAGGCACCGACGCAGCCTCATCAGCGATGTCGGCCAAGGTCGGCTTCGGGTCGAGTTGCCACTCGTACCGCACTCTCCGCAGATCGCTGACCAGCTTCGGTGTGTCCTGGATCAGGTCGGTGCAGGGCACGTCCTTGATCTCGTCCAGTGCCCAGAAGCTCGGTTGGGTCGCCGAGGACAGCAACACGGTCGCACCGAAATGCCGCACCAGCAGTCGGATGCCGTCGAGGATCGGCGCGAGCATCGCGTGCGGCAACGCCTGCACCTCGTCCAGCACGATCACCGAGTTCGCCAGCCGGTGCACCCGACGCATCGCCGACGGTTTCCGCGCGTACAGGGACTCGAACAGCCGCACGAAGGTGGTGACGACAAACGGGGCGTCCCAGTTCTCGGCCGCCAGCCGCGCCCACCGCCCCGCCGCCGGGTCATCAAAATCCGCCTGGCTGTGATGCTCGAGGACGACCGGCTCCGCACCATCCTCATTCAGAAGCCGGCCGTAGGCGGCCGCGTTCTGCTCGGTGATCGTGAGAAACGGTACCGCCACGATCACCCGCCGCAAGCCGTGCTTCTCCGCATGCCGTAGCGCAAAGCCGCCGCTCGCGAAGGTCTTACCCGCGCCGGTCGGCGCACCCAGGCGGAACACACCACGATCAGCCTCAGCCGCCGCCAGACAGTCCCCGTACACCCGCTCCCGCAAAACACCGATCTCCGTACCACCACGCCCGCCGATCTCGACACGCCGCCGCTGCTCGAACACCTTGAACAGGTGACCGAAGTCCGCGTCCGCACGCACCCTCGGGCTGGCCAGTCCCTGGAAATGCGCACCGGTATCCAAGCTGTCCGCGTCCACCAGCGCGCTGTAGCACAACCGCTGCGCCATCTCACCCACCAACGGATCTGCCCGCCATTCCAGGGGCACGGCATGATCCAGCCGTTCCGGCAGATCCGGCAGCAAACCCGGCAGTTCACGCTCAGCAGACGCGACGTGGGCCGGCGCACCGCTAAGCCTGCTCTCAAACGCTCGCCGTAGACTCGGCGCATCGACCAATCCGTTGTGATGACCGTAGATCGCACCAGCGAACGAGCCCAGCCCTCGGTCGAACGCGATCCGGGTACCCAACGCCTTGTGGTCGATACCGACGGGCCCGCCGGTAGACGCGGCAACAGCAAGCTTGTCCTGCCACGCGCACGCGGCTTTACCCACGTCATGCAGCGCACCAAGCCAGTACGCCACCTCACCCCCACCGAACGGCGCCGCAAACCGTCGCGCCAACTCACCGGTACCCCGAAGATGATCAGCAAGAGAATGCCACTGACTGCTGCCTGGAGCAGGACTATGTGCCCAGAGGTCGTTCGATTCCACCATAAGCGCCCCACCTCAACCGATACACGCCAACGAGTCAGGTATTGAACACCGGGTTCCTACATAATCGACGGACGCTACCCTTCGGCGTGTCGCAGGTAGACGTGACGCAGCCGCCACCCTTTGCCGGCTGTCGCACAGCTGCTGGCACAGGTAACTCGATTGTCGATGCGATCTCCACCCGGCAAGGTAGCCATACCCGGCAACGCTGCATTTGCCACGCCGAAGTCTCGTTCCGATCTCCGCCCAGCGCGTTTTGCCCCGGGGCGAAGCAATGTCGACGCGCGCCAGCTCGATCCCCGCGTACGCGTTGCGATCCTCGCCCGGCGCAGTGGCCGGGCGCAGCACCTCCAGCTCGTTCGGGGCTCGGCCAAACTTCGACTCGTTGCGATCCTCGCCTAGCGCGGTGGCCGGGCGCAGCCGCAGGGACCATCGCGGCTTACTCGTTGAACGTCCAGTTGCGATCCTCGCCCGGCGCAGTGGCCGGGCGCAGCAGCACTGGGACACCGGAGCAAAGGAGACACCCCAGAGATGTTGCGATCCTCGCCCGGCGCAGTGGCCGGGCGCAGCCATCGCCTCCCCGCCCTGCCAGGCATGGTCCATGGCCGGGTTGCGATCCTCGCCCGGCGCAGTGGCCGGGCGCAGCGGCGCGCCGACGTGGCCGGCCGGATCCGGTTCGTCTGAGTTGCGATCCTCGCCCGGCGCAGTGGCCGGGCGCAGCCGGGTCGACGAGGTCGGCCTCTGCTCCGGCGAGGTGGCGTTGCGATCCTCGCCCGGCGCAGTGGCCGGGCGCAGCTCACCGACTCCTGCCCGAGTTGCGACAAGGAGGCAGAGTTGCGATCCTCGCCCGGCGCAGTGGCCGGGCGCAGCGACCGGCGGATTTCCGCTGTGGGAACGGATGGACTGAGTTGCGATCCTCGCCCGGCGCAGTGGCCGGGCGCAGCTCGACATCCCGGCGCACCACCCGCCCACAACCGGGCACGTTGCGATCCTCGCCCGGCGCAGTGGCCGGGCGCAGCGACCTGGCGCACTGGGAGAAGCTGAGCGGCACTCGCAATGTTGCGATCCTCGCCCGGCGCAGTGGCCGGGCGCAGCGCATCTTCTCGCTGGTGGCGCGGCGCGCCCTGTACGAGTTGCGATCCTCGCCCGGCGCAGTGGCCGGGCGCAGCGGTTCGCGAGCAGGAAAAATAGCGATGCATTGATGCTTGCTGGCCCTGCCCGCTGTCCGTTTTGCCGATCTAGCTCGTATTTTGCGGCTCGGAACCCCCTGGGGTTTCCGTGTTTACTGGGGGATCCTAGATCAACCCCGCCCGACCAACGAAGAGGAACATGACCATGGCGGCCCCAGCTTCGACAGTAGCTTGGCCCCTTTCCCGACCCACAGTCGCTCCAGCATCCTCGGCGCGGTGTCGGGACTGATCACGGTATCCGGGTGGCGAGGCCCTAGCGCGCCCTTTAACTGGCCGACTACCGGCAGCCCGTCACGTGCACGGTAGATGCAGTGACCACCGGATCAAGTTCACTGCGACCGCTGTCGTCGGGTAGGGAGTAGGTGAAGAAGGTGGGGCCGCCTCTAGCGGGCGTTGATTCAGGTTCCGCCGCGAGGCTTCTCACCTACCAAGGCCTCGCAGTTCTGCCTCGATTCGGCGCCGTAGTCGTGTCGCTCGGAGGTCTGGGAAGCCTTCGAGCAGTGCGACTGTCTCCCGTCGCCACCGGTGTGCTTCCTCGGGATTTCCGGCGTCGGTCAGTGCCGCCGCGAGATGGTCCAATGTCTGGGCGAGTTGCCAGTGGTCGCCGAGCCGGCGGTGCACGGCTGCCACACGACGGTGGAAGGCGACGGCCTGCTCCGGCTGCCCCATGTCGCGGTACGCCTCGCCGGCGCCGTCGAGCGCCATTGCCTCTCGGCTGAGGTCACCGAGTTGACGTTGGATTGTGGCGGCGCGGTGTGCTGCTTCCAGCGCTTGGGCGGGTTGGTCGGTGGCCCGCCGGACGCGGGCGTATTCGACCAGCCAGTGTGCCAGCCAGAGGGTGGTGCCGCGTTCGGCGATGGCGAGCGCTGCGGTGATGGCGGTGAGGGCTTCGTCGGTGCGGCCGAGTTCCCGCAACGTCATGCTGAGGAAGAACAGCGAGTTGCCTTCCTGGCCTCGGTCGTCGATGTCCCGTTGCACGGTGAGTGCTTGTTCCAGCAGGTGCATGGCCTCGGTGAGGTCACCGAGTTCGTATCGGGTCTCGGCGAGGTTGCTGAGCATGAGGGCCTGCCATCGCCGGTCATCGCGTCGGGTGACGATGTCGAGGCTTTCTCCGAAGTGGGCCAGTGCCTCGTCGAGGCGGCGATGCCGCAGCGCCAGCAGGCCCAGTGCGTTAATCGATACGGCGATGCCGTGTTCGTCGCCGATGTCCCGGCGGATCGCCAGCGCCGCCTGGTGGTGCTCGGCTGCCTCGGTCAGGTGGCGGGCCTGGAAGTGTGCCTTTCCCAGGCTTTCCTGCGCGTCCGCTTCGGCGCGGCGGTCGGCCATCGACCGGGCCGCTGCCAGGCCGGTGTGCGCAGTGGTGAACCAGGCATCGAAGGCGTTGCGGTGCATGAAGATGCTGCGGAGCAGGATGGACAGGTGCCAGGCGATCTGTGGTTGGCCGGCTTCGGCGGCGGTGCGGGTGGCGGCGACGAGGTTGTCCTGCTCGGCGGTGAACCACGCGTCGGCCTGGTCGGGTGTGGTGAAGTGCAGCGGTGTGACGTCGGTCGGTGGTTCCAGCGGTACCGTCCGGTAGAACGGGAGTGAGCGGGCCAGTGCGGCGTCGGCCGTGTGGAGGTACCAGGTGAGGATGCGGATGAGTGCCGCGTGGCGACTCTCCTGGCTTTCGAGGTGTTTGACCTGGTCGACGGCGTAGGCACGCAGGAGGTCGTGTAGTTGGTAGCGGCCGGGTGCGCTCTGTTCGAGCAGGTGGGCGCCGACGAGCGCGTCGAGTGGCTGGCGGACCTGCGGCAGGGGCATGTCGGCGAGCGCGGCGGCGGCCGGTACACCGAAGTCCGTGCCGGGGTGGAGGCCGATCAGGCGAAACAGTCGCGCTGCTGATGTGTCGAGTGCCCGGTAGGACCAGGCGAAGACGCAGCGGACGGCGTCGGCTTCGTCGCCTTCTTCCGCGGTGAGGGCGTCCCACAGTGCTGATTCGTCGCGGAGGTCCTGGATGAGTTCGGCGAGGGGCATGTGGGGCCTGCTCGCTGCCCGTTCGGCGGCGATGCGCAGCGCCAGTGGCAACCTGGCGCACAGCCGGGCGAGTTCGGCCATCTCCCCGGGGTCGTCGTCGGCGCGGTATCCGGCGGTCACGTCCTGCAGTAGCGTCACCGCGTCGTCCTCGGACAGGATGCGCAGACTCAAGCGTCGGCCTCCGTCACGGCTGACGAGGCCGGAGAGCATGGTGCGGCTCGTGACGATCACCAGGCAGCCGCTGGTGCCGGGCAGCAGCGGGCGTATCTGCCGCACGGTGGCGGCATTGTCCAGCAGGATCAGCATGCGTCGGTCGGCGAGTTGGGAGCGGTACAACGCCTCGCGGTCCTCCGCGTCGGTCGGTACGGCTGACGGTGGCACGCCCAGCGCCCGGAGGAAACGGTCGAGCACCTGGTCGGGTCGGCTCGGTTCGCCGGGATCGTGTCCCCGGAGGTTGGCGTAGAGCTGGCCGTCGGGAAAGCGGTGCTGCACCTCGTGTGCCCAGCGCAGGGCCAGGGCGGTCTTGCCCACGCCGGCGGTGCCGCAGAGGACGACGAGGGTGGTGGTGACGGCGTCGTCGGTGAGCATCCGGTTCAGTGAGCCCAGTTCCTCGACGCGGTTGACGAAGCCGCGAACGTCGCCGGGCAATTGGCGGGGAGTCGGGTGCACAGCTTGCGGGTCACCGGAGTGGAAATGCACCCCGCCGTACACGTCGCGGGCCTGCACGAGGTCGGCGGGCCCGGACAGCGCGGACTGGTTAACGTGTTCGGGGTGTCGCCCATCCGCGCCTGTGCCGGCCATGGTTCAGTCCAAGCGCGGGGGTTCCAACGGCGCCACGGCCCGCGTGAAGTAGTCGTCCAGCGGCTCGCCGTCGTGGTAGAGCGATTCGATGAGTTGCTGGCACCGCGTCACAATGGCGGGGTTGCGCCAGCGTCGGGCTGCTTCCAAGACTCCGTCGGCGTCGTAGACGGCTTCATACATGACGTCCGTGCCGAGGGTGTAGATCTCCGGCAGCGGTCCGTCGGTCTCCACGTCGGTGGCCCGGGCGCTGTCGATGACCCGGGTCAGGCCGCCGTACTCGTGGCGGAGACGCAGCACGTGTAGTTCCCATTGCAGGTACGGCGTCAGTGGTTCCTGGACCACCCGCACCCGGCGGGTGGCGAATTCGCTGCCGGTGATGCGCCGGTAGTAATCCTCGAATTCGGGGCGCCGGGCGTTCAGGATCCTCAGCGATTCCTCCCACCGGCCTTGGGTGAATGCCTGCCAGCTCTCGTCGTGGGGCTCCTTGAACGACTGCTGTCGCTCGAGTTTCCAGAAGCCCGGCGGACCGGTCTTCCAGAACCGCTGGTCGAAGTCGGCCCAGTAGTCGTCGAGGTCCAGCAACTCGCCGGGGTCTCCGCCGAGGAGTTCACGCATCAGGGATGTCCACCTTCGCCGCAAGCATGGTCGACCGGGGGATGATGATAAGCCGCTCTCCCGGGTCGACGGAGACCCCTTCGGGCAGTCGATCGAGGTAGCTGTCAGTGAGGTCGTATCCGATCACTGCCACGTCCCCGTTGCTCAGTTCCCAGACGTCCGGGCAGCTACCGTCGCCGGAGGTGTTACCCAGCTCGTGAGACGACTTGCCCCACCGGCGGTGGAGCTGGGCGGACGGGTCTGCTTCCCAGCGGTGTGCGGTCACACCAACCTCCCCGAAGGCGTGCGGAGCTGAATACTCATAGTAACATTCAGGGGATTGAATGACAGTGTGGCTCGACCAACCTGTAGCGGACGGTGCAGCGATCAGGGAGTGCTGATGGACGACCCGTTCATGCTGACAGCAGCGACCACACTGGTCGCCTGGACCACCACCAACCTTGCCGAGAGCGCCCGAACGGCCGTCGTCGACCTCACCGAGTTCCTACGGCACCGATTTCGCCACGACCGCGCCTCCCGCGAGACGCTCGAGGTCGCCGTGAGGCGCCCTGACCTGCACACGGCCCGGCACCTCGCCGCATTACTCGCGCACGCAGCCCGGCAGGATCCCACATTTAACGATCAGTTCCGAACTCGCTTCGCCCACACCCAGGCTGTCATCGCCGCCGGTCCGGGCGATGTCACGAACACCGTCTCCGGCGACGTCAGCGGCTCGACAGTGCAGGCGCGCGACATCCATGGCGGCGTCTCCTTCGGGGGCAACCCCTAGCTCAGGCTGCCCAGCGACCGTCGCAGACGTTTCACGGTGAGCGTGTTCCAAGCGAGGCCAGCTCACGCTGAGTGGCACGACGTCTACTACCTCGACCAGGAGCGGAGTGGGACCGGATGCGACAAGCAGAGAATGGCAACGAGACACAGCCACTCGCTGGACGCGGCAGGTTGGCGGGCAGCTCAACGTCGGCGTGCAGATGCCGTTGCGATCCTCGCCCGGCGCAGCGGCCGGGCGCAGCGCCGACCTCGCCCTGCGGCAGCAGGCCGTCCTCGCGGTGGAGTTGCGATCCTCGCCCGGCGCAGCGGCCGGGCGCAGCTCGACCAGGACCGCGTCACCCATGACCCGCGATTCGTGTTGCGATCCTCGCCCGGCGCAGTGGCCGGGCGCAGCACGACCGCGCCGCCGCCGGTCAGCGAGGCATCGGTGTTGCGATCCTCGCCCGGCGCAGTGGTCGGGCGCAGCACCCGGTGAGGCGGGGTGCACCACGTTGCGCACCCGGTGCGGTTGCGATCCTCGCCCGGCGCAGCGGCCGGGCGCAGCCACGTCGGCGGGAGCGAAGTCCGCCATTGCCGAGTGCAGTTGCGATCCTCGCCCGGCGCAGTGGCCGGGCGCAGCTCCTCGCCACCGACGCGACCCAGCGGACCGGCCGATGTTGCGATCCTCGCCCGGCGCAGTGGCCGGGCGCAGCGCTGCGCGCGCAGGCGTCCAGCACGTTGATCGTGCCGGCCGATGTTGCGATCCTCGCCCGGCGCAGTGGCCGGGCGCAGCCAGGGAGACGTTCGCCGTGGCGATCGGACACAGCACGAGTTGCGATCCTCGCCCGGCGCAGTGGCCGGGCGCAGCTGCAACACGGCCGCGTGCATTTGCGTCTTGCCCGCATGGTTGCGATCCTCGCCCGGCGCAGTGGCCGGGCGCAGCCCCGGCGCCGGTTCGCGCTCGCCCGCGCGCCCCCCAGTCGTTGCGATCCTCGCCCGGCGCAGTGGCCGGGCGCAGCGGTTCCCGAACAGGGAAGATAGTGATGCGTTGATGCTTGTCACCCAACTCACTGTCCGTTTTGCCGATCTAGCTCGCATTTTGCGGTTCGGAACCCCCTGGGGTTTCCGTGCCCACTGGGGGTTCCTAGATCACCTGGATCCCTGATCCCCAGACTCAAAGACGAGCATGGAGAGGATCATCTGGGGTCCGAGCAGTCCAGGTTCGGTCGTCACGCTCACCGACGGACGAAGGGCTCGATTCTCTCGATCACGGCCGCGATGGCACCACCCCACGAACCGTTCCAGCGAGCAGCACACCTGTCGAGACCATCGATGCCTGCGGATGGCTTATCCGAGAAGCGCATGACGGGACATTGCTGTGGTCGTCGAGGTCCAGCAACTCACCTGGGTCTCCCACGAGGAGTTCACGCATCAGAGATGTCCACCTTCGCCGCGATCATGTCGATCGGGGGATGATGATATGCCGCCCACCCGGGTCGACAGAGCCCTTCTTCGGGCAGTCGACCGAGACAGGTGGCGTTGAGATCCGCTTCGATCATCGTCATGTCCCCGTTGCTCAACTGCCAGATGTCCGGGCAGTTACCGCCTGCGGAGGTGTTGCCCAGGTGGTGTGACGGCCTGCCCCACCAGCGGCGGATCTGGACGGCCGGATCTGCTTCCGAGCGGGCCTGCGGCCGTGCCAGCCTCGCCGCGGCGCATGAGCCCTTGACGAAACCGGCGCTTACCCATGGATCACCCCCGCGTGCGCGGGGAGCAGTGACCGGGCGGGACGTCGACCACCACCACGTTGGGATCACCCCCGCGTGCGCGGGGAGCAGACTAGCTGACCTGGGCCGCTAGAGATCATCAACGCCGGTTTCGTTCACTTCCTTCACCATGATCTTCTCCGCCTCTTCAACCGATCGCCAACTCCAAGGTACCGCCGGCTTACCGCCCTTAGGCGCTCCGCCTCGTCACCCTGACCCTGGCCCGCTCGGCTTGCCTGGGTCGGAGGCCGACGGGATGGCACCCTGATCCACTACCGCCCCCGACCGCAACGTTCGGCAACCTCATCCTAAATTCGGCTGGCCCTGCTAGCGGCACAGCTCTAACCAGCAATCTCTGCCGCCAGCAGCGTGACCATCCTTCGTTCGTCTGATCGGTCAGGCGAGAGGGTGTGGCTCGTTGGTCAACGCCGCCAGGGCGCGCGCCACCTCGTGCAGCGTTGCCCGCACGTAGGTGGCCGTCGTACCGGCGCTGCTGCCGCTGTCGGAGTGGCCGGCGTACTCGCGGGCTACCGCGTAGCCGAAGTTCCGCTCTACCCACGTCAACGTGGTGTGGCGCAGCCAGTGGGTGCTGATCTGCTGCACATACACCCACGGCAGGTGCTCACCGATCCGCACCCACAGATGGTCGTAACGCCGTCGGGTGATCGGTCGCCCGTCGCGGTACCGCAACAACTGCCCCGCAGGCGGGGCGTGTCGGTCGGTGACGTGCCGTTGCAGGTGACGCATCAGCGTCGGCGACACCGGCTGCCACCGCGCCGTGTCGCCTTTCTCCCGCAGCAGGATCAGGCACTGCTCCGGATCCAGGTCCACCGGCCGCAACGCCAACGCCCCACCCCGCCGACACGCCGTCTCCGTATGCAACCGCAACAGCAGACTGTCCAACACCGGATCATCCCCGGTACTGGCCGCGACCTCGTTGATCTCCGCCAACCGGCTGTCCGCCACCGCCCGCCGCGTACTCGGCAACCGACGCGGCTTGGCCACCTTCGCCGCCGGATCATCCCCCGCCGCGATGTAGCCGTCGGCCACCGCCCGCTTGTACAGGCACCGCAACGCCGCGATCAGATGCTCCACCGCACTACGCCCACCCCGCGCATTACGGCGAGCCACCACGTGCGCCTTGACGTACTCGCCGAGCTGCTCGATCTCCGACGGCGTCGGCTCATCAAGCCGACGCTGCCCCCACTGCTGCACCACCCGCTTCCAGTACGAGCCATGCGCCCGCCGCATCCCCACACTGACCGCCGCCGACACCACCGGCACATACTCCGCGAACGTCGGCACCAATGGACGGTCCGCCGGTGCTTCCACCAGGTCCGCCGCCGAGATGCCCATCCGCGCCAACAACAACCGCGCCGCGTCCAACTCAGCTCGACTCGCACCACTCACGACACACCACCAGCCAACACACCGGCATGGGCCTGAGTGACGATCTCGTCCAGCGTCGCCATCGGACACACCAGCAGCAGCCCCACCGCTGGATCCGCCACCAGAAGGAGCCGATCGCCCGACCGTAGAGCGCACCAATGCCGCACCGCCGCGGGAAGACGCACATGCCCCTGACCGGTCAGCCGGAACACACCCTGATCATCACCACGCACCACGACGATCCCAGCGCGCTCCCGAATGTCCAACCGGGTACCCGGCCGCCACCCCAGGGCACCCACCACGAACCGGTCCCGCAGCCGGCCACTGCCCTCCAACGCGGCCACACCGTAGACGCGGGCACTCGTACGCGGCTCCGGCAGCAACGACATCGGCAACGGACCACGACGCAACCCACCGCTCATCGAGCGCTCGGCCGCCGGCCCCAGGTCAGACAGGACCGCCGGTGGAATCACCGGGCCTGTCGAGGTGTCAACCACGGCCACCACCACCCGGAAACAACCGAGTAGCGACCGTGAAGAAGAGAAGATTCGCGTGGTCAAGCATGCTTGACCACCAGCACGTAGAACTGGGCGCAAACGCCGCGTTTTTGTGTCCGAGGGGGGACTCGGACACGTACATCCCGCATACCTGCTGGAAACAGGTATGCATGCGTCGGAGGGTAGGTGGCGGCAACCAGCCGGGTCAATGACGGTACGCAGCGAAGTTCGACGCTCCCCTGTGTTCATACCCAGGCCCGAGGGCCATCGAGAGCGTTGACCTCGGAGCTGGTGCCCCACGGGGCGTACTCGGCGACGCTCCGTACCGAAGTGATGATGGCTGCGATTCTCCGTGCCGGCGCTGGTCCCGCCGCCTGATCCCATCGCGGGCCCCCTCTGGCTCGTCGAAGGACGCCCGAGGCCAGAGCGTCACCCGGCGGCGTATGCGCGCTACCACCCCGCGAGACCACGTCACCGCCGAACTCACTCTTGGTGATCTGGACGCTACTTCAAGTGTCGGCGACATGACAGCTCGGACGGCTTCTTGTCAGCTCGACAAAAAGCTATGGTCGAGCGGTGCCCGATGACACTTGGGAACCACCCCGGATCCTGCTCACCGTCGATCTCGTGATCCTCACCCTGCGCGGTGGCCGTCTGCACCTGCTTCTCGTGCGGCGCGGCGTCGAGCCATTCGCTGGGCGTGCGGCGCTGCCTGGTGGGTTCCTCGCCGATGAGCGCGAGGACATCCTCAGCGCCGCCCGCCGGGAGCTGCGGGAGGAGGCGGGGCTCACCGACATCCCGCACCTGGAGCAGCTCGGTACATACGGCGACCCTGACCGTGACCCTCGTGGACGCGTAGTCTCCGTCGCTCACCTCGCCGTCGTGCCGCGCCTTCCCGAGCCCATCGCCGGAACCGACGCCGCAGCCGCCGAGTGGACGCCGGCCGACGATGTACTCGACGCGCGGGTACCGCTCGCCTTCGACCACCTACGCATCGTCGTCGACGGGGTGGAGCGTGCCCGTTCCAAGTTGGAGCACACGGGGCTCGCGACCGCTTTCTGCCCCGAGGTCTTCACTCTCACAGAGCTGCAGCAGGTCTACGAGGCCGTCTGGGGCACGCCGCTCGACCCCCGCAACTTCTACCGCAAGGTCCAGGGCACGAAGGGCTTCGTGGTCCCCGCCGGCCCGCCCCGGGCCACGGGCACCGGCCGCCCGGCCCGCGTCTACCGCGCCGGTCCGTGCCGGAACCTCTACCCGCCCATGATCCGCACGGCTTCGGCCGTCGCAGCCGGAGGAGACGAGAGATGACCAGACCTGTGGTCGTGCTCACCGCACTGGACCTCGAGTACAGCGCAGTCCGCGAACGTCTCACGAAAGTCGAACCGCACCTACATCCGATGGGCACGCGCTTCGAGCGTGGCACCGTGACCGGAGGCTCCTGTGAGATCATTCTCGGCCTTGTCGGCAAGGGCAACCACCCCTCCGCCGTCATCGCCGAGCGCGCCATGACCGAGTTCGATCCGGAAGCGGTCATCTTCGCTGGCGTGGCCGGGGCGCTCTGGCCCTCCGTCGGCCTTGGCGACGTCGTCGTGGCCACCCACGTGTACGCCTATCACGGCGGCACTAGCGAGAGCGACGCGTTCCGCACCCGACCTCGCGTGTGGGAGATCCCCCATGCCTGTGATCAGCTCGCCCGGCATCTTGAGCGGGAGCGGGGCTGGGCGCGGGGCCTCGCCGGAGTAGTGCCCCAGGTGCGGTTCGGCCCAATCGCCGCTGGGGAGGTCGTCCTCGACTCGGCGTCCTCGCCCGAGGCGACGCGCATTCGTGATCACTACAACGACGCGTTAGCGGTGGAGATGGAGTCGGCCGGGGTGGCCCAGGCCGCCCACCTGAACCGCTCTCTGCCGGCCGTCGTCGTCCGCGGCATCAGCGACCGTGCCGACGGGACCAAGGTCCACACTGACGGCGAGAACTGGCAGCCGCGTGCCGCCGCCAACGCCGCGGCCTTCGCCCTCGCGCTCGCTCAGGAGCTCGGGGCGCAGTATGCCTCCTCCCCTCGCCGTCCTCGGAAAGAAGCAGGTGATGCGTTGATGTCCGGCTCTGTCAGAAACGTCGCCAAGGGCAACGCGCACGTCGGATTTCAGGCACATACCGTTCACCACGCGACCGTCTACGGCGCGCCGGGCGGTCCCGGCCGGGAGACATTCCAGGACCAGCTGGCAGACTTGCGCGCCTCGCTCCGCAAATGCCATGAGGCGGGTGAGGTGGACACGGTTACGTACCGCGCGGCGGAGCAGGAGATGGATGCCGCCGCCGCCGACGTGCCTCCGGCCGACGACGAGGCACGGAGTCGTGCGACCACGGCCCTGCGGAAGTTGCGCGGTCTGCTGCTGGACTGGACGGACCTCGCCACGCGGGTCGCGGGGCTGATGGCGGCTCTGCGGGCTTTGTCATGAGTGCCGGACCGCAGGAGAGATCGTTCACCAACGTTGCGGACGGCGATGCCTGGGTGGGTTTCCAGGCCCAGGAGGTCCATATCGAAGGCGGATACCACGTCAGCGAGGACGACCCACCTGAGCGGCAGTTCGAGGTCGGCCTCCGCTACCTGGAGATCAGCGCCCCCTCCGAGGCGAGGGAGCTAATCATGAAAGCGGTCGCCCGGGGCTACACGAACTCCCGCGCCTACTTCTATCTGGCGCTCGCACTGTTGAGCGGCCGTACCGTGCAGAGCCTGACGGACCAGGAACTCGCGCAGTTGGCACATGTGCGCCGCTGGGCGACGCAACGCTCCGAAGATCCCTGGGCCCGGGGCATCAATGTCGTCGGCTCGCTGCTGGACTCGCTGCCGCAGACTACGGCGGAGACTCCCGACCCGGCCGCGATCGGTGCGGTGGTCAAGGAGTTCGAATCGCTCAACCCGCCCCTACAGGAAAGCATCCTCAACCACCTCGAGGTCTTCCTGGCCGGCCCGCACCAGGACTGGACCTGGCAGAAGACGTTCGCGGCCGCCCGGCGGGACAGGACGGCCAACGACCGGGCAGAGCGCGTCTGGAAGTTCTTCCAGTCCAAGCCGATACCTCCCCGGCAGGTTCCGCCGCCCCCGATCCGCACCGACGCGGCGGACTACCTGCGTGCCTCAGGCGGCTCGGCGCTGCTCCTCATCACGGGCCTACTGGTGGTCAACTACGCTTGGGCGCACTCGTGGCTTCGCTCGGCCGGCTACCTGATGGTGGCTCTTGGAGCCGCCGTCGTGGCGATCCGGGCGGGATTCACGATCAGGCTGGCTCAGCATCGACGGCGGATGGCCCGCCAACGTCTCACCTTCACACCTCAGCGTGTTCCCGCACAGTCTGACCGGTTCGCCTCAGCGATGGACTCCCTGTTCGACCGCTACTTCGGACGTTACCTGCCGCAGGGCATGGCCCGCGAGACGTGGCTGGCGGAGACGGCGGGCATCCGGCAGTCCCTCCGCAACGAGCTGGTCGAGCTGTACCGGGAGCAAGCGGTCGACGCCAAGCGGGTCGCCTGGCTAGTGAGATTCCTCGCCAGCGACGTCAAGCGGCTGTGGCTCAGCGGTGAGCTCACGGCGGACCCCGAGAACTCCCGAGTGCCATCCTCGACGCGGACCGCCTTCGGCGCCGCCGTGTTCGCCCTGGTGATGGCCGGGCCGCTACTCCTGTGGCAGGCCCTCGTCGAAGCACCGTTCACGACGGCGATCGCGACGGCCGGCGTCGTGGCCGGGGCTCGGCTCGCCATCCAGGGCTGGTATGCGATCCTTCTCGAGGGCCACCGCTACCGAGACGACTTGGTCCGGGTCCGGCACGACTATGAGGACCGGCGCGCGGCGTACGACAGGTGGGTGCGCAAGTTGGAATCGAAGCCGAACGACGCAGAGATGGCGCACTGGCTCGACTGCGATCGCAAGATCCTCGTCCAGGACACACTGCGGCACTACCGCGTGACCGCGCAGGACGTGATAGCGCACGCCTTCATCGAGGCGCCCGTGCCCGGGTGCAAGCGTGCCCGAGTCAGCAAAGGACCCTGGCGCTACTCGCGATACAAACTTCTCCTCTTCCTGCTCACCAAGGACGGCGTCCGGCAGGTCACGGTCACCCTCGACTTCGAGACCACGGAATTCGGCGACCAGCAGCGCCTCACCTACCAGTACAACTCAGTCGTGGCGGCGCACGTCGTCGATGCCCGCAACGGCGAGAAGAAACTCTCCCTAACCCTGACGAACAACCCCCGGGACGAGCTGACGATCACCGGCGAGTGGCCAGGCATGCCGGAACTCGGCGACGACGACCGCATCGCCTCCCAGGTCTCCCTCGACGCCTCGGGCCTCGATCGCACCCTGCATGTACTGGAAGGCATCGCCGCCGAAGGCAAAGAGTGGATCACCCACGAAAACCGCCGAGAACGCGCCGGCCTCCGCCGGCTCGTCGCAGCGATGCAGGACTGACACATGCGGTCCTGCCCGCTTCCGGGGTCAGGGCCTGTCGACGTACAGGTCCGAGTGCAGAGGTAGGTACGCTTCGAGTGCACACCGGCGAAGAGTTCGGTCTACGTCCGGCGGTTCGCCGTCTGGCCTGACTGCGATCCGATCCGGTGACGTTGCGTGATGCTGTTACTAAGCCCGGTCGTTCCTCGACGCGCGCATTTGCCGAGTTGAGTGCATTTGATCGTCTCGAACGACGGCTTTGACCTTGACATTTCGCGTTGCGTCGCCTCCTAGGTCGCGGGCAAGATCCAACCATGACTGATCAATGGGCTGGCAAAGGCTTCGGCTGGCAGAACATGTTCGTCCCGCCAGCGGAGGACCCGCGGGACCAAGGTGCCGTCCACGGTGAGCGAGACGTGTTGATCGATTACCTGCGCATACAGCGGCAAACGCTGCAGCTCAAATGCGCCGGTTTGACGCCGGAGCAACTCGCAAAACGAGCTGTTCCTCCGTCGGAGCTGACGCTTCTAGGGCTGGTCCGACACATGGCTGCAGTCGAGCACGGATGGTTTCAGCGCGTGATGCAAGGTAACAGGGGTCCTCGACCGTTTCGCCCCAACGGCTTGCACAGCGAGGAGTTCACCTTCCCGACGCCCACCGACTCCGAGGTCAAGACGGCATTCGAGGATTGGCAACGGCAATGTGATTCCGCCGACGACTACGTCACGCGAACGGAGCTGGACGTCCGCGGAGACAATGATGTGGAGCTTCGTGAAGTCATGGTCCACATGATCGAAGAGTATGCACGTCACCTTGGCCACGCGGACCTTCTTCGGGAGTGCATTGACGGGCGTAGGGGGCAGTGATTTGTTCTGCCGGCACCGACCGAATTCGAGCCCCTGAGCGCCCTCATCTGCCGCTGATTGCTCACCTGCAGTTGTCCATCACGCTCCGTAGTCTGCCGTGCCCCCTGCATCAGTGCTTCGGCGAGTGCGCTGCGACGGCCGAGGATCAGCTCCTTGACCGGGGACAGGGTGGCCAGCGCCGCACATGTGGCGCGATGATCGGTGCACCCCTTCAGCCAGTCTCCTGATCGCTCCCATCCGAAGTCTGATGTCTAGTTGACCTATGCCGATTCCCCGGTACGTGTTCCCGTACTTGCGCAGGGCCGACGGGCCGAACCCGTTCGCCCAGACGCTGTCACCGCGCCTCCGCGTCCTTGTCGACCAACCGCTCGTCAGCGGGCCGGTCGATGGCCAAGGCGATTACCACGGCTATCCGTTTATCGGCGGTGGCAGCACGGGCTTTCCGGATGCGTTGGTGGTGCTCCGCAGCTACCTGGTTCACCCCGCGCTGGAGATCCTGAGGGTATCCGACGAGCTTCGCGAAGTCGGGGACGTGGTTTTCGGTGAGCCCGGCATGTATGACACGTTGGCCTTCGAGCGGAAGACCGCAGACGGGGGCTACTACAGCGGGGTCGACTGCTACAGCGGGGCCCAGGCGGAGGCAGTCGAACTCACAACCAGATATGGCATCGACGCTGCCGATTCTCACGATGGCGCTGTGCTCTATCGCCTCGGCAACGAACTTGAGGCCGATGTGACCGTAACCGACCGGCGGTGGCTCCTTTCGGAGCGCAGCCGACCTTACGGCAAGCACCTCGCCAACCTGTTTTCACCGGATGAGGCGCTTGCGCTTATCGGGCTATTTCTGCGCTGGCACCGCCACCCAGTCATCATTGGTGGCTCCGAAATTCGGTGGGATCCCACGTCAATGCGTCGCAGCATTGCCTTCACAGCGATGCCGGCCTTCGAGCGCTGGAATCAGGCGGGCCGGGCCTGGCATGACAACACGCCTGGCCGTGACCTGTCCTTGGAGCGGCTCAACCAGACGATGCTGACCCGAATCTCGCGCGCCTTTCAGTTTCGCGACAGCGTCTTCGCCCTATCGGCAAGCATGGTCGATGCCGAGCCGGAGGAGATGCTATGCGATCTGGATTCGTTGTTGTTCTCGCTCGTGGGCGCGTTCGATATCGCTGCCATCATTGCTGACCTTGTGCTCGGCTTGGGCAGCAAGCCGCAACGCATCGGCTGGCAGAAGACTGGCAACAAGGAGTGGCAAAAAAAGTTGGAGCCGGTTGCGAAGGATCTTTATGACTACACCGCCCCTGGAACCGAGATGCAGCACGTGTTTCAGGTTCTGCGCTGGCTACGCAACAGCGTCCACAACGAGGCACTCAACCTCACCAGGGACAACCGACAGTTCTATGTCACGCTGGACGCGCACACACAGGATGCGTTGCGAGAGTTCCTGCATGCGAGACACACGAGATGGACGGTTGCGGATCTCGGAATACGGGTGCAACCGCCGGGCGGCGCAACTGCTGGGAAGTGGCTAGAGGGCACGGGCCGCGCCAGCTATACCGTCCGCAACGCCAACGCACCCAAGCTCGCAGATCCGCTTGACGGGCAGCTGGTCGTCGACGTTCGTGATTTCGTGAACAGGGTGTTTCCGGCGAGCCTGCAATGCCTCGATCAGATAATGAGATTGACACCTATGAGCCGTGCTCCTGGTTGCAGTGCAGCCCTAGACAATCCATCACGGGCCAACCTGCCATGGCACTACAGCGACACCACTGGACATCGCCTACGTTTCCTCTACGGCATCACCGAGATTCCATAGCTTCGGGCCTAGTACTCCAGCCGCACCTGATGAAGTCGGAGTCCTCGCTGGTAGTGGGCGGTCCTGGCGCGGCACTGGTGTCGGCGTCGCCATCGTGACCATCGATGTATGTAGTCGAACGGTCGGATCGTGGTGGTCAGGTGTGCCAGCAGACGGCGGACCTCGCCGAGGGCAAGTGGGATGAGGCCGTCATCGGATTCGGTGCCCCCTTTTTGGCGTGGGCGGCGGTGACGGCGAGGTACGCGTGGGCGCACAGAACGAGAGCTATGTTGTCACGCTGCGCCGCCCCGGCGCACCCTCATCAACGAGCAGCCAGGCTAGCCGACATACCTTGCCCAGACGCTGCCCGTCAGCCACTCGGCCGGATGCCGTCCATACAACCCGAAAGAGTGACAGGTCTGCATGAATCAGCCGCTCCTCCTACTCTGAGCCATTTTCATCCTGCGTGGGGGTTGGCTTCGATGTGGTGCAGCGCGAGGATGGCCTGCACGATCGTGGTTGTTCGTCGTGGGCAGCAGCGC
>NZ_JBITKM010000026.1:0-50520 GCF_044461025.1 Micromonospora sp. NPDC049900
TGCGTGGGGGCGGGCATCCCGCCGAGGGGGGGGGCGCAGGGGCTGGGGGGGTGCCGCTGGGGAAACACCCCCCGCGGGGCGGGGGGGGGGGGCCCCCCCCCCGGCCGCGCCCCCCCCCCCCCCCCCCCCGCTGCTCAGACCCGGTTGACGTAGTCCAGCAGCGATCGTGGCGTGTCGCAGCTCTCGACCACCTCGTCCGGCAGCGTCACGGCGTACTCGCGGGAGATCCGGGAGACGGTCTCCAGCAGGGCGAGCGAGTCGAAACCCAGGTCGACGAAGGGGGTGTCCAGGATCTCGCGGTCCAGGTCGACGGAATCGTCCTCGCCGGCCGACGCGCGCAGGATGCGGCGCAGATCGTCGAGGTGGAGCGGCTGGTCGGCGGTCATGATCGTCCTTTCGGGTCGGGTCGGTCCGGGTCACGAGGCGACGCGGCGGAGCACGGCGGCGGCGTTGAAGCCGCCCCGGCCCCGGGCCACCACCAGCACGTGGTGCAGTGGCAGCGACCGGGGCTCGCCGGTGACCAGGTCGATCGGGCAGTCGGGAGCGGGGGCGTCGACGCCGACGGTGTGCGGCGCGACGCCGTCGCGGATGGCGAGCAGCGCGGTGGCGAGGTCCAGAGCGGCGGCGCCGGCCTGGAGCCGGCCGACCGTGCTCTTGGGCGCGGTGACCGGCACCCGCCGTGGCCCGAACACCTCCGCCAGGTCGGTCGCCTCGGTCCGGTCGGCCGCGCGGTCCCCGGCGCCGTCGGCGAAGACCAGGTCCACGTCGTCGGGGGTGATGCCGGCGTCGCGCAACGCGCCGGTGATCGCGCGGCGCAGCCCGGTCGCGGGCACACCGGCCGGGTCGAACGTCGCGACGTAGCCGGCCAGTTCGCCGTAGACCCGGGCACCCCGGGCCCGCGCGGAGTCCGCGTCCTCCAGCACCAGGTGTGCGCCCCCCTCGCCGGGCACGGCACCGTCGGCGTCCGAGTCGAACGGCAGGTACGCCCGTCGCGGGTCGGTACGGCTGCTGAACCCGCCGGTGCTGAGCCAACCGGCGAGGCCGAGCGGGCACAGTGCGCCGTCGACGCCGCCGGTGAGCACCACCGGAGTGCCCCGACGGATCTGCCGTCGCGCGTGCCCGATCGCGTCGAGCCCGCCCGCGTGGTCGGTCACCAGGGCGGCTCCCGGGCCGCGCAGGTTGTGCCGGATCGAGATCTGTCCCGAGTTGACCGCGTAGAACCAGGCGAAGGACTGGTAGGCGCTGACGTGGCTGCCGCCCTTGCTCCAGAGGTTCTCCAGTTCCCGCTGCCCGAACTCGAAGCCGCCCATCGAGGAGGCGGTGGCCACGCCGACGTCGTACCGGACGCCCTCGACCGCCGGCACCCCGGCGTCGCTCAGGGCCTGCTCGGCCGCGTACAGGCTGAGTCGGGTCATCCGGTCGGTCTGGGGTAGCAGCCGTCCCGGCAGGTGCTCCTCGGCGACGAAGTCGGGCACCTCACCGGCGACCCGCAGCGGGTAGCCGGTGGCGTCGAAGCGGGTGATCGACCGGATGCCGCTGCGCCCCTGCACGGTGGCCTGCCAGTACGCCTCCACGTCGAGACCGGTGGGCGCGGCCACGCCGAGTCCGGTCACGACCGGGGCGCTCACGCCGCCCGCCGATCGGGCCGGGCCAGCACCACCGCGCTCTGGAAGCCGCCGAATCCACTGCCGACGCTCAACACCGTGTCGGTGCGGTGTTCGCGGGCGACGTTCGGCACGTAGTCGAGGTCGCACTCGGGGTCGGGTACGTGCAGGTTGGCCGTGGGCGGCACCAGGTGGTGCTCCATCGCCAGGGCGCAGGCCACCAGCTCCAGCGCACCGATCGCGCCGAGCGAGTGCCCGATCATGGACTTGATCGAGCTGACCGGCACGCGGTAGGCGTGCTCGCCGAGGCTGCGTTTGAAGGCCGCCGTCTCGTGCCGGTCGTTCTGCTTGGTGCTGGACCCGTGGGCGTTGACGTAGTCGACCTGCTCGGGTGCCAGGTGCGCCTCGGCCAGCGCCACCCGGATCGCCTCGGCCATCTCCACGCCGTCGGCGCGCAGCCCGGTCATGTGGTAGCCGTTGCAGCGGCTGCCGAAGCCGGCGACCTCGGCGTACACCGGGGCGCCTCGGCGGCGGGCGTGCTCCAGTTCCTCCAGGACCAGCACCCCGGCCCCTTCGCCGAGCACCAGGCCGTTGCGGGTCGAGTCGAAGGGGCGCGACGCGTGCTCCGGATCGTCGTTGCGCGGGCTGGTGGCCTTGATCGCGTCGAAGCAGGCCAGGGTGATCGGTGAGATCGGCGCGTCGGTACCGCCGGTGACCACCACGTCGGCGCTGCCCTCGCGGATCAGTTCGGCGCCGTGCCCGACCGCGTCGAGGCCGGAGGTGCAGCCGTCGGAGACCAGGGCGACCGGGCCCTGCGCGCCGACGACGTGTGCCACCTCCGCGGCCACCGCGCTGGGCACGAACCAGTCGTAGAGCTGCGGTACCGCGTACGTCGGGTCGACCAGCCAGGACCGGCCGCCGTCGCTGAGCACGACGTACTCCCGCTCCATGCTGGTGGTGCAGCCGACCGCGCAGCCCAGCGACACCGCGACCCGGTGACCCTCCTCGCCCGGCAGGTCGAGGCCGCTGTCCGCGACCGCCTCCCGGGCGGCGACCACGGCGAACTGGGTGGCCCGGTCCATCCGCCGGGCCTCCTGTGGACTGAGCCCGGCCTCGACCGGGTCGAAGTCGCACTCGGCGGCGATCCGGGAGCGGTAGGGCGACGGGTCGAAGGCGGTGATGCCCCGGGTTGCGGTGCGGCCTGAGGAGAGCAGGTCCCAGAACTGCTTGACGTTGCTACCACCCGGGGCGACGGCCCCGAGTCCGGTGACGACCACGCGACGGCTCATGGTCCGACGGTCGCAGCGGGTGCTCAAGCGACGGTCGAGCCCTCCTGGAAACGGACGCCGTCCACGGCGGTCCGGGCCGTGGCGACGGCGACCAGGTCCGCGTCGCGGCTGCCGGCGTGCGTCGGGAGCACCGCCAGCGCCGTGCAGCGGCCCTGCCGCACCGCCGGGTGCCGACGGGCCAGCGCGGTCAGTCCGTGCGGCGCACCGGCCTCCACGAGCACCTGCGGCTCCGTGGCCAGCAGGGCGTCCAGCGCCGCGCCGAACCGGACCGGTGCGGCCGGTTGGGCGGCCCAGTAGGCCGGGTCGGTGGCCACCTCGGCGGTCATCCGGCGGCCGGTGTAGCAGGAGAACAGCGGCAGGCGCGGCGGACGCAGCGGCAGGGTGCGCAGCAGTGGCTCGGCACGCGCGGCGGCGACGGCCAGTGCGGGGCTGTGGAACGCGGTGGTCGACCGGGCCCGACGGCAGGTCACGGCGGCGGCGCGCAGCCGCTGCTCGACATCGGTCAGGGGTGCCTCCGGGCCGGCGAGCAGCAGTTGTCCCGGCCCGTTGACCGCGCCGACGACCACCCCGTCACCGAGGTACGGCCGCACCTGCTCGGGGGTGGCCGCCACGGCGAGCATGCCGCCGGGCGGGGCGTCGGCGAGGTGCCCGAGCCGGTCGCGGAGCACGCGTACCGCGTCGGACAGGCTCAGCACGTCGGCGAGGGTCGCCGCCACCACCTCGCCGACGCTGTGGCCGAGCAGGGCCACCGGCTCCGGGCCGTCGTCGAGCAGTGTCCGCCCGAGCCCCCAGCCGATCGCGAACAACAGCGGCTGCGCGCGGCGCAGGTCGTCCAGGGGTACGGCCGGGCGCGCGGCGAGCCAGTCGGCGCGGATCGCGTCACCCTCCGGGCCCCAGAGCGCGAACACCTCGTCGACGTGGCGGCGGAAGCCCGGGTGTCCGTGGTAGAGGCCCACCGCCATGCCGGATCGTTGGGCGCCCTGCCCGGGGAAGAGCAGGGCCACGCGTCGGGTCGTGGGTGCAGACATGCCCCGACCGTCGCACCTGCCCCTTGAGGGCGACTGAAGCCGTACCCGCTCGACGGGTTCTCGAGTCCCGGCCGAGCACGGCGCGCGACCGTGGCGGTACGCGACGGCGGTGCCGAGGCGAACCCCGGCGCTCCGCGCCATCGCCCGCCCCACGACCGGCCGGCGATCCGCCGCCGGACCGACGCCACGAGCGACGTTCCGGCGGCGGTGGACGCCCGGAGCCCGTCGCGAATCCGGCGATCCGAGGGAGCGGCAGACAGATGCGATTCGACGGTGTTCGGGTGGCCGGCGTGGCCGCGTACGTGCCGGGGCGGACGCGGGTGCGCGACGCGGTAGCCGACGGCCGGTGCAGTCAGCGGCTCGCGACGCAGACCGGCCTCGACGCGGTGAGCGTGTCGAGCGATGAGTCCGGGCCGGAGCTGGCGGTACGCGCCGCCGAGCTGGCCGTCAAACGCTCCGGGCACACCCCGGACGAGGTGGCGCTGCTGCTGCACGCCACCGTCTACCACCAGGGACACGACGTGTGGGCGCCGGCGTCGTACATCCAGCGGATGGTGCTCGGCAACCGCTGTCCGGCGCTGGAGGTGCGGCAGCTCTCCAACGGTGGACTCGCCGCCCTCGATCTCGCGGCGGCGTACCTCACCGCCGCGCCGCGACGGGCTGCGGCGCTGCTCACCACCGGGGACCGCTTCTGCCCACCGGGCTTCGACAGGTGGAACAGCGATCCCGGCACGGTCTACGGCGACGCCGGTACGGCGCTGGTGCTCTCCCGACACGCCGGGTTCGCGCGCCTGCTGAGTCTGGTGACGGTCTCCGAGTCGGACCTGGAGGGTCTGCACCGGGGCGACGACCCGTTCGGCGCGGCGCCGCTGGCCCAGCGGCAGCCGGTGGACCTGGACGCGGTCAAGAAGGCGTTCGTCGCCCGGACCGGGGTGTCGTACAGCATCAGTCGGGTGGTGGCCGGCCAGTCGGAGGCGGTGGACCGGGCGCTCGCCGAGGCGGGGCTGACCTTCGCCGACGTGGACCGGTTCGTGTTGCCGCACTTCGGGTTGCGGCGGCTCACCTCCTCGTACCTGCGACCGTGGCAGTTGGATCGGGCCGTCACCACCTGGGCCTGGGCCAGCACGGTCGGGCACCTGGGGGCCGGCGACCAGTTCAGCGGGCTCGCGCACCTGGTGGAGAGTGGAACGCTGCGCCC
Organism: Micromonospora sp. NPDC049900; assembly: GCF_044461025.1. Classification (NCBI taxonomy): domain Bacteria; kingdom Bacillati; phylum Actinomycetota; class Actinomycetes; order Micromonosporales; family Micromonosporaceae; genus Micromonospora; species Micromonospora sp. NPDC049900. The sequence goes on from NZ_JBITKM010000026.1 coordinate 5,120, forward strand.
CGGCGAGCGGGTGCTGCTCGCCGGGGTCGGAGCGGGATACACGTGGACCTGTGCGGTGCTGGAGATCGACGAGGTGCCCGGGTGGGCGGGGTGAGCGGCGCTACGCCTCAGGCCGCCGCCGGGTTCACCGTGGACCGTTCGACCCCGCTGGCCTCCAGGTGCCACTTGGTCAGGATCCGGCGGTACGTACCGTCGGCGATCAGCCGGTCCACCGCGGCCCGCAGCGGTTCGGCGAGACCGGCGCCCTTGCTGGTGGCCAGGCCGACGTCACGGCGGCCGAGTTCGCCGACGAAGCGCAGCCCGGGCTGCTGGCTCGCGGCGTAGCGCAGCACGCTGGAGGTGCTGACCAGGATGTCGACGTGTCCCTCCCGCAGGGCCAGGAAGTGCGCAGCGGCGTCGCTGTAGGTGCTGATCTTGTACGGCTTGCCGGCGTCGACGCACACCCGCTCCCGCTGGCGCAGGTCCTGCTCGAAGGTGCTGCCCACGCCGGTGCCGATGGTCAGCCCGCAGAGCTGCGACACGTCGGTGACCTCGCGCAACGAGCTGTCGTCGCGGACCATGAAACCGGTGCCGTCGGTGAGGTAGACGGTGAAGTCCAGCACCTTCTTGCGTTCCTCGGTGACCGCGAAGTTGGCGGTGCCGACGTCGAACCGGCCGGCGGTCAGCCCGGTCAGCAGCGACGCGCCGCTGACCTGCTCGCGGCTGACGGTCAGGCCGAGGACCCGGGCGGCGGCGTCGGCGATGTCGATGTCGACGCCGCGCGGCGGGCCACCGTCCTGAGGGTGGAAGGCGATCGGCGGGGTACCCACCGCCGAGCCGACGGTCAACCGACCGCGCTCGCGGATCTCGGCCGGCAGCAGCGCCGCGATGTCCGGTGCGGCCTGCACCTGCGACACCACGTCCTGGGCGCCGAGGTCGGCGGGCGCCTCCCCACCGGTGGGGGCCGGCGCGGCGTGGACGCATCCGGTCAGCAGGCCGAGCACGGCGGTCGCCGTCACGGCGACCATCCAGCGGGTGTGACGCGACGAATACACATTGTCTCCTTCAACGGTTGAGGATGGTGGCGAAGAACCGCGCGGTGCGCTCCTCGCGAGGGCGGTCGAGCATCGTGGCGGGTGGCCCCTGCTCGACGATGCGACCGCGGTCCATGAAGACGATCTCGTCGGCGACCTCGGCGGCGAAGCGCAGCTCGTGGGTGACGATCAGCATCGTCATGCCGCCCGACGCGAGGTCGCGGACCACCGAGAGCACCTCGCCGATGAGTTCCGGATCCAGCGCGCTGGTCGGCTCGTCGAAGAGCATCACCTTGGGACGCAGCGCCAGGGCCCGGGCGATGGCGACGCGCTGCTGCTCGCCGCCGGACAGCTCGCGCGGGTAGGAGCGTTCCTTGTGCGCCAGGCCGACCCGGTCCAGCAGCTCGCGGGCGCGGGCGAGGGCCGCGTCGCGGGGCAGCCGCTGCACCGCGATGGGTGCCTCCACGAGGTTCTGGACGACGGTCAGGTGCGGGAACAGGTTCAGCGCCTGGAACACCATCCCGACCTCGGTGCGGTGCCGGGCCAGCAGCCGTGGCGACGCCTCGACCAGTCGGCCGCGCCGCAGCACCTGGCCGACCGGTCGGCCGTCGACCAGGACCATGCCGGCGTCGGCGCGTTCCAGACGGTTGACGCAGCGCAGCAGGGTGCTCTTGCCCGAGCCGGACGGGCCGACGACGCAGGTGACGGTCCCCCGGTCGACGGTGAGGTCCACCCCGTCGAGCACGGTGGTGGCGCCGAACGCCTTGCGGACGCCGACGAGCTGCACCATCGGCCGGAGCGGGTCGTCGTCGTGCATCGTGGTGCTCACCGTTCCGCTCCCTCGGCGAGGGCCCGCAGGCGGGCGCGCAGGGGCAGGCCGTTCCGGCCGCTGCCGCGTCCGAAGTAGCGTTCGAGGAGGTACTGGAGTCCGCTGAGGATGGTGGTGAACAGCAGATACCACAGCGTCGCCACCAGCAGCAGCGGGATCACCAGGTAGTTGCGGTTGTAGATCAGTTGGACCGAGAAGAGCAGATCCTGTCCGGCGATCACGCTCACCACCGAGGTGCCCTTGAGCAGCGCGGCGGCCTGGTTCGCCGAGGGCGGCACGATGGCGCGCATCGCCGGTGGCAGCACGATGCGCCACAACGTCCGGGTCCGCGACAGCCCCAGCGCCTGGGCCGCCTCGGTCTGCGACTTGTCCACCGACAGCAGGCCGGCGCGCACGATCTCGCTGGCGTGCGCCGCCTCGTGCAGCGTCAGCCCGATGACCGCGGCGAGGAAGCCGTTGATCAGACCTCGGGTCTGCACGTCCAGCAGGGTCGGACCGAACGGCACCTCGACGGTGATGCGGGGGTAGAGCAGCGAGATGTTGTACCAGAACAGGAGCTGCACCAGGATCGGCACGGACCGGAACAGCCAGGTGTACCCCCAACTCACCGACTGCAGCAGCAGGCTGCCGGAGAGCCGCATGACCGCCAGCAGCGTACCCAGGGCGAAGCCGCCGACCAGGGCGATCGCGGTGAGCAGGAGAGTGATCCGGAGCCCGTCGAGGATGACGTCGGCGGTGAGGTACTGCGCCACCACGTCCCACTGGAGTGCGGGATTGCGCGCCAGGTTCTGCAACACGAGCAGCAGCACCACCAGGCCGGCCAGTGCGGCCACCCGGCGGCTGCGCCGGTACGCCGGTGGGGCGGGCGGGGCGGTGAGGTAGGTGTCGGTCGGTACGACCGTGCGGGTGGTCACCGGTGCCGTCAGAACCGGGGCAGCACGTGCGAGGCGAACAACCGCAGGGAGCGGGCGGCCTGCTCGTACGGGACGTTGCCGGACACCACCTGGAGGCTCAGCGTCACGTCGCCGAACCACTCGCGGATGTTCTCCACCGCCGCGATCACCTGCTCCGGTGAGCCGACGAGGGCCTTGCCGGCGGCGACCTGCCGGTCGAAGTCGCCCTTGCCGACCCGCTCCACGATCTTCTCGTAACCCGGGTAGTCGGTGCTGCGGGTGTGCGCCCAGGCCGACACCGCGTCGGCGAGCGTCCGGTGGGACTGCTCGGAGTAGCCGCGCCCGAGCCTGCGCGCCTCGTCGGGATCCTCGGCCAGGAACGCGTTGTAGCTCATGTGGACGTCCTCGTCGGTCGGGGTGAAGCCGTTCGCCACCGCGGCCTTGCGGTACAGCGCCAGCACGTCCTGCACCTGCTCCCGCGAGTTGATCGAGGGCACCAGCATCACGCCGTGGCCGTTGCGGCCGGCGGCCTCGGCCGACTCCGGTGACTTGGCGGTGGCCACCAGGATCCGGGGGTGCGGCTGTTGCACCGGCCGGGGCAGCAGGGTGACCGGGCCGAACCGGTGGAAACTGCCCTCCCACACCGCGTTCTCGGTGGTCCACAGCAGCGTGCAGGCGGCCACCCCCTCGTCGAAGCGGGCCCGGCTCTCGTCCAGCGGTATCCCGAACGCGTGGAACTCGTCGGGCAGGAACGCCCGGCCGAAGCCGACGTCGAGCCGACCACCGGAGATGCCGTCGAGCATCGCGAGCTTGCCGGCGAGCTTGACCGGGTGGGTGAAGGCGGGCAGCACCGCGCCGGTGACCAGGCGTATGCGCTGGGTCCGGGCGGCCGCGGCGGCGAGGAAGGTGACCGGGTCCGGGCTGTAGCCGCCGTACGGGGAGAAGTAGTGCTCGACGGTCTTGACGTGGTGGAAGCCCAACTCGTCGGCCAGCTCCGCCAGCCGCAGGCTCTCGGAGAAGTACTGCCCGGCCGGTTTGTCCTGCGGGCCGACGGTCGGGAACAGGTTGATGCCGAACTTCATGCCAGCTCCCTCGGGTTCGGACGGGCCACGACCGGTGCGACCGTGGCGGCGTCGGACCAGGCGCGGTACGTCCCGCGCCGGTACAGCAGTGGGGCGTGCCCGGTCACCGTGACCGCCTCGACCAGGCCGACGACCACGGTGTGGTCGCCGAGCGGCACCGCGTGCCGCACCGTGCACTCGGCGTGGGCGGCGGACGCGTCGTCGAGCCGTGGTGCGCCCCGGGCCCCCGGCGAACCCGTCCAGGGCACGTCGGTGAACTTGTCCACGCCGCTGCCGGCGAAGCGGGCGGCGAGATCGCGCCGGTGCCCGGCGAGGTAGTTGACCGTGAAGGCGCCGCTGCGCAGGATCCGGGGCAGGGTGCGGGACCGTTCGTCCAGGCAGACCAGCAGCAGCGGCGGGTCCAGCGACACCTCGCACACCGCGCTGGTGGTCAGTCCGGCCGGTTCGTCGCCGTCCAGGGTGGTCACCACCGCCACGACGCCGGGTACCGTGCCGAACAGCGCCCGGAACGTGGACGCGTCGACCGCCATGCGTACCCCTCCCACCCGCCGTGCTGCGCGGCCGGCCCGCGCTCCGCCGACACTGGCGGTCCTCGCTAGAGGCCAGGTACACCGGCGCTGGAGAGATCGACACCGACCTCCGCGAGGCGACGGCGCAGCAGGGTGGTCGCGTTGCGGTGCAGCGGGAAGTCCGACCCCGGCGGCACGACGCCGCCTGCCTCCAGCAGCCGCACCACCCGGGCGGTGACGACGCAGAACCGGAACGCCGCATCGACCTCGTGGTACGCCAGGTGTTCCAGCGGGCGGCCGAGCAGCCGGGCGTAGTACGCCACCGTCTCGGCGCGGGTCGGCAGGCCGGGCAGGCGCGCGGCGCCGATGCCGGCGCTCAGGAAGCGGTCCATGTGCAGGAACCAGGCCAGGTCGCTCTCGGGGCGGCCGACGTCGGCCATCTCCCAGTCGAGCAGGGCGGCGGGCCGGTCCCCGGCGAACACGATGTTGCCCAGTCGGGCGTCGCCCCACAGCGGTGCGGGCGCGGTCGGTGCCGGTGGCCGGTGGGCGCGCAGCCACGCCAACGCCGCCGCGACGGCCGGGTTGCCGTCGGCACCGAAGTGGTCCAGGTGTCCGGCGTAGAACTCCAGGTCACCGGTGGGTGCGGCGGTGACCGGCAGGGTCGCCGGGTCGAGGCGGTGCAGGCGGCTCATCGCGGCGAGCGCCCGCCACCACACCGCCCGCTGCCGCGCGGGCGTCGCGTCGGCGAGCCAGCCCTGCCGGTGGTACGACGGCAGGTCCGCCGGCACGTCGCCGACGACGCGGGCCATCACCACGAACGGCGCGCCCAGCGGCTGCGGGTCGGGTTCGTGGCCGAGCACCGGCGCCACCGGCACGGCCGTGTCGGCGAGCGCCACCTGCACGGCGACCTGTTCCCGCCACCGCAGGTCGGGGAAGATGCGATGCCCGGTCGGTGCGACCCGTACCGCGAGCGGCACGGTGCGCTCCCGGCCGTGCTCACGCCACCTGGCGTCGCAGAGCAGGATCTCGGCGGAGAAGCCGGCGGTGGGTGGCACGGTCACCGGCCCCACCACCACGTCGCGGGCGGGCAGGGTGTCCCGCAGCCACTGCGCGAGCCGGGTACGGGTCAGTTCGGGGTCACGCTGCACGGGTATCGGCACGGGGCCGCCTCCGATCAGGATGTGCCAGCGGGTGGCGTGGGAACGAGGAAGGGCCGCCGCCCGGCGTCGAGCGCGGCGAGCGCGTCCAGGCTGAGCACCGGCGCGGCGGGCGGCGGCGGTTCGAGCCATGCCGCGCCGGTGCGGACGGCCTGGTGGAGTCGCCGCAGCGGCTCCGAGGGTGGGACACCGAGGTCGCGGCCAAGCGCGGCGGCGAGTCGTTCGTAGACCCGAATCGCGTCGGCCTGCCGACCGCTGCGGTGCAACGCGGTGATCAGGCTCGCGTGGATCGGCTCGCTGAGCGGATGGCGGCCGGCCAGGGCGGTGGCCGTGGGCACCACCTGCCGGTGTCGGCCGCAGCGCAGCTCCGCCTCCAGGTACCGCTCGACCAGCAACAGCCGCCACTGGTCGAGGTGACCGGCGATCTGCTGGGCGACGGGGCCGGTGCGGACGTCGGCCAGCACCGCGCCGCGCCACAGCGCGAGCGCCTGCCGCCACGACCGGGCGGCCCGGGTCGGGTCGCCGGCCGCGGCCCGTTCCTCGCCCTCCCGCACCCGCGCGCGGACCACACCGAGGTCGGTGTCGAGCGGGTCGACCCGCAGCCGGTAGCCGCGCTCACAGGTGACCACCCGCGCCGGCACGTCCGCGTCAACCAGGACCCGGCGCAGGTGCATGACGTACGTCTGGAGGGTGGTCGCCGCGCTGCGCGGCGGATGGTCGTGCCACAGCTCCCGCATGCAGGTGGCGGCCGGCACCACCTCGTCGGCCCGCAGCACCAGCAGACCGAGCAACTGACGTTGCTTGGGCGCGGTGGGGCCGGCGTCCCCGCCGGGGCCACCGACCCGCAGGCCACCCAGGACGTCGATGGTCATCGCCGGGCCTCCCGGTCGAGACGGCGGCTCCAGCCGGAACCGAGCCCGGTTGGGCTCACTGGGGGCGGTGACCCCGCCGTGGAACCGGGGGTGAGATGACGGCCAGGCCAGAGGCCACGCTGGTGCCGGTGGCACCGGACGTGTACGCGTACGTCCAGCGGCCGGGCGGCTGGTGTGTCGGCAACGCGGGCATCGTCGTCGGCACCGACCGCGTCGTGGTGGTGGACACCGCCGCCACCCGGGACCGGGCCGAGGCGTTGCTCGCGCAGGTACGCCGGGTCGCGCCGGGCCGTGCGCAGGTGGTGGTGAACACCCACCACCACGGTGACCACGTCTTCGGCAACTGCGTCTTCCCGGCCGACGCCGAGATCGTGGCGCACGAGCAGGCACGCGCCGAGATGGCGCGGACCGGGCTGGCCATGCGCGAGCTGTGGCCCGACGTGGACTGGTCCGGGATCCGGCTGCGGCTGCCCGGCGTCACGCTGCGCGAGCAGCTCACGCTGGACCCGGGCGGGGTACGCGTCGAGCTGATGCACCTGGGTCCCGCGCACACCACCAACGACGTGGTGGTGTGGCTGCCGCAACGGCGGGTCCTGTTCGCCGGGGACGTCGTCTTCTCCGGACGCACGCCCTTCGTGCTGATGGGGTCGGTGACCGGTTCGCTGGACGCGCTGGCAAGGATCCGGGCGCTCCGGCCGCGCGTGGTGGTGTCCGGGCACGGTGAGGTGAGCGGGCCGGAGGTCCTCGACGCCACCGAGGCGTACCTGCACTGGTTGCGGGGGCTGGCCCGACAGGGCGTCGCCGACCGGCTGCCCGCGCTGGCGGCGGCCCGGGGCGCCACCGGCCATCCGTTCGCCCACCTGCCGGAGGCGGAGCGGCTCGTCGCCAACCTGCACCGGGCGTACGCGGAGGAACGCGGCGAGGCACCCGGGGCGTACCTGTCGTCGCGGCCGGTCGTCCGGGACATGGTCCACCTGCACGGCGGCCCGCTCGTCACGTCGGTGTAGCGGTGGGCGGCGACGGCCGGTGCGCGGCACCGGCCACGACACGGCCGGACCGGTGGTCCGGCAGACGCGGAAGGGAGTTCTCATGGTCCTCAAGGGAAGAGTCGCGGTGGTCACCGGCGGCACCGCCGGCCTGGGCAGGGTCATCGCACGTACGCTCACCGACGCCGGGGCCACCGTGGTGTCCGCGTCGCGCGGCGCACCGGCGAGCGGTGACCGGTTCCCGGTCGACGTCACCGACCGCGCCTCGGTCGACGCGCTGGTCTCCGGCGTGCAGGACCGGTACGGCGGGCTGGACATCCTGGTCGCCAACGCCGGGATCAGCCGACCCGGTCCGCTGGTCGGCCTGCCGGTGTCGCAGTGGGACGAGGTGCTCGCCACCAACCTGACCGGCGTGCTGCACTGCGTACAGGCCGCCGCGCCGCTGCTGCGGGCCTCCGGCGCCGGGCGGGTCGTCACGGTCTCCTCGTTGCTGGCCCGGCGGCCGGTCGTGGGAGCCGGCGCGTACAGCGTGTCGAAGGCGGCGGTCGAGACGCTGACCCGGGTGCTCGCCGCCGAGCTGAGTGGCGACGGCATCACCGTGAACGCCGTCGCCCCCGGCGTCGTCGACGAGGGCATGGGTCGCCAGATCCTGGCGAACGAACGGCTCTGGGGCCGGTTGCGGGGCTCGCTGGCCTCGGGCCGGGCCGCGACCGGTGACGAGGTGGCCCGCGCGGTGCTCTTCCTCGCCTCGCCGGACAGCTCGTACGTCAACGGGCACGTGCTGCACGTCGACGGCGGCCTGGACTACTAGCCCGGATGCCTGGTGGCGGCGGCCCGGTGCGGGCCGCCGCCCCGGCTCAGGTCCCGTCATGGGCGACGTGGCGACGACGGACGAACCAGCCGTCGCCACGCCGTTCCAGGACGTCCTCGGCGGTGGTGCTGAGGTACACCCGCGCCTCACCACCGCCGCGCGAGGTCTCGAACACGGTCGCGTAGTAGCGGGTCCGTACCGTGTCCTCCCCCGCCGGCTCGGCGGTCACGCCGCCGTACCAGTGGCGACGGACGAGTCCGCGCTCGGCGATGCCGTCCATCCCCCGGCGCATCGACGCGGCGATCGCGGAGCGGCCCCGGCGCGGTTCGGGTTTGACGTTCTGGGCGAACTCGCCGTCCTCGGTGAACTGGTCCGCCCACTCCTCGGCCCGTCCCTCGTCGAGGAGTTGGAAGTGCCAGGCGTAGAACTGCAGGATCTCGGCGTACGTACGGGCGTCGATGACGGGCGGTCGGGTGCGGGCGGGCTCGGTGACCGGCATGGCTGCCTCCTTCGCGACGGTGACGAGGATCAGTTGACGAGCAGGTGGTGCACGCTGCGGTCGGCGGACGACGCGGCGGGCAGGTCCAGCGCCGGTTCGGCGCGCAGCACGGCCCGTTCCAGGCGTTGCAGTCGCCGTGACGGCTCCAGCCCGAACCGCTCGCCGAGCGTGGTGCGCAGGTGCCGCAGCACGGCCAGCGCCTCGGTGGTGCGACCACTGCGGTACAACGCCAGCGCCAGTTGGGCGCAGAGGTTCTCGTGGGTGGGGTGCCGACGTACCAGTGTGCGTAGCTCGCCCAGCAGCTCGCGGTGCCGACCGATGCGCAGGTCGGCCTCGACCCGCTCCTCCTGCACCGCGAGGTGGACCTCACGCAGACCGTCGAGACGGCCCCGCAGGATCGGGCCGGCCTGCACGTCGACCAGGGCCGGTCCGCGCCACATCTCCAACGCGGCGCGCAGCAGCCGGGCCGCCTCCGGGTGGCGACCGGCGGCGAGCGCCTCGCTGCCGTCGCCGGCCACCCGCTGGAAGTCCTCCAGGTCCAGCTCGCCCGGCTCCAGGTGCAGGGCGTAGCCGCGTTCCCGGGTGACGATGCGACCGCCGCCCGGTGGCTCCGCCTCCAGGCGCAGCACCCGGCGCAGGTTCATCACGTACGTCTGGAGTGTCGAGTGCGCGCTGTGTGGTGGTTGCTCGCCCCACAGCTCGTCGACACAGTCGTCGATGGTGACGACGGTGTTGGCGTGCAGGAGCAGGAGTGCGAGCAACTGCCGTTGCTTCGGCGCGCTGGGCAGTCGCCCCGGCATCATGGTCAACGGACCCAACACCTTGAACCGCATGTCTCCCCCTTGTCGCGCGTTGTCGCAGCGACCAGGACTATGCCGAGGAGCCCTTTCGATCCCCTTACCGCCGGACGGCCCCCAGCTCACTGACCTCCTAAAACCTACCGAAAAGATAGGCTTTACCGAGGCGCCGGGGGTGTAAGGAGGGGTCCCCTGCTATCGCCTGGTGTATAGCAGGGGACCCCTCCTTACATCCGTCCGGCCGCCGCGAGCAGCGGACTCGCCAGCATCCGACGCTGACGCTGCGCGTCGGCGACCGCGAGGCACGGGCCGGGACCATCGAGGCGGAGACGGTACTCGGCCACCACCTCGGCCCCCGGTGCGACTGACCCGGGAGGTGCCGTCCGACCCGAGGCTGCACCGGACGCTGCCGCAGGACGCGGGCCTGGTGCCGCAGCGGATGGACGACACAGGTCCCGGCCAGGACACCGTCACGGCGCTCGCCGGGGCGCGCAGCCGGGCGGACGCTTCGTCGACTTCGGTGCCGTCCACCTGGTCACCACCGGCGCACTGTCCACGCTGGGCGCACGGCCCGGTGGAGCCGGCGCGGTCGCGGCCCGTTTCCGGCCGAACCTGCTGCTCGACGCGCCCGGCGATCCCGAGCCGGGTCAGGAACTGCGCCTCGGTGACGCGTTGCTGCGGGTGCTCGTCGGTGTGTGGTGCCCGGGCTGACCCAACCGGAGGTACCCGCTGATCGGGGCGTGCTGAGCGCGCTGGCCCGGGCTATCGCGTCCCCGTGGTCGGATTGGGCCAGGCGGCCTGCTTCGGTGCCTACGCCGAGGTCGTCGAGCCGGGATGGTTGTGCGCCGGCCAACACGTGCGCTGACCGGCGCAGCAGGCCCCGAACGACAATGTGCCGCCCAGCAATAGGCGGCACATCATCAGATAGTAGTTAGACAGTAACAATAGGTTATTACGACACCCACTTCACCCACATGACGTGCAAAGTTTCGCCGAGCGCCGCCACCGACGCCACGAGATTCGGCGGGTCGGCGACAAAATCCGCCAACGCGGCGACCGCCGTAGGGATGATCATTTCCATGGGCGAAGGCTACAGAGCGATCATGGCGGGCGACGTGACGTTTCACCAGATGGGATATCTTTACCGAATTGACATAGTCAAATAACAGAAAGTAAGCAATGTCGGACAAGGTTGTTTATGTGTCAACATTTGCCATAGTCGAGAGTCCACACCAGGTGCACGGCTCACCGACCACTGGCTCACGGACGGTAGGCTGGCCGCCACAGCACTGAGACCTATCTATCTGCGACTCGGCGGGGGGCCGATGGACGATCAGCTGGTCTTGGCCGTCACCACCACGCTGGCGAGCAAGGGAGCCGAGGCTCTCGTGTCCGGAGCGCGCAGTGCGACCGGCACGCTCGTCCGCCTCGTCCGCGGTCGCTTCTGCAGTGGGACCCGGGAAGGCGATGCTCTCACCGCCGCCATGGCGCACCCGGACGACCGATCGCTCCAAGCCACCCTGGCCTCGTTCCTGGCCAGCGAGATGTCCCGTGACCCGACGTTCGACGCGGCCGTGCGGGCGGCTTGGCATCGCCTGTCGAATCAAATCGACAACAGCTCGCGACACAATGTGGTCAACAATTTCAACGGGACGGCGGAGCGAGTGGTCCAGGCACGCGACATCAAGGGGGACGTGGTCTTCTAGCCGTCGAGTCGCATGTCGTGGGCGAAAGGCATGGTCGGTTGGAATTCCCACACAACGGAATTGATCAGAGCACACCGAGCGGAACGACCAACGAGCTTTCCGGGGCGGTTATCGGGCCGAGCGTGCAGGCCGGGATCGTTCACGGTGGCATCCATTTCGCCGGCACGGGAGAATCGAGGATGGTTCCCCGACAACTTCCCGCGCCGTCGAGGCACTTCACGGACCGGACGACCGAGATAGCGGCACTGGACGATCTTCTCCGCGGGGACGGCAGGGTCGTCGTGATCTGTGGTTCCGGTGGCGTCGGGAAGTCCGCTTTGGCCCGCCAGTGGGCATACACCGTACGGAACAGGTTCACCGACGGACAGTTGCACGCCGACCTCCGTGGATTCAGCGGTGAGCCGCCGTTGGACCCCGGCGCGGCTCTCGCCGCCTTCCTGCGCGCACTGGGCGTCGCGGCAGAACGGATCCCGATGGATCTGCCGGAGCAGGCGGCGCTGTACCGGACGGTCACCGCGCACCGGTCCATCCTGGTGGTGCTCGACGACGCGTTCTCCGCGGCTCAGGTCCGCCCACTGGTGCCGGCCTCGGAGTCCGCAATGGTCGTGGTGACCAGCCGTCGACGGCTGACCGGTCTGATTCCCGACGGTGCGCGGCTGCTCGACGTGGGTCCCCTACCGACGACGGCGGCAGTGGAACTATTGGCGCGGACGGTGGGGCGACAGCGGATCGTTCGGGAGCCCGGCCCGGCCGAGGAACTGGTGCACATCTGCGCCGGGTTGCCGCTCGCGCTGGCGGTGGCCGCCGGTCGGTTGGCCGGCCGACCTCGGCTGAGCGTCCGCCGACTGGTCTCCGAGCTGACCGACGAGACCGAGCGGCTGGCGCGTCTGTCGGTGGTGGAAGGAGTGTCGATCAGAGCTATGAGCGAGGTCTCGTACCAGGCGCTGTCCCTGGAGGCGGCCACTCTGTTCCGGGGGCTGGCGTGGCATCCGGGAGCGGAGTTCGGTCTCGAACTGGTCGTCGCGGCGGCACTGACCACCGACCGCGCCCGGGTGGCCGACCTGATCGACGAACTGCTCGAGGCGAGCCTGCTGGAAGAGGTGGCCGAGGAGCGGTTCCGCTTCCACGATCTGCTGCGGCTGTACGCCCGGGAGGTGTCGGAACGGTGCGACACCCCGACGCAGCGGGACACCGTGCAGCGGGCGATGCTGGAGTTCTACCTCGCCGCCGCGCATCGCGCGGACCTCGTGGTGACCCCCTATCGTCGTCGGCTGCCGTACGCCGGTCCGCCACCGCCGGAGTGGCTTCCCGAGTTCGCCGACCGCGCCGACGCCCTCGGCTGGTTGCAGCGCGAACGCAGCAACCTGCTGGACGCCGGGCGCACCGCGTACCAGCTCGGCCACCACGAACTCGCCTGGCATCTCAGCGACGTTCTCTGGCCGCTGTTCCTCTACGTCAAGGACTACACCGATCGCCTGGAAGTCGACGAGCGGGGCCTGCAGGCCGCCCGGTCGTGGGGCAACCCGCTGGCCGAGGCGAACATGCTCAAGCGTCTGAGTCGGGTGCACAATCGGCGGGGAGACCACGGCGCGGCAGAGTCGTACGGCCGCGCCGCGGTGGACCGGTACCGCTCGGTCGGCGACGTCCAGGGCTCCGTCGACGCCGAGGAGGGCTTGGCCACCCTGTACGCGGACACCGGTCGAGCAGAGCAGGCCGTGCGGGTGTTCACCCGGGTCCTCGACGCCCGCCGTGCCCTGGCCAACCCCCGGAGTACCGGCTTGACCTGCCTCAATCTCGGCATGTCACTGACCCGGACCGGTCGGCCGGACGACGCCCTGCCCCTGCTCGCGGAGGCCGGGGAGATCTTCTCCGGACTGGCCGAGGTCGATCCCTACAACGGCGCTCGGGTGTTGCTCGGCCGCGCCGACGCGCAGCTCGGCCTGGGTGACCTCGACGGTGCGGAGCAGGCGGCGACCGAGGCAGCGCACCGGATGACCGAGCTCGGGTCCGCCAACGAGCGGGCGGAGGCACTGGACCTGCTCGGGCGTGTCGCCCAACGGCGCGGTGACCACGAGAACGCACGGCGGCACTGGGCCGAGGCGGTGGCCTTCTTCGACTCCGTCGGCTCGCCTCGCCGTGCGGAGGTGCGCGGTCGGCTCGACGGGCTCGGTGGCACCGGCTAGCAGGCTCGGCACCGTCAGGTGACGGGACACGAGGTCACCGGTGGCCCACCGATGGTGGAGTTCCCGGGCGGTGGCCGCCAGCGCGGCGATCGGCAGGCGCCGCGGGCGCCCACCTGTGGTGAGACGGTGTCGCGTCCCGGATCGGGTGTGCACCTCGACCTCGCCCGACGGAGCGTGTACGACGACGAGGGACGCTCCCGGATAGGCGTTCATCATCCGCTGCCCGACAGCGGTGAGCGTGTCCGGCCCGGCGGTGGTGAGCACGATGTCGGCGAGCCGGGCGAGCCGGGACGACGGTCGGGGCACCAGGAGTGAAACGATGACGGGATCGGGGCGATCGGTCACGGCAGGATCTCCCCGTCGACGAGACGCGGCACGGGCACCGGATCCGCCCGTCGGTGACGGCCCGGCTCGGTAAGACCGAGCAGGCGATACAGCGCGCGTCGCAGCAGCGTGCCGGTCTGCCCGGGGTGGCCGGTCAGGGCCGCCATCACCGCCCTCTGGTCGAGGGTGGTGGCCCGGCGGAGCTGCGGTAGCAACGCCTGCGCCGGGTCGAGGTGTGCGGCACCGGTGGCGACCAGGTGCTGTGGTGTCCCCGTGACGGGTGCCGCCTGCGGGCTGGTCAGCAGCAGGATCGGACGTCCGACGGCGGCAGCGTAGGCGGTGACCGAACCGTGGTCGCCGATCACGCGATCGGCGGCGACGATCAGGGCGCGCCAGTCCTGGGTCGGGTCGAGCAGGAGCAGTCCTGCCTCGCGGCAGTGCCGCAACCATGCTCTGACCTGACGGTGACCGTGGGCGTCCCAGACTGCGGGGTGCAACAGCGCGGCCACCCGGTGACGGTCGGCGGGGAGCTGCGTCATCAGCGTGGGCAACAGGTCGGGCCAGTGTCCGAACAGGCCGTCACGCCCCCAGGTCGAGCTGACCACGGTCAGCTCCTGGTGTTCGCGGACACCGAGGGCCTGCCGGTAGACGGGTCGGTACGCGAGGCTGGCGACCAGTCGGTCGACGCACGGGTCGCCGACGACGGTCGCGACGCCGAGGGCTTCGGGGCACTGATGTCGCAGCACATCCATCTCGTGTTCGTGCGAGAGGGCGAGCGCGGTCGGCAACACCCGGCCGCTGTGGGTGAGTCGCTGCCGGTCGAGCCCGTACACGGCGGTGTCGGTCAGGTGCGGCCCGCCGTACCCTCCGGGCCGCACCCGTTTGCTGCGGCCGGCGCCGTGGGCCATGACGAGCAGTGGCGTGTGTAGCTGGTGCAGCCCACCCCAGGAGGTGGCGATGCCGAGGTCGAATCGTTCCCGTGTCGCCTGCGACCAGGGCAGCGTGAGAGCGCCGAGGCGCTCCAGGTGACGGGTCAGCCGCTGGTTGAACACGTCGGGCGCGACGGTGAAGACCACCTGCACCCGGGCGTCCCCCTCGATGTGATCGATCACGTCGAGTAGCCGGTGGCAACTGGCGATCGTGTGCGCCACCGCGAGCACCGTCCGGCATCCGGCACGCGTGATCCAATGATCAGAATCGATACCAACGGGAGTGGACAACCATTCCGGCAACGTCATTTCGACCTCCTCGGGGACCCGGCTCGAGGAGGCCAGCGTCGACGGCCGACCTGCCGATCACATTGCCGACCACCTTGCAGTCCGCTTATCCGGAGCTGGGCAGTGGATTGTCCGATTTCGGACTCTGAGCAGGAGGGTTGGCCCATTCGTCGAGATGACACAGAATAAAAATCGCTGGCGATCGATCAATCCTGGCGGGGGTGGGGTCCATGGAGTTCACGATTCTGGGGCCCACAGAACTCAGGATCGGGGAACGGTCGACACCACTCGGCACCGCGAAGCAACGTGGCCTGCTCGCCGTCCTTCTCTATCACGCCGGCGATCCAGTACGGGTCGAGACCATCGTGGAACTTCTATGGCCGGAACGGGATGTCGATTCCTGTCGCACCCTGCTCTATCCGCTCGCGAGTCGACTTCGCAGCGTTCTACGTGACGCCGGTCTACCCGAGGCGCTGCAAAGAGTTCCCGGGGTGAACGCCTATCGGCTGGACGTCGAGCCGACACTCGTCGACTATCACCGGTTCCGCAGCCTCACCTCGCAGGCCCGGCGCGCTGCCGAGGAGAACCGGCACGACCGGTGTGTCTCGCTGCTCGACACCGCGCTCGGGCTGTGGCGGCACGATCCCCTTCCGGAACTTCGCGGAGCACGGTGTGAACACCTGCGGCGGGACATGCAGGAGCATCTGCTGGCCGCGCAGAAACTACTCACGTCCAGCGAACTGGCCGTCGGCGAGTACGACCGGGCGCTGGTCCGATCGGAGTACCTGGTCACGGAGAACCAGTACGACGAGGCGGTCGCCCGGCTGCGGGCCACCGCTCTGCACAGCGCCGGTCGCACCCACGACGCCCGCCAGTTCGTCGTCGCCTTCCGACGCCGCTTCCGGCGCAGGATGCGCACCGATCCGCAACTGGACCTCACCGAGTTCTCCCCGCCTGCCCCCGCAGGTCGGCAGGGCACGGCCCCGACCGGGGACGGGGCGACATCAGTGCCCCGGCAGTTGCCCTACGACGTACCGGACTTCACCGGTCACACCGAACTCCTGTCCGAGTTGGACACCCTCGCCACCGACGAGGGCACCCCGAACGTGATCGCGCTGGCCGGGATGCCGGGGGTCGGCAAGACGGCGTTCGCCACCCGCTGGGGCCACCATCGGCGGGACTGGTTTCCCGACGGTCAGCTCTATCTGAACGCCGAGGCGCACAGCCGGGTGCCACCGATGTGTCCGGAGGACGCCCTGCGGCGCTTCCTCGTCGGCCTCGGCGTACCCGCCGACCGGGTGCCGGTCGACCCGATGCAACGGGGCGAGCTGTACCACCGGCTGATGAGCGGCCGGCGGATGCTCGTCGTGCTCGACAACGTGCTCGACTCGGACCAGGCACAACAGCTCATCCCCCGGTCCGACACCAGCCTGACGATCGTGATCAGTAGAAATCGTCTCAGCGGACTCAGCGTCCGACACGGAGTCCGTAGCCTGATTGTCACGCCGCTCCCGCACGCCGACCGGCAGCACCTGCTCACCCGCATCGTCGGAGCCGAACGCGCCGCTACCGACCCCGCCGCCCTGGACACGTTGGGTCGACTCTCCGGCGGCCTCCCGATCGCACTGCGGATCATCGGCGAGCGTGTCGCCGCCCACCCTCGGGCCCCTCTCGGCGACCTGGCCGACGATCTCGCGGACCGGCTGCTCGACCTCGACGGCGACGACAGCGACGAACTAACCCTGCGTACCGTCTTCGCGTGGTCGGTCAATGCGCTCGCGCCTCTGCCGGCCCGACTGTTCCGAAGTCTCGGGCGTTTTCCCGGGGCGACCGTCGCGGCGGAGGCCGCAGCGGCGCTTCTCGGGACGAACGCCGTCGTGGCCGAGCGGGCGCTGGACCGGCTCGCCCGCGCTCATCTCGTCAACCACGACTCCGTCAGTCGGTATCGGATGCACGACCTGCTGCACCGATACGCGAGCGAACAGGACGACCGGCCCGACGGGGCACCCGACGCCACCCTGCGGCGGCTGCTCGACTGGTATCTGCTGACCGCCGTCGATGCTGTTCGGTGGTTGGAACCGCAGCGCCCGGCAGTGCCGGACCTGCCCGAGGGCGTCGGGGTCACGCCGGTCCGATTCACCACGGAGGGTGACGCGCTGCGGTGGTGTGAAGCAGAGCGGAGCAATCTGCCCGGAGTCGTCCGGGCCGCAGCCGCACAGGGCTTCTCGCGCCATGCCTGGCAGCTCGCCGACACGGTGCACGAGGTGTACGACCGCTCCGGTCCCCAGGACGACATGTGGGACATGCTGACGGTCGCGCTCGATGCCGCAACCGCCGACGGGCACCTGCGCGGCCGGGCCGGCACCCTGGCCAACCTCGGTGCCGTCCACTTCGCCAGACACAGCTACCAGCAGGCCGGTGACCTCTTCACCCAGGCGCTGGACCTCGCGGTGGAGCACGGTTTCACCGAGATCGAGCTGGCCTGTCTGCACAACCTCGGCTCGGTACATCTCCGTACCGGTCGGGTCACGACCGCCGTCGAGGTCTTTCAGCAGGTACTCTCCGCGTGCCGGGCGGTGGGCGACGTGACCGGCGAGGCGTACACCCTCTACCACCTCGGTGACGCGCACCGGCAGCTTGAGCAGTACGACCGGTCCCGTCGCCTCTTCCAGGAGGCCCTGACCCTCTGGGAGCGGGTCGGTTCGTTGCGCGGACGAAGCCTCAACCACGTACGTCTCGCCGAACTGCACGTACAGACCGGTCACCCGGAGTCCGCCCTCACGCAGGCCCAGGTCGCGCTGGGTCTACACGGCAGGGTCAACGACGAGGGCATCCGCTGCGACGCCCTCGTCGTCGCTGCCGAGGCCCGCCTGCGGCTGGGGCAACACCGCAACTGCCTGGCCGACGCCACCCTGGCCCGCGCCGTCAGCGAGGAACTGGCCGATCCGTTACGCCAGGCGCGGGCGCTCGCCGTCCTCGCGGAGGCTCTCGTGGTCACCGGGAACCATCACGTCGCGCAGGTGCGCTGCCGGGAAGCCCTCGACATCCTGGACGAGGCCGGCGAGCACGAGCAGCTCGCCGTACTCGACCGCTTGCTGGCGGTGGCCGCCACCGCCCCCGGCTGACCCGGACTCCGGCGAGGTTCCCCGACGCCGACCGGGCCGACGTCCCGGGCCGGGGCCGAACGGTAGTCGGTCAGGCGAGGCGTTGGTAGACGACGAGCGGGTTGCCGCCCGGGTCGACGACCACCGCGCGTCGCTCGTGCGGGCCCACCACGACGTCGCCCGCCGTGCCACCGGCGGCCGTCGCCTGCGCGAGGCAGGCGTCCAGGTCGTCGACCTGGATGCTGAGCAGGGTACGACCGGCGACGGGTTGCTGCGACGCGTCGGCCAGGCCGACGGTCACCGTGCCGTCGGTGAGCGCCGCGTACCGGTCGCCGTCGCGGAAGCGTACGGCCAGCCCGAGGCCGGTGTAGAAGTCGAGCTGGGCGTCCAGCTCGTCGGCGGGGACGATCACGTGTCCGATCTTCATCTGCGGAACCTCGGCATGACCTCGCGGGCGAAACGTTCGACGATCCGGATCGAGTCCTCGATGGGCAGGCCGAGCCACTGCGCGCGGAAGACGAAGTGGTTGAAACCGGCGTCGGCGAAGTCCTGGACCTTCGCCGCGATGTCGTCGGGGGACCCGAAGAAGAGGGCCCGCTCCTTGATGGCCTCCCACTGGGACTCGAAGAAGTCCATGCCGTACTGCACGTACTCGCCGTAGGAGCGACGGACCGCGTCACCGGCGAGGGCGTACGCGTCGTCGAAGGAGTCGGCCACGCAGAGGTCGCGGTGGATCGGGAAGACCGCCCCCTCCTCGCCGAAGCCGGCCGCGCGGCGCTGCTCCCGGTAGTCGGCGAGGTTGCCGACGGCCCAGTTACGGCGGACGTTGGACGGGGCGAGCCAGGGCAGGCCCTGCCGGGCGATCCGGGCGATGCCGGTGGGGCCGTTGGCGCCGACCCAGACCGGCGGGTGCGGCTGCTGGACGGGCAGCACGCTGCACCGTACGCCGTCGAGGGTGAAGTGTCGGCCCTCGTGGTGGACCGTCTCGCCGGTCCACAGCCGCTGCATCACGGCGAGCGCCTCGTTCATCCGGGAGACCCGGGTGCGCCGGTCGATGCCGAACGAGGCGAACTCCACCTCCCGGTAGCCGGCACCGATGCCCAGGACGAACCGACCGCCGGACATCTGGTCGATGGTGGCGATCTCCTCGGCCCAGTGCACCGGGTGCCCGAGCGGCAGGATGAGGATCCCGGTGCCCAGCTCCATCGTGCCGGAGTGGTCGATCAGTCGGCTCAGCAGCGGCAACGGCTGTGGGGTCCGCAGCGACGACAGGTAGTGGTGGATGCCGTAGACCGAGTCGTAGCCCAGGTCGCGGACGTGCTGGACGTACTCGACGGTCTCGCCGAGGCGTCGACCCAGGTCGTCGTCGTACGCGTACTGGTGGTCGAGCAGGACGCCGAACTTCATCGCGGCCTACTTCTCGCGGGCCCGCGAGTCGCTGAGCCGGAAGTACGGCGCGACCAGCCGGTCCCGGTCGGCCAGCGCCTGCGCGATGCCCTTCTCCCGCCGCTCCTTGAGGAAGTTCCAGTCGCCTTCCTCGAAGCTGACGTTGGTGGCCCAGCCGTGGCCGACCCACCCGGTCATCGCGCCCAGACCCTTGCCCCGGGCCTCCATCACCACCTGCATCATCGACTTGCCCATCATCAGCGAGTCGAGCGGCATCACGGCGATGGCGTCGGCGTAGTCGTCCACCCAGCGCGACAGTTCCTCGCGCTCGACGACCTTGGTGACCAGGCCCTTGCGTTCGCCCTCCTCGGCGCCGATGGCCCGCATGGTCAGCATGACGTCCTTCATCGTCGTCAGGCCGACCTTCTCGATCCAGTGGTACATGTCCTGCGGGGCCGGGCCGAGGTAGCGGAAGGCCGGGTGGGTGAACCGGGCGTCGGGGCTGGCGATGACGATGTCGGCGGAGAGCGCGATCTGGAAGTGTCCGCCGTAGCAGTAACCCTGCACCTGGCAGATGGTCGCCTTCAACGACTCGATGATCGGGCGGGTGAAGCCGGAGCTGAGCACGTTGCGGTCGGGCAGGATGCGCTGCCGCTGCGCCGGGCGACGGCGGGACGCCTTGTCGGTGCCGGTCTTGTAGCCGATGTAGTGGCCGAGTTCGGCGGCGTCGGCGCCGGTGCCGAAGTGGTCGCCCTCGCCCTTGAACACGATGACCTTCACCCGGTCGTCGGTCTCCGCCTCACGGACCAGGTCACCGACGCGCTCGAAGGCGGCGACGGGGATGGCGTTGAGCCGGTCGGGGCGGTCGAAGGTGATCGTCGCGACCGACCGCTCCTCGTCCACGTCGTACCGGACGTACGTCGCGAGGACCTCGGGGTCGACCTCCATGTTCTCGACGTCCCACTGGTCGGCGAGCAGTTCGGCTTCGGTCTTCTTCACGGCGGTTCCTTAGGGTCGGCTGGTGCGGAAGGCGGGGAACACCTCGGTGGCGAACAGCCGCAGCGAGGCGCGCAGTCGCTCGGTCGGCATGCCGAGCCACCCGGGGCGGAAGATGAGATGGTCGAAGCCGAGGTCCCGCAGGGCGGAGATGCGTTCGATCAGGAACTCCGGCGAGCCCAGCAGCAGGGTGTTGCGGACCAGGTCGTCGAAGCGGTCGCGCTGCCAGCGCAGCGCCGGGTACTCGGCGTAGGTGGAGTACTCCCGCCGGGCGTGCGGCAGCGCCTCCTCGACGGCCTGTTCGGTGGTGGGCGCGCAGTACAGCTCGACACCGACCGGCCGCTGCACGGTGGCGGGGTCGCGGCCGTACTCGGCCAGGGCCTCGTCGTAGACGGCGAGGTGCTCGGGCAGGAACCGGCGGCTCGGCGAGTTGCCCGGCGCGTACCAGGCGTCGCCGAGGCGGGCGGCGCGGCGGACGGCCTTGCGACCGCCCGCGCCGATCCAGATCGGCGGGCCGCCCGGGGTCAGCGGCCGGATGCCGATGGTGGCCTCGGCCTGTGGATAGAACTCGCCGTCGTGGGTGACCGGCGTGCCGCTCCAGAGGGCCCGGATCAGCCGCAGGCTCTCGTCGAAGCGACGGAACCGGGCCTGCGGGTCCAGACCGAAGGCGGCGAACTCGTTCTCCCGGTAGCCGGCGCCGACGCCGAGGACCACCCGGCCGCCGGAGAGGTGGTCCAGGGTCGCGAACTCCTCGGCGACGTGCACCGGATGGAACATCGGCAGCAGCAGGATGCCGGTGCCGAGGGTCATCTCGCCGGAGCGCGGGATGAGGCTGGCCAGCATCGAGATGGGCTGTGGGGTGGCCAGGTTGGACTGGAAGTGGTTGATCGTCCAGACCGAGTCGTAGCCGAGTTCGGCGGCGAGTTCCACGGTGCCGAACAGGTCGTTCAGGTGCCGGCCGAGGTCGTCGCCGTGCGGGTACTGGTGTGACGCCATGATGCCGAACTTCATCAGCTCCGACCTCCCTCGGCGGCGGGCGCCGCGACCCGGCTGGTCTTGCCGGTGGCACTGCGTTCCAGGGCGGGTACGAACTCGACGCGCCGGGGTGCCTTGAAGTGCGCCAGGCGGTCGCGGGCGAAGGCGACGATGCCCTCGGCGAGGACCGCGTCGGGGATCGAGTCGTCGGCCCGCCGGACCACCAGGGCCACCGGGATCTCGCCCAGCCGGTCGTCCGGGCGACCGAGCACCCGCACGTCGTTGACCAGGGGGTGCTCGCGGAGTTCGTCCTCGATCTCCTCGGGCCACACCTGGAAGCCGCCGCACTTGATCATGTCTCGCTTCCGACCGACCAGGAACAGCACGCCGTCGTCGTCGACGTAGCCCATGTCGCCGGTGTGCACCCAGCCGTCGCGGACCAACTCCCGGGAGGCGTCCGGGTCGTCGACGTACCCCTTGGTCAGCGCGGAGCGGACCACCACCTCGCCCTCCGCGCCGGCCGGCAGCGCGGTGCCGGCGTCGTCGCGGATCTCCAGCTCCACCCCGGGGTAGACCCGGCCGGCCGAGCCGGGCTTCCACCGGCCGGCCTTCATGTCCCGGCCGTTCCATCCGGCGATGTGCCCGGCCTCGGTCGACCCGTAGTTGACCAGGATGGGTACGTGGTAGCGCTGCTCGAAGGCGCGTCGTACCGGCCACGAGATGGCCTGCCCGGCGACCAGGACCGACTTGACGCCCTCGAACGGCAGGTCCCGTTCGGTGTGCACGATGTCGAAGACCATGGTGGGGAGGAAGAAGAAGTTGTCGAAGGCGAAGCGTCGCATCAGCGTGTCGAGGCGGTCGACGCCGAAGCGCTCCCAGACCACTGCGGCCCGGCCGACGAAGTACGCGAAGAGCAGCGAGTGCTGGCCACCGCTGTGGAACAGCGGCAGGGCGATCAGGTTGGGTCTCGCATCGGTCGCGGCGCTGCCCTCGGCGTCGGTGCCGGTGGCCACCCGCGCCATCCGCATCAGCGACTCCCGGGACCCGCCGTGGGTGACGCTGACCGCCTTGGGTCGGCCGGTGGTACCGCCGGTGAACAGGATGCACGCCTCCGCGTCCGGTGCGACGTCGACGGCGGGTACCCGGGTCGGGTGTCGCCAGGACAGCGCGGGCGCCCCGGCGACCGGTTCGGTGACCGAGCGGACCGGCAGGTCGGTGCCGGTGCGGAACTCGGCGACCACCTCGGGCCGACGGTCGTCCACGAGCAGCAGGCGCGGCGTGGTCTTGGCGACCGACTCGGCGAGTTCGGCGGCGTTGTAGAGGCTGCTGACCGTCACCGGCACCGCGCCGATCTTCCACGCGCCGAAGAGGAAGAACACGACCTCGGGGCCGTTGGTGAGGTAGCAGGCCACCCGGTCACCGGCGCCGACGCCCTCGGCGCGCAGCGCGGCGGCGACGCCACCGGAGAGCAGGTCGACCTCGTCGAAGGTCCACGACCGGCCGTCCTCGCCGTGCAGGCCCGGCACGTCGGCCCGGTCGGTGCTGCGGCCGTGCAGGATCAGGGCGAGATTCGCGCCGCTCATCGCGTCGTCTCCTCGGTGCTCGGCGTGGCGACCCGGCTGATGACCTCGGCGCCGAACCGGGCGAGTTGCTCCATCGCCTCCTCCTGGCTGGCGCCGACGAACTGGTGTCGCAGCGACACCTCGGTGATGCCGAGGTCGTTCTCCCAGCGGCGGAGCTTGTCGACGATCTCGTCGGCGGACCCGACCAGGCAGTCCTGGGCCAGGTACCGGTCCAGATCCAGCGACTGGGCCTCGTCCCACGACTTGTAGCCCGCGTACTGGCGTTGCAGGTGCGGGCGGACCGCCGCGACGGCGCTGCGGTAGCTGTCGCCGATGAACGCCTCACGACTCATCGGGTATTCGCGGACGGGGTCGAAGCCCCGGTCGGCGAGTTCGGCACGGTAGATGCCGAGGAGTCGGGCGAGTTCGGCGTCGTCGCCCTTGGGGCCGATGAGCCAGGGGGCGTCGAGCCGGGCGGCGCGTCGGATGGCGGGTTCGGCGAACGCGCCGATCCAGATCGGTGGGCCGCCGGGCTGCACCGGGCGCAGCGGCAGGTCGGCCTGTGGCACCTCGCCCCAACTGCCGGCGGCGTCGATCGTCTCGCCACGCCACAGGGCGCGCAGGATCGGGACGTACTCGCGGAGGCGGCGCAGCCGGTCCTCCCACGCCACGCCGAAGGCGGTGGTCTCCCGGCGGCGGTAGCCGGCGCCGATCCCGACGGTCAACCGTCCGCGGGTCAGCACGTCGAGGGAGGCCAGTTCCTCGGCGAGGGCGATCGGGTTGAGCAGGGGGGCCAGCAGCACCCCGAAGCCGATGCGGATCCGGCTGGTGGCGTGTCCCAGGTGACCGGCGAGCGGGATCGGCTGCACGAACGCCGACCGGGCCAGGTAGTGGTGTCCGAGGTAGACGGCGTGGAAGCCGGCCGCCTCGGCGGCGGCGGCCTGGGCCAGTACGCCGTCGATGCCCTCGGTGGCCGAGGCCGCCGGGTCGAACTGGGCGCTGAGGAAGCAGCTGATCCTCACCCGACGACCGCCTGGGCGGCGGCGGGCGCGCTCACCTGGTCGTCGGTGGCGGCGGTGGCGCGGAAGTGCGGGATGACCTTCGCGGCGAACTCCTCCATCGACTTGAGCGCGGCCTTGCGGTCCAGCGACGGGATCCGCAGCCAGCCGATGTAGTGGTTGATGCCGAGTTGTTCGCGCAGCATCTCGATGGTCTCGATGACGCGCTGCGCGGAGCCGAAGTTGCCGCCGTGGGTGAGGGTCTGCTCCAGGGTCAGCAGTTCGATGTTCTTGGCGACCGCCGCGTAGTAGGCGCGTTCCTTGTCGATGGCCTCCTCCGAGCCGGGGATGACCTTGCCGACGGACTTGTAGTAGTTGAGGGCGGCCTGCGCGGCGGCACGCAGTCCCTCGCTGCCGTCACCGCACCAGACCTGCTGCATGAAGGGCAGGTCGTAGGTGCTGATGTCGAATCCGTTCTCCCGCATGCTCTGCCGGTAGAGGTCGAAGTTGCGCTGCATCACGCCCAACGGGGTGAAGTTCGGCGAGGTGATGATCGATTCGCCCAGGGCGCCGCGTTCGCGGAAGCTGTCCGGGGAGACGGTGCCCTGCAGGATCGGCGGCCCGCCGGGCGTGTACGGCCGGGGGTAGGTCGTGACGTTGTCGTACTGGAAGATCTTGCCGTGGTAGGAGAAGTTCTCCTGCGACAGGGCGAGTCGCAACACCTCCAGCGTCTCCTGGTAGCGCTGCTTCGACTCCTCCAGTGGAATGCCGAAGCCGGCGAACTCGGCGGGCTGGTAGCCGCGGCCGACGCCGATGGAGACCCGGCCTCCGCTGAGTACGTCGAGGGCGGCGATGTCCTCGGCCAGCCGCAGCGGGTGGTGCAGCGGCAGCACGAGGACGGCGGTGCCGATGGTGATCTGTCGGGTCCGCTCGGCGACGGCCATGCCGAAGTTCACCGGGCTGCCGAGGATGCCGTACTTCGAGAAGTGGTGCTCGGCCAGCCAGATCGAGTCGAACCCGAGCTCGTCGGCCAACTGGATCTCGTCGAGGGTCTCTCGCAGCACCTGGTGATCGGATGTGCCGTCACTCACCGGGAACAGGTTCATGATTCCGAACTTCACGGCTTCTCCTCGTTTATTCCGACCAGCCGGTATGTTACCGCCGTGGTATCCGGCCTGCAAGGGTTTCGCAGGTCAGTGGGGTTACGACGAACGTCGGGTGGCGATGCGCAGCTCGCCGACACGGCGGCGGTGCCAGGAACCGCGGCCGAACCGGGCGTCGAGCACCATCGCCCGGCGCAGGTACAGGTGCGGCACCGCCTCCATGGTGATGCCCATGCCTCCGTGCACCTGGATGCACCGCTCGGCGGCGAACACCGCCGCCGCCCCGGCCGCCGCCTTGGCCGCGTGCACCTGGATCTCCGCGTCCGGTCGTCCGTTGTCGACCGCCCAGGCGGCGTAGAGGGTCAGGTCCCAGGCGGCCTTGCGGGCCGTGGCCGCCTCGGCGAGCTGGAAGGCGACGCCCTGGAACGAGCCGATCACCCGTCCGAACTGCTGACGGGTACGCGCCTGCTCGGCGGCCAGCTCGATCGCGCCCTGCGCGACCCCGCAGAGTTCGGCGGCGACCACCAGCGTGGCACGGGCCGCCCCGGTGCCGGCCGGCACGATGTCCTGCGGATCGGGCAGCGTGACGTCGGACAGCGGCACGGAGGGGTCGACCGACTCACGCGCGGTCACCTCGACCGGCCGGGTGGTCCACACCCCGTCGGTGGCGCCCAACGCGACCACCGCGTCCGCCTGCGCCGCGTACGGCACCAGCGTGCGTACCGGCGTCCGGGTCGACACCTGGTCGGCCCGCGCGGTGTGCCCCGGGACGTCCACCGCCGGGGTCAGCACCCGACTGCCGTCGAGCACGTCGTCCGGCAGCGGCGTACCGTGCCCCCTGCCGCAGAGCAGTTGCACCGCCGCGGCGTGCGCCGGGAACCGGCTCGCGACGAGCCGCTCGCCGAGCGCCTCGACGGCGACGAGCAGGTCGATCAGGCTCGACCCGATGCCGCCGACCTGCTCCGGCACCCCGAGGAGCCCGAAGTCCCGCAGGAGGGTCGCGTCACCGACGGGGGCCTGCCAGTGCGTCGGCAGCCCGCCGGTGGCCCGTTCCGACTCGGCCAACGCGCCGACGGTCTTGGCGATGTCCTGCTGTTCCTGGGTGAAAGTTGCCCGCACGCGATGACTCCGCTCAGCGTGAGCGGGGCAGGTTCAGCACCCGCTCCGCCAGGATCGATTTCTGGACCTCCTCCGTGCCGCCCTCGATGGTGTGGGCACGGGCGCGCAGGTAGCGGCGCATCCGGGCGGCGGCGCCGTCGCCGTCGAGCAGCACGCCGCCCCCGTCGTCGAGTTGCACGGCGAGACGGTTGGCGCGCTGCACCACCCCGGCCCAGAGGCTCTTGAGGGCCGAGGTCTCCGGCCCGGGCACTCCCCCGGCGCGGCTCTCGCCGAGCATCCGCATCGACCCGATCCGCACCGCCTCGGCGTCGCACTGCAACGCGCCGACCGCGTCGACGAAGGCGTTGTCGTCGGCGACCCCGCGCGCGATCCCGAGGTCGACGACCCGGTCCACCGCCTGGCGGGCCCACACCCACAGGTTCAGCGCCATGCTGCCGCGCTCGAAGGCGAGCGTGGTCAGGGCCACCCGCCAGCCGTTGCCGACCCCGCCGAGCACGTCGGCGTCGGGGACGAAGACGTCGTCGAGGAACATCTCGTTGAACTCGGTGTCCCCGTTGATCATCGTCAGCGGCCGGACGGTGAACCCGTCCATCGGGGCGAGGAAGTAGGTGATCCCCTGGTGCTTGGGCGCGTCGGCGTCGGTGCGGGCGAGCAGCAGACACCGGGACGCGTTGTGCGCGTTCGACGTCCAGATCTTGGCGCCGTTGATCAGCCAGCCGCCGTCCACCTTCGTCGCGGCGGTCCGCAGGCCGGCCAGGTCGGATCCGGCGCCGGGCTCGCTGAAGCCCTGGCACCAGTACTCCTCGCCGCGCAGGATGCCGGGCAGGTGCCGGGCCTGCTGTTCGTCGGTGCCGTGCGCGATGACGGTCGGTCCGGCGAGCATCATGCCGACCCCGTTGAGCGGGTACGGCGCTCCGCGCACCGCGGCCTCCTCGTTGAAGATGGCCTGCGCCAACGAGTCCAGTCCCCGACCACCGTGCGCGACCGGCCAGGACAGGCCGGCCCAGTTGCCGGCGCAGAGCCGGTCCTGCCACACCCGCGACCAGTGCTCGCGCTCGTCCTGCGACAACTCCTCCTGGTCGGGGACGTCGCGCAGCGCCTCGTCCAGCCAGGTGCCGACCTCGCGCCGGAACGCCAGGTCGGACGCGCTGTCATCGAAGTCCATCCGTCCCTCCCCTCGTGTCGTGCCGCCCGGTCACGCGGTCACCTCACGGGGACGCCGCAGCCGGGCCTTGTAGAGCTTGCCGTTGGGATCGCGCGGCAGCGCGTCGCGCACCAGGTAGGAGACCGGGCGCTTCGGCTTGGCCAGTCGGTCGGCGAGGTAGCGGCGCAGTTCGTCGACGGCGGCGTCACCGTCGGGTGCGTCGTCGCGCAGGACGACGTGCGCCTGCGGCACCTCACCGAACTCCGGGTCGGGTACGCCGATGACCCCGGCGTCGGCGACCCACTCGTGGGCCAGCAGCGCCGCCTCGATCTCGGCCGGGTAGACGTTCACGCCGCCGACCAGGATCAGTTCGGAAGCCCGGCCGGTGATGTAGAGGAAGCCGTCGGCGTCGACGTGGCCGACGTCCCAGACGGTCATCAGGCCGTCGCGGCGGGCGCCCTCGGTCTTGCCGGGATCGTTGTGGTACTCGACCCGGTCCTCGCCCTGACGCATGTAGACGATGCCGGTCTGTCCCACCGGCACCTCCTCGCCCTGCTCGTCGAGGATCCGCAGGGTGGAGATGGACGCCGGCCGCCCGACCGTGCCGGGGTGGGCCAGCCACTCGTGCGGGCGGGCGATGGTGGTGCCGACCTCGGTGGAGCCGTAGTACTCGTAGACCACCGGCCCGAACCAGTCCATGATCCGCTGCTTGACCTCCAGCGGGCAGGGTGCCGCGCCGTGCAGTACGTAGCGCAGCGAGGAGACGTCGTAGTCGTCGCGTACCGACTCGGGCAGTTGCAGCAGTCGGTAGAAGTGCGTCGGCACCATGCTGGTGCCGGTGACCCGCTGTTCCTGGACGCGCCGCAGGAAGCCCTCCGGCGTCCAGCCGTCCATCAGCACCATCGTGCCGCCGGCGTGCAGGGCGCCCATCGCCGGGGTGATGTTGGCGGAGTGGTACATCGGCGCGGAGACCAGCCAGGACGCGAAGGCCGGACGCTCCATCCCGAACTCGGCGAACAGCCAGCGGTAGGTCAGCGCTCCGGCATCGGCGTCGATGCCGCTCAGCGGTCGCTTGACGCCCTTGGGGCGGCCGGTGGTGCCCGAGGTGTACATCATCAGCGACCCTGCGGGGACCTGCTCCGGACTCACCGCCGGCATGTCGGCGGTGAGCGCCGACAGCGGCCGGGCCCGGTCGGTCTGCGGCGTGCCGTCGACGAAGACCTGGATGCCGGGGGCGGCCTCGGCGGCGGAGACGACGACCTGCTCGACACGCGCGGACCCGACCACCACCTTGGCGCCGCTGTCGGCCAGGATGTACGCGATCTCCGGCTCGGTGAGGTGGTAGTTGAGCGTGACCAGGTACAGGCCGGACTGCATCGCCGCGAGGTAGAGCGCGATCATCCCGGCGCTGTTGGTCATGACCGCGGCCACCGTGTCGCCGACCTCCAGCCCGGCCCGGGTACGCAGGCCGTGCGAGATCCGGTTCACCTCGGCGAACAGGTCCCCGTAGGAGATCCGACGGTCGTCGTGGGTGACGACCGCGCACAGGTCGGGTGCTGCGGTCGCCCACAGCCGAAAGCCGGTCCGCTCCTCGCTCATCGGACTCCTTGAGTTAAATTCCGACCATCCGGTATGTTGTGTTGTCCCACCGTAAGGGAGCCGAGCGACGATGTCCATACCCGCGATCGACGCCCACGCCGCCAGCTACCGCGCCCGTGAGGTGCCCACCCCCGCCCAGGTCGTGGACGGTGTCTGGGCCGTGCCCGTGCCCCTGCCCGGAAGCGCCCTGCGCTACGTGACGGTCTACCTCCTGCACACCGCCGACGGGCTCGTCCTCGTTGACGCCGGCTACGACCACCCGGTCTGCTGGCGCGCGTTCGCGCAGTCCGTGGAGTCCCTCGGGCACCGGGTCGAGGCGATCGGCACCGTCCTGCTCACCCACAACCACCCCGACCACGTCGGCTTCGCCACCCGGCTCCAGACGGTCGCCGGGGCCCGGATCGTGATCGGCCGCCCCGACGACTTCGCCACCATGCACCGCACCCGGGGCACGTTCCTCGCCCAACTGCGCGCCGCGCTCGACCTCACCGGAGCCCCCACCGACGTGGTCGAGTCGATGTACGCCGACGCCGTCGACGTCGCCGTGCACCACGAGAACCTGCGGCCGGACGTGACCGTCACCGACGAGACCGAGTTCCGCTTCGGCGACGTGACCGTGCGCGCCGTACCCACCCCGGGGCACACCTACGGGCACACCGTCTATCTCGACACCCGGGGCCTGGTCTTCACCGGCGACACCATGATGGCCGAGGGACCCACCCAACTCGCGATCGTCAGCCGCCCCGAGGACGACCCGGCCGCCGACCTGTTCGGCAGCCTGGCCCGCATCCGGGCGCTCGACGCGGCGGTGGCCTGCCCGGCCCACCAGTTCCCCTACCGCGACGTCGCCGCCCGGGTCGACGAGCTGAGCGCGTACCACCGCGACGAGGTCGACGCGGTGCGGGACCTGACCACGGTCGGCGACGACGCGTGGACGCTGGCCCGGCGGATGACCTGGCAGAAGCCGTGGGAGGAACTGGGTCGGGGCACCCGCCGCTTCCACCTCGTGCACGCCCTCGCCCTGCTGCGGACGGCGACCGGCCCCGGCCGGTGACGCTCAGCCGGGCCGCGGGTCGCCGTACGTCCAGTCCGGCCGCAACGTCGGGCGCAGCTCCCGCAGACTGCGCTTGAGTACCTTGCCCGACGGGTTGGTGGGCAACTCGGTCACCAGGTAGACCTCCTTGGGCACCTTGAACCCGCCGAGCCGCTCCCGGGCGTACGCGATCAGCTCCTCGGCGTCCAGCCCCGGGCGGCTTACCACGAACGCCACCGGCACCTCCAGCCACACCGGGTGCGGTGCCGCCACCACCGAGACGGCCAGGACCAGCGGATGCCCGGCCAGGACGTTCTCGATCTCGGCACTGGACATGTTCTCCCCGCCGCTGCGGATCATGTCCTTGAGGCGGTCCCGGATGTAGAGGTAGCCGTCGGCGTCGAAGCAGCCCACGTCGCCGGTGTGGAACCAGCCGTCGCGGAACGCGGCACGGGTCGCCTCCGGGTCGTCGAGATAGCCGGGGCTCACCTTCGGCCCGCGCGCGATCACCTCGCCGTTCTCCCCCACCGGCACGTCGTCGCCGTTCGAGTCCACCACCCGCACCTGCACCCACGGGGCGGGAATACCGACGGAGCCCTGCTTGCTCTGCGCGTGGGCGGCGTCCAGGTAGGTCAGCCCGCTGCACGTCTCGGTGAGCCCGTACCCCTCGATCAGCCGCGCGTTCGGGAACAGCGTGCGCGCCACCGCGTACAGGGCCGCGCTCACCTGGGAGTAGATGACCCAGCGCACCGAGGACAGGTCGGCGTCCGCCGTCTCGCGCCGGAGCATGTCGAGCATCGTCGCGGCCATCACCATCCCGGTGATCCGTTCCGTGTCGATCGCCGCCAGCACGGCCGCCGGGGCGAAGCGGCGCTGGAGCACCATGCAGCCGCCGACGTGCCAGATGCCGTACCCGGGCA
This sequence comes from Micromonospora sp. NPDC049900, assembly GCF_044461025.1. NCBI lineage: Bacteria > Bacillati > Actinomycetota > Actinomycetes > Micromonosporales > Micromonosporaceae > Micromonospora > Micromonospora sp. NPDC049900. The sequence goes on from NZ_JBITKM010000026.1 coordinate 35,937, forward strand.
GGTCGGTGCCGCCGACGTGATAGAGCGGCGCGAAGTTGAGCACCTGGTCGCCCGGCCCCAGCCCGAGTTCGACGATCTGGGCGTGCATGTTCATGTTCACGTTGCCGTGGGTGAGCAGCACGCCCTTGGGCAGGCTGGTCGTGCCGGAGGTGTAGACGATCCGTTGCAGGGCGTCCGGATCGAGGTCGGCGTCGGGCACCCGGGCGCCACGGTGGGCCTCGATCAGCCCCCGCAGGTCGGTCCAGCCGTCGCCGATCGGTTCCAGCGCGAACCGGCGTACCTGCGGCAGGCGTGCGGTGGCCAGGTCGGTCAGCCCGGCGAACTCGGGGACGGTCGCGACCGCGCACACGTCGGCGTGCGCGAGCAGCCGCTCGATCTCGCCCGGCGTCAGCCGGTAGTTCAGCGGCACGAACACCGCACCGAGTTTCGCCGCCGCCAGCGACAGGATGAGGAACTCGGGCACGTTGTTCGCCACGATCGCGATCCGGTCGTCCCGGCCCAGCCCCTCGGCGGCGAGACCGGCCGCGAGCGCGTTGACGTCCTCGTCGAGCTGCCGGTGGGTCCAGCGCCGGCCCTCGAACACCAGCGCGTCGTCGTCGCCGAAGCGCCGCGCGTTGCGGCCCAGCATGGCGGCGAGGTTGGCGGTGCTCACCGGGCCGCCTCGATCTCGCGCAGCCCCTTCTTGAGCACCTTGCCGGAGTCGTTGCGCGGCAGCGCGGTGACCACCTGCACGTACTTCGGGACCTTGTAGCGGGCCAGCTCGGCCCGGCAGTGCCCGCGCAGATCCTCACCGGTGACGGTCGCGCCGTCGCGCAGGATGACGAACGCCTTCGGCACCTCGTCCCACGTCGGGTCCGGTACGCCGATGACGGCGACCTCGGCGACGTCGGAATGCTGCGCGAGGACCCGTTCGATCTCGGCGCTGGCGATGTTCTCCCCGCCGGACTTGATCAGGTCGGCGCGCCGGTCGACGAACCACAGGTAGCCGTCGGCGTCGATCCGGCCCACGTCGCCGGTGAGGAACCAGCCGTCGCGGCGGGTCCGTCGGTTGGCCTCGTCGTCGTTCCAGTAGCCGGGCGAGACCTTCTCGCCCCGGACCACGATCTCGCCCTCCACGCCCGGGGGCACCGGCTGGAACCGCTCGTCGACGATCTCGATCCGCACGCCGGGGAACGGTGCACCGAGCGCGCCGAGCTTGCTCTGCTCGTGGGCAGCGTCGAGGTAGCATGCGCCGTTGCACAGCTCGGTCATGCCGAACGTGTCGACCAGCCGCACGTGCGGCAGCCGCCGTTTCACCTCCTGCCGCACGCTCGGCGCGACCCCGGCGAACAGCAGGTAGCGCAGGGACCGCAGGTCCGGCGGCTCGGGAAGGTCGAGCAGTCCGAAGAGGATCTGGGCGGCCAGGACCATGCCGGTGACGCGTTCCTCGGCGGCGACGCGGGCGATGTCCGCCGCCTTGAACGTCGGCGTCAGCACCATCGTCGCGCCCGCCACGAAGGTGGCCAGGCCGGGTGCCTCCAGACCGCTGACGTGGAACAGCGGCGCGGAGACCAGGATCCGGTCCTGCGGGGTGAGTTCCAGTTCGAGCAGTTGGGCGAGGTGGTTGGCGGTCAGGTTGCCGTAGGTGTGGACGACGCCCTTGGGACGGGCCGTGGTGCCCGACGTGTAGAGCAGCCGGTGCACGTCGCCGGGCTCCTTGGCCGCGTCCGGGACCCGGACACCCGCCGGTTGCCCGGTCAGCAGCACGGCCAGCCGCCGGGCGTCGCCGACCACCCGGTCGCCGTTGGCCACGGCGGTCCGCAGGCCGGTACCGGCCAGCAGCCGGCCCGCGTCGTCGGCGAAGTCGTCGTCGTAGAGCAGCGCGGTGATGCCGGCCTGGTCGATGACGTACGCCTGCTCGTTCGGGTGCAGCCGCCAGTTCAACGGGACCGACACCGCGCCGATCCGGCTCAGCGCGAGCAGTTCGAGGACGTACGTGGCGGTGTTGCGCCCCAGCACGCCGACCAGTTCACCGGGGCGCAGCCCGGCCGCGAGCAGCGCCGCCGCGTGCCGGTCGACGTCGGCGTCCAGCTCGGCGTACGTCCACCGGGCCGCACCGTCGACCAGGGCCTCCCGGTCGGCGCGGCGCAGGGCCTGCCGGCGCAGCGTCAGCGAGAAGTTGCTGCCGGCCATCAGCCGTCCGCCTCCCGCCGCCGGGCGAGGATCTCCTCCCGCGACGGCAGCGACACGAACTCCAACAGGTTGCCGTCGAGGTCGCGGGCCGCGAACGCGGTGATGTACCCGTAGTTGTCCAGCAGCACCCGGTTGGGCGGGGTCAGGCACTCGGCGCCCAGCGCGACCAGCCGGGCGTGCAGCTCCTCCATCTCGTCCACCGGCACCGCGAAGCTGAGCAGGAAGGTACCCAGTTCCAGGTGCCCGCCGGTGGCGGTCCGGGTCGGGGTGCCGTTCCACTCGATGAGTTCGAGCTGGCCGATCTGGCTCGGCCCCTGGAGGTACTGCACCCGGCCGGTGGTGCCGGCGGGCAGCCCCAGCGACACCTCGATGCCCGGCCCGCCGACGTCGGTACGCAGCGTCCGGCGGTAACCGAGCGCCTGCTCGTAGAAGTCGGCGGCCCGGTCGACGTCGGAGACGGTCACCGCCACGTGGTGCACTTCGCTGACCGGCATGTCACTCGCCTTCCGTACGGTCCGACGGGCCGGACAGGGCCTGCTGGATCAGGGCGACCTCGTCGGCGCCGCTGTCCGGCACGATGAAGTCGTCCAGCCGGCAGATGTCGTCGATCGAGTCGAGGATGTCGTCGGGCGAGGCCGGTGCGACGCCGCCGTACCAGCCGGGCGTGACGCCCAGGAAGATCCGCCCGACCCGGCCGCCGCCGACGGTGAGGATGTGCCGGTTGAGCTGGCACTGCTCGGAGGCGAGGAAGGTGGCCACCGCCGCGACGTGCTGCGGGTCGAACCGGTCGGTCAGGTCGCCGAGGAGGTTCTCGGTCATCCGGGTCGCAGCGGTGGGCGCGATGGCGTTGACCAGGACGCCCCGACGGGCGCCCTCCAACGCGAGCACGTTCATCAGGCCGATCAGGCCGGTCTTGGCCGCACCGTAGTTGGCCTGCCCGAAGTTGCCGAACAGTCCGGACGACGAACTGGTCAGCACGATCCGGCCGTAGCCCTGCCCGACCAGGTGCGGCCAGGCGGGCCGCAGCACGTGGAACGCACCGGCCAGGTGCACGTCGAGGACGGCGCTGACGTCCTGCTCCGTCATCTTGGCCAGGGTCCGGTCGCGCAGGATGCCGGCGTTGTGGATGATGCCGTCCACCCGCCCGTACGCGTCGATGGCGCGGCCGACCAGGTCGGCGCCGCCGGACGCGGTGGCCACCGAGTCGGTGGAGGCGACGGCGGTGCCACCGGCCGCCTGGATCTCGTCGACCACCGTCTGCGCGGCACCGGAGGAGCCCGAGCCGTCGACCGCGCCGCCGAGGTCGTTGACGACCACCTTGGCGCCGCGTGCGGCGAGCGCGTGGGCGTGTGCCCGACCGATGCCGTTGCCGGCACCGGTGACGATGACGACCCGACCGTCGAGGCTGACCCGGCTCATCGCCCGCTCCCCAGGACCGCGACGAACGCCACGCAGGAACCCGGCTGGCCGCCGAGGTTCTGGGCCACCGCCAACCGGGCGTCGGGCACCTGCCGCGCACCGGCCTCACCCCGCAGTTGGGTGAAGCACTCGAAGACCATCCGCAGCCCGGTGGCGCCGATCGGGTGGCCGAACGACTTCAGCCCGCCGTCGGTGTTGACCGGCAGCGCGCCACCGAGGTCGTACCGGCCGTCGAGGATGTCCCGCCAGGCCGTTCCGCGCGCCGAGAATCCCAGGTCCTCCATCAGCACCACCTCCGTCGGCGTGAAACAGTCGTGCACCTCGGCCAGCGAGATCTCGGTGGCCGGGTCGGTGATCCCCGCCTGCTCGTAGGCCTGCCGCGCCGCCTCGACCACCTCGGGGAAGGTGGTGAAGTCGTAGCCGTCGGCGGCCAGCCCGGCACCGGAGCCGGCGACGAAGCCCATCCCCCGCAGGAAGATCGGCTTGTCGGTGTACCGGTAGGCGTCCTCGGCGCGGACCAGCACCGCCGCCGCCGCGCCGTCGGAGACCCCGGAGCAGTCCAGCACGCCGAGGTCCCCGGCGATCCGGGGCGACCGCTCCACGGCCTCGGCGGAGACCGCCTTGCGGAACTGGGCGCGCTCGTTCAACGCGCCGTTGGCGTGGTTCTTCGTCGCGACCTTCGTCAGGGCGCTGCGCATGTCCCGGGCCTCGACCCCGTACGCGCGCTGGTAGGCGGGTGCGAGCAGGGAGAACCCGGCCGGCGCGGTCCAGTCCACGTCGGTGCCGTCAGCCGGTGGGAAGACCGCCGACAGGCCGGAGTACGACGAGTCCTTCAGCTTCTCCACGCCGGTCGCCATCACCATGTCGTACGCGCCGGAGGCCACCGCGAACGCGGCGTTGCGCAACGCCTCCGAGCCGGTGGCGCAGTAGTTCTCGACCCGGGTGACGGGCTTGCCGACCAGCCGCAACGGGCGGGCCAGCGTCTGCCCGGACATACCGGATCCCTGGGTGCCGACCCAGAACGCGTCGACGTCGTCGAGGGTCAGGCGGGGTTGGGAGGCCACGCACTCGCGGACCGCGTCGACCAGCAGGTCGTCGGCGGAGGAGTGCCAGTGGTCCCGGAACGGGGTGCAGCCCATCGCGACGATCGCGACGTCGTGGGCCATACGCCTACTGGCCATCGGGGGTCTCCTTGCGCGGGCGGAGTTTCCAGAAGTAGTTGTGGATCGCGTCGGTGGTCCACAGTCGCCGGAAGGTGGGCGTCATCGACATCCCGACGACCACGTCGGCGGGGTCCACGTCGGTCGCGTACGCACTGAGCCGACCTCCGCCGGCCACGTCGGCGACGACGATCGCCACCTCCGGTTCCGGCATGGTGGTCAGGTGGTCCCGGGTCGACGAGACGACCAGGGCGGTGCGGTCGCGCAGCGAGACCGTGGTGGGTTCCGCCAGGGTCGCGACACCGCAGCGGGCGCAGACCCGGCTGGGCGGTGTGGTGACCGTGTCGCAGGCCGTGCAGCGGGAGCCCTCCAGCCGGTACTTCCAGCCGGCGCGGCGGTGCATCGGGGGGGCGGCCGGTGCCGGTGCCGCCGGCCGGGCCGGACCCTGCACGTCCAGCAGTCCACGCCAGCGCAGGTAGCGGCCGTAGCCGAGGCGGTGCCGGGCGTCGAGCTGGGCGCGGACCGGCGCTCCGCCGCGCGCCACGCGGACCTGGTCGCCGACCCGGAGCACGAACGCGTCGGCCCCCTCGGTGACCGACAGCAGCAGGATGTGCTGACCGGGTTCCGCCTCGTCCAGCGTCGCGGCGAGCAGCAGTCCCGGATGGGCGGCACCGGTGAAGCCGGTGAGCCGCTCGATCGCCGCGTCCTGACCCGCGCCGCCGAGCGCGCGCCGCAGCACCGCCGCGCAGCGGGCGTTGGACGACGACACGACCACGTGGTCGACGCCGTCCCGACCCGCCTCGGTCAGGGCCCGGCGGGCCACGTCGAGCCCCGCCTCGGCGAGGACCTCCGCGGTGAACCGCTCGTCCCAGACCCGGTCGTGCCGCTCCCCCGGCAGCCGCCACCGTTCCAGCAGCTCCACGGTCCGGCCGGCGCGGGCGAGCAGGACGGCGGCGCGGGTGCCGCCACCCACGTACGCCGTGGCGGCGTCGCCCTGGGCCAGTTCGTCGGGCGCACCCGGGCGGGTGGTCCGTACGTCGGCCAGGGCGGCCACCGCTCCGGCCCGCAGGACCGTGTCGAGCGCGACCGCACCGGACCGGTGCCCGTGCAGGTCGACGGCGCTGATCCCGGGGTCCAGGCCGACCGCCTCGTGCACCACGGCGGCGGAGGTCTTCCCCTGGTAGGGCGCGCTCGTGGTGGCCAGCAGCAGGTGCCGGTCGGCCGGGATGCCGGTGGCGATGTGCCGCAGCGCCTCGACCGCCATGGTGATGCTGTCCTCGTCGAAGGCGGCGACGCCGCGCACCGGCCCTCCGGCGCGGGGTGGTCCGGACGCGTCGATCCTGTTGTCGTCGAGCGCGTACGCCGGAAGATAGGCCGCGTACGCGTCGATGCCGTGCTGCTCGTGCATGGGTGCCGGGTTCTCCTTCAGCTCCACGAGGGGATGGCGGCGAGCAGTCGCCGCGTGTAGTCCTGCTCCGGCCGGTCCAGTACGCGTTCGGCCGCTCCCTCCTCGACGACCCGTCCCCCGCTCATCACCGCGATGCGGTCGCACAGGTCGCTGGCGAGCATCAGGTCGTGGGTGACGAACAGCAGGCCGATGCCGAGTTCGTCGACCAGGGTGCGGAACAGCTCGACGACCTTGGTCTGGGTGGTGACGTCGAGGGCGGTGGTGCACTCGTCGGCGATCACCAGCGAGGGGCGGGTGACGACGGCGAGGCCGATGGCCACCCGCTGCCGCAGCCCGCCGGAGAGCTGGTGGGGATGGCTGTCCAGCACCCGGGCGGGGTCGGTGATACGCATCTGCTCCAGCACCTGCACCGAACGGCGTTCGATCTCGGCCCGGCTGATGCCCGGGACGTGTCGGCGCAGCACCTCGGCGAGGTGCACCCGGACCTTCATCAGCGGGTTGAGCGAGCGCGACGCGTCCTGGAACACCATGCCCACGGCGCTGCCCCGGACCCGTCCGGTGCGGTCCACCCCGGGGGCCACGACGACGTCACCGGCGAGCGTGACGGAACCCTGTTCCACCCGGACGTTGCGTTCCAGCAGCCCGACGACGCAGCGGGCCAGGGTGGTCTTGCCGCTGCCGGACTCGCCGACCACCCCGACGATCTGGCCGCCCCGCACCTCAAGGTCGACGGCGTCGAGCAGCCGCAGGTCGTCGGTGGCGAGTCGGGCGGTGACGGTGAGGCCGTTGATGGCCAACAGGTCGGTCATCGGCGCCTCTTCCGTGGGTCGTGGTGGGTGAGCAACGCGTCGCCGAGCAGGTTCACCAGCAGCACCAGCAGGGTGATGGCGAGGCCGGGGAAGAACGCGAGCCACCAGGCCTGGCTCAGTTCGTCCTGACCGGAGGCGAGCATCGAGCCCCAGCTCGCCCGCGCGGGTCCGACGCCGAGGCCGAGGAAGCTCAGTGCGCTCTCGATCAGGATCGCGGTGCCGACCTGGAGCGTGCCGAGCGCGACGATGGTCCCGGCGAGGTTGGGCAGGACGTGCCGGAAGACGATCCGGGCCTCCGAGGCGCCGGCCGCGCGTAGTCCGGTCACGAACTGGCGTTCCCGGACGGCCAGGGTGGCCGAGCGGGTGACCCGGGCGCAGACCGCCCAGCCGGTGAGCGCCAGCACCAGGAACAGCACCGGCAGCGAGCTGCCCCGGTTGGAGATGATCGCGAGGGCGACCAGGATGAACGGCAGGGCGAGCTGGGCGTCGATGAGGATCGAGATGACCCGGTCGACCCAGCCCCGGAAGTAGCCGGCCAGGACGCCCAGCAGCGTGCCGGGGCCGATGGCGACCAGCGCGCCGACCAGGCCGATCATGATCGTGAGCTGGCCGGCGGAGACGAACTGGGTCAGCAGGTCCTGGCCGAGCTTGTCGGTGCCCAGCGGATGCGCCCAGCTCCCGCCGTCGAGGAAGCCGGGTGGTTGGCGGGTGGCGTCCAGGTTCTGTCCGCGCTCGGGCAGCAGCCCGGTCAACGGCAGGACGAACACCAGCACGGCGACCACGGCCAGCGGCAGGGACAGCCAGAACACCGAGGTACGCGCACGTCGGGCGGTGCGGGCCGGTGGCACCGGCGCGGTGACCGGATCGAGTTCGAGTTGGCTCACGGCACTCACCTCACCCTCGGGTCGACGATCGAGTGGAGGACGTCGACGAGCAGGTTGAGCAGGACGAAGACCAGTGCGCCGAACACCACGATCGCCTGCACCAGCGGGAAGTCACGGAACTGGATGGCCTGCAACGCGAGTTGCCCGAGGCCGGGCCAGGAGTAGACGTACTCGACGGCGACCGCGCCGGAGAGCAGGATGCCGGTCTGTAGGACGACGATGGTAAGGATCGGCATCATGGCGTTCTTGAACGCGTGCCGCCAGACCACCCGGAGCCCGGCGATGCCCCGGGCCCGCGCGGCGTCGACGTACGGCTCGGTCAGCGCCTCGCTCATCGAGGCCCGGGTCAGCCGGGCGATGTGCGCCATCGGATAGACCGACATGGTGAGGGCGGGCAGCACCAGGTGCCGGAGGCTGCCGGACTGTCCGGCGGGTAGCCAGCCGAGGTTCACCGCGAACAGCACCACCAGCATCATGCCGAACCAGAAGACCGGCACGGACTGGCCGAGCAGGGCCAGCGTGGAGGCGGCCCGGTCCCACCAGGTGCCCTCCCGGGTGGCCGCGAGCACACCCAGCGGGACGCCGACGAGCAGGGCGAGGGCCATGCCGGCGGCGACCAGTTGCAGGGTGTACGGCAGCCGGTCGGCGATCATGGCGGTGTTCGCCTGGTAGAACTGCAACGACTGTCCGAGGTCGCCGGTGAAGACGCCCTTGAGGTAGTTCAGGTACTGCACCACGAGCGGTTGGTCGAGCCCGAGTTCGGCGCGCAGCGCCTCGCGTTGTTCCGGTGGCGCCATCGGCCCGAGGATCATCGTGGTCGGGTCGCCGGAGAGACGGCCGAGGGCGAACGCCAGGCTGAGCGCGATGAGCAGCGACGCGAACAGCGACGCGAGGCGGACGCCGACCCGGCGTACGGTGCTGGCCTTCATCGGCGGTTCCTCCATCGCGCGCCGGGCATCGCGGCGAGCAGTTCGCGCGTGTAGTCGTGTCGCGGTGTCACGAAGACCGTCTCGCACGGTCCCGCCTCGACCACCTGACCGCGGAACATGACGTGCACGGTGTCGCAGACGGCGCGGACCACGGCCAGGTCGTGGCTGATCATCAGCAACGCGGCGCCGGTGGTCGTCCGGATCTCCCGGAGCAGGTCCAGCACGTCGGCCTGGACGGAGACGTCGAGACCGGAGGTCGGTTCGTCGGCGACGATGAGTTGGGGACGCATGAGCAGCGCGCGGGCGATGCAGACCCGCTGTGCCTGTCCGCCGGAGAGCTGGTGCGGGAACCGGTCGAGGATCTCCGGCGCGAGCCGGACCCGGCCGAGCAGGTCGGCGTCGGTGATCCAGGACGTGCGTCGGGGTTGCAGGGTACGCAGTTCCCGCAGCCCGGAGCGGACGGACTGGCGGGGGTCGAGGGAGCCGTGCGGGTCCTGGAAGACCACCTGCACCTCGGGACGCAGCCGGCGTAGCTGCCCGCGTCCGATCGAGGAGAGCGAGCGGCCGAGCAGCCGGATGTCGCCCGTACCGCGTGGCCCGAGTCCGGTCGCGGCCATCGCCAGCGTCGTCTTGCCGGAGCCGGACTCGCCGACGACGGCGACGCTCTCCCCGGCCGCGATGCGCAACGACACCCGGTCCACCGCCCGGAAGACCTCCCCCGTGCTGCGGTTGCGGTGCTCGACGACGAGGTCGTCGACCGCCAGGACGGGCACGTCCGCCTCGGGGGTGCGGGGATGCCGGGTGTCGCCCGGCATCCCCGTCTCCACTGCCTCCGACATCGTCAGCGGGTCGTCTTCGTGAAGTCCACGGTGTTCAGGGGACCGAACTCGACGCCGGTGACGCCGGGGCCGGTCGCGTAGTTGAACACCTGCCGGTACAGCGGCACGTAGCAGTGCTTCTCCACCACGCCCATGGTGTTGAGCTGCTCGTAGATGGGGGCGGCCTGGTCGGCGTCGTCCTGCTCCAGCGCGTCCTGGACCATCTCGTCGAAGCGCGGGTCGGGGCAGTTGCCGGTGATCGACTGGGTCTTCATGAAGCCGCTGGCGAAGAAGTCCGGCACCGCCACGTTCGGCACCCCGGCGAAGATCGCGATGCCGGGCACCTGGCGACCGATGACGCGCTTGACGAGCGTGCCGTAGTCGAGCGGTTCGTAGGTGACCTTGAAGCCGGCCTGCTCCAGGCCACCACCGACGGCCTGCGCGACCTCCTCGATGTTGGTGTACTGCGCGGCCGGGTAGGTGATCTGGACGGTCGGGCCACCGGAACCGACCAGTTGCTTGGCCCGGTCCAGGTTCGGGGCCACGCTCTGCGCCGGCTGCTCGCCGGGCCGGACGTTGAGCAGTCCGGCGTCGGCGACCGCCTGGCCGTCGAAGATGCCGCGCACGATCGCGTCGCGGTCGATGGCCAGGGCCGCCGCCTCCCGCAGCTCGGGCTTGTCGAACGGGGCCTTGGTCGAGTCCAGGAAAGCGATGATCTTCATGGCGGTCTCGGTGCTGACCACCTCGACATTGGCCGCCTTGGCGGCGGACGCCTGGGCCGGCGGGAGGTCGAAGGCGATGTCGACGCTCCTGCTCTGGATCAGGGCGAGCCGCTGGGCGGCCTCGTTGGCCCAGGTGAAGGTGATGCCCTGGTTGCTGGGTGCCGTACCCCAGTAGTCGGGGTTGGGCTTCACCGACATGTCACGTCCGGCGTTGGCGCCCGCCCACACGTACGGCCCGGTGCCGATCGGGGCGGCGGCGAAGCCGTCCGAGCCCTTCTCCTCGTAGTACTTCGGGGGCACGAGGTAGACCGTGGTGAGCAGGTCCGGGATGTTGTACTGCGGGGTCTTGGTCTTCAGCACGACCGTGGTCGCGTCCGGGGCCTCGATCGAGGTGACGTTGCCGAAGTAGGACTTGAGCTGTGACGCCTCGCTGTCCCGGGTGAGGGTGATGGTGTTCGCGACCGCCGCCGCGTCGGCCTTCTCGCCGTTGCTGAAGCTGACGTCGGGCCGGACGGCGAAGGTCCAGGTGGTCGCGTCGGTACGGGTCCAACTGGTGAGCAGGCTGGTGTCGGCGGGGCCGAGGTTGTCGTCGGTACCGATCAGCGTTTCGAGCATGGTGGCCCAGACGATCTGACCGGACCGTGCGCCGACGATGGGGTCGAGGGTCGCCGGTTGGGCCGCGAGCAGCGCCCGGATGGGCGTCGAGTCCGATGCGCCGGAGTCCGATGAGTCGGAGTCGCCGCAGGCGGTCAGGCCGATACCGGCGAGCGTCAGTGCCGTGGCCAGCGCCACGGTGCGCCGGGAGCGCGAAGATTTCATGATCATCATGGCTGTCCTTCACAGGGGATGGACCCGTCGTGCCCCGCGTGACGCGGCGGTGACGTTCGCCACAAAGTACCGACCAGCCGGTATCAAGTCAACGGGTCAAGCCGGTATCTCGTTCATGACAATCAGATCACATGGGCAGGTCAAGGCCAGACATTGCCTTCATACCGACCGGTACGTATTATGCCGAGGGTGACCCCCACACTCACCCACGAACGCGACGGCCACGTCGCCCGGGTGCGGTTCGACAACAGCGCCCGCGGCAACTGCCTCGACGACACGACGCTCCGCGATCTCGTGGACACCCTGGAGACCGTGGCGGCCGACGAGGCGTGCGCCGTCATCCACCTCGACATGGCCGGTCGGCACTTCTGCAGCGGCTGGGACACCTCGGCCTTCGGCCGACTCCGGGGCGCGACCGCCGCGACGGTCGCCGCCGGTCTGCGCGACAGCGACGCCGCCCTGCACCGCGTCCGGCGACTCCCGGTGCCCGTGGTCGCCGCCGTCCGGGGACAGGTCGTCGGCTTCGGTGCCGGCCTGCTCAGCGCGATCCACCTGCCGGTCGCCGGCGAGGGCGTCCGGCTCTCCCTCCCGGAGGCCCGGTACGGCTTCGCCCCCGCCGGGGTCGGCCACACCATCGCCCGGTCCGTGCCCCGCCCGCACGCTTACCACCTGCTGACCGGTGCCGCGACGGCGACCGCCCGGGACCTGCTCGCCTGGGGCCTGGTCGCCCAGGTGGTACCCGACGACGAGGTCGACCGGGCGGTGGACGCCCTCGTCGACACGCTGCTCGCCGTGCCGGCCCGGACGGTGCGCGCGGTGGTCCAGGTCGTCGAGTCGAGCCGGGAGTCCGGCACACCCGACCGGGCCTACGAGATCTCCGCCGACACCATCGTGGCGGGGCTGAGCACCCCGGAGGTGTCCGGATGAGCGAACCGTTCCGGCCCGGCGAGGCCGTCTGGGTCGAGCTGTGCACCCCGCACCCGGAGCAGGCCGAGGAGTTCTACCGCACGCTGTTCGGCTGGACCGTGCGGACCGAGCGGCTGGGCACCACCACGTACCGGATGTGCAGTCTGAACGGCCGCGACGTGGCCGGCATCTCCGACGCCACCGCCCTGCACGGCGGTCGACCCCGGGGGTGGATCGCCTACTTCGCGGTCCACGACATCCACCGGTCCGCCGCGCAGGCCGTCGCGCTCGGCGGCGAGCTGGTGACCCCGCCGCGCTACCTGCCCGCCGCCGGGACCGGCGCCGCCGTCATCGACCCGTTCGGCGCCGCGTTCGGTCTCTACCAGGGCGAGTCCCGGGCCGGTGTGCAGATGCTCAACTCGGTCGGCGCGCTCTGCTGGAACGAGCTGGACACCGGGGAGCCGGACCGCGCGGTGGCCTACTACCGGTCGCTGTTCGGCTACACCACCCAGCAGCACGGGGACTCCCCCACCGCCCGCCCGTACAGCCTGCTGATGCTCGACGACGTACCGGTGGCCGGCGTGCTCGCGCTCGACAACGACTGGCCGAACCTGATCCCGTCGAAGTGGATCACCTACTTCGCGGTCGCCTCCCTGGACGAGACGCTGCGTCAGGTCGTCGCGTTGGGCGGCACGCCCACCGTCGGCCCGGTCGACAGCCCGCACGGACGCCTGCACCTGGTGAAGGATCCCGGCGGGCACACCCTCTGCCTGATCCAGTTGGAAGGCGGACTTCGCCCGCACCATCCCTCCTCCGACCCGGCGGTGACCCGATGACGGCCGAGCCCCTGTTCGACTCCGCCGAGTTCCGCCAGGTGTGCGGACACTTCCCCACCGGCGTCACGGCGGTGACCGCGGTGACCGGTGACGGCACCGTCGCCGCGTTGACGGTGAACTCCTTCACCTCGGTCTCGCTGCGGCCCCCGAAGGTGCTGTTCTGCGTCACCAGTTCCTCGTCGAGCTTCCCGGTGCTGATGGACTCGGCCCGGATCGCGATCCACATCCTCAGCCAGGACCAGGAGGACGTGGCGCGCCGGTTCGCCACCTCCGGGCTCTCGGGGGCGGACAAGCTCGACGGGGTGTCCTGGGTGCCCGGCCCCGACGGCGTCCCGCTGCTGCCGGGCACGCCGGCGGTCCTGGCCGGGCGCCGCGACACCGCGATCACCAGCGGCGACCACGTGATCATCCTGCTCGACGTGGACCACGTGCACCTGAAGCAGACGACCGTCCCGGCGCTGTCGTTCTACCGGGGACGGTTCGTCGCACCGTCGAGCACGCCGGGGCAGTGACCCGCCGGGACGCCGGGGACGTGACCGCCGGTACGCCCGGCGGTCACCGCCGTCACGGCAGGTAGCGGAAGAGGATCTCCGCCACGCAGCAGGTGGTGGAGTCCTCGGCGAACTCCACCACCACCGACGCCTTGGCCTGGACGCCGCCCTCCGTGCCGGCGATCGGCTCGGCGGCGAGCAACGTGGCGGTGCCCTGGATCGGTACGCCCGGCGGCAGCGGCTTGACGAATCGGACCCGGTCCAACCCGTAGTTGACGCCCATCGAGAACGTCGTGACCTCCAGGATGTCCGCGAGCAGACGCGGCACGAGGGCCAGGGTGAGGAACCCGTGCACGATCGTCGTGCCGAACGGACCGGAGCGGGCCCGCTCGACGTCGACATGGATCCACTGGTGGTCCTTGGTCACGTCGGCGAAGCGGTCGACCTCTTCCTGGGTGATCACCCGAGGCTCGCTGGCCCCCAGTTCCCGGCCGACGAGATCGAGCAGGTCGGCCGGGGTGGGCGCGATGGTGCGGGAGGCGGTGCGCATCGGGCGGCTCCATTCGTGGGACGGCGGGAGTCAAAGCATACCGACCGGATGGTATGCTCCCGCCAGGGTTCAGGACGAGGAGGTACTCCGTGGCGTTTTCCGCGTACCAACTGCCCGAGGAGCACGAGGCCGTTCGCGAGGCCGTCCGGGCGGTCTGCGACCACCGGGTCGCCCCGCACGCCGCCGCCGCCGACGAGAACGCCGCGTTCCCGCAGGCCTCCTACGACGCCCTACGCGCGGCCGACTTCCACGCCCCGCACATCCCCGTCGAGTACGGCGGCGCGGGTGCCGACGCCCTCGCGACCGCGATCGTGATCGAGGAGGTCGCCCGGGCCTGCGCCACCTCGTCGCTGATCCCGGCCGGCAACAAACTCGGCACCATGCCGCTGCTGCTGGCCGCGGACGACCACCTCAAACAGCGATACCTGCCACCGGTCGCCCGGGGCGAGGCGATGTTCTCGTACTGCCTCTCCGAGCCGGAGGCGGGCAGCGACGCGGCGTCGATGACCACCCGCGCGGTGCGCGACGGCGATCACTGGGTGCTCAACGGCGTGAAACGGTGGATCACCAACGCCGGGGTGTCCGAGTACTACACGGTGTTCGCCGTGACCGACCCGACGGCGCGTTCCCGGGGCATCTCCGCCTTCGTGGT
>NZ_JBITKM010000027.1:0-33166 GCF_044461025.1 Micromonospora sp. NPDC049900
AGCCGACTGGGTAACGTCAGCCCCGACACCTACGAGAAGATCCACCGAAAGTCCCTGACAGACATCGAGGTGTCCGGCCGATAGGGGTCACTTCAGGGAGGAGCCGACGCCGCACCGGTGGCATACCACACTCTTGTGGGCTCAGGGCGGACAGTCCCGCGCGAAGGCAATACTCGGCTGTCGCGGTGTCCAGCCGGTCGGGCCCGGCCAGCAGCGCCAACCGGAGTTCCTCACTGGTTACCCCGCCGGGCGGATCACCCAGCCTGCGGCGGTTAGCCACCTCCCAGGCACTACCCCACCGCTGCGGATCATCCAGGCGACGGATGAACTCATCCACGAGGCTCGGCCATCCCGTGGAGCACCACCATTCCCAGTTGTACGTGGCACCACGGCACGCCAACAGGGTGAGGACCGCATCCAAGCCGATCTGGGCCGCCACTGCGTCCCAGCGCATACAGTACGCCGCTACGTGCGAACGATACCGGCTCCACTCCGCAGGACTGGGCGCAAGATCGGCGACCGTTCGGCCGTCCGGCAGCCGCCGACCAGGGTGGGCCAACACGTGCTCGACCCGTCTGAAGACATCGTCCGGCTTCCGCGCCAAGTCCAACCCAGCACGGACCACACGCGTGGTAGCGGCACTGGCGCGCATCATCTCCGCGTCGCCGATCCGCCGGTAGCGAATTGAGTGCCAATCCTCGACAGGGCTGTCACGCCACGCCAGCCGGGTCATCCCCACCGCCGCGACATCCTTGATCTGCTCCCTGTCTGCCGGATCCATACCCAGTTGCACCGCGACCTCGTCGAGCACTCTCCTGTCCACCAGGATTGGCCTGGATGCAGGAACCGCGTCTGCGGTCACCGGACCGACAAGCACGGACTCGGAGATGACCAACGGGCCACTCGGGTTTCCCGTTCGACTCCCGCCGGGGAGTCGAACCACACTCCAACTTCGGATTTGAGGAGCCGCCGTCGAGGTGCACTGGCCGGGTACGCCAGTCTCGGTCTCTTGCGATCCACCTCGTGTTCCCCGTCGGCCTGGGTCCTGGTTCAGGACTGCGGCTCTGATGGTTCCAGGTCGAGGCGGTGTCGGTCGGCGGACGCTCGCGTACGGCATCGCAGAAGGCAGCGTCGATCGCCGTCATCCAGGTCGTCATCGGACATGCCGTAGTCGGCCTCGTCGGCCGGTGACTCAGCGTACTCGTGGTAGGCGAGCCGGCGCCCTCGGATGTCGGATGGCAGGTCTTCGAGCATGTCGTAGGCGGGTCGGCGCTGCTCCAGAGTGGTCAATTGGACCTTCATAAAACTCGGCGACCGATTCCGGGCACCCGGGGTGTACCGCTCGGCGTTCTATCCAGCCTCTGCGATCCTGTCTTGGAGCGCGTCGAGGTCGGGGCCTCACCCTCGGCCACCGTCATGGCATCGCGGATCAGACCAGTAACCGCGGCCGTCGGCGACAAACCGATCTCCATCAGCTCGGGTACCGCCGTGGGCGTCACGCCGGACCGTCCTAGCGCACCGGCTGACGATCTCCACTCCTTGGCTCGCCACACGGCAGGCCGCTGATCAGCTCAACGTCCACCTCACGCGTGCATGACGCGCGGGGACAGAACTCCAGGCCACCACTCCGGTACGAGGACACTGGGCAAGTGGAGTTGCTGATCGCGATGAACCCGGACCCGCAGTCGAGCCCGCCCTACCTGCTACGCCTGCCACTGGGCGAAGGCCTCGTCTTCCGGCCCGTGACACCTGTCCGCGCACCAGCGCCGTCTACCTGCACCCCGTACCGCCGGACGAGTGGCCCGAGGCGCCGAGATAGTCGAACGGGTGCCAGTGCGCTCCTGCGTCCGCCGGGGTGGGGCGATCGACTTGGTCCTCAACCGAAGTCAGGAGAACCGGCCCCAAATCGTCTACACCACCGCCTGCGGCAGGCAGGTCGTGTTCTGGCAGTCACCGTGCACCCGCAAACAGGCCAAACCGAGCGTCACCAGCTCCACCGCGAGGGCCGCCGGCCCGCCGGATCTGGCGATCATCGTGGACTCCCACGATCGGTACGCGTACAAGTTCGCCAGCAAGCCGGTAACCATCGTCCGCAAGGCGCTACCCTGCGGCGACTACGGCATCGCGCATGGCGGGCTGCTCGTTGCCTCGGTCGGCCACAAAAGCCTGCTCGACCTCGTCGCCTCGCTCACCAGCGGGAAGCTAAAGTTCGCCCTCGCCAAACTCGCCGCCCTGCCCCGGGCTGCGCTCGTGGTCGAAGACCGCTACTCACAGATCTTCACTCTCACCCAGATTCGCCCCGCCGTCGTCGCCGACGGACTGGCGGAGCTGCAGGTGCGCTGGCCGAAAGCGCCGATCGTGTTCTGCGAGACCCGCAAGCTCGCCGAGGAATGGGTCTACCGCTACCTCGTCGCCGCCCACGTATGGTACGAACCACCCACCACTCCCCCACCCACTCCGGCATCGGTCGCCCCGCAGCCGCCGTCAACCGCCGGGGTAAGGTCGTGGCCGCGCCGAGCCGGCCTCGTAGTACCCGACCACGGCTCATCCCGTTCCTCGACTACGACGCCGAGATCCGCACCGTCGTCTGCTCCACCAACGCCATCGAATCCCTCAACGCCCGCCTACCGACGTGCGGTCAAGGCCCGTGGCCACTTCCCGAACGAGCAGACCGCGTTGAAGTGTCTGTACCTGGTGACCCGATCCCTGGATCCCACCGGCACAGGCAGAACCCGATGGACGCTTCGCTGGTTGGGTCGGCACGAGGCGCGGTGGCGGCATTGCTGCCGTTTCCGTTTCCTCGTGCCGCTCGCCGAACCCGCCGTGCGCCTTTCAACGCAACGGGCTCTCCACGGTCGCTGCCGTTGGGCGTGGTTGAGGGCGTTCCACGGGTTCGGAATCTTGTTGCCCCGATAGCGTTGAGCCCCAGGCTGTCAGCGGCGCTCACCGAATGCGTGTAGCAGCGCCACAGCGCCTCGGGACAGCCGTGACAACTCGGCCGCCAACGCCAACCGTTGCCTCGAGGTCGCCCTCGCCGGCAGCGTCGCGACCCGAGTCGCGACAGACCCGTAGCCGGCTTACCAGCTCGCCATCAACTCGCTACGGCTCTCGTCAACCGCGTACCGCGTCATCGCCTCCCGTTCCGAAAACTCGCCGCAGCCCGCCGGTGACGGCGCGGTCACACACGACCCTGCGTGCGTGACCGCGCCAGCCGGCCCCCGCCTACACGCGCTCGCCGATACCCAGTCGCGCCTGCGTCTCCTGTGCCCGCTCGGCCGCGGCGCTGGCACCGTAGTGGCGAGGCATGTCCTCCGAGGTCCATCCAAGCAGGAGCATCAGGTCACCGGTGTCGCCACCGGCGCGTTTCCACTCGTGGGCGAAGCTGTGCCGCCATCGGTGCGCGTGCACGTCCGTCACCCCGGCCGCGGCACCCAACCGTTTGAGCAGGATCTTGATGCCGTTCGGAGTCAAGGCTGCGGCGCCTCGTTCGGCCAGCCACAAGTTCGGCAGGGCGGCGCCCTTGTGCTTGTCCCGGGCCCGCAGATACCGCGACAGCGCCCGGGCCGTCTTGGGCCCGAACCGCACCCGCCGATCCTTCGCACCCTTGCCGTGGAAACGCACCGACTCCGTGTTCAGATCCACGTCAGCGACCAGAAGATTCCCGACCTCCGACAACCGGGCGCCGGTGTTGCAGTACACCCGGATCAACGCCTCATCACGCAGGTTCGCGAAACCTTTGCCCTTACAGGCGTCGAGAAGCTTGCCGGTGTCCTCGTCCCGCATGACCGGGATCAGCTTGCGGGGCGTCTTCGGCTGCCGCACCCGCTCCATCGGCGAACGGTCGATCGCCTCCTCGTCGAGAAGCAGCCACTTGAAGAACTGCTGCAGCCCCTTGTGCTTGTTCAACGCCGTCGACGCGGACCTAGTCTCGATCATCCACGCTTGGAACGCTTCCACGTGTGCACGGGTCACCGCACACGGATCCTCGGCCGCGTCCACGGCGTCCGGATCCGGCGACTGGTCGCCCAGATAGCGGCCGAGCTGCGCCGCGGCGAGGAGGTAGTTGTAGCGGGTGGTCTCCGGATAGTTCCCGGACCGCAGCGACCGGTCCCAGTCCCGGAGGAACCCGGACCAGGTCCGAGAGAGCCCGTCGGTGAGTTTTTGAAGATCCAGTAGTGGCATGACAACCTGCCCGAGTCAAGGAGTCCAACAGCGGCGTGCTAGACCAGGCATCCATGCCAAGCAATGAAAAGAGGGCTCCCGCAAGTCTCTGACCTGCGGAAACCCTCTCGCTGTCGGGACGGCCGGATTCGAACCGACGACCCCTTGACCCCCAGTCAAGTGCGCTACCAAACTGCGCCACGTCCCGATGCTCCCGCGTCGTCCTGCCCGCGACAGCCGGTACAGCTTAGCGCAGCTTTCCCTCTGCGCCGCACAGCCCCCTCCCCGCTGTCGTGACCACCCACACCACTCCTAGAGCGTCCTAGGAGGGTGGGGTGTGGGTCAGCCGTGGGCCTTGCCTCGGCCGCCGGGGCCGAGCTTCTTGCGGGGACGTACCGAGATCTCGATGGGGCTGCCCTCGAAGCCGAACTCCTCGCGGAGCTTGCGTTCCACGAAGCGCTGGTAACCGGCGTCCAGCGGGCCGGTGGTGAAGAGGACGAAGCGCGGCGGGGCCACCCCGGCCTGGGTGGCGAACAGGATGCGGGGGGCCCGTCCCCCGCGTACCGGGTGCGGGGTGGCCTGCACCAGGGCGGTGAGCCAGCCGTTGAGCTGCGCGGTGGGGATCCGGGTCTCCCAACTCGCCAGGGCCCGGTGCAGGCCGGCGGCGAGCTTGTCGACGGCCCGGCCGGTCTTCGCCGACAGGTTCAACCGGATCGCCCACGGGATGCGGCGCAGCTCCCGTTCGATCTCCTTGTCCAGGTAGTACCGGCGGTCGGCGTCGACCAGGTCCCACTTGTTGAAGGCGATGACGAGTGCCCGCCCGGCCTCGGTGACCATGGTCAGGATCCGCTGGTCCTGCTCGCTGATCGGCTCGCTGGAGTCGAGCAGCACCACCGCCACCTCGGCCGCCTCGATCGCCGAGGCGGTCCGCAGGCTGGCGTAGTACTCGGTGCCGCTGGCCTTGCCGACCCGCTTGCGCAGGCCGGCGGTGTCGACCAGGTGCCAGGTGTCGCCGCCGATGGTGACCAGACTGTCGACCGGGTCGACGGTGGTGCCGGCGACCGCGTCGACCACCGCGCGTTCCTCGCCGGAGAAGCGGTTCAGCAGGCTGGACTTGCCGACGTTGGGCCGACCGACCAGGGCCACCCGACGGGGGCCGCGCGGCCGGTTCTCCACGATCTTCGGTGCTTCGGGCAGTGCGGCCATGATGGTGTCGAGCAGGTCGCCGGAACCCCGGCCGTGCAGGGCCGAGACCGGGTGCGGCTCGCCGAGGCCGAGCGACCACAGCGAGGTGGCCTCCAGCTCGATGTTGGTGTTGTCGGCCTTGTTGGCCACCAGGATGACCGGCTTGGCGCTGCGCCGCAGCATCTTCACCGCCGCCTCGTCGACGTCGGTGGAGCCCACCGTCGCGTCGACCACGAAGATCACCACGTCGGCGGTGAACACGGCCGTCTCGGCCTGCGCGGCGATGGCCGCCGCCCGGTCCTTCGCGTCCGGTTCCCAGCCGCCGGTGTCCACCACGGTGAAGGTCCGCCCAGACCACTGCGCGTCGTACGGGACCCGGTCCCGGGTCACCCCGGGTACGTCCTCGACGACCGCCTGGCGGCGCCCGATGATCCGGTTGACCAGGGTGGACTTGCCGACGTTGGGGCGGCCGACCACGGCCACCACCGGCTGCGGACCGGTCGGCTCCTCAAGGTCGAGGTCCGTCTCCCGCAGCTCCACCCAACCGTCGTTGTCAGTCACGCCCACGCCTCGTTTCGTTGGCCGGTGGCGGGAAACGTCCACGCCACCGCGCCGGATGGTCCGGTCACCGGCCGAGCCGGCAGGTTGTCGCGCCCGGTCACGCCACGTTCCGCTCGGCGAGCAGCGCCCGCAGCTTCGCCACGACCTCGTCGATGCCCAGCTCGGTGGTGTCCAGCACCACGGCGTCGGGGGCCTGGGCGAGCGGATCGGCCTTGCGGGTCGAGTCGATCTCGTCCCGGCGGGCCAGGTCGGCGGCGGTCGCCGCCACGTCGGAGGCGTCCTCGGCGCTGCGACGTGCGGCACGGGCCGCCGCCGAGGCGGTGAGGTAGACCTTGAGGTCGGCGTCGGGGGCGACCACGGAACCGATGTCGCGGCCCTCGACCACGATCCGGCCCGCCTTGGCGATCATGTCGCGCTGCCGGGCCACCAGCAGTGCCCGGACCGCCGGCACGGAGGCCACGGCGGAGACGGCGGCGGTCACCTCGGGACCCCGGATCTCGGCCTCGACGCCGACACCGTCGGCGGTGACGCCGTAGCCGGTGGGGTCGGTGCCGATCCGCAGGTCGACCTCGGCGGCGACCTTGGCGACCGCCTGGGCGTCGGTGAGTTCGACGCCGGAACGCAGCACCGCCCAGGTGATCGCCCGGTACATCGCCCCGGTGTCGAGGTAGCGGGCGGTGAGGCTCGCCGCCAGCCGCCGGGAGACGGTGGACTTACCCGAACCGGACGGCCCGTCCACAGCGACCACGCAGCGCCCGGCCGGTACGTTTTCCTCCACCGTTGTCCTCCTCAGCCCGTACCCCGCGATCCGCCCATCGGCGGACGCGAGCGGTTGCCCACACAGCTTCCATCATGCCCGGCGCCGTGGCGCACGGCCCGTCGGCCCTTCCGGGCCGCCAGGAGCCTACCGTCAGCGGTACCCGCGAGCGCGGGGTCAGTCACCCACGGCCTTGAACAGGGCGGCGACCTCCGCGTTGGTCAGGCGCCGAGTGCGCCCGGGACGCAGGTCGCCGAGCCGGATCGGCCCGATGGAGGTACGCACCAGCCGACTCACCGGGTGTCCGACCTCGTCGAGCAGGCGACGGACGATGTGTTTGCGGCCTTCGTGCAGGGTCAGCTCGACCTGGGCGGTACGTCCCAGACTGCCCACCACCCGGAACGCGTCCACGGTGACCGGGCCGTCCTCCAACTCGATGCCGGCGGCGAGGCGCTTGCCGAGGTGGCGCGGGATCGGCCCGGCCACCTCGCACAGGTACGTCTTGGCCACCCCGTAGGAGGGGTGCATCAGCCGGTGCGCCAACGTCCCGTCGTTGGTGAGCAGCAGCAGGCCCTCGCTGTCCGCGTCGAGCCGCCCGACGTGGTAGACACGCTGCTCGACCCGGTTGCCGACGAAATCGGCCAGCGCGGTGCGCCCCTTCTCGTCGGCCATCGTGGAGACCACGCCACGGGGCTTGTTCAACGCCAGGTACACCAGCCGGGTGTCGGCCACCAACCGCTCGCCGTCGACGTGGATGACGGCGTTGGTCGGGTCCACCTTGTCGCCGAGCTGGGCGACCCGCCCGTTGACCGTCACCCGCCGACGGAAGATCAGGTCCTCGCAGGCGCGCCGGGAGCCCACCCCCGCCGCGGCGAGCACCTTCTGCAGGCGTTCCGGGCCGGTGTAGACGGGGGCGTCGGGGCGGGGGGTGCGGTCATCGCGCGGCATCAGCAAGCTCTTCTACGTCGTCGGGGAGGAACGGGGCCAGGGGCGGCAGGTCGTCGAGGCTGTTCAGACCGAGCTTCTCCAGGAACATCGTGCTCGTCCGGTACAGATAGGCCCCGCTGTCCGACTCGGTGCCACACTCCTCGATCAGCCCACGGGTCACCAGGGTACGGATCACCCCGTCACAGTTGACGCCCCGGATGGCGGAGATCCGCGACCGGGTCACCGGCTGCCGGTACGCCACCACCGCGAGCGTCTCCAGCGCGGCCTGGGTCAGCCGGACCGACTGCCCGTCGAGCACGAACCGTTCCACGTAGGTGGCGTATTCCGGCCGGGTGTAGAGCCGCCACCCACCGGCCGCCCGACGTAGCTCGAACCCGTGCCCGGCGGTGGTGTAGCTCGCGGCGATCTGGTCCAGCATCGGCCCGACCCGCTCGGCGGGCTGTTCGAGGACCTGGGCCAGCGTCAGCTCGCTGACCGGTTCGTCCACCACCAGCAGGATCGCCTCCAGCGCCCCGCGCAGCTCGGCGTCGTCGAGCACCGGCGGCGGCTCCGGCACCACCCGCGCCCGCCCACCGCCCCGCGGCCTCCGCCCCGCCCCCTCCTCCGCGATCGTGGTCACCGGCGGCCCCTGGCGGGGCACTTCTGCACCAGGATCCGGAGCTGCCCCGGGTTCGGCGGTTTCCGGGGCGGCAGGATCGGGCTCCGTGCGAGCGGGCTCGACGGGATCAGGAGTGGCCGGACCCGGGGCGTTGGATTCGGGGGCGGTGCGCTGCCAGGGCGGGATCCAGGCGGCGGCCTGGTCGGCCAGGGAGTCCCGGCGTTCCTCGTTGGTCATCCGGCACGCTCCTCGGTCGTCACCGCATCGCCCGACGCCGCAACCGGCCCGGCTGACGGCGCACCAGGCTCGGTCGTGGACACACCCGAACCGGCTTCGGCCGGTGCGCCGGCGGGGGCGGGCTCGTCGGGGCTGCCCGCGTACTCGTCGATGGTCAGGGTCGGGCTGGCGTCGGCGGGGCCGGTCCAGCGCACGGTCAGCTCCTCCAGCGCCTGTTCCTGCACGAAGGCGACCACGCCCTGCCGGTACAGCTCCAACAGTGCCAGGAACCGGGCGACCACCTCGAGGGTGGCCTCGCAGTCGGCGCAGAGCAGCGAGAAGGTGGCGGTGCCGGCGCGGCGCAGCCGCTCGCTGATGATCGCGGCGTGTTCCCGGACACTGACCCGGACCATGTGCACGTGGGCGATGGAGACCTCGGGCACCGGCTTCGGGGTCATCGCCCTGACGGCGAGCTTGAGCAGTCGCTGCGGGCCGATGCCGAGTACCAGGTCGGGCAGCGCCTCGGCGTACCGGGCCTCCAGGGTGACCGCGCGCGGGTAGCGGCGACCGCCGACCTCCTCCAGCACCGCGATGTGCGCCGCCGCCTCCTTGTACGCCTTGTACTGCAACAGCCGGGCGAAGAGCAGGTCCCGCGCCTCCAGCAGGGCGAGGTCCTCCTCGTTCTCCACCTCGGCCGAGGGCAGCAGCCGGGCCGCCTTGAGGTCGAGCAGGGTGGCGGCGACCAGCAGGAACTCGCTCGCCTCGTCGAGGTCCCAGTCGTCGCCCATGGCCCGGATGTACGCGATGAACTCGTCGGTCACCTGGTGCAGCGCGACCTCGGTGACGTCGAGTTTGTGCTTGCCGATCAGTTGCAGCAGCAGGTCGAACGGACCGGTGAAGTTGTCCAGCCGCACCGTGAACCTGCCGGTGTCCGCGGCCTCCGGGTCCGACAGGACAACCGGAGTCGCATCCGGCGCGCCGAGGTCAGCCGCGAGCGGCTGCTCCGGTGCGGCGGTCGGGTCGGCGGGCGGCGCGGTCACGCCGACGACCGTAGTCCACGGCCTGGACACCGATGGTTACCGGCCTACCGCTCCGCCTGCGCGGCGATCACCTCGCGGGCCAACTGACGGTAGTTGCGGGCTCCCGAGGAGGCCGGGTCGAGCGTGGTGATCGGGGCACCGGCGACCGTCGACTCGGGGAACTTCACCGTCTTGGTGATGACCGTCTGGTAGACCTTGTCGCCGAACGCCTCCACCACCCGCTGGAGCACCTGGCGGCAGTGCGTGGTGCGGCTGTCGTACATGGTGGCGAGGATGCCTTCGAGCTCCAGGTCGAAGTTGAGCCGCTCGCGTACCTTGTCGATGGTGTCCAGCAGCAGGGCGACACCACGCAGGCTGAAGAACTCGCACTCCAGCGGGATGAGTACGCCGTGCGCCACGGTCAACGCGTTGATCGCCAGCAGGCCGAGTGACGGCTGGCAGTCGATCAGGATGTAGTCGTACTCCTTGCGGACGCTCCTGAGCACCCGGGCCAGCGCCATCTCGCGGGCGACCTCGTTGACGAGCTGTATCTCGGCGGCGGAGAGGTCGATGTTGGCGGGCAGCAGGTGAAGCCCGGCCACGTCGGTCTTGATCAGGACGTCCTCGGCGGTGACGTCGTCCTGCATCAGCAGGTTGTAGACCGACAGGTCGAGGTTGTGCGGGTTGACGCCCAGCCCGACGGAGAGGGCGCCCTGCGGGTCGAAGTCGACCAGGAGGACCTTGCGGCCGTACTCGGCGAGCGCGGCACCGAGGTTGATGGTGGTCGTGGTCTTGCCGACGCCACCCTTCTGGTTGGCCATCGCGATGATCCGCGCCGGGCCGTGCCGGTCGGTGGGCATCGGCTCGGGGATGGGCTTGCGCATCGTGTAGGCGGCCGGGTCGGCCGGACCGAGGTCCGAGCCGAGCGCGTTCTGCTGTTCGCGGAGCTCCGACGTCCAGGTCTCGGCACGGTCACCGTTGCCAGCCATGTCCTCGTTGCCCCCTCCCGACGACCATCTGGCGTCGGAGCCGCCCGACGTCCTTCGCGGCGCCGCTGCGCACCCCGGTCATCCCGCCGCCGGGCCGCGCCGATCCCGACTGTACGCCACCGGCCAGCAGGGCGTTCACTACCCGCTCGGCGTGTCGGACGGCGGTACCGACCGGCGCCGTCCCGGCCCACGTCGACCAGCCGAGCCGGTGCCGTCCCGGCCCGCACCCACCGGCCGGTCCGGTGGGTGCGGCGCCGCTGCGCCCGCCGGCGTGGCGCGCCTCACCGTCGGTGCCGGGCGCGCGGGTGTGCGGTGGCGTAGACCTCGCGCAGCCGGTCCACGGTCACCAGTGTGTAGACCTGGGTGGTGGTGACCGAGGCGTGGCCGAGCAGTTCCTGCACCACCCGGACGTCGGCGCCGCCGTCGAGCAGGTGGGTCGCGTACGAGTGTCGCAGGGTGTGCGGGGAGACCGCCTCCGGCCCGTCCACCGGCAGGCCGGCCCGGGCGGCGGCTCGGCGCAGCACGGTCCAGGCGCCCTGCCGGGTCAGCGGGCCGCCCCGGGAGTTCAGGAACACCTTCGGGGTGCCCCGGCCGGCGGTGACCAGTCCGGGCCGGGCGCGGACCAGGTAGGCGCCGAGGGCCCGTAGCGCGTGCCCGCCGACCGGCACCAGGCGGCTGCGTCCGCCCTTGCCGTGCAGCAGCACCACCCCGTCGTCGAGGTCCACGTCGTCCACGGCCACGCCGATCGCCTCGGAGATCCGGGCGCCGGTGCCGTACAGGAACTCCAGCAGCGCCCGGTCGCGCAGCGCCAGCGGCGCCTGCTCCCCCGCCGCGTCCACCGGGCCGGCGGTCTCCAGCAGCCGGACCACCGCGTCGACCGGCAGGGCGCGGGGCAGTCGACGGGGTGGGGTGGGTGGGCGTACGTCCCGGCTCGGGTCGGCTCCGGCCAGGCCCTCGCGCAGCGCGAAGCGGTGCAGGCCGCGCACGGCGCTGGCGGCGCGGGCGGCCGAGGAGACCGCCAGCGGCGGGCGGCCGTCGTCGCCGGTACGCAGCCGGGCCATGTGCCGTTCGATCTCGGCGGCCGAGACCCCGCCGAGGTCGTCCACCCCGGCGGCGGCCAGCGAGTCCAGGTAGCGGTCCAGGTCACGGCGGTACGAGGCGAGGGTGTTGGCGGCCAGTCCCCGTTCGACGGTGAGGTGGTCGAGGTAGCCGCGCAGCGCACGACGCAGGGCCGGCGCCGGCTCGGGGCCGGCCCGTTCGTCGGTCGCCGTGCTCAGCGTTACCCCCCTAGCGCCTCGGTGAGCGCGAGGGTGGGCAGCCCGTGCGCCTCGGCCACCGGGCCGTAGACGACCTGACCGGCATGGGTGTTCAGGCCCAGGGCCAGCGCCGGATCGCGCCGCGACGCCTCACGCCAGCCGTGGTTGGCCAGTTCGAGGGCGTACGGCAGGGTGACGTTGGTCAACGCGTACGTGCTGGTGTTCGGCACCGCGCCGGGCATGTTCGCCACGCAGTAGAAGATCGATTCGTGCACCCGGTAGACCGGTTCGTCGTGCGTGGTCGGCCGCGAGTCCTCGAAGCAGCCGCCCTGGTCGATGGCGATGTCGACGAGCACGCTACCGGGCTTCATCCGGGACACCAGCTCGTTCGAGATCAGCTTCGGGGCCTTGGCGCCGGGCACCAGCACCGCGCCGATGACCAGGTCCGCGTCGAGCACGGCCCGTTCGATCTCGTACGCGTTGGAGGCGACGGTCTGGAGGTGTCCCCGGTAGATGGCGTCGGCCTGCCGCAACCGGCCGACGTTCTTGTCCAGCAGCAGCACCTCGGACTGTAGGCCCAGCGCGATCGCGGCGGCGTTCATGCCGGAGACCCCGGCACCGATGACCACCGTCTTCGCCGCGTACACGCCGGAGACGCCGCCGGGCAGCACACCCCGGCCGCCACCGGTGCGCATCAGATAGAACGCGCCGACCTGCGGGGCGAGCCGACCGGCCACCTCGGACATCGGGGCGAGCAGCGGCAGCGAGCGGTCCGGCAGTTCGACCGTCTCGTACGCGATGCCGGTGACCTCGCGGTCGAGCAGTGCCTGGGTGCAGTCCCGCGAGGCGGCCAGGTGCAGGTAGGTGAAGAGGACCTGCCCCGCGCGCATCCGGTGGTACTCCTCGGCGACCGGTTCCTTGACCTTGAGCACCAGGTCGGCGGCGGCCCACACCTCGTCGGCGGTGTCCAGGATCTTGGCGCCGGCCGCGGTGAACTCCTCGTCGGTGATGCTGGATCCGACCCCGGCACCGGCCTCGACGAAGACCTGGTGACCGCCGCGGGTGAACTCGTTGACGCCCGCGGGCGTGATCGCCACCCGGTACTCGTGGTTCTTGACCTCGCGGGGGATGCCGACCTTCACGATGCAGACACCTCTCTCCGGGGACCGCTCTCCCCGACTGGGCGGTGCCGCGGCGGCCCCTTTGCCGCGACGGTCGACCGGTCCCGTGGGCGGCAGTTTAGGCGTACCCGTGCGTCGCGGGAGAGTGCACCATGACATCCGGTGGCCGCGAACCCTGACGATCTGTCAGGTGTACCGGCAGCCCACCGGCTAGTGTCTCCTCAGCCGACAGGACAGTATTGGGCCTCATCGTCCCACGTGGTGCCTACCGGTGCGGACACCGTCGGTGTCGATCACTATCGTGTCGCCTCATGACTACTCCCCCCTATCAGCCCGGGTATCCCCAGGGCGTTTCCGACAAGAGCAAGGTCATCGCCGGCGTCCTGCAGATCCTGCTGGGCGGCTTCGGCGTCGGCCGGTTCTACATGGGCGACACCAAGACCGGTGTCATCCAGCTCATCGTCACACTGGTGACCTGCGGTATCGGCAGCCTCTGGGGTCTGATCGACGGCATCCTGATCCTGGTTAACGGTGGCGTCGACGGACAGGGTCGCCCGCTGCGCGACTGATCCGGCATACGACAGGGGCCGCGCGGTGATCCGCGCGGCCCCTGTCGTCGTGGTCCCGGTCAGCCCGGCAGCGGGGTGTCCGCCCGACGCAGCACCGACCAACCGGAGTCGCGGGCGCGGGCGGCGGCCAGCAACCCGGCCACGCACGGCCCGTTGGTGATCTCGCCGGCCAGGGCCATGCCGACCGCCTCGTCCAGGTCGATCCGGACGATCTGGAGGTCGGCCTCCTCGTCGTGCCGGTCGTGCCGCTGCTCCATCGGCACCTCGCCGAGGTCCCGGGCCAGGAAGACCCGGACCAGTTCGTCGGTGAACCCGGGTGAGCTGTGCACGTCGACCAGCACGTCGAACCGGCCGGCGGTCAGGTCGACCTCCTCGGCCAGTTCCCGGGCCGCGGTCACCGCCGGGTCCTCGCCGGCGACGTCGGTCAGCCCGGCCGGCAGCTCCCACAGACGCCGACCGATCGGCTGGCGGTACTGCCGGATCAGCACCACCTGACCGGCGGCGTCCAGCGCCACCACGGCCACCGCGCCGAGGTGCCGGACCAGGTCCCGGGGGGCCGTGCCGCCGCCGGGCATGCTCACCTGCTCGGTGACCACGTCGAAGATGCGACCGCGGTACCGCACCTCGCGGGAGAGCACCTCGTAGCGGTGCTCGACCGCCTTGCCGGGGTCGCTCACGGCGCCGAGGGCACCGTCGGGACGGTGCCGTTGCGGGTGGCTCGCTCGGCACCGTCCAGGTCGACCGGAAGCTGGTCGGCCTGCGAGTACGCCACCGCCGCCTGCACGAACGCGGCGAACAGCGGGTGCGGTCGGGTGGGGCGGCTCTTCAGCTCCGGGTGGGCCTGGGTGGCCACGAAGAACGGGTGCAGCTCGCGGTCCAGCTCGACGAACTCGACCAGCCGCCCGTCCGGCGAGGTACCGGAGATCCGCAGCCCGGCCTTGGCGAGCTGGTCCCGGTAGGCGTTGTTCACCTCGTACCGGTGCCGGTGCCGCTCGCTGACCTCGGTGCTGCCGTACGCCTCGGCGACGATCGACCCCTCGGCGAGCGCCGCCGGGTACGCGCCCAGCCGCATGGTGCCGCCCAGGTCGCCCTTGCCGGCCACGATGTCCTCCTGGTCGGCCATGGTGGCGATGACCGGGTGCACGGCCTCGGAGTCGAACTCCAGGGAGTTGGCGCCGTCCAGCCCGGCCAGGTGCCGGGCCACCTCGATGGTCATGCACTGCAGGCCGAGGCAGAGCCCGAGCAGCGGGACGCCGTTCTCCCGCGCGTACCGGGCGGTGCCGATCTTGCCCTCGATGCCCCGGACGCCGAACCCGCCGGGGATGACGATGCCGTCGACACCGGCCAGCGCAGCCGCCGCGCCCGCCGGGGTGACGCAGTCGTCACTGGGTACCCAGCGCACCTGCACCCGGGCCCGGTTGCCGAAGCCGGCCGCCCGGATCGCCTCGCTGACCGACAGGTACGCGTCGGGCAGGTCGACGTACTTGCCGACCAGCGCCACGGTGACCGTGCGCCGGGGCTGGTGCACCCGCTCCAGCAGGTCGTCCCAGCCCTCCCAGTCCACGTCCCGGAAGGAGAGCCCGAGCCGGCGCACCACGTACGCGTCGAGCCCCTCGCGGTGCAGCACCTTCGGGATGTCGTAGATGCTGGGCGCGTCCGGGGCGGCGATGACCGCCTCGGCGTCGACGTCGCAGTAGAGCGACAGCTTGTGCTTGAGCTTGTCCGGGATCTCCCGGTCCGAGCGGCAGACGATGGCGTCGGGCTGGATACCGATGTTGCGCAGTTGCGCCACCGAGTGCTGGGTCGGCTTGGTCTTCAGCTCGCCCGAGGGCGCCAGGTACGGCACCAGCGAGACGTGCAGATAGAAGCAGTTGTCGCGGCCCAGGTCGTGCCGGACCTGCCGGATCGCCTCCAGGAACGGCAGCGACTCGATGTCGCCGACGGTGCCGCCGACCTCGGTGATCACCACGTCCGGGGTGCGTCCGTCGTCGTCCGGGTCGGCCATCGCCAGGATCCGCGACTTGATCTCGTTGGTGATGTGCGGGATCACCTGGACGGTGTCGCCCAGGTACTCCCCGCGCCGCTCCTTGGCGATCACGTCCGAGTAGATCTGGCCGGTGGTGACGTTCGCCTTGCCGGACAGGGCCCGGTCCAGGAAGCGCTCGTAGTGACCGACGTCCAGGTCGGTCTCGGCGCCGTCCTCGGTCACGAACACCTCGCCGTGCTGGAACGGGTTCATGGTGCCGGGGTCGACGTTCAGGTACGGGTCGAGTTTCTGCATCACCACGCGTAGTCCCCGCGCGGTGAGCAGGTTGCCGAGGCTGGAGGCGGTCAACCCCTTACCCAGCGAGGAGGCGACGCCCCCGGTGACGAAAATGTGCCTGGTCGTCCGTGCTGAAGGGGCCAAGGCCTGCTCCCGTGTCGTCCGTCGCGGTCGTGCAGACCGCCGAGCCGATCAGCGAAGTGATCACGCGATCCACGGGATTCCACGGTAACACCTCGCCTGCGGCGCTCCGGGGCCGCACCCGAGGTACGGCCCTCGGGGTCACCCGGTGGCGACCTCCGCCGACGACCGTACCGCCCGGCCACGCCCGCGCTCACCCTCCGCAGCGGGCGCGGGCCCCTCCCCCACCGGCACACCGGCCCGCGTCGCGTCCTCGGCCTCCGGGGCCGCCGCGTCGCCCGTGCGGTCGTCGGACCGGATGACGTCGGACGGCCGGTCGGTGGCCGGCCGGGTACGGTCCGCCGAGTGGTCGAGCACCCGCAACGCGGACAACGCCGCCATCGGCACCACCACGGCCGCCGCCGCACCGGCCACGTCCAGCGCCGCCGCGCTCAGCACCCCGCCGATACCGACCGCCACGCCGGTGCCCGCCATCGCCGCCCGGATCGCCGGGTAGATGCCGAACAGCCGCATCAGCCCACCCCAGGGCTGCAACAGCGCGAACCAGACCAGCAGCGCACCGGCCAGCGCCAGCACGGTCAGCGGGCTGTTCAGCAGGGTGTCGATGTTCGAGGCGCTGGACCGCTGCACGGTCAGCCCACCGGTGCCGTCGCCGAGCGCCGCGAGGAACCGGCCCAGGCTGCCGCGATCGGCCGGTGGACGGCCCAGGTCCACCACCGCGAACCCGACCATCACCGCCAACCCGGCCATGGTCGCCCAGGCCAACCGGGTCAGCGTCAGCCAGCCGCCCGCGCTGATCGCCGCCGCGACGCTCACCCCGGCGGTCAACGCGATCGCGCCGATCGAGTCGGCACCCAGGTACGCGCTGCCGACCACCACCACGGCGGCACCGCCCACCACCACCATCACCATCGGCCGCCACGCCCGCCGGACGTGCTGGGCGAGCCAGCCGCCGGTCAGCAGCGCGCCGGCCACGAACACGCCGAGTCCCACGGTGCCGAGCCCGGCGTACCGGCCGCCCTCCAGAGCCGAGTACCCGATCACACCGTTGAGCTGGAGCCGGGCCCCGGTGACCACGTCCAGGCCGACGGCCAACGTGGTGAGTCCGGCCACCGCGCCCAGCGGCCCCAACGTGGTGCCGTACCCCGGCGTCAGCCGCACCAGCAGCGTCGCCGCGGCCAGCAGCACCATGGTCAGCCCGGCGAACGAGGCGGCCGGGTACACGTTGCGCCACCACGGCACGGCCTCGGCGAGCAGGGCCGCCGGGATGGCCAGCGCCGCCGCCACCAGCAGCAGTTCCACCACCGCCACCACCCGACGGGACACCGGCTTGGGCCCGTACGGCCCCGCGTGCCGGCGGGCGCGGCGCAGCAGCGGCAACACCGCCAGGGCGAGCGCCACCTGCACGGCGGCCAGCAGCGTGAAGAACCCGCCCGCCACATGCCGCTGCGCGGCCGACTCCCGGTCCGCGTCGGCGGGCTCGGCGATCGCGGCGGCCAGGTCGGCCGGACGGCCGCCGACCGACTCGGCGGGCCGGCCGAGGAACGGTCGGTCCGGCATCGGCCGACCCAGGGCCGCCAGCGCGGTCGGCGCGAGGTCGATCAGTTGCAGGTAGCCCTGCCGGCCGGTGCTGGGCGAGGTCAACCAGCCCTCCTCCCAGCCCGGGCCGTCGGCGACGGCCACGTGCAGCCGGGACGGCCGCTCGGTGTCGGAGACCCCGGCGACGATCACCAGCGAACGCGGCGGCCGACCCTCCAGCACCCGGGCCAGTTGGGCGTCGGCCACGCGGGCCGCCGCCGACCGGGACACCTCGTCCTCGCCCTCGACGGTGCCGAGGTCGACGATGCTGAGCACGCAGGAACCGAGCAGCTCGGCCGGATCCTCCGGCAGCGTCGGCGCGTACCGGTCGACCCGGCCGAACGGCCGCGCGGCGGCCACCGCCGCCCCCGGACCCACCGCCACCGAGCAGCGCACCGACTCCGACAACGCGCCCGGCACCGTGCCCCACGGCAGCCGCTCCTGGTTGCGCAGCACCACGCTCTCCTGCTGGGGCAGGTTCGCGCCGATGCCGTCGGGCTGGTCCACCGTCACGTCAGCCGGCGGACACCGCCCATCGGTCGGACCCCCGCCCCACGCGGCGAAGCCACCCGCACCGAGCGTGAGCCAGCCGTCCACCGGACAGGTGGGCCGGTACACCGACCGCACCGACAACGAGCCGATCGAGCCCTCCTGCGCCATCCGCCACAGCGTCGGCGTGCGCTGCGGGTCCACGTCCTCCCACCGCAGCCCGGCCACCCCGACCAGCACCACGTAGTCGGCGCTCTGCCGGGGCGGCGGACTCTCCGGACGTGCCGCCAGCACGGTGACGCCGAGCGCCACCACGAGCAGGGTCAACAGGATCGGTGCGATTCGGCGCAGCATCACCGGCGTCCCGTCGACGGCGTGTCGGCGTCGGGCGTCGCCGGCCCGGCCCGGCCCGAGGTCAGCTCGGCGTAGAGCGCGACCAACTGGGCCACCGTCTGCGCCTCGGTGGGCCAGGTCTCGGCCCGCACCACCCCCTGCCGGCCCAGCTCGGCCCGGCGCGGCGCGTCGTCGAGCAGGTCGCCGACCGCCGCGTCGACCGCGTCGACGTCACCCGGCGGCACCAGCACCGCGGCGTCCCCCACCAGATCCGGCAGGCCGCCCACCTCGGTCGCCACCAGCGGTACGCCGGCCCGCAGCGCCTCCTGGGCGAACAGTTGGCGGGCCTCCCAGTCGCTGGTCACCACCGCCAGGTCCGCCCCGGCCAGCAGGTCGGCCACGTCGGTACGGTGCCCGAGCAGGGTCACCGGCGCCCGGGCGGCACTGATCCGGGCGGCCAACGGCAGGTACGCCGGACCACTCCCGGCGATCACCACGGCGGGCGGCGGGACCCGCTCCCGCCACCGGGCGGCGGCGTCCACCAACACGTCGTACCGCTTCTGCGGGTGCAGCCGGCCCACCGACAGGATCAGCGGCTGGTCGGCGGCCACCCCGAACTCGGCCCGGACGGCGGTCCTCCCCCGGCGCGGCGCGGGCAGCTCGGGAGCGGCCACCGGGGCGAGCCGGGCGTCTCCGGCGCCGAGCCCGACGGCGCGGGCCACCAGGTCGGCGGAGGCCCCGAGCGTCACCCGCGCACCCCGGGCCACCATCTTCTCGGCCCACCGGGACAGGCTGCCCCGCAGCCCACCGACGAGCACCGCGTTGTGCCAGGTCACCACCAGCGGGGCGGCCGGCCGGGCAAGCACCGCGACCAACCCGGCGCGCAGCCCGTGCGCGTGCACCACGGCCACCTGCTCGCCGGCCAGCACCCGACGCAACGCGGTGATCGCGCGGACGTCGCCCGGCGTCGGGCTGGCCGGGATCTCCACCGGCGCGAACCGGGCACCGGCCCCGACGAAGTCGAACTGGTCCTGGGTCGCTGCCGGCCCGCAGACCAGCACCGACTCACCGGCGGCCGTCAACCCGCGGGCCACCGCACGGACATGCTGGCCGACGCCACCGGTGCTGGAGGCGAGCAACAACACCACCGTGCCCGACCGGGCATCCGCACCTCTCGCGCTCACCGGTTACGCCCTCCGTTCGCGCCACTTGCCTTTCCGTCCGCGCGCCCGCCGCTGCTCCGGCGTAGGCGTCGACGCAGACCGGTCAGCAGTGGCCGCAGGTCCCGCCGGTCGACCAACCAGACCACGCCGAGGAAGACGACTCCGACCAGGACTCCGGACAGCATGCCCTGCACGAGTGCCGCCGACCGCGTCGGGGTCTCGCCCCACCAATCCAGCAGCACCAGCGCCGCGAGCGCCGCCGTCGTACCCGCCGACACCCCGGCGGCCCCGGCCCGTACGGCACCGGCCAGCGCCGCCGGACCGGCCGCGCGCCGCACTGCCACCAGCAGCAGCCCGCCGAGCAGCAGCATTCCGGCCGAGTTGGCCAACGCCACGGCGAGCACCCGGTCGGACGTCGGGAGCAGTGCCGCCAACGGCAGCGTACCGAGCGTGACCGCCAGCCAACCGGCACTGATGGCGACGGTGGCCTCCCGGGTCGCGCCGCGCGCGTACAGGGCACGGGACAGGACCGCGAACAGCCCGTACCCGAGCAGTCCCGGCGCGAACCCGGCCACCGCCGTGGCGGTGGCGGAGGCGTCCAGCGGGAAGAACCGGCCGATCGGGCCGGCCACCCCGACCAGCGCCGCCGCGCCCAGGCAACTGGACAGCAGCACCGCGCGCACCGTCCCGGACAGGGTGTCGCGGTAGCCGGCCTCGTCGCCGCCGGCCGCCGTCTCGGCCAACGTCGGGTACGCGGCCGTGGCCAGCGGCACCGCCAGCACCGCCCAGGGCAGCAGATAGAACGTCTGCGCCAGGTTGAACACCTGCGGGGCCTCGGTCCGGCCGCCGGAGATCTGATAGAGGATCACCAGCGTGGCCACCTGTTGGGCGGTGACGGTGACCACCCCGGCGGTGACCAGACCACCCACCCGCGCCCGCGCGTCGGCCGGGAAGCCGTACCCGGGACGCAGTCTCAGGCGCAGCCGCCGCAACGGGATCAGCAGCGACATCGACAGCACCACCACACCGAGCGTGGTGCCGCCGGACAGGATCAACTCGGCGCCCCGGCCCGCCTGCGCCACGCTCGCCCCGGTACCGGCCACGGCGGCGAAGACGAGGTACGCCACGATCACCGTCAGGCTGGACAGCAGCGGCGCGATCACCGGCCAGGCGAAGCGGCGGTGCGCCTGGAGCACACCGGTCAGCACGATGCCGATGCCGTACAGCGGCACCTGCGGTGCGAAGACCCGCAGCATCCGGGCCCCGGCCGCCAACTCCTCCGGGCTTCGGCTGTGGAACACCGAGACGATCTGGTCGGCGCCCAGGGCCACCAGCACCGCCAGCGGTACCAGCAGCGTCACCGTCCAGGTCAGCAGCGCGCCGGTGGTCGCCGCCACGGCCCGCCGGTCACCCGCCGCGACCGCACCGGCCAGCAGCGGTACGACCAGACTGGCCAGCGCCCCACCGGCCACGATCTCGAAGATGATGTTGGGGACGGTGTTCGCGATCACGTACATCGCGCCCAGGTCGCTGCCCTGCACCACCCAGGTGAAGACGGCGGTACGGCCGAACCCGGCGAGCCGGCTGACCACGGTGAGTACGGCGATCAGCGCGGCGGCCCCGGCCACCCGGCTGGCGCCGGCGAGGGGCGTCGGTCTCGTCACGTCAGTCGTCGCGACGGCCCAGCGCGTCGAGTTCACGCAGGCCCGGAGTACGCGCGATGACGGCGGTGAAGCTGACCTTCTCGCTGGCCGCCGTCAGGCCGGCCAGCACCGCCAGGATCCCGGCCCGACCGACCGGCCCGGTGCGGGCGGCCAGCGCCACGCCGAGCACGGCACCGAGGGCGTTGGCCCCGCTGTCGCCGAGCATCACGTCCTCACCGAGGTCGGCGGGGAGCAGCCCGGCGGCGGCACCCACCGCACCGGCGGCGATCCCCCCGGACGCGCCACCGACCAGCGGCGTGCCGAGCAGCAGGCCCGACTTCAACGCCCGCCCGGGGCGCAGGTCGAGCAGGTTGAGCAGGTTGGCGGTGCCGGCCACCACACCGGCGCCGAGCAGCACGTCCACGCTCCGCCCCAACCCGCCCTGGCGACGGCGGCCACGGTGCCCGGCCACCCGGGGGTCGGCGGCGAGGAGTGCGGCGGCACCCAGACCGGCCGCCCCCACCCCGACGACCTTGACCAGGCCGGCGCTGACCCGCCCCTGCCGCAGCGCGGCGAGGTGTCCCGCGAAGCCCTTGTCCGCCTTCTGCTCGGGTCGGGCACCGGCCACGTCGTCGTAGAGCCCGACCGCACCGGCGCCGAGCCCGGCCACCAGGGCCGCCGCGCCCGCCGGCACGCTGGACGCCCCGCAGGCCGCCGCGCCGGAGGCACCCGCCGCCAGCGCCGGTCCGGCCGCCAGCGTCACCGTCCGGCCACGGAAGTTGGTCCGTGCCAGGGTCGGCCCGGCCGGAGAGGTACGGATCCCACGTAGCGCGTACCGGGCGGCAGCCGCACCGATCCCCGCTGCCAACAGTCGACCGAGCACGCCCACGCCCCAGCTCACCTCGCTCGCTCACGCCGTCCGCCCCGCCGGTCGGCGGGCGACATCGTCGAATCGGACACCCGGGGTGTCCCGTCGACTCACTGGGGCAGTTTAGGCAGCAGCCCGTCGACGTTGTCGCCCACGCCGTACTGGCCGGCCTTGCGCTCGTTGAGCTGCTGCACGACGGCCAGCGAGGTGACGAGCTGTCCCTGCACGGTGTTGGCGTTGTCGACGGTGGAGATGGTCTGCGCCAGCACCGCGTCACCCCGGACGAAGGAGACCAGGTTGCCGCCGGTGAAGCCGTTTCCGGCGACCACGATGCCGCCGGTGCGGTCGAACTGCTCGGCGATCTTCACCACCGACTCGTCCTTCTTGGCGGAGTCCTTGTCCACGTACGGCTGGCCGCTGACCACCACGACCGCCTCGGCGGCGTTGGTGATCCGGTCGGCGGTGGTCAGGTAGTTCGCGTTCGCGTACGCGGTCACCACCGCCCGCCGGTCGGCCTCGGTGACCGGCTCGGCACCGGCCGGCTGGTCCAGCAGCACGGTGGCCAGCAGGGCGCTGGAGGTCTCCACGCCGTGCCCGTTGCCGGGCAGGCCGCTGGTCGGCGCGCTGGTGGGTCGGGCCGCGGTGACCGCGAGCTCCAGCAGGTTGTTGTTGTTCTCCGGGTTGATGAACTTGTCCTGCAGGTCGATCCGGCCGATGACGTCGGCGTTCGCCAACTTGAGCATCTCGATCACGCCGTCGGTGTGGTCCCGGCCGGTGGGCAGGCTGAGCACCAGCACCCGCTTGCCGGCCAGCTTGCCCGGCAGCATCACCTGGGCCATCTCGGCCGCGAACTCCTCCTCCAGCTCCAGCTCCCGCTGCATGTTCTGGACCGTCTGGCGCATCTGCTGGTTGTCCTTGCGCAGCGAGTTGACGGTCTCCTTGAGCGAGTCCGCGACCGGGCCGTTGAGGGCGGCTGTGCCGACGACCAGGCCGATCGCCAACGCGAGGAAGACCGCGGTCAGGGACACCACGTGGTACCGGAAGTTGATCACGCTTGCAGCCTCTTGATCGGTCGGGAGCTAGAAGAGCTGGCCGAGCTGGAACACAAAATTGTCCCACCACTCGGAGACCACGCCCAAATACGCCTTGCCGACGGTGGACACCGCCACCGCCGAGGCCATCGCCGCCACCGCCGACAGCACAAGCAGCAGCAGCGAGGAACCCGAGATGCTCTGCCGGTAGAGCCGGCTCACCCCCTTGGCGTCGACCAACTTGCCACCGACCTTGAGCCGGGTGAGGAACGTCGACGCCATGCCGCCGCGCCCCTTGTCCAGGAACTCGACCAAGGTGGCGTGGGTGCCCACCGCGACGATCAGCGAGGCGCCCTTCTCGTCGGCCAGCAGCATGGCGAGGTCCTCGCTGGTGGCGGCGGCCGGGAAGGTCACCGCCGGCACCCCCAGGCCGTTGACCCGGGGCAGGCCGGGAGCCCGACCGTCCGGGTACGCGTGCACGATCACCTCGGCGCCGCAGCGCAGCACGTCGTCGGTGACCGAGTCCATGTCACCGATGATCATGTCTGGCGTGTAACCCGCCTCGACCAGCGCGTCCGCCCCGCCGTCGACGCCGATCAGCACCGGCTTGAACTCCCGGATGTACGGGCGCAGCACGTCCAGGTCGGCCTTGTAGTCGTAGCCCCGCACCACGATCAGGCAGTGTCGGCCCTGGATCTCGGTGGCGATGTCCGGTACGCCGACACCGTCGAGCAGCAGGTCACGTTCCTGCTTGAGGTAGTCCATGGTGTTGGCGGCGAACGCCTCCAACTGCACCGACAGGCCCTCGCGGGCGTCGCTCATCGCCTTGGCCACGCTCTCGGCGTCCTGCAGGCTGCCGTGTGCCAGCGGCTCGTCGCCGAGATAGACGGTGTTGCCCTCGATCCGCACCGTGTCGCCCTCGCGGATCCGCTCGAAGACCCCCTCACCGAGGTCGTCCAACAGCGGGATGCCCGCCGCGACGAGCACCTCCGGGCCGAGGTTGGGATAGCGGCCGGAGACCGACGGCTTGGCGTTGAGGACCGCGCCGACGCCCACGGCGACCAGCGAGTCGGCGGCGACCCGGTCCAGGTCGACATGGTCGATCACCGCGATGTCACCGGGGCGGAGCCGACCGACCAGGCGTTTCGTCCGGCGATCGAGGCGGGCGGTGCCGAGGATTCGTCCCGGTTCCGCGTTCCGGGTCCGGCGCAACGTGGGTAGACGCATCGTGACCATCCTGGCATGTGAGGCAGGCGAATCTGTCGCGACATGCCTGAGCAGGGCCGCCTACCCAGGGAAGCACAGATGGGCGAGGGCCGGTGTGCCTCCGCTCACAATGACGGTCCTCACGACCGCCGTTCGCGGGCCGCGACGGCCAACAACTCCTCCGCGTGGGCGATACCCAGATCCGAGTCCGGCAAACCCGCCAGCATCCGGGCCAGTTCCCGGGCCCGCTCGGTGTCCTCCACCACCCGTACCCCGCTGGTGGTCACCGCGCCACCGGTGTCCTTCGCCACCACCAGGTGCCGGTCGGCGAACGCGGCCACCTGCGGCAGGTGGGTCACCACGAGCACCTGGTGGCTGCGGGCCAACCGGGCCAGCCGACGGCCGATCTCCACCGCCGCCTGACCGCCGACCCCCGCGTCGACCTCGTCGAAGACCAGCGTGGGCGGCCCGCCCGAACCGGCGAAGACGACCTCGATGGCGAGCATCACCCGGGACAGCTCACCGCCGGACGCGCCCCGCTGCAACGGCAGCGACGGCGCACCCGGGTGGGCCAGCAGCCGCAACTCGACCTCGTCGCCGCCGTCCGGCCCGACACCGACCTCCACCCCGTTGACCGGCAACGTGGGCTCGGTCCGTCCGGCCGGTCGGGGCAGCACCGCCACCTCGACGCGGGCGTGCGGCATGGCCAGCCCGGCCAACTCGACGGTCACCTGCTCGGCGAAACGCACCGCCGCCTCCTGGCGGGACGCCGACAACCGGCCGGCCAACTCGGCCACCTCACCGGCCAACCGGGACGCCTCCCGGTCCAACTCCTCAAGGAACTCGTCGGAGATGTCCAGGTCGGACAGTCGGGTCCGGGCCCGCTCCGCCCAGGCGATCACCCCGTCGACGTCGTCGGCGTACTTGCGGGTCAACGCCCGCAACGCGGCCCGGCGCTCGTAGATGCTCTGCAGCCGGGCCGGATCGGCGTCCAACCCGGTGAGATACGTCGACAACTCCACCGACACGTCGGCGACCAGCGTCGCCGCCTCCTCCAGGCGGGCCGCCAACTCCCCCAGGGCCGGATCGGTGCCGGCCTGCGCCTCCAACGTCCGCCGAGCGGTGCCGAGCAACGCCGAGGCGTCGGTGGTCTCGTCGGCCGCCTCCAACCCGCCGGCCACACACTGGTGGGCCACCTGCGCCGCGGTACGCAACCCCTCGGCGTGCTCCAGCCGCTGCGCCTCGGTCTTGAGCTCGTCGTCCTCACCGGCCTGCGGGTCGACCCGGGTGATCTCGTCGAGCCCCAGCCGCAGCAGATCCGCCTCCTGGTGGCGCTCCCGCGCGTTGCGCCGCCGGTCGGCCAGGTCGTCGACCACCCGACGCCACTGCGTGTACGCCTCGCGCATGGCCTCCAGCAGCTTCTCGTGCTCCGGCCCGGCGAAGCGGTCCAACGCGGCCCGCTGCTCGGCCGGACGCAGCAGGCGCAACTGGTCGGACTGGCCGTGTACGGCCACCACCTGTTCGCCCACCTCGCCGAGCGTCGACACCGGCATGCTCCGCCCGCCCAGGTGCGCCCGGGAGCGACCCTCCACGGTGACCGTACGGCTCAACAGCATCGCGCCGTCGTCGTCGGGCTCGCCACCGGCGTCGGTGATCCGGGCGTGCACCGACTCGGCGACCCGACCGGTCAGACGCAGGCGGCCCTCGACGACGGCCCGGCCGGGCTGGGCACGCACCCGCCCGGCGTCGGCACGGCCCCCGAAGAGCAGGCCCAGGCCGGTGACCACCATCGTCTTGCCGGCCCCGGTCTCGCCGGTGATGACGTTCATGCCGCCGGCAAGCGGCAGCGTGGTGTCCTCGATGACGCCCAGTCCGGTGATGCGTAGCTCCTCCAGCACAGCACCCGACAGTAGACGCGTGGCCCGACACTTGACCAGCCGGCGCGGCGACCCGGGTCAGCGGCGGTTGCCCCGCCAGCCGTGCACCGGCAGGTCGAACTTGGCCACCAGCCGGTCGGTGAACGGCCGGTCCCGCAGCCGGACGATCCGCACCGGCAGGGCGCCGCGACGCACCGTGAGCCGAGCACCCGGCGGCAGGTCGTAGACCCGCCGCCCGTCGCAGCAGAGCACCGCCAGCGTGGTGAACGGGTCCACGGTGATCGAGATGGTGGAGGTGGGTGCGGTCACCAGCGGGCGGCTGAACAGGGCGTGCGCGCTGATCGGCACCAGCAGCAGCGCCTCCACCTCGGGCCAGACCACCGGCCCGCCGCCGGAGAAGGCGTACGCCGTCGAACCGGTCGGCGTGGCGCAGACCACCCCGTCGCACCCGTACCGGGACAGCGGCCGACCGTCCACGTCGACCAGCAGCTCCAGCATCTGGGCCCGCTCGCCCTTCTCGACGCTGATCTCGTTGAGCGCCCACGACTCGATCGTCGGCCCACCGTCGAACTCGGCGGTCACGTCCAGGGTGAGCCGCTCGTCGACGCTGTAGTTGCGGCCCACCACGTCGCGGACCGCCAGGTCCAGGTCGTCGATCTCCGCCTCGGCCAGGAAACCGACCTTGCCGAGGTTGATGCCGAGCAGCGGCACCTTCGCCGGCCGGGCCAGCTCGGCGGCGCGCAGGAACGTGCCGTCCCCACCGAGCGCGAAGACGATCTCGGCGCCCTCGGCCGCCTCCGGCCCGGTCACCGGCACCGCGCCCGGCAGGTCGAGATCCTCGGCCTCCTCGGCCACCACCCGCACCTCGAAGCCGGCGGAGATCAGGTCGGCCGCGACCGTACGCGCGTGTTCCGTGCTGCGCCGACGACCGGTGTGGGTCACCAGCAGGGCGGTACGGGTCACCGGAGGGCCCGCCCGCCGTGGGTCGGCCGTCGCGTCGAACCACCCGGCGGACGTACCCCCGCCGTGGCGGAGTTGCCCTCGCTCACCCGGCCACCTCCTTCGTCACCTCGTCACGCGGGTCACCGGCGGACGCCGGCGCGCCGGGCCCGGCCGCCACCACGGCCCGCACCCGTTCCGGGTCGGCCGGTGGCGCGTCCCGGCGTAACCATACGAAGAACTCCACGTTGCCGCTCGGCCCGGGCAGCGGACTGGCCGCCAGCTCCGCCAACCCCAGTCCCAGTGTCGCGGCGGACGCGGCGACGTCGAGCACCGCCTCGGCGCGCAGCGCCGGATCCCGCACCACGCCACCGGCGCCCACCCGGTCCCGGCCCACCTCGAACTGCGGCTTGACCATCAACGCCAGGTCACCCTCGGCGGCGGTGCAGGCGGCCAGCGCCGGCAGCACCAGCCGCAGCGAGATGAACGACAGGTCGGCCACGGTCAGGTCGACCTGCCCACCGATCACCTCGGCGGTCAGCGTCCGGACGTTCGTCCGTTCCAGGACCCGGACCCGCTCGTCGGTCCGCAACGACCAGGCGAGCTGGCCGTAGCCGACGTCGACCGCGACCACCTCGGCCGCACCCGCGCGCAGGAGCACGTCGGTGAAGCCGCCGGTGGACGCCCCGGCGTCCAGGCAGCGCCGACCGGTCACGGTCAGCCCACCGGGAGCGAACGCGGCGAGCGCGCCGGCCAGTTTGTGTCCGCCCCGGGAGACGTACTCGGAGGTGGGGTCGGCGCCGGTGACCACCAGCGGGTCGGCGGGGTCGACCATCGCGGCGGCCTTGCGGGCCACCATCCCCCGGAGCTGGACCCGACCGGCCTCGACCAGCGCGGCGGCCTGCTCCCGCGACCGGGCCAGGCCACGGCGGACGAGTTCGGCGTCCAACCGGTTACGACGTGCCATGGGTGGACGGCCTCCTCAGGCCTGGTCGATGGTGGCGAGCGTTTCCCGCAACGTCTGGTAGGCGGCCTCGTACTGGGCGATCTGGTCGGCCGGGGCGAGGTTCGCGGCGTTCACCATCGCCTGCACGGCGGCGTCCACCGCCGGGTGCCCCGCGTCGTCGGCACCGTCGCCGGTCCACGTCTGCGGCGGCGGGCCCGGCCGGGGACCCGGCGGCGGCCCGGGCCGCGGCGAGACGTTCACCGTCGCGCTCCGGCCGGCGTCGCGCCGGTCACCGCACCCGATGCGACGTCCCGCCGCGCGTCGGCCGCCTGAGCCCGCCGGAGGTGACGCGCGAGACGGGCGGTCACGGCGCGGTGTCCGGGCGCGGCCGGGTGGCCTTCGCCGGTCGGGTCGGCGCGTCGCCGTCGGCGGGACGCGCCACCGAGCCTGGCGTCTTCTTCGCCACCGCCTTCTTGGCGACCTTCGCCACCGCCTTCTTGGCCACCGGCTGATCCGCCGCGGGCGGCGGGGCACCGGCCTTCTTCGCCACGGCCTTCTTGGCGACCGCCTTCTTCGCCGGGCCCGGTCCGGGCGGCGGGGCCGCCGCCGCGGTCTCGGCGGCCTCGGCCGCCACGTCGGCGGGCGAGCCGCCCTCCGAGCCGCCGGAGCGTACGGCGGTGTCGGTCATCGTGCGCAACCGGCGTTCCAGCTCGCGTACCCGCCGCTCCAGCTCCTCGACCTCGTCGGCGGTGGCCAACCCGACCGCGCCGAGCGCACGTTCGACCTCGAACCGCACCAGCTTGGTCAGCGCCTCCCGGTTCTCCGCGCCGGTCGAGCGCAACTCCTCGGCCAGCGTCTGGAGCTGCGCGGCGGTCGCGCCGGTCGAACCGGCCAAGCGGCGCACCGCGTCCTGCGCCTTCTTCCGGGGCGCCTCCGTCAGGCCCATGGCCAGTTCGAGGTAGGCGCGCCACGCGTCCTGCATGCCTGAGTCCTTTCACCCGGGGTTCCGGCAGGTGTCACGCTACCGGGCCGCGGTCGGCGTCCCATGCGGTACGGTGCCCGGAGTACGACGTGGTGTGAGGCGAGGAGGCGACGGGTGGCCACCGTGGACGAGTGTCGACAGGCGTTGCAGGACCTGGCCGCCCGGCTGGACCGCAACGCGGAGACCGTCCGCGAGCACGTCGACCTCGACCGCACGCTGGCCTGCCGGGTCAGCGACCTGGAGACCGCCTTCCACGGTCGACTCACCGGTGGACGACTGGTCGGACTGACCGACGGCGACGACCCCAAGGCGAAGATCGCCATGACCACCACCAGCGACGACCTGCTCGCCCTGGTACGCGGCGACCTCGACGTGACCCGCGCGGTGGCCAGCCGACGCGTCTCGATCAAGGCCAACCCGTTCGACCTGATGAAACTGCGCAAGCTGCTCTGAGATCCGGCACCCGCCGCCGGGACCTCGGCGCGGCGCGCTCGACGGTGAGTCAGCCGGTCAGGCCGAGGGCCTCCAGCGCCGTCGCCGCCTCCGGCGATCCCGGACG
Source organism: Micromonospora sp. NPDC049900 (assembly GCF_044461025.1). Taxonomy (NCBI): domain Bacteria; kingdom Bacillati; phylum Actinomycetota; class Actinomycetes; order Micromonosporales; family Micromonosporaceae; genus Micromonospora; species Micromonospora sp. NPDC049900. Next base: position 29,399 of record NZ_JBITKM010000027.1, read on the forward strand.
CGGTACGCCGTCCGGCCGACGCTCCCAGGCCACCGCACAGAGCGCCGCGAGCGCGTCCAGCGGCCGACCCGCGCCGGTCAACTCCCACCCGTCCGGGCCGGTCGTGACGCGCCAGCCGCCGTGCTCCGCACCGGCCGCCGGCACCCGGACCATCCCGGTGGGCTCGAAGAGCCCGGTCAGGTCCCAGGCCACGGCCGTCGGGCGGCGGTCGGTCGGTGCGGCGAGCAACTCGGGTACGTCGCTGACGCCGGTGAGCACCAGCAGGCTGTCCAGCCCCGCCCGGTTGGCGCCCTCGATGTCGGTGTCGAGTCGATCACCGACCACCAGGGAGCGGCCCTCGCCCGCCCGACGCGCGGCGGTGGCGAACAGCTCCGGCGACGGCTTGCCCACCACCTCGTCGGGTTGCCGGTCCAACGCGGTCGCCAGTGCGGCGACCAACGAGCCGTTGCCCGGCAGGGGTCCCCGTCCGCTGGGCAGCGTCCGGTCGGTGTTGGTGGCGATCCACGAGGCTCCGCCGCGTACCGCCACCGCCGCCTCGGCCAGATCGGCCCAGCCGACCTGCGGGCCGTACCCCTGGATCACCGCGACCGGCGCGTCGTCGGCACCGGAGACCGGGGTCAGACCCACCTCGCGGATCTCGGCCCGCAGCGCCTCGGCACCCACCACCAGCACCGGCGCACCGGCCGGCAGCCGCTCGCCCAACAGTTGGGCGGCGGCAGCCGCGCTGGTCAGCACCTCGTCCGGCCGGGCCGGTACACCCATCCCGGTGAGCAGGTCCGCCACGTCGGCCGGCCGGCGCGAGGCGTTGTTCGTGGCGTACGCCACCGCCCGGCCCTCACCGTGCAGCCGGGCGACCGCCTCGACCGCGCCGGGGATCGGCCGGTCGATCAGATAGATCACCCCGTCCAGGTCGAAGACGACCAGGGTGTACCCGTCGACCAGCCGCTCCCCGTCACCGCTCATCGCCGCTCGTTCTCCTCGGCCCGCTCGCCGTCCGTCACGGACGACTCACCGACACCGCTCGCCGCCGGAGCGTCGGACGCCTCCACGACATCGGCCTCGACGACCTCGTCACCGCGCGACGTCGCCTCGACGCGGTCGTCCCCGACTTCGCCGTCCGCCGCCTGGTCCGTTCCGATCCGGTCCGCCGCAGCCTCGTCCCCCACCGTCTGGTCGGCGACTCGATCCGTCGGCCCCTCGGCCACCTCGACCTCTTCGGGGCGCTCGTCGGTGGTCAGCTCGCTGTCCGGACGGGCCGGTACCGCACCCGGCGCGCCGGGACCGGCGGCCAGTTCCTCGGTGGCCTCGTCCTCGTCGTCGCCCTCGATGACCACGCCGTCGAGTTCGAGCAGCCGCTCCGCCGCGTCGGTCTCCGCCTCGGCGTCGACCTCGGCCGCGCGGGAGAACCACTCCCGGGCCTCGGCCCGACGGTCCACCGCCAGCAGCGCGTCCGCGTACGCGTACCGCAACCGGGCGGTCCACGGCTGAGCCGTGTCGGTGGTGAGTTCGGGCACCTGGAGCATGGCCACGGCCGCGTCCCGCTGCCCGAGGTCGCCTCGCGCACCGGCGGCCACGATCAGCAACTCGATGGCGACGGCCGCCTCCAGCTTCTCCTGCTCGGCACCGCGGAACAGGTCGATGGCCCGCTCGGGGCGGCCCAGCGCCCGCTCACAGTCCGCGAGGACCGCGATGTGGCTCTGCACCCCACTCATCCGGTGGTACGTCCGCAGTTCCGCGATCGCCGTCTGCCACTCGCCCGAGTGGTACGCGGCCAGACCGACCGCCTCGCGGACAGCCGCGATCCGGGACGCCAGCCGACGGGCGGCCATCGCGTGGGCCAGCGCCTCGGCGGGGTCCTCGTCGATCAGTTGCCCGGTCGCCACGAGGTGCCGGGCCACGGTGTCCGCGACCCCCTTCGACAGCGACAGCAACTCGGCCCGTACGTCCTTGTCCAGGTCGGTCGCGACGATCTCGTCCGGCAGCGCCGGCGCGGGCGTACGCCCCTCCTCGCCCTGGTCGAAGCCGTCACGCCGGCCCCGGTCGTCCCGGAAGCCACCGTCCCGCCGCTCGCCGCCGCGCTCGTCGGACCCACGGCGGAACCCGCCGTCCCGACGATCGCCGTCGCGGAAGCCTGAGCCGCCCGAAGCGCGGTCCCCGTACCCGCCGTCCCGACGGTCCCCGGACCGGAAGCCACCCTCCCGACGGTCACCGCCCCGGAAGCCGCCCTCACGACGGTCACCACCGTCGCGACGGTCCGGCCGGAAGCCGCCCTCACGACGGTCGTTGCCCCGGAAGCCTCCCTCGCGGCGGTCACCGTCCCGTGCGCCGCCCTCCCGGCGTGCACCGCCGAAGCCGCCTTCGGTACGCCGGTAGCCGCCGCCGTCGCCCTGCCGGCGATCGTCGTTGCCCCGGCGGAAGCCCTCGTCCCGTCGATCCGAGCGGTACCCGCCCTCCCGGCGCTCACCGGAGCCGTAGTCACGTCCCGGGCCGCGCGAGGAGTTGTCCCGGTCCCGCGAACCGCCATCCCGGAAGCCGCCCTCACGACGCTCACCACGGAAGCCACCGTCGCGACGGTCTCCGTCCCGGCGGTCGCTGCGGAAGCCACCCCGGTCGTCGGAGCCCCGGCCGAAGCCGCCCTCACGACGGTCACCGTCCCGGCGCTCGCCGCGGAAGCCGCCCCGGTCGTCCGAGCCCCGGCCGAAGCCGCCCTCACGGCGCTCGCCCCGGAACCCACCCTCACGACGGTCACCGTCACGCCGCTCGCCCCGGAAACCACCTTCACGGCGGTCGCCGCTGTCGCGACGGTCCGACCGGAAGCCGCCCTCACGACGGTCGTTGCCCCGGAAACCACCCTCACGACGGTCACCGCCACTGTCGCGCCGGTCGCCGCGGAAGCCGCCGTCCCGGCGGTCACCGTCCCGGCGCTCGCCGCGGAAGCCGCCCCGGTCGTCGGAGCCGCGACCGAAGCCGCCCTCACGACGGTCACCGTCGCGGCGCTCCGGCCGGAAGCCGCCCTCACGACGGTCGTTGCCCCGGAAACCACCCTCACGACGGTCACCACGGAAGCCACCGGAGCTGCGGTCGCCGTCGCGGAACCCACCGGTACGCCGGTCACCGCCCCGGGCGCCCGAGCCGCGCTCGTCGTTGTCGCGGCGGTAGGCCGGCCGGTCGTCACCCTGGCGACGGTCCCCGGAACCGCCCTCGCGACGGTCACTACGGAAGCCACCGGAACCGCGCTCGCCACGGTCGCCACGGAAGCCACCGGAACCGCCCTCACGACGGTCGCCACGGAAGCCTTCGCGGTCGCCACCGGAGCCACGGCGGTCGCCACCGAAGCCGCCGCCGGTACCCCGGTCGCTGCCTCGGTAGCCGCCCTCACGACGGTCGCCGTCCCGACGGAAGCCACCGGACCGGGAACGGTCAGCACCGTAACCGCCGGCGCCACGTCCACCGTCGCGGGAGTCACGCTCCCGACCGCGCTCGTCGCGGTACGACGGACGGTCGCCACGGCGGTTGTCGCCGTCACGGTCGCCGGGCCGTCCCTCGTAGCCCCGGGGACGGTCTCCGCCCTGAGGTCCAGAACTCACTGGTACATCCTTCCTGAATACGTCGTTCCACGACGCAACGCAGTCGAGGGCCGTCCCGATTCCGGGCGGCCCTCGACTGTAACGTGTGTCCGGCGGTGTCCTACTCTCCCACACCCTCCCGGGTGCAGTACCATCGGCGCTGGAGGGCTTAGCTTCCGGGTTCGGAATGTGACCGGGCGTT
>NZ_JBITKM010000028.1:0-30265 GCF_044461025.1 Micromonospora sp. NPDC049900
CGAGTCATTCCGACATCAGCCGGCCACCCACCACGGGGCGAGGTACTCCTCGGTCAGCCACCCGGTTACAACGCCACCGACCCCACCCCGATTCCGCCCCGCCCCCGCCCACCCCAACCCGATAATCGGACATCCGCCCTATATCCAGACACACCTACCCTCAGCCTCCCGGTAGCGGCTCGACCTGCCAGCCTCCCCCGCCGATCTCCTGGTTGATCAAGAAGTTTGGGTGCGTTCACGGCAGACATCCCGACTCAAACTTCTTGATCAACGGGGTGGTCCCGGGGGTGGGCAGGGGTGGGGGCGGCCGGCCCCTGGTGGGGCCGGCCGTCGGTGTCGGAGGGGGGTCACCAGAGCTGGGTGACGATGTCCGCCGACTGCTCCTCCCACTGCGCGTAGTGGAACGGGTACGCCGAGACCTGCACCGTCTGCGCGGCCGTGGTCAGCGGCAGGTCCTGCCAGCCGCCGACGTTCTTGAGGGCCTCGAAGAACACCGTCGAGGAGTACTCGGGGTCGGTGATCTGGTCCACGCTGCCCCAGCCGGTGGACGGGCGCTGCTGGAACAGGCCCTGCGAGTCGTGGTCGTTGTACGCGCCCAGGTGGCCGAGGTTGTAGAGCTTCGACTCCTGGAGTGCGGTGGCGATGCCGATGACCGCGCCCCGCTCACCCACGCCGGTCTCCTTGGCGACCTCGATGATGGTCTTGGCGTTCTGGCGCTGCGCGTTGTCCAGCGGGACCCGCGACTGGGCGCCCTGCACCCCGTGCGGGATGAGGTCGTCGCGGCTCGGCTTGCCGGCCCGGGGCTTGTCGGTGGTGCCGCCGGTGGTCAGGCCGGACTCGACGGTGACGCCGCTGGAGTTGCGGCCGGTGGCCTTGTCGATGGCGGCCACGGCGCCCTGGTGCGGGCCGGTGGTGATCGGCGCGGCCACGGCGGTGGGGCCGAGGGCCAGCCCGGCGAGGGCGGTCACGCCCACCACGCTCAGGGTGATCTTGCGGTTCGGTTTCGTCGCGATGGCCGGGAGCCATCGAGTGAAGTCCACCTTCACGATGGTTGCCCTTTCGATCGTACGAGCCGCTCGGGTGAGCCGCTCTCGGGGGAAACGACCGCCGGTCGGGGTGTGGATGCCGGCGCTATGGGGAACACAACCCGCCCGACGTGTCGGTCATTCCGGTCATGCCCGACCTGCCCTACGCCGTGGCTCAGGTCACACGTGTGGACCGGACCTCCGGTGCCAGACCTGACCGGAAGACTCAGAGGTCGTACGGGTGGCCGAAGCGGACCAGGACGTGCCAGAGCTGCTTGAGGTGTTGCAGCGTGTCGGCCGAGGACCCGCGATCGGCCCAGCGGTCGGGGTCGGTGACCACCGAGGCGGCGGCCCGACCGATCAGCGCGGCAGTCACCGGCTCCCCCGGCCCGGCGAACTCGGCGTGCACCCGGGCGGCCAGCGGCGGGATCGCCGGACCGCGGAACCCCGCGTCGACCCGGTCCACCGGCAGCGCGAACCCCGCGTGCCAGCGCAGCGGGAACCCGTACCGGTCGGCGGCGGACGCGAGGGTGACGCCGGTCGCGGTGCCCCGGAACGAGGGGTCGACCACCAGTTCGCACACGTCCCGGGACAGCGTGACGGGCCCGTGCACCTGCGCCTCCACGTAGTCGTCGAGCGCGCGACCGGCGGTGCGGGACGCGGTGTCGGCGTCCTCGCGCCGGCGCAGCACCCCCTCGACCAGGGTGAGCACGTCCGTGCCCGGCCGCACCGGCGTGACGCCGGTGTCGGCGGTCGCCGTGAGCAGCGCCGCCAGCACCGGCTCGACCACGTCGACGGTGCCGACGTGCCGTGGGCCGAGGTGGCTGTCGCCGAGACAGAACGTGGTGCGGGTCAACACGTCGGGGCGTAGCCGCAGGTGACAGGAGCCGAAGCGCGGGCACGCGCCGTCCGGGTGGTCGAGCAGGTTCAGGCCGCCGTACTTCGGGCGGTCCGCCGGGCGCACCCCCGGTCGCTGGTACGCGCCGCCGAACAGTCGCCGTTCCCAGCGGTCCCGGTCGCCGCCCGGGTACGCGCTGAGCCCCCCGTTGGAGATGCCCGTCTCGAACTGGCTGCGGTAGACGCCCTCGGCGGCGAGCGCCTCGGCCACCGTCCGCCCGTCGGCGAGCAGCCGGTCAGGATGGAAGTTGAGCGTCACGCGCCTGGCCCGGCCGAACGCGGCCACCAGTCGTTCCGGGTCGGGCCGGACGCCGCTGCCGGCCAGCGCCCGACCGATCCGGGCCAACGCGGCGGGCCGGTCACCCGAGGCCACCTGCCGGACGTGGCGCAGCGCCGCACGCTGGGCGACGGTCAGCGCGGCTTGCGGGACGGACGACATCCGCCGAGTGTGGCGAGGCCGACGGGCCGACGCCAACCCGTATCCGGCCGCAGGGGCGGCGAGGACGCCCCTACGGCCCGTCGGGTCAGTGGCCCCGGACCAGCCACTCGGGCAGGTGCGGGGCCTCCGCGCCGATGGTGGTGCTGTCGCCGTGGCCGGTGTGCACCACGGTCTGCGGCGGCAGCGTGAGCAACCGGTCCCGGATCGAGTCGACGATGGTGCCGAAGTCGCTGTACGAGCGGCCGGTGGCGCCCGGTCCGCCCGCGAACAGGGTGTCACCGGTGAACACCACGTCGAGGTCGGCGGCGTACAGGCAGCAGGCGCCGGGGCTGTGTCCGGGGGTGTGCAGCACGGTCAGCGTGGTACCGGCCACCGTGATCGCCTCGCCGTCGGCGAGCGGACCGCCGGGTGTCTCGTCGGGGTGCACCATGTCCCAGAGCACCCGGTCGGCGGGGTGCAGCAGCACCGGCGCGCCGGTGACGCGGGACAGTTCCGGGGCGACGCGGACGTGGTCGTCGTGGGCGTGGGTGGCGACGATCGCGGTGACCCGGCGTCCGGCGACCACGGCGAGGATGGCGTCCACATCGTGCGGGGCGTCGACGACGACGCATTCGGTGTCGTCACCGATGACCCAGACGTTGTTGTCGACGTCGAAGGTCTGTCCGTCCAGCGAGAAGGTGCCGGAGGTGACGGTGTGGTCGATGCGGGCGGCCATCAGAGGACCACCACCGAGCGGAGGACGTCGCCGCGGTGCATCCGGGCGAACGCCTCCTCGACGCCGTCGAGCGGGATCTCCTCGGTGACGAAGGCGTCCAGGTCGAGGCGGCCCTGGAGATAGAGCTCGGTCAGCATCGGGAAGTCGCGGCTGGGCAGGCAGTCGCCGTACCAGCTCGACTTCAGCGCCCCGCCCCGACCGAAGACGTCCAGCAGGGGCAGCTCGATCCGCATGTCGGGGGTGGGTACGCCGACCAGCACGACGGTGCCGGCCAGGTCGCGGGCGTAGAAGGCCTGCCTCCAGGTCTCCGGACGGCCGACGGCGTCGATCACCACGTCGGCACCGAAACCGCCGGTGGCGGCCTGGATCTCGGCCACCGGGTCGGACTCGGAGGCGTTGACGGTGTGGGTGGCGCCGAAGCGGCGGGCCCAGTCGAGCTTGCGGGAGTCGGTGTCCACCGCGACGATCGTCGTCGCGCCGGCCAGGGCGGCACCGGCGACCGCCGCGTCCCCGACGCCACCGCAGCCGATCACGGCCACCGAGTCGCCCCGGGTCACGCCGCCGGTGTTCATGGCTGCGCCGAGACCGGCCATCACGCCGCAGCCGAGCAGCCCGACAGCGGCCGGGCGGGCCGCCGGGTCCACCTTGGTGCACTGGCCGGCGTGCACCAGCGTCTTCTCGGCGAACGCGCCGATGCCCAGGGCCGGGGCGAGTTCGGTGCCGTCGACCAGGGTCATCTTCTGCGCGGCGTTGTGGGTGGCGAAGCAGTACCAGGGGCGGCCCCGCCGGCAGGCCCGGCACACTCCGCAGACGGCCCGCCAGTTGAGGATCACGAAATCGCCGGGCGCGACCGTGTCGACGCCCGCACCGACCTGTTCCACGACGCCCGCCGCCTCGTGGCCGAGCAGGAACGGGTAGTCGTCGTTGATGCCGCCCTCGCGGTAGTGCAGGTCGGTGTGGCAGACCCCGCAGGACTGCACGCGTACCACCGCCTCGCCGGGCCCGGGGTCGGGTACGACGATGTCGGTGACCTCGACGGGCGCGCCCTTGCGCCGCGAGATGACTCCCCTGACCTGCTGGCTCACGCTCTCCTCCTCGTCCGCACCGACGCGAAGCGCCGCCGCCGTTGCGCCGCGGCGTCGCCGGTGGGGCGGCGGCGCGCGCGGTCACTCCCGCTGGCGAACCTACCCGTGGGCGGGCGGGTCGGCACAGCTTCGGCGCGGGTTGTCGACGGTCGGTGCCCGCCCTGGTCACGGCGGGCGGCGTTGCGCCAGCGCAGCACCTGCACGACACCGATCGCCCAGAGGACGTACTGCACCGAGAAGGCCCAGCGGTACGCGGTCAGGTCGGGGGCGGCCTGGCCCGCCGGGGTGACCAGGTCCAGCACCACGCCGATGGTGAGCACCAGGGTGATCGAGGCGACGAAACCGCCGACGTTGACGATCCCGGCGGCGCTGCCGAGGCGGCTGACCGGGTTGAAGGTGCGGGCGTAGTCGAGGCCGACCATCGAGCCGGGGCCGCTGAGGGCCAGCACCAGCATCAGCGTGACGAGCAGCCAGCCGGGTGCCGGGCCCGGCCAGGCGAGCAGCACCGTCCAGACGGTGGCGGTGACGCCGACGACGGCGAAGACCAGCACCGAGCGGCGCTCCGGGTGGCGGGCGCACAGGTGCGCGACCAGCGGCGCGGTCAGCAGCATCCCCAACGTCAGGACGGTGAGCAGGGAGGCTGCGGCGGTGGGGCTGAGGCCCTGGCCCTGCACCAGGAACGGGAAGCCCCAGAGCAGCGCGAAGACGGTGCCGGAGAACTGGGTGACGAAGTGGGTCCAGAGCCCGAGCCGGGTGCCGGGGTGTGCCCACGCGGCGGCGAGCCGCCCGCCGACCGGGGCGGGGCTGGACGCGGCGGGCCGGTGCGGGGTGTCCCGCACGGCGGCGACCACCACCAGCAGCACCGCCGCGCCGCCGCCGGCCGCGGTCAGGAAGGCGGTGGTCCAGCCGGTGTGTTGCAGCAGGGCGACCAGGGGTACGGCGGCCAGCACCGCACCGAGTTGGCCGAGGGTGCCGGTCAACTGGATCAGCAGCGGGTTGCGGCGGCCGGGGAACCAGAACGCGACCAGGCGCAGCACGCTGATGAAGCTCATCGCGTCGCCGAGACCGATCAGGACGCGGGCGGCCACGGCCAGGCGTACGTCGGTGACCAGGGCGAAGGCGAGTTGACCGGCGACCATCAGGAGGCCGCCGGTGATCAGGAGCCGACGCGAGCCGTACCGGTCGAGGAGCATCCCGACCGGCACCTGCATCACCGCGTACACGGCGAGTTGGGCGACGGTGAGGGTGGCCAGGGTGGCGGCGCTGATGTCGAAGCGTTGCGCCGCCTCCACGCCGGTCACGCCGAGGGAGGTGCGGTGGAAGATCGCCGCGACGTACGCGCTGAGCGCCACGCCCCAGACGAGCAGGGCCCGGCCGGGCGGCGCCGGGAGCGGGGCCGCCCCGGTGCGGGGGGCGCTCACGAGAGGGTACCGGGGTGCGAAGCGGTGGTCACACGCTCACCGGGGACCCCAGGAACACACGTGCGGAGGTGTCGATGTGGGCGGCCACCGCGTCGGCCCACGCCCGCGGGTCGTCGCCGTCGAGGGCGTCGAGTTGTGCGGCGTGCTCGGTCAGGGCGGCCTCGGCCCAGCGGGGTGAGAGCCGGAAGCTCGCCTCGCCCATGCGGACCTGCCGGTCCCGCAGCCGTTGGTACAGCTCGGCGAGGATCTCGTTGCCGGCGGCGTCGACCACGGTGGCGTGGAACGCCCGGTCGGCGGCCATCAGGGCGGTCAGGTCACCGGCGGCGTGCGCGGTGCGCATCTCGGTGAGCCACTCGGCCAGTCGGTCCCGGATCTCGGCGCGTCGGGGCCAGATCCGCTCGGCGGCGTGCACCTCGACCAGTCGGCGGGCCTCCACCACGTCGGCGATCTCGCGGGCGGAGACCGGCAGGATCAACGCGCCCCGCTTGGGATAGAGGCGGACCAGCCCTTCGGTCTCCAGGCGCAGCAGCGCCTCCCGGACCGGGGTCCGGGAGACGCCGGTCGCCTCGGCGATCTCACCTTCGCTGACCAGGGCACCGCCCGGGTGCAACTGCTCCAGGATGGCGCGTTTCAGGTGGCGGTAGGCCCGTTCGGCGGCGGACGGCGCGGTGGTACGGCCGACCACCGAGGGATGCGTCATGTATCTATGATGCGTCCCACGACGGGCGTCGATGCGACCGGGGTGCCGGCGCGGGCTTCGCCAACCGACCCCGGGGCGACGCGCGACGCACCTAGGGTGTGGCTGAGGACGCCGCGAGGGAGAGCGCCCGTGGTCACCGCCAGCCCTTCCGTCCGGCCGTGGTACCGCCCGATGCGGCCCCGCCGCCGCGACGAGCCGCACCGCGCGGCCACCAACCTGGAACTCTTCTTCGACCTCTGTTTCGTGGTCGCGGTGACGCAGGCCGCGGGCGCGCTACAGGACGCGCTGACCGGGGGCCGGGCCGGGCACGCGGTGCTCGCCTACCTGCTGGTCTTCTTCGCCATCTGGTGGGCCTGGATGAACGTCACCTGGTTCGCCTCCGCGTACGACACCGACGACGACGTCTACCGGCTCACCGTCCTGGTGCAGATCGCCGGTGCGCTGATCCTGGCCGCCGGGGTACCCGAGGCGTTCGCGTCGGCCGACTACGCGACCGTGACCGTCGGGTACGTGGTGCTGCGGCTGGCCGCCGTCGCGAACTGGCTGCGGGCCGCCGGGGGCGACCCGGCCCACCGACGCAGCGCCCTGCGGTACGCGACCGGCGTCGCCGTGGTGCAGGGCGGCTGGCTGCTGCGGCTGCTCGTGCCGCCCGCCCTGGGGCTGCCGTCGTTCCTGCTGCTGATCCTCGCCGAACTGCTGGTCCCGGCGCTGGCCGAACGCACCGGGACGACTCCGTGGCATCCCCGGCACATCGCCTAACGGTACGGACTGTTCACCCTGATCGTGCTCGGCGAGGTGGTGCTGGCCGTCACCGTGGCGGTGCAGACCGGGGTGGACGCCGGTGACGACGGATTGTGGCCGGTGGCCGCCGCCGGCGCCGCGATCGTCTTCGCGCTCTGGTGGCTCTACTTCGACCGGCCGGTGGACGTGCCCACCCGGCTGCGACGCGCGCTGTCCTGGGGCTACGGGCACTACGTCGTGTTCGCCGGACTCGCCGCCGTGGGTGCCGGGCTGACGGTGACCGTCGACCACCGACGCCACCCCGACCAGGTCGACGGCCTGCTGGCCGGGTACGCGCTGGCCGTGCCGGTGGCGGTGGTCCTGCTGGTGCTCTGGGGGCTGCGGATCCTGGCGTACCGGCGGCGGACGGTCCGGGTGGCGATCCCGGCGACCGCGGCGGCGGTGCTGCTGACGCCGTTGGCCCCGGCGACGGTCTATCTGGTGGCGGTGCTGCTGGTCGCCCTGGTCGCGGTGACCCGACTGCCGCGGTGGCGTGGGCGGTGATCCGGTGCCCGGCACCGCGCTAGTGCGGACGGCGGACCCGGCCCCGGTTGCCGACGGCGGACAGCAGACGGCCGTGACCGCCCGGCGCGACCCGGGCCATCAGGTCCGGCAGCCGGGCCGACCAGCCGATCAGGACCCGGCCCCGGCGACGGGCCACGCCACGCAGCACGGCCTCGGCGGCGGTGCGCGGGTCGATGGTGAGCAGCCGCTCGAACCGCTGCCGCCCCGCCTCGTACTCGGCCCGGTCGACGCCGCTGCCCACCCGGGCGTCGGTGGCGATGCGGGTCCGGATGCCGCCGGGGTGCACGCAGGTCACGCCGATGCCGTCGGCGGCGAGTTCGTGGCGCAGCGCCTCGGTGAAGCCACGCACGGCGAACTTGCTGGCCGCGTAGGCGACCTGCCCGGGCGGGGCGATCAGGCCGAAGAGGCTGGAGACGGTGACCAGGTGCGCCCCGGGCGCGGCCCGCAGCGCGGGCAGCAGAGCGTGGGTCAGTTGGGCGACGGCCCGGAAGTTGACCTCCATCACCCAGGTGAACTCGGCGAAGGTCACCTCGTCGAAGCGCCCGCCGAGCGCCACCCCGGCGTTGTTGACCAGCAGTCGGATCGCCGGATGCCGGTCCCGGAGCTGCCCGGCGACCGCCTCGGTGGCCGCCGCGTCGGCCAGGTCGACCACGTACGTGTCGACCGGCCGCCCGGCGGCGCGGACGGCGTCGGCCACCGCGTCGAGCCCGTCGGCGTCGCGGTCCAGCAGGACCAGCGCCGCGCCGCGTCGGGCCAGGCCGTGGGCCAGGGCCGCCCCGATGCCACCGGCCGCGCCGGTCACCACGGCGGTGCCGTCGGTGAAGTCGAACCTACGCATCGACGGCGCTCCCTCGTGGCGTGCCGGCCGCGTCGAAGCGGACCCCGGCGTCGGTGACCCGCCCGTAGCGCAGCATCAGCAGGTCACGGGGGTAGTTCTGGTGCAGACGCCAGGGCGGGCGACGCCCCTGCGACGGCAGGTGCGCCAGGCCACGGCGGACGTACCCGGAGGTCAGGTCGATCAGCGGCGCCCGCCGCCCGTCGGGTGGGGCGAGCGGGGTGACCACCCGGGCTCCGGTGCGGTCCAGGTGGCGCAGCAGGCGGCAGACGTACTCGGCGACCAGGTCGGACTTCAACGTCCAGGAGGCGTTGGTGTAGCCGAGCGTCATGGCGAAGTTGGGCACGCCGGAGAGCATCATGCCCTTGTAGGCGACGGTCCCCGGCAGGTCCACGTCGACGCCGTCCACCCGCAGCGTCATGCCGCCGAGCGCGAGCAGGTCGAGCCCGGTGGCGGTGACCACCACGTCGGCCGGCAGCTCCGCGCCGCCGGTGAGCCGGACGCCGTGCGCGGTGAACGTCTCGACGGTGTCGGTCACCACATCGGCCCGCCCGGCCGACAGGGCCTCGAACAGGTCCCCGTCGGGCACCACGCAGAGCCGCTGGTCCCACGGGTCGTAGCGGGGTGTGAAGTGGCGGTCGACGTCGTACCCGGCCGGCAGTCGCCGGGCCACGGCCCGCCGCAACAGAGCGCGGACCAGCCCGGGGGCGCGCCGGCTGAGCCGGTAGGTCGCGGCGGTGGCCAGCACGTTCTTCGACCGGATCAGCGGGTACGCCAGCCGGGCGGGCAGCCGCCGCCGCAGCGTGTCGGCGAGCGCGTCGCGGGCGGGCAGCGCCAGCACGTACGTCGGGGACCGTTGCAGCATGGTCACGTGGGCGGCGCGCCGCGCCAGCGCCGGGACCAGTGTGACGGCGGTGGCGCCGCTGCCGATCACCACCACGGTACGACCCGAGTGGTCGAGGTCGGTCGGCCAGTGCTGCGGGTGCACGATCCGCCCGGTGAACCGCTCCTGCCCCGGCAGGTGCGGGGTGTGTCCGGCGTCGTAGCGGTAGTAGCCGGTGCAGGCGTACAGGAAGTCGCAGGTGAGCACCACCGTGTCGGCGGTGTCGGCACGGTGCACGTGCACCGTCCAGCGGGCCCGTTCGCTGTCCCACTCGGCGCGGACGACCCGGTGCCGGAAACGGATGTGCCGGGTCACGTCGTACGCGTCGGCGGTGCGCCGCAGGTAGTCGAGGATGGTGTGGCCCTCGGCGATCGCCGTCGGGGCGGTCCACGGCGCGAAGGAGTAGCCGAGGGTGAACATGTCGGAGTCCGAGCGCACCCCGGGATAGCGGAACAGGTCCCAGGTGCCGCCGAGGTCGTCGCGCGCCTCCAGCACGGCGTAGGTCTTGTCCGGGCAGCGGCGGCGCAGGTGGCAGGCGGCGCCGATTCCAGAGAGCCCGGCACCCACGATGAGCACGTCGACATGGTCGGACATCGGCTCGCCTTCCGCTGGCCTGCTGGTGCCCCGGACCCTACCCAGCCCCGCCGGGCGGCGTACCCCACCCCGGCGCGCCCGACCGCCGCGCGGTGGGCTACCGCCCGGCAGCGGTGAGCAGGGCCACGGCCGGGACGAGCCGGGCCCGTTCGTCGGCGCTCTGGGTGGGGTCGGCGCGGCGTCGCGCCACGGCCGCGTCGACCAGGGGTACGGCGTGACCACGGATCGCCCGCAGGTAGGCGCGCAGCAGCACCCCCGCCTCGGTGGCCACCGGTTGGTCCCGGTCCACCACGACCTGGGCGAGGATGAGGGCGGTCATCGCCACGTCCAGCCCCGGCGGGCCGTGCCTGACGTTGCGCCAGTCGATCAGCACCGGCCCGGACGGGTCGAGGACCACGTTGTCCGGGTGCAGGTCCAGGTGCAGGATCCGCTCGCCGTCCCCCGCCTCGGGCAACGGCGCGACGGCGTGCAGGCGGCGGTGCAGGTCGGCCAGGAGCGCGGCGGCCGTCTCGACGTCGATCACACCGGTGAGCAGCGCGTGCAGCAGGGTCGGGCCGGACAGCCGCCGCATCACCAGGTCGGTGCCGTCGGCGTGGTGCACCCGGGGCACCGGGAATCCGGCCGCGTGCAGGTGGGCCATGAACCGGGCCTCGACGGTCACGTCGCCGCCGTCCCGGTAGCGGCGCAGCACCCGCTCGCCGTCCAGCGCGTACACGTCGGCTTCCCGCCCGGAGGCCAGCGGGGTCGGATCCGTCACGGAAGCGACGGTAGCCCGCCGGTGCCCGGTTCCACGGTGGACCTCCGGGACATCGTCGGTGGTCGACCTGTGTCAGGCTGAACGACGACGTAGTCGCCGGAGGTGATGGTCACGTTACGCACGCAGCAGCTCGTCGCCGTGCCGGACGTCGCGCCGCTCGACGTCGACGTGCCGGTCGGGACGACGACGGCGCTGCTCGCCGCGCCCGGCGTGGCCACCGCCGTGGCGCGGGTGGTGGTCGGGTTGGCCGCGCCGGTCAGCGGCCGGATCCTGGTCGGCGAGCGGGACGTCACCGACCTGCCGCCACCGCGTCGGCGCATCGGGTACGTGCCGGCCGGGGGCGCCCTGCTGCCGCACCTGACCGTCGGCCGCAACATCTCCTACGGCCAGCGCCGTCGGCAACGGGTCCACGACGTCGCCGACGACTGGGCGTCCACCCTGGTCACCCGGCTCGAACTCGCCCCGACGCTGGGGCTGCGGCCACATCAGATCTCGGCGGCCCAGCGGTTCCGGGTCGCGCTCGCGCGGGCCATGGCGTGCCTGCCCGAGGTGCTGGTGGTCGACCTGCCCACCCCGGTCGACGGGGTACGCCTCCCCCCGCTGCTGCACCGGCTGTCCCCGCCGGACTCCCCCGGTGTCACCGTGCTGCTCTGCTCGGGGCACCCGGAGGTGCTGGCCGAGGTGTCCACCCAGGTGCGGGTGGGGGTCAGCGACGAGGCGGCGGCGTGAACGGGGTCGGGCGGCTGCATCGCCGTACGCTGTTGCGGGCCGCCGTGGCGGCAACCGTGACCGGTGCCGCCGGCTGTGCCCGGGGCCCCCGCCCGGTGCAGGTGGCGGTGGTGTGGAGCGGCACCGAGCTGGCCCGGTTCCGCGAGGTGGTCGACGGCTTCCCCGACCCGGTGCGGGTGATCGGGGTGGGTAACGACATCGACGCGTTCCTGGCCGCCCGGATGCTGGCCGGCACCAGCCCGGACGTGGCGATCCTGTCCCGACCGGGGCTGATCGTCGAGTACGCCCGCCGGGGCTGGCTGGACCGGGTCGCCCCGGCCAGCAGCTATCTGGCGCCGGCCGGGATGGCCGACCTGCTGACCGTCGACGGGCAACGGTACGGCCTGTGGATCAAGGCGGCGCACAAGTCGCTGTTCTGGTACTTCCCGTCCCTGCTGGCGGAGCCGCCCCGCACCTGGGACGCGCTGGTCGAGACCACCCGCCGGCTCGGGGCACGGCACCGGGCGGACGAGGGCCCGGCGCCACTGGCGATCGGTGCCGCCGACGGGTGGGTGCTCACCGACTGGTTCGAGAACTCCCTCGCCGACATCGCCACTCCCGGTGGCTACGAGGCGCTGGCCCGGGGCGAGGCCGACTGGCAGGACCGGCCGGTACGCGACGCCCTCGACCGGCTCGCCGAGCTGTGGAGCGTCGACGGCGCGTTCCTCGGCGGCGGTCGACGCGCCCTGCTCACCCAGTTCGAGGAGTCGGTGATCCAGGTGGCGCACCACCGGCACGCGGCGATGGTGTTCGAGGCCGACTTCGTCGACGGCGTCGCCGCCCGCTTCCGGCGCGGCACCGAGCCGCTGGTCACCTTCCGGTTCCCCGGCTCGCGGGTGGCCGACCAGCCGTTGGTCGTCGGCGGCGACGCGGCGGTGGCCTTCGCCGGCTCGACCTCCGGGGTGGAGCTGGTGCGCTGGCTCAGCGACGCGGCGGCGTTCCGGCCGTGGCTGGAGGCGGGCGGCTACCTCTCCCCCAACCTGGTGGTGCCGGTGGACGGTTACCGCGACCCGCTGCGTCGGCGGCTGGCTGCGGAGTTCCGGGCCGTCGAGGCGCTGCGCTACGACCTCTCGGACCGGCTGCCGGGCACCTTCACCGGCACCGACGGCGTCGGCATCTGGCGCATCATGCAGGACTTCTTCGCAGACGTGACCGACGGCGTGGCCGCCCGGGAGGCGGTCCGGCGGGCCACCGGGCAGCTCGCCGAGGCGGCCCGGGCGGCGAGGAGCGGACAGTGAGCCGCGAACCCCTGCTCGGCCAACTCGCCCTGCTCGACGACGTCGGGCCGCCCCGACGCGGGCGCGCGTACCCGGCGACCGGCGCCACCTGGGCGCTGCTGGCCCCGGCCGGGCTCCTGCTCGGTGGACTGCTGGCCTGGCCGGTGCTGCGCACGGTGCAGGCCAGCGTCACCACCGACGGCCGGTGGGTGGGCGCGGAGCACTACCGAGCTGCGCTCACCGCGTCGGGCGCCGGTGCCGCGCTGGGCCGGACGGTGCTCTGGGCGCTGCTGGTGCCGACCGTGGTCACCGTCCTGGGGTACCTGCTCGCCGCCGCCTCCCGCCGCTCCCAGGAGGGCTGGCTGGTCCGGTTCATCCTGGTGGTGCCGACCGCCCTGCCGCTGGTGGTCACCGGGGTCACGTTCCGGCTGCTCTACGACCCGGACCCGCAGCGGGGACCGGTCACCCTGCTGCTGGCCCGGCTGACCGGCACACCCGAGCAGGTGCCGCACCTGCTCGGGCCGCGCCTGGTGACGGTGGCGGTGATGTCGGCGTTCGTGTGGGCCTGGGTCGGGCTGGCCGTGCTGGTGTTCCGGGCCGCGCTCGACACCGTGCCCGCCGACCTGGTCGACGCGGTCCGCGCCTTCGGCGGCTCGCGCCGCGACGTGTTCTGGGACGCGCAGTGGCGACCGCTGATGCTGCGTACGGTGGCGGTGGTCTTCGCCCTGGTCGCGGTCGGCACCAGCCGCACCTTCGACCTGATCCTGGTGATGACGCCCGGCTCGGTCCGCGACGAGGCGTCGGTGCTGGCGCTGCGGATCTGGCAGACCTCCGGGGCGACGACCACCGGGCAGGGCGCCGCCCTGGGGGTGATCTGGCTGGTCGCGGTGACCGCCGGCATGCTCGTGGTGGCGATGTTCATCCGGCAGGCGTGGCCGCCACCGCCGCAGCCAGCCGTGCCCGCCGCCGCGCCGCCGCCGCGACGACTGGTCCGGGTGCTCGCCGCCGCAGCCGCCGTGGCGTGGCTGCTGCCGCTCGGGGTGCTCGCGGCCACCTCGTTGCAGAGTCCGGTCCGGGCGGCCACCGACGCCTGGTGGTCCGGGCCGCCGGGCCTGGACTCCTACCGGGCGGTGCTCGGCGGGGCGGGGCTGTGGCGCAGTCTGGGTTTCACGCTGGTGCTGGCCCTGGTCGTCACCGCCGTCGTGCTCTGCGTGGCGCTGTTGGCCGCGTACCCGCTGGCCTGGTTGACCGGGCCGCCCGCCCAGGCCGTCGGGCTGGCGTTGCTGGCCGCGGCGGTGGTGCCGGTGCAGGTCGTCGCGGGGCCGATCAACGAGGTGCTCGGCGTGGCGCTCTCCTCCGGCACGGCGCGCGGGTTGGCGCTGGTGCACATCGCGCTGGGGGTCCCGTTCGCGGTGCTGGTGCTGCGCAACGCCTTCGCCGACCTGCCCGCCGACCAGGTCCGGGCCGCCCGGCTCGGCGAGCGGCACCGGTGGGACACGCTGCGACGGCTGGTCCGGCACCATCGCACCGCCGTGCTGGCGGTGGCCGTGCTGGAGTTCGTCCAGGTGTGGAACGACCTGGTGGTGGGTCTGCTGTTCAGCGGGCCGGACGCCACTCCGCTCGGCTGGTTCCTGGCCGAGCAGACCCGGGGCTTCGTGACCGGCAGCGGCACCCTCGCGGCCGGGTCGGTGCTCGCCTCGATCCTGCCGGTGCTGGTGTTCGTGCTGGGTCGTCGGCAGATCGTCGCCGGGCTGGTCGCCGGAGGCGTACGGTGACCGGCCCGGCCCGTTCCACCCGGCGACCCCGCCTGCTCAGCGTGCTGCTGGCGCTCGGCGGGGTCCTCGGCGCCGGGGTCAGCGCGCTGCTCGGCAACATCACCGGCAACCTGCTCTCCGAACTGTCCGTCACCGCCCTCGGCTCGGCCAGCCTGGGCGTGGCGGCGCTCGGCGTGGCCGCCTCGTTCCTGGTGGAGTGGCGACGCCGTCAGCGGGCGGAGCGCTCGGCGACCGACCACGCCGTCACCTCGGCGACCAGCGGCGCGCCCACCCTGCCCCGCTCGGACGGGTTCACCGGACGGCGCGGACAGGCGGAGGCGGTGGTGGAGCTGCTCGACCCGAAGCACGCCGTGGCGGTGGTGGGTCGGCGGGCGGTCGGCACCTCGTGGTGCGCGATCCAGGCGGCGAACCTGTGCCGGTCGGAGTTCCCGGACGGGCAGTACTACCTCGACCTGCGTCGCGGCGGGCGGGCCCGCTCGCCCCGGGAGGTGCTCACCGCGCTGGCCCGGGTGCTCGGCACCGCCCCGCCGCGCTCGGGACGCGCCGACGACCTCGCCGACGCCGCGGACGCGCTGCGCGGTCAGGTCGACGGTCGCAGGGTCCTGCTGGTGCTGGACAACGTGGACAGCCCGGCCCAGGTCCGTGCGCTGCTGCCGCCGACCACCCGGATCTGCCGGCTGCTGCTGGCCGGCACCGGCCGGCTCGCCGCGCTCAACGGGGTGGCCGCGTACTGGTTGGCCGAGCCGGAGCCGGACGACGCGGTGGAGATGTTCGCGGTCGCCGGCACCACCGGCGGGGTGCACCGCCCGCAGCGGGCCGACCCGCGCCGCGACCCCGACGTCCGCACGATCGTGGAGCTCTGCGGCTACCAGCCGCGCGCGGTGACCGAGCTGGGCCGACGCACCACGACGTACGGCTGGCGGCACGCCGACGTGCGGCACGCGCTGCGCCGGGCCGCCGACACGCCCCCGCACCAACGGGTCGACGTGTCGCCGGTGACCGAACTGGTCGTCGCGCAGGACACCGCGTACCACGCGCTCGGCGGCGAGGCGCGCCGGTTGTGGCGGCTGTTGTCGCTCAGCCCGGTGCCGCTGGACCGGCCGACCATCGCCGCGCTGGCCCGCCGCCGCCCGGACCGGGTCGCCGCGCTCCTCGACGAGCTGGCCGACGGCGCGTTCGTGACCGGCGCGTCCGGGGACCGGTACGAGGTGCGACCGCTGCTCGCCCCGTACGCCCGGATGCACCTGCGGGAGGCGGTGCCGGTGCGTCGCCGGGTCAACGCACAGGCACGGCTGACCCGGCACCTGGCCCGTCGGGCCGAACGGCAGGTGACCGGGCTGACGGCGGCCGGTCCGTTGGAGACCGACCCGCGGCTGCCGGCCGACGACCCGTACGACTGGTTCACCCTGCACCAGGATCTGCTGCTGGCGGTGGTCAAGGTGCCGGCCGGCGCGGTGCGGGCGCTGCCCCGGCGGGTCCGGGGCTGGTGGTTCCGGTTGGCGGTGGCGTCCTGCGGCTGGCTCGCCCACGCCGAGCGGCGCGACGAGTGGGAGGACCTCTGCCGGACGGTGCTGAGCAACCCGACCGCCCAGCAGCGGCCGGAGATCGCCGGGTGGGCGCACAACCAACTGGGCGTGGTGCTGCGGCGCCGTCACGACCCGTACGGCGCGATGGCCGAGTTGAGTCTGGCGGTGGCCGGGCAGGGACGCCGGGGCACCGCCCAGGCCCGGATGAACCTCGGGCTAGCCCTGCTCGACCTGGGGCGGCTGGACGAGGCGGTGGCCCACCTGGAGCTGTCCCGTCGGCACCGGGCCGGTGGCGACCGCGCCGGGCAGGCCCTCAGCGACCTGGGGCTGGGGGCGGCGCGGCTGGCCCGTGGTGACCGGGAGGCCGCCCACGACCTGCTGGTGCGGGCGGCGAACGCGTTCCGGTCGCTCGGTGACTCGCGCGGCTACGCGGCGGCGCTGACCAATCTCGTCCTGGTGCACGCCGCGATGGGCGAATATCTGGACGCCGCCCAGGCGTGGCGGGCCGCGCTGCGCGAGTACGAGACGATCGGTGATCCGACGAACCGGGCGGCGGCGCTGCTCAACGCGGGGGCGGCGCTGCTCGGTACGGCGCCGGGCCAGGCCGACCAGGCGGCCGAGTGGCTGGCCGAGAGCCTACGGCTGCGGGAGGGCGGCCGGGTCGACGCGGGGCTGGGCCGGACGCTGCTGCACCTGGGCGACGCGGAGGCCGCGCGGCAGCGTCCCGAGACCGCCCGCCGTCGCTGGATCGACGCGGCGGCGGTCTGCGAGTCGGTCGGCGACGAGGACGGTCAGCGGGCGGCCGACGATCGCCTGGCCAGCGCCCCCGGGCCGACGTCGGGTTGAGCCGGCGGGCGTGCGGGCAGCGCGCCGACGGTCAGGCGGTCTCGCCGGGGGCGAGGTACCGGTAGCCGGGGACGGTCTCGCTGAACCAGCCGTTCACGCTGGCCAGACCGCGTTCGTTGAGCTGCGCGTCGTGGATCGCGACGACCCGCTCCGCCTCGGCGGCGACGGCGAAGTCGATTGCCTCGGTCAGCTTCAGCCAGGACGCCTGCGCCGGGACCAGCAGGGTACGCACCGGTCGGCCGGGCGGGTGCAGCGAGTCGCCCGGGTGGTAGACCTCGTCGCCGACCAGGTAAGCGAGGTTGACGCAGTCGGGCTGGCCACCGTGGATGGTGGCGTGCCGTCCGCCGACCGCGGTCACCGCGAGACCTACGACGGTGAACCGCTCGCCCGCTCGGACCCGGGTCACCGGCAGCGGCGCCAGGTCCGGCAGCACGGCACCCTCCGGTGCGAAGACCGGCACGCCCAGGCCGGCCAGCCGTAGCACGTCGATGTGGTCGGTGTGCTCGTGGCTGACCAGCACCGCGTCCGCGCCGACCAGGGCACGCGGCTCGCTCCAGGTGCCGGGGTCGATGACCAGGACGCCGCCGTCGTGTTCGAGCCGGACGCAGGAGTGGGTGTACTTGGTGATCCGCACGACGTGACGCTATGTGGATCGGCCGCCGGGCGTGGTCCCGCGACGGCGTCGGCGGACGGGCGGTTCGTCGGCTGCCGCCTCGACCGCCTGGCACAGGTCCACCAGCGGGTCGTCGGCCTGCGCCGCGCAGGCCACCTGCCTGAGCAGGTCCCGCAGTTCGCCGCGCTGCGCGGGGGTGAGCGCCCGGAGCAGTCGCGTCTCGACGTCCGCCAGCGCCGCGCGCCGTCGGCGGGCCGCCTCGCGGCCGGCGTCGGTGAGGGTGACCAGGCGGCTGCGCCGGTCGGCGGGGTCGGGGCGGCGCACCACCAGCCCGTCGCGCTCCAGGTCGTCGATCAGGTAGGTCAGCACGGTGCGGTCGATACCCAACTCCTCGGCGACGGCGCCCTGGTTGCGGGCGGGCTCCCGGCCGGCCGCCACCAGCACCTGATAGCCGCGCGGACCGCCGGGCAGGTCACCGGCGACGTGCTCGGCCGCGCGGACGTAGGCCCGGAAGACGACGCCGAGCGTCCACCCGAGGTCGTCGGTGATCGGATCGGGGTGGGGGTCACTGGCCTGCGGACCGGTCATCCTCACAGATTAACCCAGATCACAGATTTTATTGGGCAAAGATGTTCTGTTCGCAATAACATCTGTGGCGCGGGGTGATCGCCCCGGCAACGGGAAGGAAGACAGACATGAGCGACTACGGGCACCCCCTGACCTTCGGGTCGTTCCTGACGCCCGGCAACGCCGAACCGGCCGGGCCGGTCGGCCTGGCCATGCTCTCCGAGCAGGTCGGGCTGGACCTGGTCACCTTCCAGGACCACCCCTACCAGCCGGCCTTCCTGGACACCTGGACGCTGCTCAGCTACGTCGCCGCGCGGACCGAGCGGGTGCGGCTGGCCGCCAACGTGACGAACCTGCCGCTGCGACCACCCGCCGTACTCGCTCGCAGTGTCGCCAGCCTCGACCTGCTCAGCGGCGGCCGGATCGAGCTCGGACTGGGCGCCGGAGCGTTCTGGGACGCCATCGAGGCGATGGGCGGTCGACGTCTCACCCCGGGCCAGGGCGTGCGGGCTCTGGAGGAGGCGATCGAGATCATCCGCCAGATCTGGGACGCCGACGCCCGGGGCGGCGTCCGGGTCGACGGCGAGTTCCACCGGGCAGCCGGCGCCAAACGCGGCCCGGCGCCCGCCCACGACGTCGGCATCTGGCTCGGCGCGTACAAGCCCCGGATGCTCGCGCTGACCGGGCGGCGGGCCGACGGCTGGCTGCCCTCGCTGGCCTACCTGCAACCCGGCGACCTGGCCAAGGGGAACACGATCATCGACGACGCGGCCGAAAAGGCCGGGCGGTCGCCGGGTGACGTGCGACGGCTGCTCAACGTCAACGGCCGGTTCACGGCCACCGGGCGCGGGCCGCTGGACGGCCCGGCCGAGCAGTGGGCCGAGGAACTGGCCGACCTCGCTCTCACCGACGGCGTCAGCACCTTCATCCTCGGCACCGACGACCCGGACGACCTGCGGCGTTTCGCCGCCGAGGTGGCACCGGCCACCCGGGAGCTGGTCGCCGCCGAGCGCGCCTCCGGTCGCGCCGGTGGCACGCCCACGTCGGCCGACCGGGCAGCCCGGTTCCCGAGCGAGACGACCCCGGTCGCCACCGCCCGGCCGGAGCGGCCCCGGGCCGTGCTCGGGTCGAGCGCCTTCGCCGTGGTGCCGACACCCGACGACGGCGTACGCCGCAGCGACGTCCGGGTGTGGGACGAGGCGGCCCGCCCCACGGGTCCGGCACCGGACCCGACGCGTACCTACACCGCACACGAGCAGGCCGGCGCCCAGCACCTGATCGACGTCCACGACGGCCTGCGCAGCGAGCTGGCCCAGATCCAGGACCTGATCGAGCAGGTCGCGGCCGGGCTGGTCGACGTCGGCACCGCCCGGTCCCACATCAACACGATGACCATGCGGCAGAACAAGTGGACGCTGGGCACCTACTGCGAGTCGTACTGCCGGGTGGTGACCACACACCACACCATCGAGGACCGTGCGCTCTTCCCGCACCTACGCGGCACCGACCCGCGCCTCACGCCGGTGATCGACCGGTTGGAGGCGGAGCACCACGCCATCCACGACGTGCTGGAGGGCGTCGACCGGGCACTCGTGGCGTTCGTGGCCACCCCGGACGGCATGGCCGAGCTGCGTGCCGCCGTCGACCTGCTCAGCGACACGCTGCTGTCGCACCTGGCGTACGAGGAACGCGAGCTGGTCGAACCGATCGCCCGCCTGGGCGCGCACTGACCCGTCCCGTCAGGTTGCGGGTGCCCGGCGCATCCCCCACACCTTGGGGCCGCCGTCGGGCACCCGCACCTCGCCGGTGACCTCGAAGCCGAGCCGCCGGTAGAAACCGACGTTGCGCTCCGCCGAGGTCTCCAGCACCACCGGCAGCCCCGCGCGGGCCGCGTCGGCCAGCCCCGGCCGCAGCACCCGGGAGCCGAAACCGCCGCCCCACCGGTCGCGCCGGACCCCGACGGTGGCCAGCAGGTACGCCGGGTCCGTGGCGCGCAGCGGGGCACACGCGACCTCGGCGACCAGCGCGACCTCGTGCCGATCACCGGCCAGCTCCGCGTTCCGGGCGGCCAGGTCGGTCCAGACCCGGGCCGGTACCGGCCGGTCCGGTCCCAGCCACACCGCGACCGCGGCGATCCGCCCGGTCGGCTCGACCGCCGCCCACACGTCGCCGTACGGCAGGCCCACCGCCTCGACGGTCAGGGCGAACAGTCCGGTCAGCCGCTCCCGGTGCCGGTCCGCCGCCACCGTCCAGGCGGTCCACGGGTACCCGTCGAACGCGTCGGCCAGCGTCTGTGCCGCCTCGACCACCTCGTCGGCCGCCAGCCGCCGTACCTCGATCTCCATCCGTCGTCCCTTCCCCGTCGTGCCGACCGGCATCCTCGCACGTCGTCTCCGGGGCCCGGGATGCCATGCGGTCGCGGACCGCCCGACGGTGATGGGGACAATCTGCTGGTCGGGCGAGGCGGGGAGGTCGGGTGTCACAGTCGACGGGGTCGGCCGGAGCGGACGGCCAGACGCGCCGCAGCGGCGCGGAGGATCGGCTGCGGGCCGACTGTGCGCGGTGCTTCGGGCTCTGCTGCGTGGCTCCGGCGTTCGCCGCGTCGGCCGACTTCGCGGTCGACAAACCCGCCGGGCAGCCCTGTCGCCACCTGCGCACCGACTTCGCCTGCGGCATCCACGTCGAGCTGCGTGACCGCGGCTTCCCGGGCTGCACGGTCTTCGACTGCCACGGGGCGGGTCAGCGCGTCGCGCAGGAGACCTTCGGCGGCCGGGACTGGCGGGCCGCCCCGGAGACCGCAGCGCTGATGTTCGACGTCTTCGCGGTGATGCGCCCCCTGCACGAGCTGCTCTGGTATCTGACCGAGGCGTTGGCCCTACGTCCACCCGCCGCACTGCGCGCGGACCTGGCCGCCGCGCTCGCCGAGACCGAACGGATCGCCAGGGGCAGCCCTCAGGACCTGCTGGCGCTGGACGTCGAGGCGTACCGGGGACGGGTCAACGGGCTGCTGTCGCGTACCGGCGACCTGGCCCGGGCCCGTGGCGGCCCGGCGGGCGCGGACCGGCGCGGGGCGGTGCTGGTCGGTCGGGACCTGCGCCGGAGCGACCTGCGGGGAGCGAACCTGCGCGGCGCGGTGCTGATCGGCGCCGACCTGCGCGGAGTCGATCTCGCCCGGGCCGACCTGACCGGCGCGGACCTACGCGGGGCGGCGCTGGACGGGGCCGACCTGACCGGCGCGCTGTTCCTGCACCAGTCGCAGGTCGACGCCGCACGCGGTGACCGGCGGACCCGGCTGCCGGACCGGGTGACCCGACCGGCGCACTGGTCCGGGCTACCGTTGACCCCTGCTCCGGCTCGCCGCCGACCGAGGCGACGCTAGCGGCGGGTCGCGGCGACGGCCGCCCGCGCCTCGGTCATCCCCCGGTTGGCCAGCGCGTCGGCCCGCTCGTTCTCCGGATGCCCGTTGTGGCCCTTGACCCACAGCCAGGTGACCTGGTGCCGGGCACAGGCCGCCTCCAGCCGCTGCCACAGGTCGGCGTTCTTGACCGGCTGCTTCGCCGCGGTCCGCCAGCCGTTGCGCTTCCACGAGGCCAGCCAACTGGTGATGCCGTTGCGGACGTACGTGCTGTCGGTGTGCAGCTCGACGGTGACCGGACGGGTCAGGCTCTCCAGGGCCTCGATGGCGGCCATCAGCTCCATCCGGTTGTTGGTGGTCGGCGTCGCCTCACCACCGCACAGCTCCCGCTCGTGAGAGCCGTAACGCAGCAGGACGCCCCAACCGCCCGGGCCGGGATTGCCGCTGCACGCGCCGTCGGTCCAGATCCGCACCACCCGACCGGCCGCCTCGTCCATGGGGCCAACCTACCGAAGGCTCCCCCGGCTGCCGGGCGCGGCACCCCGGCCGACTCGGCGAGAGGTCAGGGCGGCGGGGCCTCCGTCTCCGACGGGCCGACCACGGCCGGCGGGACGGTCCAGGTGGGACGGTGGCCCGGCGCGATCCGGTCGCGGAACCGACCGGCCGCGTCGCCCACCCCCGCGGTCACCATCGGCAGCATCCGGGTGGAACTCATCACCGCCAGATCCTCGGCGCGGGTGGTGGCACCGTCGAGGAACCGCAGCACCCGGGCCGCCGGGTTCCGGTCGAACAGCCGACCGAAGAACTCCGGACCACCGACCAGGCTCCGGTCCAGGGCCCGCAACGCCACCGCGTCCATCCAGCGGTGCCGAGGCGGGTACGCGGACGGCGGCACCGGATCCCGCCCGGCCGCCACCGCGCGAGCCACCTGCTCGGCCTGGCGGTACATGGCGGAGAAGGTGAAACCGGTGGAGGGCCGGGTGGCGCCGCCGGCCGTACCGAGCCGGACCACCCGGGGCGAGGGACGGGCCACGAACGGCCCGTCGGTCATCGGGATGACGCCGTTCTCCACCTCGGTCACCGTGAGCCGGGCCGGGTCGAGGCCGAGCAGATCCCGGTAGCCGGCCAGCGCCGCGTCGTACCCGGCCGAGGTGAGCAGATCCGGGCCGAACTCGGTGTACTCCACCAACGCGTACCGGCTGTCGACCGGCAACACGTAGCCGAACGAGACGCCCCGGGCCGGTTGCGGGGTGCGGAAGTCCATCAGCACGGCCCGTTCCGGGTCGAACACCGGCCGGTCCGCCGCCAGCCACCAGCCACGGAAGTGCTGCAACCAGTTCGTCCGGCCGGGACGCCGCGGTGGCCGGGGCCGGGAGTCCAGCACCCAGGCGGCACGCAGCGGACCGTCGCCGGTACGCACCACCACCCGGTCACCGTCGTCGCGCAGATCCTCGGCACCGGCGACGATCCGGCGTACCCCGAGACGCCGTTCCGCCTCGGCGGCCCGGTCGTAAATCGGCCCGGAGCGCAGCATCGCGTACCGCAGGGGGGCCAGGTCCAGGGTACGGTGCGTGCCGGGCGTGACCACCTCGACCTGCGTCCAGCTCGCCGCCAGCAGGTCGTCCAGGTCGTTGCCGGGCTCGTCCCAGAACGCCCAGGTGCGGTCCTGGCCCCGCCGGTGCACCGGGTCGACGACCGCGATCCGCAGGTCGCGGACGCCGTGCCGGGCCAGCGCGGCCAGCACCAGCGAGGCGGCACCACCCCCACCGACCAGGGCGAGGTCGACGTCGACCGGCGCGGAACTCATCCGGTCACGCTGCCACACCGGACCCGCCGTGATGGTGTCAGGTCCCGAACCCCGCCGACCCGAGGGTCGATAGGGCCACCGGACCGGCGCGTCACCGTGCCACGTGCCGTCACCGGAGGACGTCATGAATACCCGCGCCGCGAACGCGCTCACCGCCCGCTGGACCGCCACCCTGGACGACGAGGCCACCGTGCTCTCCGGCGCGGGCGTGCACCCGCTGCTGGCGCTGCTCACCCGGTACGCGCACGGACCGGCCCGGGCCGAACTGTCGGCCGTGGTCGGCGACCGACGGGCGTGGACCTCACCGGCTCCCCGAGCACCCGGATGGCGCTGGGCTTCTGGTCGCGGCGCGGCCTGCCGCTGTCCGAGCGGTGGCGCACCGAGGTACCGGCCGCCCTGCGCGGCGAGTTGACCGGGGACGCGACCGTCGACCAGGCCACGCTGGACGCCTGGGCGGCTAGGCAGACCGACGGTCGGATCACCTCGATGCCGGTACGCGCCGCCGGCGGAACCGCGATGGTGCTGGCCAGCGCGCTGTCGGTGCTCACCACCTGGAAACAGCCCTTCCACGGCACGCGGTGCCGACCCACCGACGGCCCCTGGGCGGGACGGGACCTGGCCGGGCTCACCCGACGTGGCCGCGACCTGGACGCCCTGCGGGTCGTCGACACCGCCACCGGGCCGGTGAGCCTGCTGACGGTCGAGGGCGCCGAGGACGTCGACGTCGTACTCGCCCTCGGTCCCGCCGGACGCGGTCCCGCCGACGTGCTGCCCGCCGCGATCGGCGCGCTCGACGGCGGCGGCCCCGCCCTGCCGCTCACCGCCGGACCGGGCGTGACCGAACGGGTCGTCGACGCCGCCGACGCCACGCCGGAGTTGACGGTCTCCACCGTCGCGTTCACCGTCGACGCCGCCCACGACCTGCTGCGGCACGCCGGCCTGTTCGGGTTGACGGCGGCGACCGACGCCGCCGGGGACCACTTCCCCGGCATCACCGAGCGGCTGTACGTCGCACAGGCCGTCCAGAACGCCACCGCCACGTTCAACGCCACCGGCTTCTCCGCCGCCGTGGTGACGGCGTTCGCGATGCGGGCCGGTGCGATGCGCCCGCCCACCACCGTCCGCAAGCGGCTGGTCAGCCTGACCGTCGACCGGCCGTTCGGCTTCGTCGCCGTACACCGACCGACGAACCTCGCCCTCGTCACCGGCTGGATCACCCACCCCGACCCGGCATAGGGTTCTGGTGTAAGGAGGGGTCCCCTGCTAACGCCTGGTGTATAGGAAGGGACCCCTCCTAACATCGCACCCCGCACAGCAGACGCCGCCGGCCGGCACCCTGTGTGGGTGCCGGCCGGCGGCGTTCTTGCTTCCCCTTGTCGAGGAAAGTCTGTGCCTGGTGTGGGTCAGCTGTTCCAGTGTGCGGCGACCAGGTCAGCGGCCTGCTGCTCCCACTGGGCGTAGTGGTCGGGGAACGCCGACACCTGCACCGTCTGCGCCGCCACGGTCAGCGGCATGTCCTGCCACCCGTCGACCTGCTTCAAACCCTTCAAAAACGCGAGGGTCGAGTACTCGGGGTCGGTGATCTGCTCCACCGTGCCCCACCCACTGGACGGGCGCTGCTGGAACAGGCCCTGCGAATCGTGGTCGTTGCGGTCACCGAGGTGGCCGAGGTTCTCCAACTTCGACTCCTGGAACGCCGTACCGATCGCGATCACCGCCGCCCGCTCATCCATACCGGCCTTCTTCGTCGCCGCGATGATCGCCTTGGCGTTGGCGACCTGCTCATCCGACAGGTCGATGCGGGACTGGGCGCCCTGCACACCATGCGGAATCAGTTTGCCGGTATCCGGCTTGTCCGCCTGCACCGCCACCAGCGAGGAGGTGACGGGGGCGGCGTCAGCCTGACCGACCGGACCGGCGAACACACCACCAGCAAACGCCAGACCGGCAACACCGAGAACACTCTTACGCAGCAGCTTCGAGTTCATGAGACAGCTCCATTCGGGGGTAGACGCCACCCATAGGGGGAAAGGGGGCGACGCGAACGCCGTCAGGCGCCAAGAAGAAGAGAGGAACCGACGCACCAAATCCGAGGGATCAGCGAACCTTGCGGCGTCGGGTCAATACACAACCATCTGCCGGGCCAGGCCATTCCCCGAGGGGGGAGAGATCGGGGAGGCTCTTGCGGCGTCGGGATCACAACCACCGACCGGCCCGCATCATTCCCGGGGATATCCGCGAGCCCTCGCAGCGCCGGGACCAGATACAACGACCTACCGAGCCAGATCATTCCGGCATCCGCCCGCCACCCGCCACGGGGTGGGGTCCTGCTCGGTCAGCCACCGGGTTACAACGCCACCGACCCCACCCCGATTCCGCCCCGCAGCCACCCACCGGCACACACAAAAGCGGACATTCAATTACGAACGACGCATACCCCCTCATCGCTTCCCGCAGGGTCGAAAGGCCTCCCACCCACACCCCCGCCCATTCCCCGTTGATCAAGAAGTTTTGGCGCAAATGCCGGAGGATCCACAGCTCAAACCTCTTGATCAACTCGCCCAAGCCCGGGTCCGGGTCCGGGTCCGGGCGGCCGGGGTTGGGTCTGCGGTGGTGGGAACGTCGGAGACCCGGTCGCCGCGAACCGGACGGGTGCCACGATCGGCGCGACACCGCGCCGACCTCGCCTTCCGCCCACTGGTCACACGGTGCGGCAGGCGGACATCGACCGGATGCCGGTGCCCGCCAGGCTCGTGGCGGGACCTTCCGCGACGCCCGAGTCGGTCGGGCCGTCACGTGACGGCAACGAAGATTTCTCATTTTCACCGGATCGGGTCCCAAGGCCACCTAGTGTTGGGCACACCGGTGCTAGTCGCGGAGTTGGCCACCCGAACGACGTCCCACGCAGTCAGCGGACGAAAAGTGAGGGAAGACGCGTATGAAGGCAACCAGAGTTCTCGTACCGGCTGCGGGCAGCATCGCCTTGGGCGCGCTGCTCATGCCCGGAGTCGCCTGGGCGGACACCACGGTGTCACCGGCGACGACCCCGGTCGGGGGGACCGTCGTGCTCACCGCGACCACCTGCAACCCGAGCACCGGAGACGCGCTGTTCCGCGTCACCGGACCCGATCGGGACCAGAACGTACGCTCCACCACCGCCGCAGCCGGCGGCGGCCTGAGCGCCGAACTGTTCACCGCCGGCTTCACCCTCGGCACGTACACGGTGGCCGCCACCTGTGGGGACGGCACCTCGGACGGCAGCACCACGTTCACGGTCACCCCGATCGGTGGCGCCCAGGCCGGGGGTCGCCCGAGCGACGACGGGCTGGGCACCCTGGCCACCGGTGCGACCCTGATCGCCACCGCGCTCGGTGGCGGCGTCATCCTGGCCCGTCGCCGCCGGCACGCCGAGGCCGCCGCGCGCCTGTGACGTGTCGGCTCACTCCATCCATCCTGCGACGGGTGCCCGCGCCGTACGCCACGGTGCGGGCACCCGAGGGACCCCGCACGGCAGGTGTCCCGCCGGCCGTCCGACACTCGCGATCGGAGATGACACATGCGGGCGTACCAGCGGGGACGCGTACTGCTCGCGCTGGTCGCGGCCGTCGGGGTGGCGCTGGTCGGCGCGGGGCTCGGACGGATGCCGGCCGGGCCGCCGCAACCCGACGGCGCTGCGCACCGGGCGGGCACGGCACCCAGCCTGCCGCCGCTGCCGCGCGCCGAACCCGTCGAGGTGCGGATCGAGGCGATCGGCGTACGCGCACCGCTGGTGCCGGTCGCCGCCGACGCCTCGGGGGCGTTGGAGGTGCCGCCGCTGGACCGTCCGCAGGTGGCCGGTTGGTACCGGCCCGGTGCCAGCCCGGGTGAGATCGGCAACGCGGTCCTGGTGGGCCACGTCGACTCCCGGGACGGCCCGGCCGTCTTCTTCGAGTTGGGGCGGTTGCGTCCCGGCGACACCGTCCACATCGCCCGGGTCGACGCCACGGTGGCCAGTTTCACCGTGGACGCGGTCGAGGCGTACCCGAAGGAGCGGTTTCCCACCGACCTGGTCTACGGCCCCGGCGGTCTGGCCGGGCTGCGGCTGATCACCTGCGGCGGCCGGTTCGACCCGGCACGCGGCGAGTACGTCGACAACGTGATCGTCTTCGCCACCCGCACCGCGTAGCGCCCGCACCGCACAACGCCCGCACCGCGTAGAGCGCCCGCCGCGAGCGGTCGCACGGTGTCGGCCCGCGCGGCCGGTGGCACCCGTTCGACCATCCGGACGTCCGAACGACCCGAGCGTCCACGGCAGACCCGAGGAGCAACGATGGCCCAGGCAGCGATCAGCAAGAAGACCGGCGCGGCGTCGCGCACGGCAGCGAAGAGGACGAGCCCGGCGACGAAGCGGTCCGGGACGGCAGCCGCCAAGAGGACGACCGCCAAGGCGACCGGCGGCAGCGCCACGACCCGCAAGGCCACGACCCGCAAGGCGGCGACCAGCACGACGGCGACCCGTAAGGCCACCGGCAGCAAGGCCACGGGCAGCAAGGCGACGGGCAGCAAGGCGACGGGCAGCAAGGCGACCACCAGCAAGCCAGCCACCAGCAAGGCCACGAGCAGGAGTGCCACGGCCGGTACGGCAGCGGCGACCTCCGCCCGGACGGCGCGCAAGAAGGCCGTCTCCGCCACCGCGAGCCCGACCCGCCGTCCCACCGCGAAGGCGACCGCCGCGAAGAAGGCCACGGTCGCGAAGAAGGCGCCCGCCGCGAAGAAGACGGCGGCGAGGAAGGCACCGGCGGGCAAGGCCACCGGTGGCCGCGCGCCGGCCACGAAGACCACCACGAAGAAGGCGGCGACCAGGAAGACCTCGGCCAGCCAGGCCACCGCCGCACGGTCCCGGGCAGCCGGCGCGCCGACCCGGAGGGCCACCACGATGGAGTCGTTCGGCAGCCGGCGCGGCGTACGCACGCGCTGACCTGCGCGCTGTCCGGTGCCCAGGCGGCGGAGGAAGCCCCGGGTCGGCTCGTGCAGCAACGGCACGTGGCCCGGCGAGTGACCCGGGGTGTGGACGACGCGCAGTCCACCGCCGATGTCGAGCAGACTCGGCGTACGGCATGTCGGCGGCGTGCATCGCGACCGGCGCACCGGGGGGATGGCCGGGCCGACCGCGCCATCCACCCACTCCGATGTCCGGTACGCGCCACGCCCCCGGCG
Organism: Micromonospora sp. NPDC049900; assembly: GCF_044461025.1. Taxonomy (NCBI): domain Bacteria; kingdom Bacillati; phylum Actinomycetota; class Actinomycetes; order Micromonosporales; family Micromonosporaceae; genus Micromonospora; species Micromonospora sp. NPDC049900. Next base: position 28,327 of record NZ_JBITKM010000028.1, read on the forward strand.
TCAACGCTCGGATCCGGTGCCGAGAGGATGACCCGGTGGCGAAGCGAGACAAACGGGCCGAGGTGACCGGGGCGTGCCCGTGCGGGCAGGGGATGCCGTACGCGGACTGCTGCGGGCGGCTGCACCGCGGCGAGGCGGACGCGCCGACGGCCGAGGCGTTGATGCGCTCCCGGTACGCAGCGTTCGCCGTCGGTGAACCGGACTACCTGATGCGCAGTTGGCACAGCCGTACCCGCCCGTCCGGACTGCACCTGGACCCCGCGCAGCGGTGGACCGGGCTGGAGGTCGTCGGCACCGACGGTGGCGGACTGTTCGACAGCACCGGGACCGTCGAGTTCCGGGCGCACTACCGCGAGGGCCGCGATCCCGGCACGGTGACCGAACGCAGCCGTTTCGTCCGCGAGGACGGCCGCTGGGTCTACCTGCACGCCGAGCGGCCCTGAGCGGGGCGGGCTCACGCGCCGACCCGGGCGGGCGGCACGTCGACGCGGCGTCGGACCGCTCCGCGCGCCTGCGCCGCCGCGACCAGCAGGTACGGCACCACGGCCAGGGCGAACGCCCACACGTTGTCGGTCGCCGTGGCGAGCAGGCCGAAGCCGACGTACACCGCGATGGTGGTCAGGTCGGTGAGCATGCCCGCCAGCGAGGTGACGGTGGCCCGGGCCGGGCCGCCGATCCGGGCCTGGAGGCGGGCGTCAGCCAGCACCAAGGCGAGTTGGAAGCCGGCGAACGCAGCCGCGACCAGCAGGAACCCCACCGGCCGACGCAGCAGCGCCCCCGCCGCCAGGGCCACCGCCGAGGCGGCCAGCAGCAGGGCGTACCCGCCGGTGCGCAGCCGCTGCCCGGCCGGGGCGAGCAGCCCGCCGACCATCTGCCCGAGCGTGACCACCAGGAGCAACAGCGGCACGGTGGTCAGCGCGACGCCGGTGTCCCGGGCCACCAGCGGGAGGTACTCCTCCAGCGCGCCCCAGATCGCGCCCACCACCGCCACCAGCAGCACCGCCGCGCGGACGGTCCGGTTGCCGCGCGCCTCGGCCACGCCCAGCCGGAGTCCCTGCCACCAGCCGGGCTCGTCCGGTTGGGAAGGCTCGGCGGCGGGACGCCGGTGTTCGGAGAAGCGGGTCGCGACGGCGGCGGCCAGCAGGCAGGCCACGACGCTGGCCGCCCCGACCGCCGGGTAGCCGCCGAGCCCGAGCACCGGCCCGGCGAGCAGGATCGAGCCGAGCACGCCGGCGGTACCGGTGGTCCGGGCCCGACCGATGGTGCGGGCGTACCGGTCGGCGGCACCGGCGTGGTCGAGTTCGTCGTAGACCAGCGCCTCCAGCGCGCCGGAGGCGAGTGCGCCGCCGGCTCCCCAGAGCACGAACCCGACGGCGAACGCGGGGTAGGACGGCAGGACCGTCCACAGCCCGAAGCCGACGGCGCTGCACAACGGTGCCAGGGTGAGCACCAGGCGTCGGGAGGTCGCGTCGGCCCAGGCACCGGCGGGCACCTCCAGCACCAGACCGGCCAGCGACCAGATCACGAAGAGCGAGGAGATCTGCCCGATCGACAGCCCGGTGTCGGCGAACAGCAACACGTACACCGGGTAGAGCAGGATCAGGTCGGTGAGGAAGGTGTACGCGTAGAGGGTGGCCGCCAGGCGACGGCCGGCGGCGGAAGCGAGGATCATCGAGGCCATCCGGATGGGTGGGGGCGGTCACGGACACCGTGTGCACGGCGTCCCAGGGCGGCCCCCGGCCTCGGTCAAGGCATCAATGTCGCCAGGTCATGCGGTGATGGTAGGCGGCGGCACCACCCGCTGCCACCCCGTCGCCGGAGGCGACGGCCGGACGCGTCGCGGGGGGGGGGGGGGCGGGGGCCCCCCCCCGCGGGGGGGCGGGGGGGGGGCGCCCCGGGGGGGCCGCGGGGGGGGGGGGGGGGTTGGGGGGGGGGGCGG
>NZ_JBITKM010000029.1:0-29133 GCF_044461025.1 Micromonospora sp. NPDC049900
TCTGTGTCCCAGCTCCGACAGCCGGCTGCCGAGGTTGTTCAACGACATCGCGAGGTCGGGTAGGTAGGCGGCCGGGTTGGCCTGCGCCAACTGCCGACGGATCGTCACGGCCTCCTGCGAGGGTGCCAGGGCCTCCTCTCTACGTCCCAGCTCCGACAGCCGGCTGCCGAGGTTGTTCAACGACGCCGCGAGGTCGGGTAGGTAGGCGGCCGGGTTGGCCTGCGCCAACTGCCGGTACAGGTCGGCGGCTTCCTGGGAGGCTGCCAGGGCGGCCTCTCTGCGTCCCAGCTCCGATAGCCGGTTGCCGTGGTTGTGCAACGACATTGCGAGGTTGGGTAGGTAGGCGGCTGGGTTGATCTGCGCCAGCTGCCGGTACAGGTCGGCAGCTTCCCGGGAAGCTGCCAGGGCGGCCTCTCTGCGTCCCAGCTCCGATAGCCGGATGCTGATGGTGTTGAGGGACGTCGCGAGGTTGGGTAGGTAGGCGGCCGGGTTGGCCTGCACCAATTGCCGACGGATCGTTACGGCCTCCTGGGAGGGTGTCAGGGCCTCCTCTCTGCGTCCCAGCTCCGACAGCCGGTTGCTGAGGTTGTTTAACGACATCGCGAGGTCGGGTAGGTAGGCGGCCGGATTGGCCTGCGCCAACTGCCGGTACAGGTCGGCGGCTTCCTGGGAGGGTGCCAGGGCTTCCTCTCTGCGTCCCAGCTCCGACAGCATGACGCCGAGGTTACTCAACGACATCGCGAGGTCGGGTAGGTAGGCGGCCGGGTTGGCCTGCGCCAACTGCCGGTACAGGTCGGCGGCCTCCTGGTGGGGCGCCAGGGCTTGGTCGCGCAGGCCGGCGTTGGCCAGGCGCCAGGCGTGGGTGGCGTGCAGGCGGGCGTGGTCGACCGGGTCGCTGGTGGTGGCGAGGCGATGGTGAATGAGCGCGGTGGTGAGTGCGGCGCCGCCGACGTCGAGATCGACGTGCCGGGTCTGAGGGAGCAGTGCTTCGACGGCTTCTAGAACGTCGGTATCGATGTCCGGGATGGTGGCGAGGGTGGTGAGGGTGGCGCTGCCTGCGGTGATCGCGAGGTGCGGCTGGTTGCGTAGGAGCGGGTACAGGTGTGTGGGTCCGAGGTGGGGCCAGCGGGCCGCGGCGGCGGTGAGGAAGGTGACGGCGCGCGCCGTGTATGCCGGCGCGGGTGGTGACGTGGGGCTGCGTTGCCACCAGCGTCGTTTTCTGGACGGCGGTGGGGGTTTCAGCAGGTGGTCGAGCCGGGTGGGTGCCCATGCTTCGGCGGGGTGGTTGGGGCCGGGCAGGGTGTGGGCGATGAAGTCCTCGGCGAGCCGGTCCGGGTACAGCGGTTCGAGGACGGTGGCCCGGTCGCGGTCGGTGGGTGGGTAGCAGCGGGTGTGGTCGGTGATGATTCGCTCCGCTGGCAACTCCTGCTCTACCCGGCGCAGCAGCGTGATGGCCTCAGGGTGGGCCAGGGGGCCGGAGAGGGCGGCGGTGAACACGGTGCGGGCCATGACGCTGTCGGGGGTGTGGTGGTCCAGCCCGCGGGTCTGGCCCTCGTACAGCCGGCGCCAGTACGTACGTTCGCGGTCGAGTAGGTAGCGGGTCAGCTGGTCGGGTTCGGTGGCCGGCTGGTTACCGGTGGCATGGGCGTCAACGGCGACCAGCGCGGCGACGTGCACGGTAAGGGTGAGCCCAAACTCGGGACGATCCAGGCTGATGGGCGGGGCGACGGCGGCGGGGTCGGCGATTTGGTAGATGGCGGCGAAAGCGTCCCGGGCGGCGGTGAACATCGCCCACCGGCCGGCGTCGTTGTCGGTGGCCAACGGGTCCAGATACTGCTCGGAGCTGCTGGCCCGCACACGGTGGTCTTCCAGGGTGGCGCGTAGTGCCGGCCACGCCGCGGTGCCGCGGGCCAGCAGCAGCACCCGCGCTGGCTTCTCGTGCTGGTGCAGCAGCGAGTTACGCAGCAGCCAGATCAGGGCGGACAGGGGCCACCGGTCGGCGTAATCGACGATCAGCAGCACTCCCCGGTGCCCGTCCAGGCGCAGATCCTGGCTGCCCGGCAACGGCCCGACCGTGCCGACGTCGGGCACAGCCATGACCGCCTTCCAACCGTCGACGGTAGCGTGGGCGGCGACGTGGTCGGCCAGGCGGGTCTTGCCCTGCCCGCCCGGAGCGTGCAGCCACCGCACCGCCAGCCGGGGCTCCGACTCGCGCCATGCGTGCAGTTCGTCGCGCTCGCGGTCACGGCCGGTGAACGCGACCACACCGGTACGGGCGTTGAGCATCCGAGACGGCAGCTCCCGCAACCACGCCCGCTCCAGTGCCTGTGGAGGGCGGTGTTCCTCCAACAGATACAGCGGCGTGCCATCGCCAAAGACATGCAGATCCGCGCCGATCACCCCATAAGCAGTGCCGGCAACCGCCGTGACGTTCTGGTAGATCTCGACACCCGGCGCAATGTTCACCGCAGCGACCCGTCACCATCCGCCCGGTTGCCCGGGTCCGTAGCCAGGTTCGAATGGTTGATGATGTTGCCGAACGTCACCCCTTGGGCGGTGGCGTGGGGCGCGGAAGCGGTGATGTTCTGTACCCACTGCTGCTGCGGGGCGGGCAGCCGCGCCAGCAACTCGTCACGCAAGACCTGGAGGGCCTCAGCCGCGGACGGGTCTTCCTCGATCAGATCGACCAGGCGGGTCTGCCAGGCCGACAGTAACCGGCGGCGTACCTCGTCACGCTCCGCCGGAGGCGCCTGTTCCACCTCGGCGGCCAGGGCGTCCAGCCGTCGTTCGGCGACGGCTTCACCTTTGCGGTCGCCACGGCCGAGCAGCCGGGTGAACCCTGCTCGGGCCAGCTGCCACACATCCGTCGCGGCCGCCTGCACCAACACCAACGCGCCGGTCGTACCCAGCTGCGCCAGCCAGCCCAGATCCACGTCATCCTCCCCAGCCACACAACGACGCATCGTGATGTACCGAGTGCGATCGGATAGCGCAACTCCTATGACCGGCATATGACAGAGCGGCCAGACAACACCCGGGACAGGAGGCTGCATCAGGCATCCGCCGGGCACCGGTGAACCGGTCCCGAGCCCGCCGAAGCAGTCCCACACCGCGGCCGGCAGATCGGCAGCCCACTCGATGATCCCGGCGACCCGACTGGACCTCGCGGCGGCGTTCACCGCTCACGCCGCGGCGGTGTTGCCGGCCGAGCCGGAGCTGGTGACGGTGCTGGGCATCGACGAGGTCCGCCGCGACAACCCCGCTGAAGCTTCGACGAGGTCACCGCGTCGTGGACCACGACCGTCAACCGCTGGCACGTCGGGTTTTGCGATCTGGTCGGCGGGCAGGGGCTGGCTCTCGCTCTTCGGCAGGCTGCGGGCGGTACAGTCCGCAGCCGCGTGGCTTCGTGGGGCCGAGGTCGGCGAGGACGGATCCGATCTCGGATCGCCGGTTAGGCAGAAGCGGGTGCGACAGTGACCTTGGATAGCGGACCGCCTGCGTCCGTCCCACAAGCTCCGCCAGCAACTCCGGGTTGGCGCTTCCACGTGGGCGCCACCGACTCCCGACAACGCCGCCGGCTGTGGTGGGCGATGACGCATCTGTCGATCCGAGCTGAGGTCAGATTTGGATGGCGTGGGGCGCTGGGACGGACATGCGTGACGGCAGCGGCGTCCTTGGAGTGGCTGAGTGGGTGTCAGGAGGCTCGGCTGCGGTCGCCGTGTCCCTACCGCTGCTTATGGGAACCGCCATGGTCGTTCTGGGCCTTCCCGCCGGCGTCGCGGTCGCCTCCCTCATCCGCTGGTGGCGCCTATTCTCGCCGCGATCCCAGTGGATCGCGCACTGGTGCGAAGGACCAGCGGGGCGGTTCGCGGTGAGGATGACTCGCCCGCGGCCGGCTCGCGCCGGTCGCCCATTGCTCTGGCCGGGCCGAGACTTCTTCGCGCGTGGCGGGGCTGGACGGCCGCTTCTCGTCTGGCTCCAGCAACTCGCCGTTGCTCAGCAGGCGACGTTGATCATCACCACGGCATCGGCGCCGCTGATCAGCTACTACCAGGAGGCTGGCTTCGGCCTCGTCCGCCGCCGTCTTGGCGTTGCCAGGTTGCACTATCCGACCGGCGACAAGAGGACGACAGCACCATAGTGGGTGTGTCCGCCGCATCCCGCTGAGGTTGTCCCACTCGACCGCCGTCCGGAGCCAGCCGCGTCAACGTCGCTTCCGCCCTTCAAGTTGAATATGGTGCCGAGGCGGGAGGAGCAGTGAGTGGAGATCAGGACCATCAGTGGGCGACGGGCAACCAACCGCCGTGGTGCGGCCGAGTACCTGAACATTCCGCTGAATACGGTCCGGATGAAGTCCAGCCCCGGGCAGCGTGGCCAGACTGGCTGGCCTGAGCCTCTTGCCGAGCGGTTGGACGATCAGGACTGGTTCGCTCTGGATGAGCTGGACGCGTACCGGAAGAGGTCCGAGCCGGCTCTTCCTTCGCCTCCGCAGGTCGATGATCCGGAGCGCGTGATCGGCGTGTCGGACTTCGCCCGCCTGAGGGGCGTAGCGCTAGAGACCGTCAAGACATATGTCAAGCTCAGTCTGGACGACTGGCTGGCCGGACGCCCTGGGTATCTGCCTCGCCCGCTCTCCCTACAGGCGCCCTATCAATGGCATATGGGTGATGCCGTCGCCTGGAGCTTCCCGGCCACACGTCGGACGAGCAGCGGCCGACCTCCGGGCCGGCGTCCAACAACCGCAGACCTTCGCCGTGTCCTAGCAGCAACAGCCAAGGGACAGCCGGAACCTACCGCCCGCCAACTCGCCGCACTGCTGTCGGCGGAGTTCGACCCTCCAGTCAGCCTGCAAACGGTGTATCGCCTCGTGAAGCGGATGCGCCAGGAGAACGATGCCGCTGCCGGCCACTCCGGCGAGTAGCCAGCAACCACCTCCGATGTCCCTGGCGCTCGGTCTTGGCGCCCTCACGAGCTGCGACGACAGGGGTGGTAACGCCTCCTGGGCAGAATCATGAGCGGGCACGTGACGAGCGCGCCGGACGATGCTCCTGAACCAACGGCGGAGGCAGCCCATCGCTGCGCGGTCCTATCCGCGTAGCGCCAGGGACCTTGCAGCAACCCGAACGGGGGCATCATTATATAGTTAGGTATGGCCCGACAGCGGAAGGACGAAGACGTGCCCCTCAAGCAACTCAAGGCCATTCGCTGGGCCGTACGCGCCACCCTCGCCCTCGGCGTGATCGCCTCCACCATCGCCAACATCCTGCACGCCGACCCGCACCCGATCAGCCAAGCGATCGCGGCCTGGCCACCCCTGGCGCTCCTACTCACGATCGAACTGATCTCCCGCGTCCCGGTACACCGCCGCGCTCTGGCTGCTATCAGGCTGGTTACGACGGCGATCATCGCGGGAATCGCAGCGTGGGTCTCGTACTGGCACATGGTCGCCGTCGTCGCACGCTACGGCGAAACCGGAGCGGGCCCGTACCTCATACCCCTCACTGTCGACGGACTCGTGATCGTCGCCTCAGTGTGCTTGGTGGAATTGGGCGGCCGAATCCAGGCAGCATCCGTGACTTTGCCTCAAGCCACAGAAGCGCCCAGTCAATCTGGACGCGCTTCTGGTACTGCATGCGGCGGCGACCAACCTACGCCGGTACCGGTCGCCTCCACTGCTACACCCGCCGCTTCCACGAGGGGTGAGCCCACTGGGTCGCACGAGGTAGCCACCGCGAAGCAGGAGCACAGGCCCGGACGTATTCCGCAGCCGACAAAGCCACGGCGCCCCGCGTCTCCGAAAATGCCTGACGCTTCCCATGGAGAACTTGGCGGCGGGACCCGTGAGATCAAGGTGCCACAGACCGCCGAGGCTTGCGCCCGGTGGGTCGGTTGTTGGATCAGCATGCGTAAGGACGGGCTGGGCACCGGCCCAATCAGCCTCGGCTTCGAGGACGAGGCCAGGAGGCGCTACGGCTGGGGCGTCAAACAGATTCGCGACGTGCGTCACGCCGCGACCAGTGGTCGTCTGCGCGAGCAGGCAAGCCTGCTCGGCGTCGCCCTCCCGCCTGAGTACGTTGACGAGCAAGGCGAACTGATGATTGCCCGTTGACCGTTCCGCCGCCTGGCGACGCCAGCGTCCTACGTCATCAGCAAGTGCCGCGAGAGCTCATCCAGCTCCGGCTTTCGACCGGCAGGGATGCGCGTGGTTAGCTCGGCCGTGAGGTCGCGGGCAAGTCGGTGGTATCGGATCCACTCGGGGGTCAGCCGCCGTGTCTTGTGCAGGGTTTCGGTTGCTGGGACGTCTTGACCGAGTTCGGTTTGCGCCTGTGCCAGGGCAAGGAGATACCGCGATTCCCAGGTGACTGGCACGCGGCTACGCGTGGCTTCCACCTCGGCGGAGAGGCGGACGGCGGTGTCGAAGTCGCCGAGTTCGGTGGCGTTGATGACCGCGCTTTGCGCGACCAGACGGGGTCCAAACACGCTCCATCGGTCGACTCGGTCTTGGCCGAGGCGTACGGCTGCGGTACGCGCGAAGGCGAGTAGGTCGGTGGCGGTGTCGGCGCGGTCATCGCGGGCCGCGGCTCCGGCGGCGTTGATCAGGAGGCCGCCCCACACGGTGAGTTGTGCTGGGGTGGCGCGGGTCATTCGGGGTTCGTGGGTTTCGGCTGCCCGGGTGGCGGCAGTGAGGCTTTCTCGGAATCGGCCTTGCCTGCGGAGGATCCATGCGGCCCAGTACACGGCAGATGCCTTGGTGACTTCGTCGGCGCAGTGTTCGGATGCCACGACGGCGCGTTCGGTACTGAGCCAGGCGAGGTCTTCGTGTCCGAGCATGACAGTGACACCGGCGGCAAGCTCGAAGACGGTCGCGAGGAGCGAGAAGGCGTGTTCCTGGTCAATGCCGGTGGATTCTCTGCTGGCGTGGCGGGCTTCGGCAATGAGGCCGGGCAGAAGCCGGCCGAGGATGCTGTACTCGCCGCGCTGCCAGATGTGCCAGGCGCTGTCGACCGAGGTCGCCAGTCGCGTGAGGTCGATGTCTGCGTCGCTCTCCGCGAGCCCGCCGAGCTGGTCGACGGTGGAGCTGGTGATCGCTTCGCGGATTGCGGGGATGCCACGGTCGGGCTCGGGCGCGAAGGTGGTTCGCGGCGCGATGATCACGGACAGTTCGGCGCCGAGGGCGCTTGCGATCTTCGTCAGTGTGTTGAGGCGTGCGGAGTGGCGGACGCCTTGCTCGAGGCGCCGGATCACGTCGACAGAGATCCCGGCCCGTTCGGCAAGCTGGTCTTGGGTCAGGTGCACGGCACTTCGTAGCCGGGCGATCTGTTCACCAATCACGATGATCCTCCCGCTTGACCGTCTCCTTGCACCGTACGCGCCCACAACGGACCACGGGACCGCGCGAGGCGACTTCTTCGATGAATAGCACCAATCTCGACTTCGGCTATGCCGTCTCGGCATAGCCGGTACGGCAGGGGCGCAAGCCGGTGTGCCACAACGGCCTAGTCGAGCGGGTCACGCAGCGTGGCCTATGACCCTCCGGCACTTCACGTTAAGCCACCCTCTAGGCACTCTGGGTTGCATCGAAACTGTCCGAACTCTCCGCAAGATCGCCGGTGGACGCCGACGGCTCGGAGTACAGGCGGACAGCCTTCATCCCTCGTGCAAGGGAGTCGTCATGCGAGTTCTGGCTATTGCACCGCACCCCAACGACGAAACCATCGGGCCCGGCGGGTCCATCGCCCTGCACACCGGCGCCGGGCACCAGGTGACGATCGGGCACCTGACCAACGGCGAGCGCGGCAGCCGGACCGTCACCGCCAACGAGCTGAGCCGCACCCGGCAGGCCGAGGCTGTTCGCGCCGCTGCTGTCCTGGGCGTGCCTGAGACGCAGGTGCGTTTCCTCGGCCTGCCTGACGGCGGAATCAATCCCCACGACACCGGCCAGTTCACCGCGGTGACCCGGTTACTGCGGCAGGTCTGCCCGGACCTGCTCTACCTGCCCCACCCTCACGATGGGGCGTTCGACCACGAGGCCGCGTTCGCCTTGTGCTGGCGAGCCGCTGGCATGGCCGGTAGCAGCAACTTCGGCGACTGCGGTCCGCCGTATTGGGTGCCGACAGTTCTCGGGTACGAGGTGTGGCAGCCCATCACCTCCCCTGCCTACCTGTGCGACATCACCACCGTGGTCGACCTCAAGGTCACCGCGCTGGAGTGCTACGTCAGCCAATCGCCCGCCGTCAAGGGCGCCGGCCAGTCAAGCCAAGTCGGGCCGGGTGGTGCATTGCTGTCCGCTTGGCGGGGCGTCACCACCACCGGCGGACACCGGGAGGCGTTCGCTGTCCTGCGGCTCGGAGCCCTGCTGTGACCGCGCGCCGCACCGCCGCCGCCCTCTGCTGGGCCGCCACCGCCGCCGTCGCCGTCCGTGGCATCACCGGCACCAGTCAGGTCGCCGCCTCGCTGCGCTGGCTACGACGGCACCGGCCGGCAGCCGACGCCACGGCCGCAGGCGAGGCCGCCCGTGGGCGGCATGTGCTACTGATCCTGCCGATGCTGCGCGAGCAAACCGTGATCGCGCCGACGGTGGACTACTTCACTGCCCTCGCACAGTCCTGGGGGCCGGCGACCGTTGTGCTGGCCACCACCGAGCGCGAACACCACGACCGGCACGAGGCCGCCGGCCGGCTCGGGGAGTTGGCCGCCGCACTGCGGCGGCGGCGCACCGTGGCGTACCTGTCCCGCCGGTTCGCTGGAGTTCTGCCCGCCGACCTGCTCGGGCAGCTCGCCGAGGCGTCGGGCGATCCGACGATCGATTACCGCAGCCGGGTCGAGGCCGCGTTCCAGGAGCTGCCGTCCACACCGGAGCTGGCAGCGAAATTCGCCGCCGACAGCGATGGCCTGGTGCGGCACCATCATCACCCCGACGCGGGCGCGGTGATGGTCCACCAGATCAATCACGCCGTCGGCGCCGAACTGCGGCGCCTCGCCTGCGCTGGGGTGGCACCGGAGACGATGTGGATCGGCGTCTACAACGCCGACTCTCGCCCCCACCCCGGCACCCTCGCGGCGCTGGCTGCTGCACCACCCGCCGCCCGGGCGGTGCAGCAGTCCGCCCTGCACACTCTCGCCCTCGGCGGCGGCAGTGGCCTCGGTGGTGCGGTGTCCGATGGGGCGGCACTGTTGCAGTCGCGGTGGAGCCTTGCCCGCGAGGTTCCCCGCCTGCGTGCCCAGGCCGCTCAGGCCCAACGACGGTCGGCCCGGTGGCCTCGGCTCGGGCACTGCACCGGCCACGGCCTGTTCGTCCGCGGCGACCTCTGGCACGACGTCAACGGCCTGCCGACCGCGACGATGAACGAAGACCTCGCGTTCGGCTACCAGCTCTCCGCCGCCCGGGAACCCATCCATGTCCTGCCCCTGCTGGAAGTCGCCGACTCCCCCACGACCGTCGCCGCTCTGGTCCGCCAGCACCGGCAGTGGTTCTTCTCCTACCCGCAATACCCCGCCGCCGCGCGCCTCGCGGCATCCGCACAGCGAAGCGACAGCCGCACCCGAGCTTGGCTGACCGCGCAGGGCATAGCCCGGGGCGCGTTGTGGCTGGGACAGTCCCCGGCCATCGCCGCCACCCTCCTACTGCCCGCCATCGCCCGCCGCCACCAACTCGCTGCGGCATCGGCGACCGCCGCCCTGTCCACCTACCTCCTTGCACCCGCCGTCCTGCTGGCCCGATCCGGTGAGCCCGGTGCACCGCGCCGGTTCGGTACCCGGGAAGTCGCCGGACTTCTCGCCGCGTCGCTGGTCTCCAGCGCCGGCCCGTGGCGGTGCCTCCACGATCTGGCCCGTGCCGCCATGGGCGGTGACCATCTCGTTCACGACAAGACCGAACGGTGACACGATGAGCATCCCTGCCCTGGCCGCCGATGCCGCGTTCACCGCCGCCCTGCACCGGGTGCCCGCCCACAGCGTCTCGGCGGTGCTAGCCACCTACAACCGATGCCCGTTCGACCCCGCCGTTCGGCTGCGCGACAACCCGCTCACCTGGGCCCTCGACACGCTGCGCGGGCAGGCCGGCGACGTCCTGGCAGAGATCGTCGTCGTCGACGACGGATCCACCGACTACACCCCCGACGTCCTCGACGTCTACCAGGCAGCTTTCGGCGTCCCGGTACGGGCCATCCGGCTGGCCGCGCACGCTGGCGCCCACGCCGCGCGTAACACGGCGGTCGCGGCGGCAGGCTGCCGGTGGCTGCTGTTCGGCGACGACGACTGCGTCTTCACCCCGTACGCCGCCGCCGGTGCCGCGCACACCATGCACATCCTGCATGAGCAGGACCCGGCCAGCGGGGCGGTGATGCTGCCCTTCTACTACCGGGCGCTGCGCCCGCACCAATGCCACCCGCAGGCACAGATCGGCCGCCTCGACCCCGCCCGAGCCCGGTTCAGCACGCACTTCCACACCTGGCCGACCGAGTACGGCAGCAACCCGCCACGGCTCGACTCCCCGGCCGGGATCGTCGCGCCGCTGCCGGTCGAGCTGATCGGTGGCACCGCGCTGCTCGACGCCGACGCGCTACGCCGCATCGGCGGGTTCGTGGACCTGTCGAGCTGGGCCAGCTCGTACTCCGACCACCTGCACCTGTCCGCCGACCTGACCGACACCGGCACGCGGCTGTGGCACTGCCCCGACCCCCGCCTCAGCGCCGCTCACCTCAAGTGGGGAGCCATCGGCCGCTACCCAATGCACCCCGAGGACCTGACCACACCGCTGCCAATCCTCGACCGGCCGCTCGCCGACCTCGTCACGCTGGCCGCCGAACCCCGCGCCGACACCGGCTGCCGCGTACCGGAGCACCTGTTCCACGAGGAGATGATCGGCAGCTTCTTCGCGTTCTTCGCCGGCCGCAGCCTGCCCGGCGCGAGCACCTGGGCGGCACGCTGCTGGCACGACTTCGTCACCCACGGCCAGGTGTACTCCGCGGCCGTCGCCGAGACACCACCGCCCGAGCAGCGAGTGGCCGCCTGGCGGACCGGGCTGGCGCGGGGCGCCCGCGCCGCCGCCATCGGCCCGACCGCACGTACCGCCGCCGAGCTGGCGACGGTGCTCGACCGCGTATGCGCTGACGTGGGGCAGCCCCCGATCAGCCCGTGAACGCCGCCGCGACCTGCGGGCGATGCGCGGTCCACCAGCCCAACAGCGCCTCAGCCGACCGGAACAAGTGATCACAGGAGGTGTCGGCGTGCTCGTAGCGGCGACGCAACTGCCACGTGTCGCACACCCGCTCCCACCACAGCCGGTGTACCGCATCCGTCAGTGCCTCATCCGCCACCTTCCGCCGCGACCGGTAGCCGGCGGCGAACGCCTGCACCCTCGCCAGATCCAGCCCCCGCTCGTCGCCGAAGCCGAACAGCAGCGTCGCCGAGCGCACGACCTCCGCCGCCAGCGGACGTGGCTTGAGGCGATCCCAGTCCAGGACCGCGCTCACATCGCCGTCGGCGTAGAGCACGTTGAGGTGCTGGAAGTCCCCGTGCACCCAGCCGCACGGGCCGACATCGACATCGTCGTCCGGGCGCAGGTGCCCGACCTGCGCCAGCAGGTGCCGGCGCACCCGCAACCGGTCCAGCACGAACTCGTCCATCCCGTCTCGGACTGGTCGAGCCGCCGCTGCCGCTGTGTAGCGGTCGATCTTGTCCTTGGTCGTGGCCGGCTCGGTGACCGGCTCCCGCATCGTCTCCGGCACTATCGGCATCACCTGCGCCAGGTCGGCGTGCAGATCAGCCAGCACAGCGCCCAGCGCCGCTGCCTCGGGCACCGACAGGTCCAGGCCCTCGCGGTGCGCTCCCCGGGCCCACGGCGCCGCCGCGTAAATGTGTCCGGCCTGCTCCAGCAGGGTGTCACCATCCGCCGTGGCCAGCGGTGCCGGGACGGGCCGGCCGCGCTCCGCCAGCGCCCGCGTCGCGGCGTGCTGACGGCGGGCGGCGGTCGCGTCGATGTCGAGGATCTGCTTGACCGCGAACACCCCGCGAGCGGTCCACACCTGCCAGTTGCGGTTCATCAGACCCGCGGCGATCACCTCGACGTTCTCGACCGGGCCGAGCCCGAACGCCGCAGCCACGGCATCGAGCGCCCCAGCATCACGAGTCTCACTGGCCACACCAGCCTCTTCTGTCACCACGGTCTATTCCTACCGCCCCTCAAAACCCGGATCCGGGAGGCACGCCGTGACAACCCCCACCCCCACTCGCCCACACGAGACCGCGCCCGTAATCGTCGCTGTCGAGGGGCTCTGCTACTCGGGAAAGAGCACCCTCGTCCGCCACCTGGCCCCCCGAACCGACGCGATCATCGCCCCCGAATACACCGACCTCGTCCCGCTGCCGCCATGGCCACCCACCGACCACACCCAGGTCAGCGCTGCGCTGCGGCAGTTCCTCGACCTCGAACGACACCGCGCCAGCCAGGTCCGCACGAGGATAGCCACCCGCACCCACGCGACCGCCAGCCGGCGCGGCCATGTCGTCCTGCTGGACCGCAGCCCGCTGACGCTGATCGCGCACGAGTACGGCATGCAGGCCCTCGGCGTCCCCGCCGACCCGAGCGGCGCTGCCACCCTCTACGCCGACGCCGCAGCCACCGGACAGATCCTCACACCGACCGCCTACCTCTACCTGAGCATCCCCGACCCCGTCACCGACATCCGCCGCACCGCCCGCGGACCCGTCGCCAGCCACCTCGACGACCCCGCCGCACGCGCCCGCATCGACCAGACCTGCCGCACCTGGCTGCGACTGCTCCCACCCCGACGGCAGCTCACCCTCGACGGCACCATGCCGCCCTCACTGCTCGCCACGGCCGCCGCCGCGTTCATCCGCAGCCTCGCCGGGCCACCCGTCCCCTCATGGCGGCTCCTGCCAGAGGCGGGAGTACCAGCATGAGCGGCATCGCCCTCGCCGAGCACCTCCAGACCGCCTGCCCCGGCTTCACACCCACCGGCGCTCCGATCCGCACCGGCACCTCGCTCCTGCAACGCGGCCTCCTGCACGGACAGCAGGTCATCGCCAAGCAGCCGACCGACCCCCGCCCGTGGTGGCACGACCGATGCCGCCACGAAATCGGCATCTACCAGACCTTCCGGAGAATTGGGGGTCCACCCGTTCCGGTCGCGGACCTCGTCGCGGCTGACCCGCACCTGCCGCTGCTCGTCGTGACCGCACTGCCCGGCACCCCACTACACCCGGACCGCTACCCCCCGGCCGGCAGCGTCAGCGTCGCGACCACCCGACGCATGCTCACCGCACTCACCGCACTGCACCAATGGCGGCCCACCTCCCCGGCAGCCATCCCCGACGACACCGACTATCCCGCCCAACTCGCACCGTTCGCTGGCGATGTCCTCGACGTTGCCGACGCGCGCCTGCTCACCGACCTGGCCACCCGCACCCACACACCAATCGAAGTGAGCCACGGTGACGCGCACCTGGGCAACACCCTCGCCACCGCCGACCGCTTCGCACTGCTCGACCTGGAGTTCACCGCCTGGCGACCCGCCGGCTACGACCACGCCAAGCTGTTCATCTTCCTCGCCGACAACCCCGCCGCCCGCCGCACCGTCCTGCACGACATCACCGCCCCATCCGGCGCTCACGTCGGGCTCTGGATCGCGGTGGCCCTCGTCGCCTGTCGTGAACTTGCCTCGCATCATCGGCACGCAGATCTGCCGGACCGAGACCGGCGCATCCACCAGCTCACCAACGACCTTCAGCAAGCCCTCACCCATGCCCGCCACCTGCACACCCAACTCCCGGCCCCAGGCGGCACCTGGTGACCCTGCCTCTCCAGCCGCTGTCGGACTGCTACGGCTACGAGCGAGGAACACCCGTCGACCGCATCTACATCGACCTCTTCCTCACCCACCACCGCGAGCTGGTCCACGGCGACGCAGCCGAAATCAAAGACGACACCTACGTACGCCGATACGGCGCTGACCGACTCACCTCCACCACCATCATCGACATCGACCCCACCAACATCCGCGCCACCCTCCAGGCTGACCTCACCGTCCCCGGCAGTCTCCCAGCCGTCGCCTTCGACTGCCTCATCCTCACCCAGACCCTGCAACTGCTGCCCGACCCGGCCGCCGCACTCAGTACCTGTCACTCCGCGCTACGCCCCGGTGGCACCCTCCTGCTCACCGTCCCGTGCCTCGCCCGGATCAGCCCCAGCGGTGGCCCCGCCGACCGCTGGCGATTCACCCCCGCCGGCCTGCGCCACCTACTCACCCCCTGGCCCGGCCCCACCCAGGTCACCGGCTACGGCAACCTGCGCACCTGCCTCGCCGCCCTCCTCGGCGAAGCCGCCGAAGAACTCACCGAAACCGAACGTGCGCACCACGACCCCCGTTTCCCACTCCTCGCCGCCGCCACCGCCCACCGAGCCGCAGAGGGAGCATGACCATGACCGACACCTTGCCGCGCAGGGCACGCCCTCTGCCCACCGGCCCCGTGATCTTCGACTGCGACGGCACCCTCGTCGCCACCGAGGGAGTCTGGGACGGCGCCTACGCCACCCTCTTCGCCCGCCACAACGCAACCCTCAGCCGCCCGGACCGACACCGCCTGCTCGGTCTCACCCTCACCGGCCTCGGCCAGGAACTCGGCCGCCTCCTCCACCAACCCGAGCGACACCACCAACTCGCCACCGAAGTCCTCGATCTCGTCACCACCAACCTCGGCCGCGGAGTACCCCCCATGCCGGGCGCGGTCGAACTCGTCACCACCCTCGCCCGATCCCGCCCCATCGGCGTCGCGTCGAACACCCTGCACGACGCGGTCGTCGAGTACCTCACCGCGATCGGAATCATCGACCTGGTCGACGTCGTCGTCGGTAGCGACGACGTCCCCGCGCCCAAGCCCGCCCCGGACGTCTACCTCGCCGCGTGCCACCGCCTCCAGGCCGACCCACACAACGCGATCGCGGTCGAAGACTCCGCCGCCGGAGCACTCGCCGCCCACACCGCCGGCCTCTACGTCATCGGCGTACCGTCACAGCCGGACCTGCTCCTACCCGCCGCTGACGTCGCCTACCCGAGCCTGAACGATCCTCGACTGCGGCACCTGTTACAACCGCCGCCCCGACGTCTAACCGCATGACCTGCCCCAGAAGGCCGCGTGACGCGACTCATGCTCACCCGGCACGCCCAAGCCCACTGCAACATCCCCGGAATCGTCGTTCTCCCAAGATCGGTCTTGGCGAGCTGAACTGCCGCTTCGACCACGACGGCTGCGGTGGGCCGCTTCCTACGTGGGGTCGTGCCGTGGGCAGTCCGCTAGTCGACCGTGGCCGGCGGGGGCGGTGGGAGACCACACCGGCAGCGCCCACCTGCTCTCCGCAACCCGGGCGGCAAGGACGGCCTGCTCCGCTCCGGACTCGCCCCAGCCCAGCAGGAGCGGCACGTCGACCACGGGCACCAGGCGGCGGCCGAGCAGACGGCCACCATCCGAGTCCGGCCGGCGGGCGTCGAACCCGACGATCCGCGCCACCATACGCAGGTACGCGCCGTCGCCCGCAAGCTCGTGCCCGAGGAGCACCAGATCGACCAGACGCACCTGCGACTCCTCCGCCGCCTCCCGGTGCAAAGTCGCCGCTGCGTCGACATCGACCAACTCGGGGCTGCCCCCGGGAAGGTTGTGGCCGTCCGGGGTGTCCTACACGAGCACACGCCCGTGGTCATCGAACAGCCAGCCGCAGACCTGCACCACGACGGCATCCGGCGCCGGCCGGTCAGCGACCCACCGGAACAGGAGTGCGATGGGCATGGCAGGAGGTTACGCGGCGACTCCACGCGCACCGGGAACGCCGCGCCGCACGATCTTGGCCAGGCTTGTGGGCACCGACCACAGATAGGCTGGGCGCCCTGGATCCACTGAATCTTGGGAGGCCGTTCGCTATGTCCGCTCTTGTTGCATTTTCTGTCACTCCGCTCGGTGTCGGCGAGGACGTTGGCGAGATCGTCGCAGAGGCCGTTCGAGTGGTCCGGGCATCAGGTCTGCCGAATCAAACCAATGCGATGTTCACCCTCGTTGAGGGCGACACTCTGGACGAGGTGCTAGACGTAGTGAGGAAGGCGGTGGAGGCGGTGGCATCGCGGGCACCGCGAGTCAGCACCGTCATCAAGGTCGATTACCGCCCCGCCGCTGAAAACGCGCTAGCGGAGAAGGTCCAGGCAGTCGAGCGGTACCTTGCACCCGGTCGCTGATCATCCGACGCCATCCTTCCCCTTAAGGCCGGCGCGACCCTGGCGCCCAAGGTCATCAAGTAGCTCAAAACACGATCGCACGGCCGGCAGCGTCCGCGCCTTGTCCGCAGCCCTGTCGATGGCCTCGGTTGCGGTAGCCGTAAATATCGAGGCTTGATGCCCGCTTGGCAGTGCCCGGAGGGCGCTGCTGACCACTTCTGCACCATGCTCCGGCTCGGCGAGCGCGAAGAGGGCGGCAGCCGTGTCGAGTTTGATAATCGTTCTGTCGCCCACGACGTCCTCGGGATAGAGTTCCAGCGCCTGCTGGTGCGCAACCCCGGCCGAACGGTATTCGTGAATCCTAGTGAGAATCCGACCTTCATAGAACAATCTGCGTCGCAGTGATAGGCCGAACGCCGTTTCGCTGCGAACGTCCCCGCTCGCGGCGTCGTAATTCCGGATAGCGTCTGATAACGCATCTTGGGCGCGCTCTCGGTTGCCTTGCGACGCCCACGCGAGAGCTTCGAGCATCGGCGCCAGCGGAGTGGCCAGGCATTTGCTGCCGCCCGCCAGCGCTCGTGCGCGCTGAGCTAGGCGGACAGCCTCGGCCGGGTTCCCGTGGTAGAGGGGCATCATTGCCGATAAAGCGCAAACATCAGCGCGCAGCCCGGGATCTCCGGCCCGGTCTGCGGCCGTCATCGCGGTCGCGTACCAGGCGCGAGCGGCGTAGACGTTGCCCACCACGTTCATCTCGTCTGCGGTGAGCACGGCGAGTTTTGCGAGCACCGTGTGCAGTTCCCGGGTCCGTGACATGCCAGGTAGCTGAACCACGTTCAGGGTGTCGAGCAGATCCAAGCCAATTCGTGACACCATTTCCAGCGGCGGAACGGTCAGTATGTCCCGGGCATGGATGCCGACAGCATCTTGCAGCCTGCTTACCTTACCCGCAAATGTTGTGTCCTTGTCGAGAAATTCCTCGACCCCGCGTCGAACCTGGTCAGTGGCCGTCAAAATTGCCCCGATATCGCCGCCTGCCTTCATCACCCCTTGGTGAAGTACGTGCTCTGCGGGCTTGGCTCCCAGCGCGTTCGCGCCAATTTCCGGCGCCCGGTCCGGGCGGTCGATGTAGAAACCGAGTTCGGTGTCGGTGGCTCCGAAAAACTCACGGAGCGCGGCCCGGTAATCAGCGTTGGGCCACGCTGGCTCGCCCAACTCAAGACCACCGATGTAGGACGCGTTAAAGCCCGCCCACCCGCGCCTCTGCTTCTGCCTTTCGTATATGCGTTCGAGGATCCGGTTGCAGGCGTCGGCAAGCTCTTCTCGGGACAACGGACGGCCCGATCCCGACGGCGACACTCTGCCGAGCCGCATCGCAATCAGCTTTTCGTTCGGTTTCCGTTCCTTCTTCTGTTTGGTCATCCCATCCCGCCGCACCATTCCGTCCCCACCAGCGCCGCACCCGCGCCCGCGAACGAACTTGGACGATTCAGGCCATTCTTTCGACGTTTGGCCCACTCTACACTTTATCGCGAGATCGTCATTTGCTCGGCTTGCACATCCGGATGTCGTTCACAAATCTTGTCCAGGCGTCACAGTCAAAGGCCAGGATCCCACCAGTAGGGTCTTTCGAGTCACGGACACCGACGACCCGGTCGGCCACGGCTACCTCGACGCAGTTGTCACCACCGCTGCTGCGGGTCGACTTTCGCCAGTAACTGAACGTGCTGTCATGCATCTCCGTACTCCTTCCGGCTTTCCTCCGCCGCAGCGGCGAGGAAATCGAGGCTGTCGGCTGGCGACAGCGCAGCACGCCTAATCTTCTCGTAGAGGTCAAGGTATCGGCGGACGTCCGCTTCTTGGGTTAGGACGAGGTCGTCGGTGGCGGTGTCGACGGCCACCACGATCGGGTCGTGGGGGTCCGGGTACCGGTAGGTGCTGAACGCGGAGCGGGGCACTGCGTGCTGAGGGATCCGCGCCGCAACTGGCAGGACGTGGATTGTCAGCGCGTCGCGGCAATGGCCTTCGTGGACCAGGTGGTCGAGCTGGTCGGCGACGATGTCTGGTGGTGCTGCGAGCCTACGGATTGCGAGTTCGTCGATGACAACCTCGTAGGACGGACCGCCTGGTCGATCCAGGTTCCGCTGTCGGCGGGCTCGGGCGTCGAGAGACCAGGCAGGGTTGAAGTCGCTGCCGTCCTGTGGGTCCAGCCGGATTCTGGCCTCGGTGTACGGCGGGATCTGGAGTAGTCCGGGCAGGAACGCCATGTGGTACTCGTTGATGACGCTCGCCCCGGCTTCCAGATTCGCATACAGGGCTTGCCGGGTGCCCATCCCATCGGCGGACTTGGCCCACCACCCGCGCTCCTGGGCATCTTGCGCGATTGCCAGCAGTTGGCTGCTGCGGGGTTCCCGCACGCCGAACAGAACCAGTATCTGCCTGAATTCATCGAGATCAGGTGCGACGTGGCCGTTCTCCAGGCGGCTGATGCGCTGCCTCGGTACCCCGATCTCCGCTGCGAGCCGGGCTGCTGTGTAGCCGTACTGCTCACGAAGTTCATGGAGTTCGGCGGCGAGACGACGGCGGCGCACCAGTGGACTGATCATGACAACACCTCCAGGCATGACCCATCCGACGGCGCTTGTGTCCCGTCGGTGGCGCAGAGCGTAACCCCATGAACTGGCGTAGTAACTGGCCAAGCCGCACCCATGCACGGCTCCCATGCTGGTCACGGCTGGTTCTGGCACTAGAACCCGCGTTGGATCCAGGATCAGAACGGCATTCCCAGCCTCGGGGACTGTCCGTGAAGGTGGACGCACAACAAGCGATGCGTCGATCCGAGGTCCCTGCCGCCGATCGACATAGGCCCGTCTGGGCAAGCAGCGATCGGGTGGGTATGGCGAGTGCCGCGAGGTGCGCCCGACTCTACATGCCCTGCGTCGCCGCCTGCCCAGAAGCAAGCGGTGCGGGACGAACCCCGTCCGCGAGTCGGGTGCAGGGTCGCCCTACTTCCCCGTTCGGGGCGGCACCTGCGCCCCATTGGTCGGGGTACGCGGTCGGCGCCGGGGAGGGCCCGGCCGCGCATCTCACATAGAAAGGTGATGGCAGTGCGCGTCAAGTGGTTCGTCCCCGCTGGCGGCGAGCACCCGTATAGGCCCTTCGGCATCGACTGCGGGGGTGCAGCCAGGCGCTATGCCGGCTGCGGTGGATCGACTCCTCACGACCCGAGCGACGACACGGCACTGCCGCCTGGCGCCCATGCTCGGAGCCGGCCGGGCGGAGCGAACTCCAGTCGCCCTGTCCTGGACTACGACCGTCATCGACGTCGAGGGCGTGGAAGGGCACGGCCGTGAACCGCGGCCCGCAGCCCGTCCCCGACATCACCCCTGGCACCCTGCTGCAGCTCGAAGCAAACGACTGGTCGTACGGCCGCGACCTGACCCCTGGGACGTCCGTGGCCGTCACCGTTGCAGGCGTCCGCGACCTGCCGAACCGCAGCGACGAGTGGGTCTGGGTGCTCGGTCACCGGCCGGAGTGCGACTACCCGCACGTTGACCGGCATCCGCCGTGCATGGAGGTACGGGTCAACGTCGCCGCGCTCCACCGCCAGCTACCCGCTTCATGACCGGCACCGACGACACCGATCGCCCCGTCGATCGCTTCGAGTCGGCGCGGAACACCGCGCTCCAGCACCGCAACGGCGGTACCTGCTTCCACTGCCAGGACGGCCGGTGCGGGCAGCACGCCTGGGCGATCGAGGAACTCGGCCGCCATCCCGGCGGCCGGAAGCTTCTTCGGCAGCTCGGGCTTCTCACCTCCTCTGACAGCCCATCGACTCAGGAAGGCCAGCCGCGGTGAACACCACACCCTCCGGCGCATCCGACGAGTACCTCCCGCCGCCTGGCGTGTACGCCGAGCCGGTAGCGGCAAGTCGGCCGGTGCGTGCCGTCGGCAGCGCCGCAGCGCAGAACATCACGCACCTCGCTGACGAGTTCTTCTATCTGGCGCACGATGATCAGACCGGCCGGTCGCGTCTGTTCGAGTCCGCGACGGCGCACGGTCTGGCCGCCGCGCTGTTGGCCGAGTTGTACGGCGAGGGCCGGATCACGTTCGTGGGTCGGCATATTCGGGTGACCGACACGTTGCCGCCGAGGGACTGGCTGCGACACCTCGTGCTCGACCGGCTGGTCGCCGAGCCGCAGCACACGGCGACCCGGACCTGGTTGGCGTTCCTCGCCACCACCGCCTACGAGCAGGTGGCGACCCGGATGTGGCAGCGCGGGCTCCTCCACCAACACCAGGTCGGCCGGTTGTGGCGGCAGCGCACCGTCTACATCCCGGCGGACATGAACACGGCCGCCTGGTCGTGGGCCCGACTCTCCTACCAGGTCCGCAACTACCAGCAGCTCGACCTGTTCGATGTGGCCCTCGCGGGTATCGCATTGCACACCCAGCTCGATCCGATCCTGCTCGACGGCGCACCCCTCGCCGCCCGCACGTACCTGCGCCAGCAGGTCGAACAGGCCCTCCTGCCGCTGCGCGAGCTTCTTGCTGATCTCGGTGCCGTCGTCGGCGGTGCCGTGCTGAGCCACCGCACCACCTGAGTGCGGCCCACCCACACCCATCCCCTCCCCTGAGAGAGAACTGATGTCTCGCTCGAAACCTGACACCGTGTCCGCCGTCCTGGCCCGTGGCCGGCTCGGTATCCCCTCGGTGGTGTTCTTCGTCATCGCCGCCGCCGCGCCACTGACCGTCGTCGCGGGCGGCGCGACCACCGGGTACGCGGTCACCGGCGTCACCGGCATCCCCGTCGCCTACCTGCTGGTCGCGGCCGTGCTGGCGTTGTTCGCGGTCGGCTACGTGGCCATGTCCCGCCGCATCGTCAACGCGGGCGCCTTCTACACGTACGTAACCCGAGGACTCGGCCGCCCCGCCGGTGTCGGCGCCGCGATGATCGCGCTAGTCGCCTACAACGCGATGCAGATCGGCCTCTACGGCGGAGCCGGCGCGGTCACCGCCCAGTTCCTCAACGACCGGTACGGCTGGAACCTCACCTGGTGGATGTGCGCCCTCGCCGTGTGGGCCATCGTCGCGGTCCTCGGCGTGGCGCGGATCGACCTCAACGGCCGCGTCCTCGCCGTCGTCCTCATCGCCGAATGCGTCGTCGCCCTGACCTTCGACGCCATCATGGTCACCCATCCGGCCGACGGGACGGTCAGTTTCGACACCCTCGCCCCGTCGCACGTGTTCGCCGCCGGTATCGGTGCCGCGCTGGTTACCGCGATCACGGGTTTCGTGGGCTTCGAGGGCACGGTGGTGTTCTCGGAGGAGACGAAGGATCCGCGACGCACGATCGCCCGTGCCACCTACATCGCCGTAGCCGTCACCGGCCTGCTCTACGGGCTGTCCGCGTGGGCGATGTCGGTGGCCACCGGCCCGGACCGCATCGTGGAGGCGGCCCGCACCGACGGCACTGATCTCATCTTCAACCTGGTGTCCCCATACCTGGCCGACAGCGTCATCACCGTCGCCCGGGTCCTGTTCATCACCAGCCTGTTCGCGGCCCTGCTGTCGTTCCACCACACCGTGGCGCGGTATCTGTTCGCGCTCGGCCGGGAGCGGGTGCTGCCGGCGGTGTTCGGCCGCACCAGCCGCCGTACCGGGGCGCCGAAGGTCGGTTCGCTCGTGCAGAGTGGGCTCGCCTTCGCGGTGCTGGTCGGCTACGCGCTCGCGGGCGCGGATCCGATCGTGCATCTGTTCTTCTGGGTCACCGTGACCGGCGGGCTCGGGGTGCTGATCCTGATGACGGTCACCTCCGCCGCCGTGATCGGTTTCTTCGCCCGGATCACCCACACCGAAGGACCGTGGCGGTCTTTGATCGCGCCGGGAGCCGCGACCGTCGCGCTCGGCGGGATCCTCACCGTCACCCTGCGAGAGTTCGCCACCCTTCTCGGGGTCGAACCGGACTCGCCGCTGCGCTGGGCGTTCCCCGCCGCCTACGCCGCCGCCGCACTCCTCGGCATCGCCTGGGCGCTGACCCTGCGCGCCACCAACCCCGACGTGTACGCCGCAGTCGGCCTGGGCGCGGACAGCCAAACCGGACCTTTGCGCGCCCCCGACGTCGTCCGTCAATCCGTCTGACCAGGGAGTTGCCATGACCATCACCAACAACGATCTGCTCGTCCGCTCCGCCACCGAGGCCGACGCCGGGCCGCTGATCGCCGTCCTCGCCGAGGCGTTCCACGAAGGCCCCGTCGCCGACTGGCTCATCCCCGACCCGATCGACCGACACACCGTCTACTACCGCTACTTCACCGACGCCTTCCGTCACGGCCTCGAACACGGGCAGGTGTACACCACCTCCGGCCAGACCGCCGTCGCGATCTGGTACCCCCGCCTCGAACCCACCCCCACCGACACCCGTGAACGGCTGGAGGCGCTGGAGCGCATCGCGGGCGTGCACGCGCCGAAGTTCGTGCTGCTGGAGGAGATGTTCGACGCCTTCCACCCCGATGAACCACACCACTACCTCGCCTACCTCGCCGTCGACCCCACTCGCCAAAACCTCGGTATCGGCGCGGCGCTGCTCGCCGACCATCACCGTCGTCTCGACGGCCTCGGCCTGCCGGCCTATCTGGAAGCGAGCAACATGCGTAACCGGCGGCTATACCTCCGCCTCGGCTACACCGCCGGTCCCACGATCGTGCTACCCACCGACGGGCCGGTCATCTGGCGGATGTGGCGCGGCGCCCCTACCACCACCGGCGGCCGGACCTCGTTCCCGCGTACCAGGCCACGCCGGCGGTCGCTGTGACGGCTGCTCCCGTGATCGCGGCACCAATCCGACCTGCGCGGGCCGGCGACGTTGCCACCATCGCCGCGCTACTCACCGACGCCGTCGCGGCCGAGCCGGTCGCCGAATGGCTCGTTCCCGACCCGGTCGAGCGGCAGCACATCTTCCACGCTCTGCTCGCGATGGAAGTCGACCACGCCGTGGAGTGGGGACACGTCGATGTCACGCTCGACATGACGGCCGTCGCCGTGTGGCAGCAGCACCCGGTGGCGGGGGCCGCACCGCTGTCCGACTACCACCTGAGCACCTTCACCGGCCGCGCCCTACCCCGGTTCCAGCAGTTCCACGCTCTGGTCCGCCGGTACCGGTCCGGTGCCCCACACCACTGGCTCGCCTGGCTACACGTCCTCCCGGAAGCCCGCCGCCACGGCCTCGGTCGAGCGCTGCTCGCGCACCACCACCAGCGCGTCGACCATCTCGGCTATCCGATCGACACCGTCACCACCACGGGCATGGTCCGGGACTTCCTGACCAGGCAGGGCTACCACGCGGGCACACCGCTACGCCTGCACGGCGGGCCGCAGCTGTGGCCCCTGCGCCGCGCGGGCCGACCCATCTCGCTCGCCACGCTGGCGGGCTAAGCCACCGACACCCGGCACCCGAGGTTGCCTCAACGGCGCGGCAGCCCTCGGGCCGGACCAACCCACAGCAAGGAAACCGCACACCCATGGTTCGCTTGACCGCACCCGCCCGCCGCGTGGCCGCTGCTCTCGGCAGCGTCCTGCTTGCCGGCTGCCATGCCGTACCGGCCGTTCCCGCGAACGCGCCGCCCTCGTCGGCGCTCGGCGGCAAGCAGCCCGCCGCCACGGCGGCGACCGCGCCCGGCCTCACCCCGCAGCAACGCCTCACCACCATCGCCGCTGGCATCGGTCCGGTCCCTGCCGACAGCACCACCGACCTCTCCTACGAATACCTGCACCTCCAAACGTGGACCCGCACCAGCGGCGCGATCCGCCGCGAAGACCTACGACGCTGGCGGCGTCCCAACGGCTCCGGCAGCGACGTCACCCGCCACGCACCCGACGTGCGAGGCGTCGACCACCAGCCAACACCAGAGGAGCAGACCCTGTTCACGCAGGCCTCGCCCACCACGACCCGCTACCGGAGCGATCTGCGTCCGTACCTGCCCGCACCGTTGCCCACCGCCCCGGCCGCCCTGGCTGGGCTGCTGGCACCGCCGGAGCTGGCGGCCGAACCCGCTTACCCGAGACTGCTCACCTGGGGCGTCGTCGGCCTGGCCGCCAGCCAATACCTCGACCAGAACGAGCGTGCGACGGCCCTGCACGTCCTGGCGACGGTGCCCGGCATCGAATACCACGGGCAGACCACCGACCTCGCCGGGCGAGCCGGGCTCGGCTTCCGGGTGGTCGCCGACCGTTCGACCACCACGCTGGTCATCGATCCGGCCACGGGCGAGATGCTGGCCGCGCAGGAACACGTCGCCGCACCCCGGCCGGGCTTGTTCTCGTCCGTCCTCATCCTTCAGCGAGGCCACAGCGACGCAGACGGTGTACCGCCCGAGCCCGCCACGGCCCTCCGGTAGAGCCCGTCACCGTCGAGCACCCCGCTGACGATTACCTGCGGCGACCAGAGCTACCCGAAAGGCCACCCTGTTCCTTGCTCACCAACCTGCCGATCATCGGCATGACGATCCTGTTGCTGCACGTCACCGGCCAGCCCACCACCCTGCCCACCTCGGCCGACATCGGACACCGGGTCGCGGACACCCGACTTGACCGGGCACTGCCGTGCGTGCGCTGCGTCCTACGCCATCTCGTCATGACCATCGCGCCGTCCACGCCGGACACCACCGGCGTTCCACCGGGCCGTACCCGCTCCTGAACGCCCACGGCCACGTCCTGCTCGTCGGCCTGGTCCCCATCGGCCGCAGCCCGCTCATCGCACCCTGGAGATCCCGCACCCATGCCCTCGTCCATGCCGCCGGCCGGCATCCCCTACCACCGGCTCACACACCACATCTCCCGCCGTCGGGTACTCCTGACGCTGCTCGCGGTGCTGATCGGCACTCTGGTCGCCCCGGTACCCGTCGCCCTGATCATGGAGTGGCTGCCCCCGGACGGGCTACCCGTCCTGGGCGCCTCCTCCGAACTGGTCCTGTCGTTCGCCGCGATCGCCTGCATCCTCCCGACAACCCTGCTGATCGTCCGCTACGGCGAGCGACGCAAGATCGGCACGCTCAGCAGCGTCACCGGCCGGCTGCGCTGGTGGTGGCTGGCCCTGTGCCTGGCCATCGCCGGGGCCTGCATCATCCTCGCGCTCTGCCTCGGCACCCTCACCGCCGTCATCGCCGCTGCCGGCACCGACACCGGGCCTGCGGAACCACGCACCTCGACCTGGATCGGCATCGGCCCCTACCTCACCATCCTCCACGTCACCCTCGCCCTCCTCGTCGGCCAGGTCGCCGCCGAGGAATACGTCACCCGAGGCGTCATCCTCCAAGCCGTAGGCCGCTTCTTCCACTCACCGTGGCCCGCGATCAGCGTCCAGGCAGTGATCTTCGCCGCGCTGCACGGCATCGGCGGCGGCTGGTGGGGCACCCTCGGTGTGCTGACCGTCGGTGTCACGCTCGGCTGGCTCACCGTCCACACCGGCGGCCTCGAAGCCGCCCTCGGCTACCACCTCGCGCAAAACGGCCTCATCGCCGTCGTGGCCGTCGCCGCCGGAACCACCGACCCCACCACCAACGCCACCACGGCACCGTGGCCGATGGCAGTCGGCATGGCAGCCACCGTCACCACCTACGCGCTCGCCACCAGACTGGCAGCCCGCGCCCTCGGCATCACCCCACCCCGACACACCTCCCACAGCCCCCACCACCCGAGCGCCCCGCCCCCCATCGTCAGTGCTCCGGCGAACGCCATGGCCAGCACGAACAACACCGACGCGAGCCAGCGGCATGCCGATCACTGACATCCACGAGGTCACCCGAATGCGTTTCGTCACCTACAACATGCTCGACCTGACCCTGAACCCCAACAGCCTCAGTGAGGCCAGCCGGCAACGGCGGGTCATCGACACCATCCGCAGCCTCGACGCGGACGTCATCGCCGTCCAGGAACTCAAGAGCCCACCAGCCAGCGCCGCCCGCCTCGCCGCCGAACTCGCCGACCGCACCGGCCTGACCAGCACCGTCCCCACCAACGGGACCGCCCGCACAGTCCACGCCGTCGCCGTCGGCGACAACACCGTGCACACGGCGCTGCTCTAGCGACCCAGCCTCGTGCCGCTACCGCACACCTTCCGCACCTACAGTCCCGCCGTCCACCACGACGGCGGATGGCGCGGCATCGGCTACGGCTCCATGGTCCGGCTCGCCTTCCAGGTCGAGGGCCGTCCGATCACGTTCGCGTCCTACCACGCGCCCGCCTACGGCCGACACCGCCGCATCGACCAGGCCGAGGCTGTCCTGGCCGCCGTCACCCGCCCGCACGAGCTGGCCCTGATCGGCTCCGACTTCAACTCCATCGGCGCCGCCCGCACCAACGGCGCCGACTACGACCCCGACCCCTACACCGGCCGACCCTGGTGGCCCGACCTCGTCCACCAATGCCACGAACCCACCCACCCCCGCCAACGCCACCACGCCGACCGAAGGCCCGCACAGGTCTGGGAAGCCGGCGGGCTCCACGACGTAGCAGCCGCCTCCCGCAGCCCCTGGAAGGCCACCACCGGGCACTGGCCCACCTGCCCCTACAGCGCCCGAGGCATCGCCCGGCGCATCGACACCATCCACGGCACCAAGACGGTCCTGCCCGCGGTCAGGTCCCTCACGGTGATCGACACCCCTGTCACCCGCGCGGCCAGCGACCACCTACCCGTGACCGTCGACATCGACCCCCGCAAGCTACCCACCACCCCGAGCAACCCCGCACAGCCGTAACGACCAGCGCGCACAGGCACACAAGGAACTCGACAGCATGACGGACACACCCGACGGGCCAGGACCGGCCACCGTCCGCAGACGGCTATGGCGCCTCCTAGACCAGCTCCGACGCGAGCACGGACATACCCAGGAAGACATCCGCGCGGCGATGGAGTGGTCACAGAGCAAGGCTCAACGCATCGTCAACGGCACGTCGAGCATCTCGCCGAACGAACTTCGAGTTCTGCTCGGCTACTACCAGATCACGGACCCCGACCAGATACGGCACCTGCTCGACATGGCCCACACGGCCCGAAAGCGCCACTGGACCAGCGCCTACCACGAGGTAGCCACCGCCTCCTACCGAGACCTGCTCGGCTACGAGGACGACGCCCAACGCATCACCCAGTACCACCCCTACCTCGTGCCGAGCCTGCTCCAGACCGCCGACTACGCACGCCTCCTGATGAACACCCGCCCCTGCCACCGGGCCGACCCACAGGCCACCGACGCCCAGATCCAACTCCTGCGCGAACGGCAGGACCGCCTTCTCAACAGCCCACGGCAGCCCACGATCCGCATCGTCCTCGACGGACGCGCCCTCACCCCCACCCAGGACCGCGACATCATGCGCCGCCAGATCGAACGCATACACACCCTGCTTCCCCGCCTGGACCTCGCCGTCCTCGCCTACGACACCGCCACCAACGCCAGGCTGGTCGGCCCGTTCACGGCACACGAGTTCCACAACGACCTCGACCCCGACCTCGTGTACGTCGACACCCCACTTGGCGACGTGGCCCTCATCGAGGACCCCGAGATCGTCGCCGGCTATCAGGCCGCTGCGGACACCCTGTACGGCCGAGCTGCGCGTGGGGAAGCGGCCTGGCGACTTCTAGAGAAGTTCGCTGACGCGGATCTACCTGTTGCCGTCGCGGGGGGCAGCCGCTAGATCGGCGATCGAAGTGCCCATCCGTCAAGCCTTCCCAACGGCGACAGGACGCGCAGAGGCGCTGATCCGCAGCAGGTGCCCTACGGGTGAGTGGCCGCTCCCCATAGCACGAGAAGTCAAGATCAGGGCGATATCCACAAGCCGTCGCGTCATCCACAGGAAGCCGGCTGCGGCCTCCCTCGACGGGAAACGGCGCTCACACTGGACCGGTCGGCGAGGTCACCGGCCTGGCTGCTGGCCACGGCCACGCGCAGGTGGAGCAAGGCCCGGCCCGCAGGCCACCGACAACTCACCCCCCGCGTCGGGCGCCGGCACCGGCGCGGGGGCCTGTCTCACGGGAGGCCCCGCTTCAAGCTCTACTACCTCAGGTAGCGCTCACCGGGCTATCGACTGCCGCCCGTGACATTCGGTGACGACGACCAGCAACGTCCTAGATTTGAACCAGTTGAGCCAGACTCTTTGGGGGCCAGAATCGCCAGTCTGACCAACGAGGGTAGTGCGATCCGACCGCAACCGGCACGTGGCACGAAAGGCTGTCCCCATGAGACGCTGTCCATGCAGAAAACGCCGATCCAATACATCGGTTCGGGCAGTTACATCAACTCACCATGGGAGGCCCACTTGGCACTACCTAACGCTCCAACCGAGCCTCAGGAGCCCAACTCTAGGGACGGCGACGCCGAGGCGCTGATCAGCCTGAGCTTCGCATCCGCGCTGGTAGAGCTGCTCAACAACCTCACTGCGATCCCAACGGTCAGGGCTCCCACCCTGACGTGGCTGGGAGCCCTGACCGCAGCCGGAATCTTGATCGCGCTTTGGCGGAAGCACAACGATCGCTAGTTCCAGCCTACTTACAACTAGTTCCTCCTGAAGGGGTCGCTCTAATGAGCGGCCCCTTCGCTATTTGTACCATAAGCTCGCCAAAAACACCAGACGATAGTTCTTGCTTTCCGGCGTGACGCCGTACGTGCATCCCTCAACTTCTAAATCCCCCCGGATATCTGGCGACATTCCTTTGGCTGGGTTCTGCTTGTCGGGGGACGTTCGATATCGGATGGAAGCCAGGCATAGAAGCAAGTGCTCAGCAGAAACGGGGTGCCCTTGAGTCAGTCGCTGTGGACACGTCTCCGGGAGCGGCCGTGGTCCTGCGGTATGGGTGGCGGGTGGTAGAGGGTGGTCGTTCGCCGGGATGGCTGCCGGGCTCTCGTCACCGTCATCGTCACCC
>NZ_JBITKM010000030.1:0-25454 GCF_044461025.1 Micromonospora sp. NPDC049900
GACTGCCTCGGGCCAGATCTGCCCGATCGCGTCGGGCAGGCCCTTGAGTCCGTCGCAGACCACCATGCACGCGTCGGCGACACCCCGGTTCTTCAACTCGGTGAGGACGCTGAGCCAGAACTTCGCGCCCTCACCGCCGTCACCGGCCCAGAGTCCGAGGATGTCCCGGTTGCCGTCGACCGTGACGGCCAGGGCCACGTAGATGGGCCGGTTCGCGACCTTCCCGTCGCGGATCTTGACGTGCACCGCGTCGAGGAAGATCACCGGGTAAACCGGATCGAGTGGCCGGTTCTGCCACTCGACCCGGTCGACGACCTTGTCGGTGATCGTGGAGATCGTCTGCCGGGACACGTCCGCGCCATACACCTCGGACAGGTGGGCCTGAATCTCCCCGGTGGTCAATCCCTTGGCCGACAGGGAGATCACCATGTCCTCGACCCCGGACAACCGGCGCTGACGCTTACGCACGATCTGCGGCTCGAACGTGCCGTCGCGATCGCGGGGCACCTCGATCTGCACCGGACCGACCTCCGTCAGCACCGTCCTGCCTCGCACCCCGTTACGGGAGTTCTGACCGTTGTTCCCGACCGGGTCGCCCTTGTCATAGCCCAGGTGATCGGTGATCTCACCGTCCAAAGCAGCTTCCAGGACCCGCTTGGTCAACTGCTGCAGCAGCCCGCCCTCGCCGGTGAGCTGCAGACCCGCCGCACGAGCCTGTTCCACCACCTGCGCGACGAGCTGATCGTCGACCCCGTCTCCCACCGGCCGCGCCGGTCCACGCTTCCCCACCTGGCCAGTATCAGCCTCGGTGAACACGACATCCGTCATCAGGTGCTGCTCCTTGATCAGGAGTTACACCGTTCGTTTTACAGTCCCGCACCCGCGCCAAGCCAATCCCGAGGCGCTATTTGATTGTCGCATTGTCAACTGCGGTCTTCGTACCGCCCCCGTGCTGGGTGAACCTAGGACGAACAGTGAGCCTTTGTGGCCGCAGGGTGAACCGCTTGTCGGTGCTCCGCTGTGCCCACACAAGGGCCTCTCCGGGTACCAGCGAGGTTACCGCAGCATCCTGAACGTCGCCGAGAGACACGATCGCGCTCCGCAAGTGCTTGAGCCACTGGGGCGACGTCATCCGATGCAGAATCAAAACAGATGTCAGCTCGACTATCGCCCGAGGCACCGATAACGGGTCTTGGCTCGCCACGATGACACTAGTCGCCTGGTGACGCATTTCTCGGATCGCCTCCACGACCTCCGATATCAGGCTCGATTCCGAGATGTATTTATGAGCCTCATCGAAGACGACCAGCTTATTAAAGTCGCGCCCCCCGTGCTGACTTGCCGCGAAGATGCGCAGCATTACAACGAAGAGACCGAGTGCTTCATCCTTCTCGATCCATTCATCACGGAGGTCGACAATCACGGTCCGCCCCGGACGAAGAAGCTCGCCGAGCCTGCGAGAATCGTCGATATAAGGATCAGCCAGAGCCAATCGGTCTTCAGCAAATCGGCGCGAGGCACGCGGCAGGTCCGCATCTTCGATCTCCTGGCGCAGCGAGTCGAGCGTTAGCCCGCCCCGGTGGCGGCGCATGATTGCGACGAGTTGCTTGATGTAGAGAGAATCATTCCCGTATGCGCCGAGTAGGAACTTCCAGCTCTCCGCACCCAGTTCGGCTGAGCCAAAAATAATGGGCTCGACCCTTATCTCGGGGTACTCCTGTCTACGCGCCTCCACCTTGGCCGCCGGCGCGAGCAACACCACATCGTCCAAACCCTTCGGGTGCGCACCATAGTCTGCGAGAAGTCGGTCGATCTCGGAAATCTTCCGATTTGGCTGAACGGCCGTCACGTATTCAGGTTCGTAGGCGTTATTCTTATGAAAATGAAAGATGACGGTTGCAAGCGGAGATGGAAGTACGTTGACGCCCGGCGCCTGGGCCGAGGCCATCTCTGAGATGACGCCGAGCGTGTAACTCTTACCGAATCCCTGAACGCCGAACAGCGATATGGTGTTGCAACCTGTGAGGTCAATAGCAACCGAGTTCGATCCGGATCGGCCGAGTAGCCCGTACTGCGGCGTCATCGACGTAGCACCAAGCAGAACATCTGGAACGAGCCGCGGAAGATCTTCCGGGTCAGTCTCTGGCATTGTGCTCGCCTGGCCCTTGGAAGCGCTGTCGGGTTTGGCGGCCTTGGCTAGATCGACTTCATTTTCGCGCCTTGCCGTGCCCCTGCGGGGGTGCGGCAATTTTGCCGGTCCAGGCTCGGATTTCAGCTGCCCCGACATCTCTGTCTCCGACTCCGGAGTCGAGCCGTTACGACGGGCAGGCCGCGCCTCCTGCGAACTCCCCGCGCTGATCGACGGCTCGGGTTCTGCCGGTGCCGGATGGCCGGACGAAAGATCACCTTCGCCAGGTATCACGAGATTCGATCGCAGCGAATCGAGCAGCCGTTCCTCGCCAGGCTCCTCGACGAGCATGTCCAAGCGACGCTCCGTATTAGATGCCCCAGTCACGTCGAGGCCACTACGCACGGATACTCGCTCGTCGAATCGTCCAACCGCGAGGTGGTAGAGCTTGCGGGCTTTGTTGGCACCGAATCGGTGAACGGTAAAGCCAGGTTCGTCTTCGTCGATATGATACCCTGATCCGAGGCGCTCGAAGACGATTCCCATCGACTGAACTTCGAGATGGTAGCCATCATCGATACGCTCAACGAAGCCCAAAGCGGCATCGCCGGCCGCTGGTGTGACGAGTCCATAGCGGACCGCTCGCCGGATATAGAACGAGAGCGCGCCGGCCAACTCTTTGGCCCGAAGCGCCATATCGGCACGCGGCAAGGCGTACAGTTCGGGGTCGAACAACGTACGTAGGCGCGCCTCGGTCACATCGGTCTGCTCACTCATCGATCGGTATAGCGGCAAGCGGGTGACTGCAGGAAGCTCCTCACGAAGTTTAACCTCGATTATGTCCATCCGAACAACGCCTCTGCCGGGGAAACCAATCAACAGCAAGTCCGCCCGGCGCTGTGGCCCTGCCCCCTGGAACCACGGCTGGTGGGCGTCCAGTGGAATCACGATTCGGTTCTCGAGCGCCCCCACCTCCTCTAGAAGCCAGCGGGCAAAGAGCAGACCGACAACCTCCTTGGCGCGTGTCATCGCCCCGCCCAGCCGGAGTGCCAATCGGCCCGACAGCGACCTCAGCGCTTCGAGAACCACCACTCCGTCACCAGGGCGAAGATCGATGCCGTAACCGATCAACATCGGAGACAAGATGGTCTCAATTTCCTGGGTGTTGCTCGTCGTCAAGACGATCCGTTGCCGCTCTTCCTGTAGGAACTCTGGCGCAAAGTCGAGAAGGTACTCCACCTCCTCGCCCGCAGACGGCCTGTCGAAGAAATCGATGCCGAGATGGCGGTCGATCGAAATCACGTGATCACTGACGTCATGCACCTGCCGCAGCAGTCCTTGCTTCTCCAGGTCGAACTGGAGAGCAAGGACAGGCCCGACATGGGCATCAACGGGCTGCCCGAGAGCCACCGAAGCTTGAAGGCGGTGCATGGCCGTTAGCGTCTCCGCAAGGAGCGTCTCACCGGCATCCGCCCCGCCCCGGGCTACCGGGCGCACTCCCTTGGACCATCCTATTGACCGCCGGGCGCCCTTACCCGAGCCTTCCAACGGCACGGCCTCGGGCTCCAAGACGAGTCCGTTCACGTATGATCCACGTCGATACTGGTCGAGGGGTCCGACGCGCCCCTGTGCCGTGAACTGTTCGATGAGAACGGAAACGTGAGCGGGAAAACGTTGAGGATCGAGGATGAACTCACCGACGTCATTTCGAGCGACAAGCAGTTTCGGATGCAGGTGGTTACCGCTATAGAGGGTGAACTCGTCATCCTCGCCAACGTGCCTTTCCGGATCTAAAAGACCTTCTACCGCTTCTCCGAGTGTATCGAGCTGACCCGGCGGCGCGAACAGGTGAACCGCGTATCGCAGCGGGGGTGGCGACTCAACCTTGCGGCGCAGGGATTCGACACACCGTAGGACGTCCGCTATGAGCTCTCCACTGCCGGGGTTGAAAACGTTGAGGCGGAGCTGCTCCACGTAGGGATGCTGAACAACAAATTCATGCAGTCGCGACGCAATGTCAGCTGGGTTAACCGTGGTCACCGCCAGCGAACGAGGGCGAATACCCATGCCTGACAACACGCGATCTCGTGCCACCGAGGCGTCCAAGGGCCGCCCGTCTTGGTCACGGTCTGGAAGGTATAGCCCCCAGAACGGTGTGGCAGGAAGTGCTTCAGTGTAAGCGCGACCACGCCGATCGAAGAGAGCCATCGGTACGTTGAGTGGAAGCACACCGTCGTGAAGCTGATCGATAAAATTTCGCCACTCAGGCGCGTGGTGCGTACCCTGCTCCCACGCCTCGACGGCCCTTGCGCACTCGATCGTGTGTTGAAGATGCCAGAGCAGCCGCAACGGGTGGGTAGGCGCGAGCAGGATTCCTCGCCCTGGGTCCCCGGGCTGTCCCTGCCATCTGATCTCAACGCAGTCCAGCCATGCAACTGCCCGAAGCAGCCGTGTCCGCTCAGCGGCCTCAAGCTCCATCGCCGCGCGTACCAGCTTGGCGAACTCTGCGGCGTAGTTACGGATCGTGTCTGCGCAGGAGGCTAGGTCAACCACCTCGACGATGCCCAGGCGAGTGGCCCGCTCGGCAGGCATGGTGTCGGCTGGTAGGTGTTGTTCGCGGATACGCCTGAATGCATCCTCGCGGGCTTGGAGGAAAGCCTCAGCATCCGGCATGTCGTCGAAGTCAGACCGTTCCTTCCGGACGATCTCGACGTCGCCCGGAGTTCGCGCTGCGGCGAGGGAAATTTGCCACAGTCCGAGTGTGCGCGGATTGTCCAGAAGCATAGTTTCGATCTTGCGGAGCAGCCCCGACACCAGGACGGTATAGCCGTTGAAACCGTCCGCTTCGATTTCAAATCCAGCGTCCCCCTTGACGGAGGCGCCAATCGGCTGGTTCCAAGATCCTGTCATTGCGTGACGACGCGGAACATCCGCATTGCCATCGATGGCCTTGGCCGCTCCTCGAATCCACGCCGCGAACAGCGATGGGACAAAGATCGCGCGGAAACTCGGATCGTCGACCAAAACGTCTTCACGAACGACAAGGAACGGCTCGGACTCGTTCTCGGCTCGTGAGTTATCATCTTCCGTGTCCAGACGCCGCTTCGCCGTCAGCAGGGCGCCCTCGGCATCGTAGGCATCCACACGTAGAAAGTAGGTCCCCTCCTCAACCATCTCGAGGTCCTTCATTCTAATTGAACGGCGCATCTTCGCCCGCTGCCCACCAGCTGGCTTCGGGAAGTTGTTGCTCTCCCACACGACAGTCGATTCCCCGCCGCCGAGCGCGAGGATGAGGACACGCCAGTTCTTCCAGCCTGGGACTTGAGACGGATTTGGCACCGAGCGAAAGACGACCTTCAGTGGGTCCTTTCCGGTGATGTTTAGGACCGGCATGCGCTCTGCGCCAGACACTTGATCGGCCTGCTGCCGAGGAAGATCCAACGAGTCAAGTATCAGCCTAAGCTCGCTACCCTCTTCTGAGTCCAGGAACTCCCAGTGGTCGAATGCCAGACCTCGGTTTGCCGCATCACATGCAACTTGACGCGCCCACAATCGGGGCTCCTCTGCATGGCGGGTCCGGAGAAAGCGAAACAAGTCCTGCTGAGTGCCCTGCTTCACCCCAAGTGACCGGAGTCGCTTTTGGAGCGGCTGACTCAAGTCCGAAAGCTTGTCACACTTCTGCAGATTCCGGCTAAGCCATGTAAGCGTAGTCGCCGGTCCCCGAGTGAAGAGCTTGAAATCGGGCACAAGCCCAAAGGTGTAGATAGCGGCCCCAGCAGCTTCTCGGTTACCGCCATTCTTCGCTACCGTCAGCAGATAGTCGACCTGCTCGTCCGGGTGACGCATCTGTCGCACCTCGCCGAGGTACCGTAGGACTTCCCGCACCTCTTCCCTTAGCGGCTCCGCAAGGCGCCCAAGCAGCACTTCGGAAAGGTTCTGCGCAGTACTCGCCAATGACAGTTCCGCGAAGGTGGCAATGTCGAGCGAGTCTTCAGACGCCGTACGGGGGCCCGGCGGGAAGAACACTAGCACCGGCATTTCGGCGTGATCTCGGTAGCGGATGATCGTTGCCGCAGTCGCATGGAACGGCTTCGTCGGCCGCTCTTCGAGCACGCGGACGATCCAGCGTGGGTCTTCAAGAGCAACCGCCAGTCGTTCCATGACGGGCCCTGGTAGCGTCGTCACCCGCAGCCGATGCCCTGGACCGGCAGCCTGCAACTCGTCTCGCAGTAGGGGGACGAGTTGCTCGGAGAGCGCGGCGTACTGGTCATCCACTGAGACAGGAACGAGTGAAGTCGGGTCGGCCACGTTACCGCGCCTCCCTGTCTCGAAGCTCATACCGCGGCCGAATCATTTGTGCGTTATAGGCATCGGACAGGTCATCGTAGAAACCGATCTCGCGCAGCCGGTCCTTGAACGCGCGAACGTTCTCCCGAAACGCGCGGTGCTCCTCGAGCGAAACCGGCCTACGCCCTGCCGGCGTCACTGCCGGCGCAATCACAAATCCATACCGCCGTTCCACCCAGGCCAGGAGATCCTCGATTAGAATGGGCTCCGTTTCGAACCGGCGCCCATCGGGCGCGTCCTTCGCCTTTAGCACCGCCAACTGCACCAGAACCTCGAGGGTGCGCCCGCCCAGATGCCAGCGACGTGGATTGGCACGAGATTTTCCCTGAACCAATACGCCGAAGGGTGAATTTTTCTGGAATAGCTTATCAAGCATTTGCACCAGATACTTAATGTGGTGTGGCTGCCGGACATGGGTAACCAATTCGATTAATGTATCAAACGACGTCAAGCCGGCGTCTAGGATAGCCTCGATCTCTGATGGAAGGCTCTCGTCCTCATCATTAAGGCGCCGTATCTGCTTCAGCTCCGCCTTGAAATCCGCCTCGAACTCAGGCGTCGGATTCGCCAGAAGCGCGGGCACATCGAACGGGTCTTCAGTAATCTTTTCCTGCCGCGCGTAGCGCAGCAGCTGGTTCATTGAGAAGATCGCCTTCACGAAATCGCCCAGCCTCGCGTACTGCGCCGCCGCATCCTCCTGCGCGAGCTGGGCCATGCGGCTACGGTAGTCCCCACCCATATCTGACGTCATGGAGACTGGGTACGGACACCCATCGAATGGGTCGTCCTTGGTGCCGTAGACGGGGCACGACCGGCAGATCGAATGAGAGCCGCAATCGCGGATCCAGCCAGCCAACTGCCGAGAGAGGCGAAGCGTGTAGATACCAAGGTGCATCCCAAGGATCGTACGCAGATAGTCGATCATCACCGGACGCGGAATGTCCCGATACGAGAGAATGCGCTCCACATCGTCACATAGGACCCGCGCTTGTCCCCGACATATGGGTGGATGGGGGGTAATTTTCTCACCCGAAGGGTGGGCGTCGCTAACCCCTTCAACAAGCTTCAATACTGCGAGGGTTTCCAAGTCAAGCCTGGCATCTGCTTGATAGATCCGCCCCTGCTCGAGGTAGGCCCTCAGCTCACGGTGGGCTTGTCCCTCACCATGCTCCAGCATGGCATAGATCGCGTCGGCAAAGTTGTAGTCGCGACAGTGTTTGGCGACACGAATCTTGTGAGCGTCTAAGTGGAGGGGGCGAAGCGAAGCGATCGCCTCGGTTGGGCGGCCGCGGTTGACGAGGTCGAACACGTCTGTCTCGAGCCACTGGCGAGCGACGTCCTCGTACTCCGCGAAGCCGGAGACACCCGGCAGCGAAGCGAGCCGCCGGAAGTGCACGTCGACGTTCTCGAACTCCTTCTTCTGCCGTCCACCTATTGCAGGTCGCATGCCGTTCGTCTTCAGCCAGAGGAACAGCACGACCAATACCCGGTCAAGGTCGACGTTCTTTGGGTCCGCGTAGAAGATGCGCGGATTCCGAAACTCCTGATCCTGTTTACGTAGTTTCACGTCATCTCCGGCCTCTCGCTGGATCCGATCCCGTGCGCGACCAGCGCCAGGCGGATGCCGTCCGGTCTGCCCTGCGCGGAAAGCTCGTAGAACTGCTCGTCGTCGGCCGAGAGCAGCACCCGATCGAAGGTCGTGGCTACAAGTTCGTTACGGAATATCACCAGGCTGACGAAAAGCCCGTGCAGCTCCGCCGCCGTCGGTCGATAACCGTGCCGGATGAGCTCCATCATCTCCAGCAAATCGAGCGATATCCGGAGGCGCGCCGGCCCATCCGTCGACACGAGTTCTACCGCGTCTGGGGTAAACTCAAGAAAGCTCTCGTGCGTGGGCCGTAGCACATCAATCCGGAAGCTGTCCTTCTGAAACAGGCGGTACGATCGGATCGCCGCATCCTTGATACGGGACACCCGTAGCGCCACATAATTGCGTCGAAGCCGCGGATTCCGTACTCCTTCAGCGAGGCTAATGGCCTCGACGACCCGATCACGAAGCTCATCGCATCCGCGCTGTCGCTCCTCGTCGGTCTTCGCGTTAATGACCGACTCAAGCAGCCCGGCCGACGTATAGGGCAGCATGGACTTCCAACCATCGTCACGCCGCTCGAAGTAGGCCCAGCGGCGCAGGAAGCCAGCAAGCTGTCGACGCGAGTCGACGCCATAGGGATACTCTACGTCCTCGTGCGGGCGCGGCACCTCTGACACAAACTGTCGAAACCGCGCAGTCACAGCTTTCGAGCGCAAGTCGAAGGTCATCCATGGAACTGCGCTCTCGAGGTCGTGATCGAGTTGACGGTCCAGAACCGGGTGATTGACCCGTCCCACGTCGGCCTCTCGCAGCTGGCGGACGAGACGGTCCACAGCCCGCTCGGGAGCGGTAGCGTGAACCCGCAACGCCGACGCCGAATCTTGATCCGCGAAGGCCTCGGTGTAGTTCAGCGCTGCAAGTGCCTCGACATCGCGGGTGCCCTCGTGCAGTGCATGCACATCGTCACAGGCATGGTCGCGCAGCAGCATCCATGACAGTGCGGACCGCAGATCTCGCATAGTGACATGCGACCGGCGCCGGAGATGCACCACTTCGAACAGGCGTCGGATGCGTTCTCGTACCGCTGACCCCGAGTTGGGATCGCGCAACGTCTCCGCGTTG
Organism: Micromonospora sp. NPDC049900; assembly: GCF_044461025.1. Taxonomy (NCBI): domain Bacteria; kingdom Bacillati; phylum Actinomycetota; class Actinomycetes; order Micromonosporales; family Micromonosporaceae; genus Micromonospora; species Micromonospora sp. NPDC049900. Next base: position 9,189 of record NZ_JBITKM010000030.1, read on the forward strand.
TGCAGCAGAGGACAGGTCGCGTGGACCGAGCACGTGGCGCATGGCGCCCAGAGGTTGGGCTGGACTAGCTGCAGCAGCTGACGCTCCACGAGGCTCTTGGAGCCACCTGCGGTGACGGCCCGGAGGTTGAGGTTGACAAGCAGTGCTTCCTCAGGAGAATCGCCGCCCGCAAGAGCGTCATTAACGAATCGCCGGAGCCCAGCATATGCCCGAGCTCGAGGGCCATGCGCGAGAAAGTCGAGTAGTCGTCCCTCGTTGATCGCGATGAGCCGGACCTCAGACCCCGACAGCGCGGTCAGATCGTCTCCCTCGAAGGGTTTGAAGAACTCGTCCAGCACATCGTCGTTGGTGCGGTCTTCTTCGTCCTGCGAGCCGTCATAGTTAGTCGCGAAGCTTCGCCCTTCCCACTTCCAGGTCGAGCCGTTCCCGCTTGGCAGCGAGTTGACCACCACCCCGTTCCCCACGAAGAGCGTCTCTACTTGCTGCAGGAATGCCGTCTTGCCGTCCCCGGCGTTTCCAGTAACAATGACCAGCCGATACCGCCCGGTAGTAATCTCAGGCGCCAGCTTTTCGTCGAGACCTGTACGCACATAGGTGAGGCGAGCGATGTCATCGAGACCTCGGGTCCCGGTGTTTGTCCTCCGTGCCTGGCTGTAGAGCGACAACATCCGCGTGACATACGGATTGTAGTCTTTGCGCGCCGCTTCCTCTGGCGTGAGCTGAATCCCGACTAGATTAGCCAGGACCGGTGTCGGCTCGACCGGCGCCAGCATCGACGGCACGGCGTCTAGGGCCTCCAGCATCTCCGCCGCCGATTGGAAACGGTCTCGGGCGCGCGGCTGGACCGCCTTAAGCAAGAACGCAGCAAGCTCGTCGGAGAGCTTCACACCAGCAGCGATAACGCGGGGATCGTATGGCTTCCCCTCGCCTGTGCGGTCGTGCGGAAAGGGGTGGCGATGGATGACAAGTTCGTAGAACACGACCCCTAGCGAGAAAAGGTCGGCGTGCGGCCCCCACTCCACTCCGGGCACGTCCGGCGCCCAGTACCGTCGTGTGCCGGCTCTCCCTTTCGCCTCGGTGGCCTTCGCCGAGATGTTGAAATCGATCAGTTTAGGCGTATGCGAAGGCAGCTCCAGCATGATGTTGGCAGGCTTGATGTCGCGGTGATAAATGCCGTGCTCGTGAAGCGCCGCGAGAGCGCTGAGGAGCTCGATCCCGATTCGTTTGATGTCGGACCATGCCAGCCGTCGTTCATCACAGCTGTAGGGGGCTAGGGTTTCACCCTTGACGAACTCCGAAACGATGTACGGATGGTCGAGTGGTGCGCCCAGGCGATCCATCCAGACGATGCGGACGATGTTTGGATGGTCCGGCAGGTGCGGCTGAACCTGGTTGAACTCATGCAGCGCCAAGTCCGCGTCCCCCGGGTCGACCAGCACCTTCATCGCGTAAGTGCGCTGGTGATCTAGGTTGAACACCCGAAACACCTTGGCGAAGGTGCCCCTACCAATCTCCTCATCCAGGCGCCACTTACCATCCAGGACCTGCCCGACCCTGAGTTCGGTGAGCGTCGCCACCGAAGGCTGGGATTGTTCCTTCTTCCCGATACTGGTGGTTAGCCCCAGAACGTTCCGGAGCCGTCGCAGGGCGTCCGACGCTGTCGAGCGTAGACGAAAGTCATCGGTGCGAAGCAGGTCGAGAATCAACTCGTCTATGCTGGCATCCACGCCTGCGCGCACGTCGGACGGCAGCTTTTCGGGACAGCCGCCGGCGGCGCGCGCCTGTTCGGGTCCACTGAAAGGAAGATCATCTGTTAGCAGCTGGTAGAGCAGCACCCCAAACGAGTACATATCCGATGTCGTGCCGAAATCGTAGTTCGTCGTATCGGCAAGTTCCGGTGGCAGATAGGGTCGGTTGGCCCTGGTCTCCGTATCCGCAAAGACGGTGCGACTGGTGTCGATCCACGCGCGGTCGAAGTCGGTGAGTCGAGGTTGACGGTCGAAGCCTACCAGCACGGTCGACGGGCATACGTTTCGGTGCACAACCCCCGCTGTATGCACCGCCTCAAGTGCGGCCGCGATTCCCTCCGCAATCTCCAAGCGCTCGCGGATAGTCAGTCGGTCGTGCTCCTCGTTGGTGAGGAAACCGTGCAGCGTGCCGTACTCGGACCACTCTGTGACCTCGAAGAACTCGTGGTCCTCGTCGACGTAGTCGAACTGCAACACTGGCAGGAGGTTCGGGTGCCGTCCGATGCGCGCTATCGCCTCGGTCGGGCGACGAACAACTTCCTTACGTTGCTCAATCTCGTCGTGCTCACCAGCGGGATTGATTCTCCAGGTTCGCACGCGATACCGAGCCGGGTCTCCTTCGACGTATGCTCGGCGGGCCACATAAGTCGATTCGTCATCCGCGACCTGGAGCGTTTCAACAATCTCGTAGCTCCCCACCCGCCGACGGCGCTGCCGTTGCCGCGCCGCCCACTTGCCCTGAAGAGCCTCCTCCATCGGCTTAATCAGTGCGCTGAGCTCCTCACCGCGCCGGTGCTCTGGAACATTGCGGGGGTCCTGAAGCCAGGCGGCCAGATTGCCCAGGTTGACAACCGAGCTTCTCCAGTCGCCCCCGATCCGGATGGTGGTTCCATCTGGAACCACCATGACGGGAACGACGGCTGTCCGGTTCGCCAGTGCCCCGAGCTCCGTCTTCAAAACCTTGCATTTGTGGTTTACAGTCCACATCGGGCAGCGTTTGGGCGTGTGGTTCAGCAACCATTCTTGGTCGTCGCCGGTGAGCCGGCCGTACCACTCTTTCGCCTCGATCACGAACAGTGCGTGCTCGGCGAGGAGCACGAGGTCGTACTCCAGTGCGTCGCGGCCGCGCTGCTTGAGCTGAAAGTTGGGTGCCAGACCCCACGTCCGGGGAAGCGCCATGCGCAACGTCTGTAGCACCGTCGCTTCGAACGGACCGACCGGCCCGTCGCCGCCGGACGGCGTGTAGATCACCCGAGCCACTGCGGGAGGACCTCCTCTTCGACGATGCGGATCGCCTCCTCTTCAGCATTTTCAGCCCTGTCACGAGCGTCGAAGGCAGAACGAACTAGGTCGCTAACCGCGGTGGCGAGTTCGTCTGGCCACTCGGGAACAGGGAGCGTACGCAGCATGTCTTCCCGCAGGCTGAGAAGCTTGGTCCCGACGGCGGTCGTGCGTAGCAGCCGGAATCCCACGGTAGTGGTGAGGTAAGCGTACAGCGAGAGTGCTCGTCCATCAGTCGGCACAATTCGAAGCAAATGCTCCGTAAAGGCGACCTTGGCGGAGCGATCATGTACGAGGACAGCTCGTCCAAAGATCTCTCCCTCCCCAAGCGTTCCCTGTGCGCCGACGAGGATCGTGCCCGGGCGGGCGTAGAGTTGGCGCTCAGCGAACCCTGGATGAACGATACGGCGGGGAGCCGGCCGAATGAGCATGGCGTCGCGCTGCGACATAAAGTCAATGCCGTGCGGTGGCTGGCAGGCGACGCGTGCGAACCTGGTTCCGTAATAGACGCCGTCCGAATGGATCACGTCACCCAACGTCGAATCCCATTGGCCCTGCAGATAGCGGAGAGCTCCTCCGGTGGAGGCCACATTCCAGGCCGACAACGACGGAAGAGGACTGGTCCACACAAGCGAGTGCCGGCGGCGCTCGCTGCACATCTCCCAAGCTGATTTCATTGCTGGGAGTGCCTCGACCAGGCGACGAGCAGCGTGGAGGTCCTCCAGGAATCGCTCTCGGTCCGCCACGCACCTCCTCACCAATCCAGCAACGCGTACCATGATGTCCGTAGGCGCGATCGGAACGGGTAGCGAACCCAGAAGATCTCTGCGAAGCCGCAGAATCTTTGTCCCGTAGCTCGTTGAGCGGATAGCTTGAAGCCCAGTGCGACTAGCCAACCAGGCATAGGCGAACAGGGAGAAGTCGTTATCCGGCTCCTCGAAATGCAGGGACATGGAATCGGGCCCGACGTATTTCCCAGCCAACCTGTTGTCGGCGAGAATCGCTCGACCGTAGAGCTCGTTCTCGCCCAGCGTCCCGGCTCCAGCGATGAGCACTTGGCCGCGTGTCACCAGGTGACGCTCCGGTTGTGGCATTGAGTCCCTCCGGATCACGCGGCCGGAAGGCTCGGCAGAGAACATGTCGCTCTGCGCTATCAGTTCGACGCCATGGCTTGGGGAGCAGTCCAACCGTGTGAACACGCTCCCATACGCCGGACCGAGGGCTTTGACAACGTCCTGCAGCGGCATGGCCGAGCTCGATCCGGCGCGTCGGATGCGCTCAACAGCCGGCTCGTAGTTCAGCGCACGCAATGCGGCGGACCGCGGAGCTGCTACAAACGCCTTCATCAGATACGTCCAGCCGCGACAAGTTGTTGGTACTCGGCAGCAATCAACGGTAGGTCGTCGGCAATCCGCTTGCCTCTGCGAGTTCTCACACGCTCTTGGATCTCGCCGTCGCGTTCCCATCGGTCGGGCTCGTCGATCTCGAAGAGGCTGTCCGTCCCGTCTGGCTCCTTGAGGTGTCGCGGCTCGCCGCGGCGCCCGTGCCCGCAGTTGTCGGCGATGGCCATGAAGACCGGTCGCTGCTTTGGCCCATCGGGCCCTGTCATCCGCACCTCTGACGCTGCGCGGCGGCGAACGAACACGCAGCTTGCCTGCACAGACACTTGGGGTAGGAATGCCTCCCCGGGCAGGTCGACGCTGGCAAGCAACTCTCCGTTTTGGAGCAGCCACCAGCGTACAAACTCCATCTGCTCGCCCGGGTTCCCAAGAATCCCGTTCGGAACGACGAGTGCCATAATGCCGGTGCCAGGCTTGAGAAATTTCCAGCACGCCTCAATGAAGAGCACTTCGGGCGCGACTTTCTTTTGTAGCGCGTGCTTGACCCACCGACTGCCGTCGCGGCGCCAGATGTGGGCCAGATCGTAGTGACGCAGGACGGCAGGATCCTCGACGGGAATCTTCGCGCCGAAGGGCGGGTTCGTGAATACGTAGTCGAACTGGCCGTGTGCCTGACCGGGTCCAACTCCTAGTGCCTGCTCGACCGCCTCCATGTCCAAGGTACGGTACCGTGTGTGACCTACGGTTTCATTCGAGCCATAGACACCATATTCCAGACTGTTGAAGTTGTAGATATGGCCGTGGCCGTCGCCGTTCATGACCATGTTCATCCGGGCGGCCTTGCGGAGATCGGTGTCTACGTCAAAGCCGAAGAGGCTCCGTTTGGCATAGCTTCGGATACTCGGTGCAACCTTCTTGATCTCGCTTGGAACGGGAGAATCGGGGTACGGGGAGCCAACTTCCGCCAGGAAATTCCGACGCGCGTGGTTCAGCGCGACAATGAGAAAGCCTCCGCTACCACATGCCGGGTCAAGAACTCGCATGCCGGGTTGTGGGTCCACCATGTCGACCATCATGCGGATGACGTTACGCGGAGTAAAGAACTGGCCCTTTTTCTGCTTCAGAGTATGTGAGGTAATCGCTTCGAACGCCATCCCTTTGGCATCTGCATCCGTTGCGAGCAAATCGAAGCGGGCCAGTTGGGCTGCAACATACGCAAGAGCCCGGTCGTTCATCTCCAAGCGTTCGTAACCGTCGAAGACATCCCTGAACTCGTCTTTCACTAGAGCGAAGAGCGCGCGAATGCGGTCGGCGACACGAGTCTGTCCGTCAGGAGTATTCCGCTCTGTTGCGCCAACGAAAAACATCCGCTTACTCTGCTGCTCATCGAGAATCTTGGCGAAGATGAGGTACAGCAACTGCCAAAACGCTTTCTCGTCGCGAAGCCCTTGGGTCGAAAGATAGTCGTGGCAGTGGCTGAATGTACGCAGCAGAGAATCGGCAGCAGCCACGCGAAGGGGGCGCCGATCGGCGTCATTGAGATCGGCCAAGGTCTCATGCGGACCTGGGAAGTCCGTCAACTCGGTCGACACAGCGAAACCGTTTACAGGATCGAATGTCCGCATCCTAAAAGCCATATCCTTGCCATTAGTTACAACTCCGTAGACCTCCTCCCGTTCATCACTCAAGTTGGACAGGACTAGATCCAGTTGAGCAATGGCCGCATCCGAAACTTTTGCGGTTGCCTTCACAATAAGGACAACCCGGATCATGCTGTCGAGCTCCTGAGGCTTAGCGCGCTCGTAGACGGCGATGGCCACCGCGACCGTTTTCCGTCGCCCTCCCGCGTCGATACAGGGAACCTTGACGTCTCGCTTCATGTCGGAGAGCTCGATGCGATATTCGCGATGCAGCTGTTCTACCAGGCTTTGGAGCACCCGCTCCTCAGGCTTATCTGGCCGGAATTCTGCCGTAAGCGCGCAAATCAGCGTGTCTTGCGGAATTAGCTCCGTGGACTCCTCGACGCCAACATCCTGAACTTCTGATTCATCCCCGTCATGGAAAGCCACGCTACGCTCCTCTGGCGCTTTAACATTCGATCTTGGCTAGGCATTGCTCTGCCGGACCGCACTGCGCCAAACCCAGAATTGGCACGGCGCGACGCTCCCTCAAGGGGGCGATAGACAGAAGCCGAAGCCGATCAAGCTAGGGTGATCCACCGGGTCACCTTAGCGGAAAGAGATGTTTTCATCTAGATCGCAGTTCCGGGTAGCTCGGCTTGCCTGATGCGACGCGTCAGCTTTCGGCGTATCGAGCAGCGCTGGGGAGGACGGGCGTGGCCTCAGGCAGCTCGGCCAACCCACGCCGCGGGGCGCCTCGAAGGCATAGGCCGACCGTCCCATCGAACAGATCGGTGCTGGGGTCGGGCGCATCGATGCGGGCGGTAGCGAGCCCGCCGGTACTACCGGTAACGACGCCATCTGGCATCGAGATCGTTGAGGAGAAACGATCGAAGTCGGTGCGCGAGCTCACTGGCCTCGTCTGGGCGCCCAGCAAGGGTATTTATGGTACTGGTAACTAGGCCGTGTCCTGTAGGTCGGTGCGCAGCCACAACACGATGGAAGCGATGATGATTCTGATCGGTAGTAAGCCGCGCGTTTGGCGTAGCGAGTGGCCAGGGCCCGGAACTGTTTGAGTCGGTTGCAGCAGTGCTCGACGACGTTGCGCTCGGCGTACACCTGCGGGTCGAAGCGTGGTGGACGTCCTCCTCGTGAGACCTTCGCCTGGCGGCGGGCGATCTGGTCGCTCATCTCCGGGCAGGTGAACGCGACCCGGCGCTCGCGCAGTGTCGCCCGGGTCGAGGGGTGGGAGTAGGCATTGTCGGCCAGCACCCGAACCGGACGTTTCCTCGGCCGGCCAGGCCCGTCACGGCCCACCGCGACCTGGTCGAGCAGGGGCAGCAGTTGCGGGTTGTCCTCGGCCTGGCCCGGGGTCAGGAGCAAAGTGGCTTGACCAGTCGCGCAGCCATCGGTGACGGCTCGAATGATCTACGGCTTCCTATTTAGCGAGTTCAAGGCGCGGATACTGCGTAGGGCCGGCCGGGAACTTCGCCAGCTGGCCCTACGCAGTATCAGGTGGTGAACTTGCGAACTATGCCGGCCTTGCGGTGCTACCGCGTCGTGGAACGACGGTGGCGGTTGCTTCGGCTGCGGCGTGGGATAGCTCGGGGAGGACGTCGCCGTAGAACTTGGCGGTGAAGTGTGGGCTGGAGTGGCGGAGCCGGTTGGAGATGACTTTCATCTGGACGCCGGCGGCGAGGCCCATGGTGGCGGCGCCGTGGCGGAGGTCGTGGAGCCGGATGGGTGGCAGGCCGGCTTGAGTGGCGAGGTGGTGGAAGTGGTCGGTGACGTCGGCGGGGTGCAGCCGCCCGCCGGTCGGGGTGGTGAACACCAGTCCTGTCCGGGTCCAGGTGGTGCCGGCAGCGAGGCGTTCGCGGTGGTGGCGGGCGCGATGGGCGCGCAGGACGGCGACGGTTTCGGTGTCGAGGGCGACGGTGGCTTCGCTGTCGGTGGTTTTCGGGGTGTCGATGGCGGTGGCCCAGCCTTGTTGGACGAGTTGCCAGCGGACGGTAAGAGTTTTGGCGTCGAGGTCGAGGTCGTCCCAGTGCAGGCCGCATGCTTCGCCGCGGCGTAGGCCGGTGAAGGTGATGAGGTGGTAGAGGGCGTAGAGGCGGTCGTTCGCGTCGTGGGTGTGGTCGAGGAATCGTCCGGTGTGTTCGGGGGTCCAGATCATGACCGGGCTGGGGGTTTTGCCGGTGTCGCGCCAGGTCTTGACGCGTTGGCCGGTCCACACAGTCGGCTTGGGCGGTCGGGCACGGGGTAGCTCGATCAGCAGAGCGGGGTTGATGTCGAGGTAGCGGTGGCGGCGCATTGCGTCGTTGAGGGCCTTGCGCAGGGTGGCGTGGATGACGTGCATCGTCCTCGGGCCGACGACCCGCTGGTTCCTGACCTGGTCACGTTTAGCCGGGTCCCGGCTGGCACGCAGAGTGGCGATGGTGGTGTTGCGTTCGGCGATGGCGTCGTACATGGCGTCGATGTGGCCGGGTCGAAGTCGGTCGATGCGCAGGTGGCCGAGGTGCGGGATCAGGTACAGCCGGATGTGCCCTTCGTACGAGCGCAGCGTGCCGGCCTTGATGTTCTTCCGTCCGGCAAGCCAGTCCGTCAGATACGCCTCCATGGTGGGTAGCTCGGTGGGGGTGATGTCCAGGTGCAACGCCCGCCGGATCTGATCCGGTGTCGGGATGGGCGCGCCGGACTTGACGGCGCTCTCGATGAGGTCACCGGTCTTGACGGTGACGTGCGAGTCCGTGGGGTCGGGCACGGCCAGGGCGGCACGGATTCGGTCGAGGATCGCGTCGGCATCGGCCTGAGTGGCGTAGGGGCCGTGGCGGAGTGGGCGGCGGGTGCCGTCGGCGCGGGCGGGGATTTCGATCTGCCAGTGCCAGTGGCCGTGGGTGCGGGACCAGCCGCCGCCGGGCCGGCAAAGCTGGGGGCAGGAACGTCCGAGTCGCCGGCCGGTGGTGGTGTCGCGGCAGCCGCAGCGTTTGAAGGTGGATCCCTTCACGGTTTGTCTCCTGGGTGCTCGGCGTGGTGCCGCCAGCGGTGGCGGTGGTAGTCCGCTGGTGGCGGGGTCGTTGCATCCACGCTCGTCACGGGGCCGGAATCAAGTCGCTGGCTGTCGTCGGTGGCCGGGGCGGGGTTGTCGAGGAGGAGGAGTCGGAGGAGGCCGGCGACGGGGACGATGATGCGGGTGCCGGCGCGGATCAGCGGTGCGGGGAAGGTGTCGGTGGCGGCGAGGCGGTATGCCTGGGATCGGCTGATGCCGAGGATGGCTGCGGCGGTGGGCAGGGTGGTGGCGGCGCCGAGCGCGTGGATCCGCTCGACGGTCCACGGCGTACCGGCGGTTGGCGGGTGTGGGCTGGTCGTTGCGGTGTCGCGGGTTGAGGTGATGTTGGTGTTCACGGTGTCGGTTCTCCTGACTGTGGTTGACGCTGATGCGAGGCGAGTGAGGTGGTGGGCGTAGGAGCGGCGGGCGGTGTCGGTGGTGCGCTGTCATCGGTCTCTGTCCCGGCCTGACGGTCATGAGACGAGGGCGCCGCAGGTTGGTCGGCTTTGAGGATCTTCAGCAGCTGCGATGCCCTTGTGTTGGACACGGTGTGTCCGGTCGAGCGCAGCGCAGCGGCCAGTGCGGCGCGGGTCAGCGGCTTGCCGTCGGCGGCATGCTGCTCCCGGACGCGCCTGGCGACGGCGAGCAGCTCGGCGGTGCCGGTGGGGTGGACGGACGGTCCGCGTCGTGACGTCCGACGTCGGTGGACCGGTCCACCAGTACGGGGACCGTCCGGCTCGTGGTGATCGTGATGGTGAACGGTCCGTACATCGAGTGGTCCGTCGGGATCCGGTGGGGTGGACCCGCTGTCGCGGTCCCCGTCCGGCTGGGCCAGGGTGGCGGTGGTGGACTGGTCCGCCGGCTCGGCGGTGGACGGGGCGGTGTCCGCTTGCGCGGAAGCGGATGCGGCGGTGTAGCCGAGGGCGATCTTGACCATGACGAGGAAGCCGAGCGCCGGTACGGCTGCGGCGATCCATCCGATCGGTGACGGCTCGGCTTCCACGACCTGCGCCGCGAGGGACAACGTCACCGCGCAGGCCAGCACCGTCGCCGGGAACACCACCGACACGCCGGCTCGTTTACGGCGGCGGAGTTCCAGGCCGGAGGCGATAGACATCAGTTCCAGGACGATCGCGTCCGCCCACGCCAGCCAACCCGGCTGGCCGTGCGCGGCGGCGACGTCGCGGACGTGGGTGAAGCTGGCCGCGCCAGCTGCACCACCGATAGTTAGCATGATCACGACTTGGACGACACCCTCGGCCCGGCTCCGTCCCGAGCTGGCATCCGGATCACCTGCTGCAGTCGTGGCGGACCACCTCCCCGGACCGGGCCACAACCGCCCCCGCCCCCGGTCCCGGTCCCGGTCCCCGGAACGGGACGAGTGGACGGACGGTCCCGACATACCGGTCCGGGACCGTAAGTGGACTGGTCCGGACGGGGATCTCGGACCGACCGGATGGGGGCCGGGACGGTACCTCCGCCATCGCACTGTCAGGACGGTCCGGCGCTGTCACCGGTCTGTCAGCCGCCTCCAGTGAGACGCTGACAGACCGGTGACAGAACCACCCCGATGCGGTGTCGTACGCGGACCGTGCGGTGATGGTGTTCGGGAAGCTGTCGAGGCTCATGCCGCCTCCCCGTTCAGGTAACGGGCGTCGGCGACCCACACCGCCAGGTCGGCGAGCGTCGACCGTTTGCCGTCTCCGCCGGGCGCGGCCCACACCGCCTGCGCGGGGCACAGGCCCGCCGTGGCGGCGTGATCGCGGGCTCCGGTGGCCACCGGCACCAGCAGCGGCGCCTCCGCCAACACGCGGCGCAGGTTGCGTTCCCGAGCGGCCGAGTGCAGCCAGAACAGCACCGGCCACACCCTCCCCAACGCGGCGAACCAGTCCCGGTAGCCGAGCAGCTTGGCGGTCAGCACCGACAGCTGCTCGCCACCGGTGTCGTACTCCATGAAGAACGGCACCCCGACATCCCGCACCGTCCACAGGCCGTAGCCGTCCGGGCGGACCCGAGGCTGATAGGCGCGCACCAGAGCAGGATCCTCCGGCCGCGTGAACACCCCCGAGCGTTGGCACGCTGCCTCCGGCAACCACTCCCCCAGCCGGGTGTCCGGGTGGGTGCGGGCGTAGCCGGCGAGGTCGGTGAAGAAGCCGTTCACACCAAGCCGATGCGCCAAGGTGCGGCTCGACGTCCACCGGCGCCGCTCCACCCGGGCATGATCACGACGCGGTGGCCGCTCATCGCGGCCGGCGGCCACGACCTCCGCGCCGAGCTGGTCGATGACGTAGTGATACGGGTACGAGCCACCGTCGGCGCGCTGCGGCCGGAACCGGGCCACCAGCCGCAACCGATAGAGGGTGCGCAGCCGCCGCTGGCAGAAGTCCAGCGATGGGAACAGCGCCTGGGCGATTTGGAACGAGGTCAGCACGCCGTGGTCGTACAGCCAGCCCAGCAGCACCCGATCACGGGTGGTCAACTGCGACTGCACCCGCAGAGCCGGATCATCCATTCACCATCACCTCCACTCCGATACGCATGTGGGCTCCCCAGGGGGAGAGACCCGAGACCAGGACGGGTCTGTCGCAGGACAACCAGCCAGTACTGACAGACGGATTGACCTGCGGTGTGAGCGGGAAAAGGGGGTCCGTTCGGGCGTCCGGCTGAAGACCGACCCCAACGGGGACGTCAACTCGGACCCCGAAACGGGGGTCAACACGGGATCTGTCACCGCCACCGGCAGAAGACCGGAACTCGGTGAGATGGGATGTACAGAGAACACGAGAGCTCCTTGATCGAAAAGAATGGTGGCGTCGACGGTCGCGACGCCGTAGGTGTGCGCCGCAGCCACATGCGGGCACGAGAGACTGCGGCAAGGCGCACTGTGAAGTTGTCAATGAACACGCCGACCGGCGCACCGGCAGACCCGAAGGCGGATCAGGACAGCAACGACCGACACGACCACCAGAACGGCGGTCGCGGCACGGCACAGCGGTAGCAGTTGCGGAGGCAGGGCGGCACCGTGCCGCACCGGCAGCGGGCCCGTCTCAGCCTGGGGGCAAATACTCCGGGAGCCGTCGACATCACGACGGCCCGGTGGGGCGTCGACTCAACCCGCCGGAGAAAGATCCCTCATGCCGAACCCCCTGCCACCCGAACCCATCGAAAGCCCGCCCACTCCCGAGCCTCGAACGACCGGCGACGCTTCCGAAGGAGCGCCATCAACCGGCCGATCCGACCCGGCGGCAGACCGCCACGCGGTCGCGTTCGTACCAGTACGCCTCCGCCGGCAGCACCCTGTCAACCAGCATCACCGGCAGTCGATCAAGACGTTTCCGGACCCAGCCGGACGCGCTGGCACCCACCAACCCGTACTGGGTCCTGACGGGACAGATTCCCTGCAGAAAGATCTTGGTTCACCCGTCTAGCCATCTCACCTTGTGAGACGGCCCTCCCGTTGACCGAGCGGGCCCGGGTAGAGGTCACCGCGGTCCCCATCGGCGAGTCGGACCCGCATGGCTTTCGGTACCGGCCTGTACGTGGTGTGGCCGACGGCTGAGCACTTGCCCGCCGGGCAGCTCGGCTCGCGGTACACGTTGATCCCGATGCGAGCACCGGGCACAATCGCCGGGTGATCGCCAGCGTGTTCTTCGATGTGGGCGAGACCATCGTCGACGAGTCCCGGGAGTACGGCACCTGGGCGGACTGGCTCGGGGTGCCGCGCCACACCTTCTCGGCCGTCTTCGGGGCGATCATCGCTCGCGGCCTGGACTACCGGGAGACGTTCCAGGTCTTCCGGCCCGGCTTCGACCTGACTGAGGAGCGGAAGCGTCGGACGGCGGCGGGACAGCCGGAGTCGTTCACCGAGGAGGACCTCTATCCGGATGCTCGGCCGTGCCTGGCCGCGCTACGCGAGTCGGGGCTACAGGTCGGGCTGGCCGGCAACCAGACGGCGCGGGCGGAGACGATCCTGCGGGCCCTGGACCTACCGGTCGACGTGATCGGCACCTCGGACGGCTGGGGTGTGGAGAAGCCCTCCGCCGCGTTCTTCGACCGCGTGGTCGCCGAGGCGGGATGCCCAGGCGACCAGGTGCTCTACGTCGGGGACCGGCTGGACAACGACATCCGGCCAGCGCAGGAGGCGGGTATCGCGACCGCCCTGATCCGTCGCGGCCCGTGGGGCTACATCCTCGGCGACAAGACGGTCAGCGACCGGTGCCTGTTCCAGCTCGACTCGCTGGCCGAGCTGCCTGACCTCGTCCGCAAGCACAACGAGTCGGCGCGTTAGCTGCTCGGAAGTGCGGCGCGGCCGGCGGTGAGGGCGGCGACGCGTTCGTCGATCAGGGTGCCGTGTCGGCTGTCGCCGAGCATGGGACGGACGGCTCGGACGCGGTCGAGACCGACGCCGTACCAGTCGTTGTGCAGGGCGTCGACGGCCTGGTTGAGGTAGTCGGCGGCCTTGTCGCCGTCTTGGCCTTGGGCGGTGGCGAGGTCGGCGAGTACGACACTGCGCTGCTTGGCGCCAGTGGCGGTGAGCGCGGCAAGTGCCTGGTTGAGCTGGCCGGCGGCTCCGCTGTGGTCGCCGCCAGCGAGGGCTGCGTATCCCGCGAACGAGTGCAGGCGGCCGTTGTCGTAGAAGTCGAGCCATTCGGGCGGGGTGTCGTCACCGTCGACCGCGCCTGCGGCGAGGTCGATGTGGCGGCGGCTCGCGGCGGCGGCTCCGGCACGCGCCTCGACTTCCGAGGCGACGCAGTGCAGCCATGACCGGACCATGGGGCTGACGCCGTGCCAGGTGTGCTGGAGGGCCGCGTCGATCAGCGGCCGGGCGTTGGCCGGCTGGTGGCCGAAGGCGGGAACGAAGGCCATGTGGCCGAGGACAGCAGCGGCCAGGGCATGGTCACCGGCCTCGCGGGTCGCAGCGAGGGCGACGTCATAGCAACGTTCGGCGACAGCGGGTTGGCTGAGGTCGAAGAAGGCGAGCCGGGCGGTGAGCAGCGCGGACTCCGCGAGGGCGGAGGCGAGGCTGGTTCGGCTGCTACCGGTCGCCGCGCGCAGAAGCCCGACGCCGAGCTGGGTGTGGGCGTAGGCAGCCTCGTAGAGCGGCCGGGCCGGGCTGGTCCAGTACAGCTCCCGCTGGCACCGCACGATCTGCTGGTACGAGTCGGGGTCGATGGTCTTGCCGTCGGCGTGTGCGGCTTTCGGGTCGAGGGACAGCAGGGGCGCGACCAGGGGCAGCATGCTGGCACCGACGAGCGCGCGGAGCACGGACGCGCGGTCCCAAACGTTACCGTTGTCGTCTGCAGTGAGCATGTCCCATAACCTCCTGAACTCGTGCAGATTTTCCGTGTCCGGCGCACGGCCAGCTCGTCGGAAGTGAGTAGGCCGAGATTGCTGGCCGGCATCCCGAAGATCGCGACCAGGTGTTCTCGGCCCGGATCATCGGTGTCGACGGCACGACGGAGGTGCCGGTCTGCTTCAATCCCCGGCGCGGACGACAATGCTCAGGGCGTTGATCGCCAGGCGGGTTAGATCGGGAAGCTGGTCTTCACCGAGAGCGACACCCTTCACGTTCTCCAGCGATGTTCTGAAGTGCTGCAACCGGCTACCCCGAAGATCGGCACCGTCCAGAGGGCAGGATTCCAGCTCCAGGTCGCTGAGATCGCAGGAACGCAGCGCGATGCCGGGCAGGCGGCAGGATGACCAGTTGCCGTGGCCGAAGGTGCAGTTGGTGAAGGCCACCGAGCCGGCGGCGCTGACGCGGTTCAGGGTGGCGTAGTCGAACCGGCAGTTGTCGAAAAGGACATCTTTGAGGCGGACGTCAATGAGCCGAGTGCCGGTGAACCGGGATCCCGTGAACGCGCACCGCTCGATGCTGATGCCCGTGAGGGTCGCCCCGGACAGGTCCGTCCCCACGATCTCGCACCCGTAGAGAGCCCCCGCCTCCCAACTGACCTCACCGAGGTCCGCGCCGGTGATCCGGCAGCCTCGGATGCTCCGGTCCGCAAGCTGCCCGCCACGCCAGGAAACCCCATCGAAGAGCCCATCTCGGATATCTTCGTCGAACAGATCAGTGACCTGGTCGAGGTCCTCCGGATCGAGGTCCGGCAGGAGAATGGTCACGTCACCCACGGTCGTCGTCCGCATGTCTCCTCAACCTGTACGGGCGCGGGGTGGGCACGCCACCCCGCGTCGAGCGATGCTGCCGGCTGCCGAACTACTTCTTCTTGTTCCAGTTGTCCCAGCCGGGGCGGCTGTCGAACTTCCCCTTGTTGTCCCAGGTGGGACGGTTGTCGAACTTCGCCGCGTCGAACGACGCTACCGCGCGGGTCGGGTCGACACCGAGCAGGGCGAGACGGTCCGGCGGGGCGTCGAGAAGCGCGGCGAGTGGGTGGGTCATGGCGGTCCTCCTTGAGGGGTGAGGTGATCCGCAGCAGCACGGATCAAAGCCTGTCGGGTCGTGCGGCAGTAGACGGTCTCCCGCGCGGTAAAGGTGCCGTGTTCGAAGTAGCGGTTGCCGGCCTGCGCACCCCGGCAGAAGTCGTAGAAGCCGCAGCGGTCGGCGCAGCCGTTGAGCGCGGTCACGAACTCGTTGACGTATCGCAGCTCGCCGGCACGGGCGAGCATGTCGCCGATCGACTCATGAAGCACGTTGCCGGCGATGAAGTCCGCGTAACGCGCATCCTTGATGCCGAGCAGTTCCGGTGACAGCAAAACCACCTGGCCGTCGTGGGAGACGGTGGGGATCGGCTCGTACGGGACGTGGTCGACAAGCCCGGCGCGGGTGGTGGCGAGGTAGTCGGCCAGGCGGTCCACGTCGCGGATCCGGAGCGGACTGCCGGCAAGCCGGTACCGCACGATCTGGTGCCAGAACCGGTAGGCGGCTTCCTCTGAGACTGGCAGGCGGTCGGCACCTTCCTGCTCCTCGATGTTGAAGCCCACCGACTCGCAGCCCGGCAGACCGGCGAAGAACTCGACGAGGTCGTCGGCACGGTCGATGCTCTCGGGCGTAACAACGCAGATCACCGAGTACGTCAGGCCGTTGTCGGCGAGCGTCTGTATGCCACGCATCGTCCGGGCGGTCGTTGCCTTCCCGGCCCGGTCGAGCCGGTTGCCGTTCAGCGTCCCGGGACCATCAATGAGCCTTTTTCAACCTGATCCTGCAGGTCAGGGATGGTGTGTGTAGCCCGGGTGTCGATGGGGGCGAGGCTCCAGGTAAGACAGCAAATCGACCA
>NZ_JBITKM010000031.1:0-7249 GCF_044461025.1 Micromonospora sp. NPDC049900
GCGCTGCTGCCCACGACGAACAACCACGATCGTGCAGGCCATCCTCGCGCTGCACCACATCGAAGCCAACCCCCACGCAGGATGAAAATGGCTCAATGCTGATCCCGATCTCGAAGTCGTGGGTGGCGAGCAGGTCACACCACCGCTGGTCGATGAGGGTGCCATTGGTCTGGATCTCGTGGCGAACCTGACCGGTACGCCGCAGCGGTTCGAACGGAAGGAGCAACTCCCGGAAAGAGTCGATGGGTGTGGCGGTGGGCTCGCCGCCGTGCCAGACAACGCTCACCGGATAGCCGCTGTCCTGCTGCTCGATCGACCGCGCACAAGCCGCCGAGACCGGCACGGGCATCAGCCGGCGCGACCGCCGGTCGGGCAGGTAGCAGTAGGTGCAGTCGAGGTTGCAGAACCTGGTGGGCTGCACGACCAGGGTGTGGAACCTGCTGGCGATCGCCGGCTGACGATTGACGCTGATGAGGCCGATGCCGTTCACGATGTCTCCTCGTTCCCGATCGCCGTGGCGGTGTTGGGTCGGTGGGCGTGGGTGCGGGCAGGCCACCCGAGGAACCGGTCGAACAGTGAGGCGGTACCACCCGCCTCACTGGCATTGAGCCGGTGCAGGTCATCGATCGCGTCGTGCAGGCAGCTGGCCAGGTAGAGGAACAAGCTCACCGGGCTGTCCCGGTACTCGGCCGCGAGGGCGAGCTTCGCCGCGCCGCACGGCCACGGCTGCCCGCACCGCCGGCAAAGCCACAATGGCTGCGTTGGCAGATGCTCCTGCCGGTATTCGGCTGCACCATTCGCTCGGGCCGGGCCCTGATCCCGGTCGCCGGTCATCGGCGGCCGGCTTCCCGGACCTGCTGCTCGAACAGTTGACGCCAGGCATGGGTGAGCAGCGGTGGATCAGCCGGGCGAGTCGTTTGTGGCGCAGGGCCCTCGGTGGTCAACGTCTGTCGCCAAAGGTGGTCGACTTTCGCGTGACGTGAGACGTACACCGTCATGCCAGCACTTCCGTTCGAGACGGTGGGCGGTGGGCTCGCCGGGGGAAGGGCGAGCCCACCGCCGCCGTCCGGCGGCCTCGGGCAGACCGCCGATCACTCACCCGCGCAGCCCCGATGGCGGTACGCAGGCGAGGAAGACTCCGATACGGTGCGCTCCAGGACAGTCCGAGCCGGCGATTCGAGCCGCTCTTTGATAAGCCGGTCATCGATCCCTCCATTCGCAGCTCTCTGCCAGGCGATCCAGCCGAGGCATCGACATGCGACGGTGACCTGGGGTGCACTGAACGTAGGGGCGACCTGCAGAAGGGACCGGGAAAATTCGTACCGGGTCAGGCGGACATCAGCGGGCAGGGTGATGGTGTGCGAGGAATGACGGACGACATGACAATCGGCCAGCGCGTCGCCTTCTATCGGCGGCGGCGAGGGCTTTCCCAGGAGGTGCTGGCCGGACTGGTCGGCAAGACCCAGGAGTGGCTACGCAAGGTCGAGACGAACCGCGCCGACCTGGACCGCCTCTCGGTGATTCGCGCAATCGCCAAGGCCCTCGATGTCTCGCTTGGGGACCTCATCGGCACACCGAGCTTGTTCGAGTGGTCCGACGACTCAGGGCGTGAAACCATTCCCGCGTTGCGCGCCGCGCTTCACGACTACCGGCACCTCGCGCCCGCTCTGGCCAGCCCCGCTGCTGTCGATGCGCCAGCCCTGCGTGAGATCGAGAACGACGTGGCCGAGATCTGGACCGCATACCAACATTCGCGATACGGCACCCTCGCTCGCCGGCTTCCGTACCTCATCCACGACTGCCTGACTGCCGCTGAGGCCTACGACGGCGACGGCGGCCAGCGCGCACACGCGATGACCGCCTACGCCCACCAGCTCGCCGCGCTGTTCCTCACCAAGCTCGGCGAAGGCGACCTCGCCTGGACCGCGGCCAGCCGAGGACTGGCTGCCGCCAACGCCAGCCACGACCACGTCGTCATCGGCTCGCTCAGCCGCTCCGCCGCGCACTCCCTGGTCTCTATCGGCGAATACGCGCAGGCCCGAGGTCTCGCCGCCACCGCAGCACAGTTCCTCGAACCACGGCTGACCAAGCCCACACCAGAACTACTGTCGGTCTACGGCAGCCTGCACCTCGTATGCGCGCTGGCCGCCGCCCGTGACGACGACCGCGCCTCCGCAGACACCCACATCGCCGAAGCCGACGCCGCAGCGACTCAGCTCGGCACCGACGCCAACCACGTGTGGACCGCCTTCGGGCCCACCAACGTGTCGATCCACAAGACGACCGTGGCGATGGAACTCGGCGACGTGCAACGCGCCATCGCCATAGGTGCCCCACTCGATACCGGTGTCCTGCCCGTCGAGCGGCAGGTCCGCCACGCCATCGAGACCGCGCGAGCGCTGGCGCGCTGGAACCGCATCGACGATGCCCTCGGCGCGCTGTTGGACGCGGAGGTCATCGGCCCAGACCAGGTGCGCTACCACCGGCTCTCCCGCGACCTTGTCCGAGACATCCTCATCCGCCCCCGGCCGCCTCGACTGGCCGTCGAACTCAGCGAACGGATGGGCGTCCGATCGGGTGGACCACGCTGGTAGCCGTCGTCAGACCAGCCGGCTCGTGTAACCGGCCGCCACCAGTCGCTCAAAGGCGGCCCGGACTTCGTCCGGCATTTCCTGTGGGATCGCGAACCCGCGCTCGGCGTACACCTCGATCCTCTGGGTGTCGCCGACCAGCATCTCCACCACTCGCCGCGGGTCGCCGATGCTGTGTACGTAGTCGTCGAGTGCCAACGGGTTCGACGCGCAGACCACGTCGACCTCCGGCCACATCAGCCTGCACGTGGCGTACGCCCGACGCTGCTGGTACGGCCGCGACATGATCAGCACTGACTGCACCGGGATACGCCGTTCGGCCAGCAGTTTCAGGGTGTACTCCAGGTTCTGAGCGGTGTTCGTCGCCCGTGGCTCCACGAGAATCGAATCCGCCGGTACGCCCTGCTCCAGCGCGTATTCTCGGTAGTGCACAGCCTCGCCGCGAGGGAACCGCTCCACCGTCGTCGGCGCGTTCGCCCCGGTGAACACGATCCAGGGAAACAATCCCTGGTGGAACAGGCGCGTCGCAATCACCGCGACACCAAGGTCATGGCTACCCAGCCCGATCCCCACGTCACACGGCCTCAGCTCGTGGCCCATGTCGTGGTAGCGCCACAGCGTCTCCACATCGACACGGATCTCGTCGGGGATCGACTCGGCAGGCGCCGCCGGGCGCTGACTCATCAACAGGTACCAGGCCGGACCGTCACCGCAGCCCCTCGTCGGATCGGCCCAGTGCCGCCAGGCCCGCCCTCGCTACCTCCAGCGGCACGACAGCGGCGACCGGTTCATCCTGCTCGCTGAGGAAGACGACCTGCCCCTCACGAACACTCCGCAGCAGCTCCGGCAGCAGAGCCGAGATCGGGAGGTCGTCCGGCGTGGCGTAGGTCCGGTCCGCACTGGGTTCCCTCATGCCGCCAGCGTAGGGGTTGTGAGGCGACGGGGCGACGCCGACTCCACGCAAGGATGCTCTGGCCTAACTGCTCTACGCCGCGAGCAGGGCCTCCTGGTTGGAGGTGATGAACTCGGTCAGCCCTGCCGGCTTGAGATCCACCACAGGCAGCTTGTCGATCGTCACTCGGTCAAGCTGATAGTCACCACGCGACGGATCATCGAACTCCGCCCCGGTTCGAGCATCCTCCCGCAGCTCAAGTAGCCGACAGGCAAAAAGTGCTGGACGAAAACGCCTTCACCAGCGGGTGCGGTGCACAGGAACACCTGGACGAACCGATCGGCCGAGGCACCGAGCTCTTCGTGCAACTCCCGACGAAGCGCAGCCTCCAGAGAGACATCCGTCGACTCCACGCCACCGCCAGGCGTCGTCCAGTACGGCACCTGGCCGGGCTTGATCCGCTTGATCAGCACGAGGCGGTTGTCCTCGTCCAGAAGAATGGCCCGCACCGACCGCCGCACGATCCGACGCACGACCAACCCCTATCCCCACCCGAGGCGATGCACGGGCGGCAACACACCCATTCGATCTTCGAGGCTGACCGCTGGCGTCACATCGCGTCCCACCGACGCCGGCCCGGTCCAACGGCTCCCGAGCACCCCGCGAGCGACCATCCATCACGACAAACGCGAAAAAGGCCCCGACCGGCAGAGTTCTACCAGGTCAGGGCCTTGCTGCTGGTGCGCCGCCAGGGACTCGAACCCCGAACCCGCGGATTAAGAGTCCGCTGCTCTGCCAGTTGAGCTAGCGGCGCTCGGTGGCAACGGGGAGAACCCTAGCACGGCCCCTGAGGCGGGTTCCAATCCGATACCCGGGTCCTCCCTTCGGTCGAGCTTTCCGGACATTCGGCAACAAGCACGCACAAGGCGTGGGACGGGTTCATGTTGGGCGGCACGGATGGGGCACGATGTGCGCCAGGTGCGCTAGGACAGGGGTGGGGATGGGCAGGTTCGCGCGGGCCGGGGCGTTGGTGGGCACCCTGGGCCTGGTGGCGTCGCTGGCATTGTCGGGTTGTCGCGAGGAGGGCTCGGCTGCCGAGTTCGTTCCGGGGCCGTCGAGCAGCGGGGCGGTGACGCCGGACACACCACCGTCGAGCGGGCCGCCGTTGGCGGTGAAGCCGGCCGACGGGGCGAAGAACCGGCCGGTGAGCCTGGAGATCGGTGCCGAGTTGCCGGACGGCGCGACGGTGTCGAAGGTCAGCCTGACCACGGCCAACGGCAAGGAGGTCAAGGGCAAGCTGCGTACCGACGGCTCGTCCTGGGTGCCGTCCGCGCCGTTGAAGTGGTCCACCGAGTACACCGCCACGGTGTCCGCGAAGCAGCCGGACGGCTCGGTCAGCGAGGGGACCAGCACGTTCACCACGATGGCCAAGCCCGGCTCGATGATCACCTCGGGGCTCTACCTCTTCGACGACCGGACGTACGGGGTGGCGATGCCGGTGGTGGCGGAGTTCCACCCGGGCATCCCGAAGAAGGACCGGGCCGCCGTGCAGAAGCGCATGTTCGTCCAGACCGACCCGCCGCAGCCGGGTGCCTGGCACTGGGTGAGCAACGGCACTCAGGCGTTCTACCGTGCCCCGGAGTACTGGAAGGCCGGCACGAAGCTGTCCGTACGGATCGCGTTGGCCGGCATTCCGCTGAGCAACGGCCGGTTCGGCAACGTCGACCGGACCGCCACCGCGAAGATCGGCTCGGCCTTCGAGATGAAGGTGGACAACGCCGACAAGCAGATGCGGGTGTACGAGGACGGCAAGCTGATCAGGACGCTGCCGGTGAGCCTGGGCAAGAAGAAGACCCCGTCGTCGAGCGGCACGCTGGTGGTGATGGAGAAGAAGGAGGCCACGGTCTTCGACACGATGGACGATCCCGATCCGGAGAACCGCTACGTCACCGACATCCAGTTCGCCCAGCGGCTCACCTGGGGTGGCGAGTACATCCACGCGGCACCCTGGTCGGAACACGTCCAGGGACGGCAGAATGTGTCACACGGTTGCGTGAACGTGTCCCTGGCGAACGCCCGCTGGCTCTTCGAACGGACCAAGGTCGGTGATCCGATCAGCATCAAGGGCACCGAACGGAAGCTGGCCGCCGGCAACGGTTGGACGGCGTGGGATCTGAGCTGGTCGGAGTTCGTCAAGGGCAGCGCGCTGCCGGTTCCGGACGGTGGCGCGGGTCCGGCCCTGTGACCGTGCCAGATATGTCACTATCCGGACATCCCGCTCCACGTGTTTCGGTTCACCTTCCGCAACGGGTACGTGTTCCGGTGCGTCTGTGATGTGGACGGGCAGCGGACCACGACTGTGAGGACACCATGCGAGTTCGGGACCAGCGCAACCGCCGGCGGGGGGTGCTCGCCGCGGGGATGCTCGCCGCGGTGATGGTGCTGACCTCCGCCTGCACCGGCGGCAAGGGCGGCGACAACGGGCCGGGCTGGCAGGACGGCGCCGACCAGCCGGCGCCGAAGGCGACGGTGAGCATCAGCGAGCCGGCCGCCGACGCGAAGGACGTTCCCGCCTCGACGGCGATCACGTTCGCCGCCGAGCAGTCCGAGAAGACCACTGTCGAGTTGGCCGACGCCGGTGGGGAGCCGGTCAAGGGCACCCTGGCGGCGGACGGCAGGAGCTGGCTTCCGGCCGCGGCGCTGACGTACGGCGAGTCGTACACCGCGACCGTCACCGCGACCGGCGACGACGGTGTCCCGGTGACCGCGACCAGCGCGTTCACCGTGATGAAGCAGCCGGGCAACCAGGTCCGGATCACCAGCTTCCTCGGCGACGACCAGACGGTCGGGGTCGCGATGCCGCTGATCGTGAAGTTCGGTCGGGAGATCCCGGAGAAGTACCGCGCCGACCTCCAGCGGCGGATGACGGTGAAGTCCACGCCCGCCCAGGAGGGCGTCTGGCACTGGGTCAGCCCGACCGAGGTCCGGTACCGGCCGAAGGAGTACTGGCAGGCCGGCAGCAAGGTCTCCTACCGGGTGCAGGCGGGCGGGCTGCCGCTGGGCGACGGCTGGTACGGCCGGGCCGACCTGTCGGTGGACATCACGGTGGGCCCGAAGCTGGTCATGACGGTGGACAACCGGACCAAGCGCATGGTCGTCACCCGCGACGGCGAGACGATCAAGACGATTCCGGTGAGCCTCGGCAAGAAGAGCACGCCCTCCTCCAGCGGCACGATGGTGGTGATGGAGAAGCTGCGCAAGACGGTCTTCGACACGTTCGAGGAGCTGGGCCCCGACGAGGGATACCGGACGAAGATCGACTACGCCCAGCGGCTGACCTGGGGTGGCGAGTTCATCCACGCCGCGCCCTGGTCCGAGGGGCAGCAGGGCACCACGAACGTCTCGCACGGCTGTGTGAACGTCTCGATGGCCAACGGCGCCTGGCTGTTCGAGAACACGAAGGTCGGCGACCCGATCGTGGTCAAGGGCACCGAGCGGAAGCTCCAGAACGGCAACGGCTGGACGGACTGGAACCTGAGCTGGGACGAGTACGTGAAGGGCAGTGCCCTGCCGTACGAGCCGGCGGAGGCGGACGCCACCGACCAGGAGGCCCCGTCGGGCGAGCCCGAAGCACCCACCACTTGAGGTTCGGCATCGGCGGGGGGGGGGGCGGGCGGGGGGGGCCCCCCCGGGGGGGGGGGGGCCCCCCCCCCCCCCCACCACAAAACCCCCCCCCCCCCCCCGGGGGGGGGGGGGGGGGGTCAAA
>NZ_JBITKM010000031.1:7259-24417 GCF_044461025.1 Micromonospora sp. NPDC049900
GCGCGCCCGGGGGCGCCCCCCCCACCCCCCCCCACGTGGTGGCGGGCGGGGGCCGCGCCCCCCCGCCGGGGCCCCCCCCCGCCGTGGTCGTGGTGCCCCACCAACGCCCTAGAAAGACTCAGGCCCCGTCCGAGGACGGGGCCTGAGCTGCGGATACAAAGATCCAAAAGCCGGGTGACTGATGGGAATTGAACCCACGACAACCGGGACCACAACCCGGTGCTCTGCCAACTGAGCTACAGCCACCATGCCGCCGCGCCCGGACTCACCGCCCGTGCGGGTGCGGGGAAATCATACCCACACCCCAGCCGTTCGCGTCCAGCGGGTTGCCGGGGCCGCTCAGAGGTCGGCGGCGATGGCCTTCGCGCTCTCCACGTCCGGCCCGGGCAGCGGTACGAAGATGGTGCGGCGGTAGTACTCCAACTCGCGGATGCTCTCCCGGATGTCCGCCAGCGCCCGATGGGCGAGGCCCTTCTGCGGCTGGCCGAAGTACACCCGGGGGTACCACCGGCGGCACAGTTCCTTGATCGAGGAGACGTCGATCATGCGGTAGTGCAGGTGCGCGTCGAGGCGGGGCATGTCCCGGGCGATGAAGCCCCGGTCGGTGGCGATCGAGTTGCCGCAGAGCGGCGCGGTCCGGGGGTCCTTCACGTGGGTGGTGATGTAGTCGAGCACCCTGTCCTCGGCCTCGGCCAGGCTGACCGTGGAGCGACGGACCTCCTCGGTCAGCCCCGACTTGCCGTGCATCGTGCGGACGATCTCCGGCATGGCGTCGAGCGCCGCGTCGTCGGCGTGGATCACCACGTCCACGCCGTCGCCGAGCACACGCAGATCCGGGTCGGTGACCAGCGCCGCCACCTCGATCAGCTTGTCGCCGCCGAGGTCGAGCCCGGTCATCTCACAGTCGATCCAGACGAGAAGATCAGCCATCGGCACAGCCTACGCGCAGCCCACGCACCGTGGCTGCGCGCCGCCGGCCCGACCGACCGCTAGGGTCTTTCCCGTGCCCGCCGAACCTGCCACACCGTCCAGCGTCGACCTCGAAGACCCTGGTAGCCGCACCGCACGGCGGATCGTCGGAGCGCTGGCGCTCGCCTCGGTGCTACCGGTGCTCTACCTGCCGGGCACGGTGCACGACTTCTTCGACCTCAAGATCTACATGGCGGCGATGGACTGGTGGGCCGCCGGCAATCCGCTCTACGACTACGCCCAGCCGGACCGGGTGCAGGGCGAGCTGTTCTTCACCTATCCCCCGTTCGCCGCGCTGCTGCTGCTGCCGTTCTCCCTGCTGAAACTGGGCGTCACGGTGGCGATCTTCACGGGGTTGACCGTGCTCGGCGTGGTGGTCACCACGAAATGGCTGCTCGACCCGGTGATCCGCCGACACCACCTGCCGTACGCGTTCACCCTGGCCGTGGGCGCGTTGCTGGTCCTCGGGGTGGAGAGCACCCGGGAGACGATCACCTTCGGACAGATCAACATGCTGCTGGTGGTGTTGATCCTCGCCGACCTGCTGTTCGCCGTACCCCGTGGCAGCCGGTGGGCGGGGGTGGGCATCGGGCTGGCCACGGCACTCAAGCTCTTTCCGGGCATCTTCATCGTCTATCTGCTGGCCACCCGCCGGTGGCGGGCGGCGGTGGTGGCGAGCGCGACCGCCGCCGGGGCGACTCTGCTCGCCGCCGCGGTGGCGCCCGGCGACTCGTGGCGCTTCTGGACGCACGAGCTGTGGGCGACCGACCGGGTCGGTCGTACCGACTACACCGGCAACCAGTCGCTGTTCGGGCTGCTGAGCCGGCTGACCGCGCCGGAGGAGCCGAGCCGGCTGATCTGGCTGCCCCTGGTCGCGGCCGTCATCGGCTACGGCCTGTGGCGGGCGGTCCGCGCCACCCAGGCCGGTGACGCGCTCAGCGCACTGACACTGACCGGCCTGGTCGCCGCCCTGATCAGCCCGATCACCTGGACGCACCACATCTACTGGTTCGTCCCGGCGGTGATCATCCTGATCGACGCGACGCTGCGCACCGATCCGCGTACGCCGGAGGGGGCACGGCGACGACGCCGACTGGGCGGTTTCGCGCTCGGCACCTCGATGATCATCGTGTACGGCGTGGTGTCGTTCTACGACTGGGGTGTCACTCCGACGCCCACCCAGACGCCCTGGGAGTTCGTGTTCCGCAACGCGTACGTGCTGCTCTGTCTGGTGCTGCTGGTCGTGCTGCCGGTGCGTCCCCGGGTGGACCGGCCGGCGACCGAGTCACACGAAGCGGACACTCTTCCCGAGACGACCATTCACCGGTAATCTTCCCGTAGAGGCATCATCCTCCGATGGGCACCGATATCCCCCGGTGGTGGGCGGCCCTCCACGTCGGCAGCGCGGAGGGCCGCCCCACCCGTCCCGGCCCCGGCGCTGGCCGAGTCGTGGTCAGGACGGCGGGTGGTCAGGACGGCGGGGCGGGTGGACGCAGCGGGTGATGCGGGGCGGGCAGGTCGGCCAGGGTCTCCGGACGCGGCACCGGGGCGATCGCGGCCCGGGGCGCGGCGGCCACCGACACCAGTTGCCGCTCGGGCCTCGGACGCGGCGACGGCGGAGCGCCCAGGCCGCTGAGCGAGCTGACGCCCAACCGGCCGGCGAGCACCGGCACCTGATCGGGTTCGACCACGAAGACCACCTCGCGTGGGCGCACCGGGCGCAGCAGCACCAACGCCGCGAGGAGCACCAGCAGGATGCCACCGGCCAGCGAACCCCAGGTGGCCGGGGCGACCCAGCCGGCCCGCAGTTCGGCGCGCAGGTCCAGGGCCAGGTCGGCCCGACCGTCGGGGTGCATCAGCACCAGACTCAGGCGCTGACCGGCCAGTTCCCCGGGGCTCCATTCGAGGACACCGGTGCCCGCGCGTACCCAGAAGGTCTGTGCGGCCGGGGCCGCCGGCACGGTCGGCGGCGTGCCGGTCTCCGGCGTACGGTGCTCCAGCCGGACCGGCAGCGGCCCCCGGGCCAGCGCCGTCCGCTGCACCACGGCGTGCGGTGCCCCGGCCAGCCAGCGATTCGCCTCGTCGGCCGGGGCCAGCCCGACGAACGCCGGACCGTCCGCGGTACGCGCGTCCAGCCGCAGCCGCGCCTGCCCGAACCGACTGAACGGCACCTCCTGCCGCAACAGCGCGTCCAGGTCGGTCACCACCACCGCGTGCCCCGGTGTCCGCACGGTCTCGACCCGGGCGGTGAACCCCCCGCCCGGGTCCGCGTGACTGGTCAACAGGCCGAGCCCGGTGGCACCGAGCAGCGCGGTGGTGCCGGTGATCAGCAGCACCATGCCGGCCAACGCCCACACGAAACGCATCCGCCTTGTCCCCCTCCGTAGCGAGATACCCGGCCGACCTTACCTACGCCGAACGGCTGATCTGCGGATATCCACGGCACGGGGTGGGAAAGCGGACGGGCCCGCCGGGAACACCCGGCGGGCCCGCGACGCGGAGCGGTCAGGAGGCCGGGGTCGCCTCGCCGCCGCGGTCGGTCGGGTCGGCGGCCCGGCGGGTACGCGAGAACGCGAGCCCGCCCAACACCAGGCCGCCGACCCCGGCGACCAGCCCGGCGACGCCCAGCCCGACGGCCAGCCCGTCGCCGTCCTCGTCGTCGGCCACCGCCTCGGGCGCGGGCGCCCCGGCCGGTCCCTCGGTCGGGCTGCCGGCGGCGGCAAGGGTGAGCACCGGTGCCGGGGCGGCGGGCTCCTCGCCGCCCGGCTGCGGCTCGTCGATCCAGCGCACCACCCCGTCGTCGGAGTAGGTCTGCAACGCCTTGAAGACCATCTGGTCGACCTCGGGCAGCGGGCCCATCGAGACCGGGAACTCCTGGAAGGTGCCCGGTGCGATCGCCGCGTCCCCGCCGGCCGTCCAGGTGATCTTCGAGATCACCTCGGTGATCTCACTGCCGTGCACCTGCACCGGCGGGTCGACCTGACGCTTCTCCACCGCCACCGTCCAGCCCGGCACCGGCATGGTGGACACCGAGCCGACCGGGGCGTTCTCCGGCAGGAAGATCTCCAGCTTGGTGGTCGACGCGGTGTCGCTCTCGTTCGGCACCCGGAACGCGAACCGGCCGTAGCCGCCCTGCTCGGCCTGCTCCGGGTCGACCGTGACGTGGGCCGACGCGGGCGTCGCGAAGCCGAAGACGGCGACGGCGCCGAGCGCCAGGGCGGCGGCGGCACCCACGGTACGCCGGTGACGGATCATCGGTATGGAACCTCTCTAGGCAACGGGCACGGTGGCGGTCACCGTGGCCTG
The DNA here is from genome assembly GCF_044461025.1 of Micromonospora sp. NPDC049900. Lineage (NCBI taxonomy): Bacteria > Bacillati > Actinomycetota > Actinomycetes > Micromonosporales > Micromonosporaceae > Micromonospora > Micromonospora sp. NPDC049900. The sequence goes on from NZ_JBITKM010000031.1 coordinate 11,535, forward strand.
GTCGATCTCGGTGGTCCGGGCGGTGACCCGCAGCTCCCACTCCCCCGGAGCCGGCAGCGTGATCTCGCCGGTCGCGTGGTTGTCGGTCAGCGGCAGCAGCGGGATGTCGATCGCCTCGATCCCGGCCGACGGCAGCGCGATGGTGGCCTTCCACTCCACGACCGGCTGCGGCCGGTTGTCCGGCGTGTACGCGTAGAAGTGCACGGAGTTGTTGCCCCGTCGGGCCGGGGACATCTCGATCTGCAACGAGTAGAGCGTGCTCTCCACCCGGGTGGTGAAGTAGCCGGCGTCGACGGCGGCGACGTCCGTCGAGGCGGTCCGCGCGGGAGTGGTCTGCACCAGCACGGCGGTGACGCCGAGCACGACGGCGGTGACTGCCAGCTCCGCCCAGACGGCCCGGCGTACCGGCGCGGGACGGCTGGCGGCGACCCGTTTGCGGATCAGGTTCCGCGAGTACGCGGCCAACACGATCACCACGGCGAACAGCCCGACCTTGGCCAGCACCAGACGGCCATACGTGGTGTTGACCAGCGCTGTCGGCGTGGCCACCTCGATCAGCGCCTGGACGATGCCGGCGAGCAGCAGCGCGGAGACCGACAGGGCGGCCCAGCGCGACCAGATCGGCAGGATCGCGCCCAGTTCCCGCTCGTCCGCGCGGGGCAGCAGGAACGCCGCGAGCATCACCAGGCCGCCCAGCCAGACCGCCATGCTGCCCAGGTGCACCGCGTCCACGATCACCGACACCGCCGGGGCGGGCGAGGCCGCCGGGTGCCCGGACAGTGGCCAGGTGAGCAGCGCCGCACCGGCGAGCAGGCCGAGGATGATCAGGTCGGCCCGGCCGACCGGCCCGGCCAGCAGTGGCCGGAGCAGGAACGCCGCCGCCGCGAGCAGTCCCAGCCGGATCAGGTGGGCGGCGCCGAAGGTGCTGCCGAGCACCAGGCTGAGTCCCTCGCCGGTGATGTCCAACGGCCCGCCCCCGCTGGTGTACGGCACCTGCAACAACGCCACCGCGACGGTGGCCGCCGCCACCAGTCCCAGGCCGGTCCAGGCCAGGCGGGCCGGCCCCTGCCGGGAGAGCCGACGCGGCCAGAGCAGCGCGAGCACCAGGGCGGGACCGACGAGCAGCAGCAGACCGACGTACCCGACGAACTTCGCGGTCTTGATCGCGTTGGTGACCAGCGGGTCGGCCCGGCCGTCGTCGCCGCTGTCCACCGGCGGCTCCGACGGCGCACCGACGGAGTAGGTGAACGCACCGGAGACGGGGTGGCTGTCCGCCGAGATCACCCGGTAGGTCACCAGATAGGTGCCGTTGCCGCCGGAGGTGTCGACCGCGATGTTGACCACGCTGTCGGTGAAGGTCGGGTCGCCCCGGTCGACGCGGGATCCGTCCGGCGCGATGACCCGGATCCGGTCCGGCACCCGGCGGACCGGCTCGCTGAAGGTGAGCACCACCTCGGCCGGTGCCGCAGGTACCACGGCCGACGCGGCCGGGCTGCTGCTGGAGAGCACGGCGTGGGCGGCGGCCGGTCCGCTGGGAACGAGCAGCAGGGCGACGACGGTGACCAGCAGGCCGGCAGCGGCGGCCCAGCGGGTGGATCGGCGGCGAGGGACGGCAGTCATGACCCACATCGTCTCCGACCGGACCCCTTTCCGGCGAGTCGCAGCCATCGATTGACGGCTATCATCCGCGATCGTACGCAGACGCGCGGGTACCCGGCCGAGGTCATGAGAGGGTAGTCGGTCGGGCCCCGGCGAAAGTTCCCGGCGTGGCGCAGCCCATGAAGGGCCGAAGGACCCTGCTGCCGACGGTGGGGCCGCGTAACCTGGGTTGTCGTGATCCCCGCCCCGCGCGACACCCGCGCCGCCGCCCACCTCGGCGGTGTCGACGCGCACGCCGGCCCGGACCCGGCCACCGGCTGGGCGCTCGCCGCCCGCGACGGCGACCCGGTCGCCCAGTCCGCCTTCGTCCGCGCCACCCAGGCCGAGGTGTGGCGGTTCACGGCGGCCCTGCTGGACCCGGACAGCGCGGACGATCTGACCCAGGAAACCTACCTGCGGGCCTTCCGGGCGCTCCCCGCCTTCGAGGGTCGCTCCAGCGCCCGCACCTGGCTGCTCGGCATCGCCCGGCGGGCCTGCGCCGACCATCTCCGGACGGTGGTCCGGCGGCGGCGTCTCGACCAGCGGCTCACCGCCCACGCGCACACCGACCGGTCGCACCCCGACCCGGCCGGGCAACTCGGCACGGCCGACCTGGTCAGTCGACTGCCCGCCGAGCGGCGCGGCGCGTTCGTGCTCACCCAGTTGCTCGGCCTGTCCTACGCCGAGGCGGCGACCGTGGAGGGTGTGCCGGTGGGCACCATCCGGTCCCGGGTCGCCCGGGCCCGCGCCGAACTCGTCGACGCGGTCGGTGAGGCGTTGGCCGGGTGAACGGGCCGGGCGCGACGGTGAGGTGGACGCGGTGGCGGCCCTGGCTCGGGCTCGCCCTCCGGCTCGGGCTGGCCGCCGTCTGGCTCTACGCCGGTGCCACCAAGGTCGGCGACCTGGCCGCCTCCGGCCGCAGCGTGCACGCGTACCAGGTGATGCCGTACGACTTGGCGGTGGTGATCGGCGCGGTGCTGCCCTTCGTCGAGCTGGCGCTGGGCGTACTGCTGCTGCTCGGGTTGGCTACCCGGCTCACCGCCGGGGTCTCGGTGGTCCTGCTGCTGCTCTTCGTCGCGGGCATCGCCTCGGCCTGGGCCCGTGGCCTGGCGATCGACTGCGGCTGCTTCGGCAGCGGCGGCGAGCTGCCGGCCGGGCAGCGCCCCAGCTACCTCTCGGAGATCCTCCGGGACGTTGCCTTCCTGGCGATGGCCGGGTTCCTGCTGGTCTGGCCCCGGACGGCCGTCTCGCTGGACGGCGTCCTGACGGGCGAACGGGGTGGAGGACGAGGATGAGTAGTCGCAAGGGACGCAAGGACGCGGCCCGGGTCGTCCGGGAACAGATGGCCCGGGAGCGGCGCCGCAAACGGACCCTGTGGATCTCGCTCGGCGCGGTGGTGGTGCTGGTCATCGCCGGGCTGATCGGATGGAGTGTCTGGTCGGGCCAGCGGTCCGGCGACTTCACCCCGCCACCGGGCGCCAACGACGCCGGCACCGGCGTGGTGGTCGGCTCCGGACCGGTCACCGTCGACGTGTACGAGGACTACCTCTGCCCGGCCTGCAAGCAGTTCGAGCAGACCAGCGGGCCCGCCCTCGAGCAGCTCGTCGACGAGGGCAAGGTACGGGTGGTGTACCACCCGGTCGCCTACCTGAACCGCTTCTCCAGCACCCAGTACTCGACCCGGGCGTCCGCCGCCTCCGGGTGCGCCGCCGAGGGCGGCAGGTTCAGCGAGTTCGGCGCGGCGTTGTTCGAGCGCCAGCCGCCGGAGGGCGGCGCCGGCCTCAGCGACGACCAGCTCGTCGACATCGGCGCCGAGGTCGGGCTGGACCGGAACGCCTTCGGCACCTGCGTCCGGGACGGCAGGTACAAGTCGTGGACCGCGCACGTCACCGAGCAGGCGGGCCGCGCCGACGTCACCGGCACGCCGACCGTCCTGGTCGACGGCCAGCCGGTGCAGCAGTGGACGCCGGAGAACATCACCGCCGCGGTGGAGGCGGCCGGAAAGTGATCCGAGTCGTCTGGGCCCGTACCGGGCTGTTGCCCATGGCGGCCCGTACCGGGCTGTTGCTCACCGGAGTGGCCGTCGCGCTCCTGGCCGGTGCCGCCCCGGCCGCCGCGCACGGCGCGGACGCGCCCGACGGCACCGACTACCGGGTGGCGGTCGGTGCGGTCGAGGGCCGACCGGACCTGCGGGTCCGGGTGGTCGAGGCGGGCGCGCGCCTGGAACTGACCAACACCGGTGACGGGCCGGTCGAGGTGATCGGCTACTCGGGCGAGCCCTACCTGCGGGTGGGACCGGACGGCGTGTTCGAGAACACCCGCTCACCGGCGACCTACCTGAACCGCACGATCCTCGCCGACACCCCGCTGCCCGACGAGGTCGATCCGGCCGCCGCACCGCAGTGGCGACGGATCGACACCGGCACCACCGCCCGCTGGCACGACCAGCGGGCGCTGTGGCGCGAGGCGGGTCCGCCCGCCCAGGTCCGCGCCGCCCCCGACCGCGAGCACCGGGTACGCGACTGGGTCGTACCGCTGCGCGACGCCGACGGCCGCGCCGAGATCCGGGGCACCCTGGACTGGGTACCGCCGCCGGACGCGTACCCCTGGTGGGTGGCGATCACGCTCGGCGCGCTCGCGGTGGGCGCGGCCGGGCTGTTGCCGGCCGCCTCGTCGCCCGGCGGGCGGGCGCGGACCGCTCTCGGCGCGCTGCTGGCGGTCGGCGGGGTGGCGGCGGTCGTGCTCGCCGTGGGTCGGGTGCTCGACGCCGGGGCAGAGGGGGTAGGCGCGGTGCTGACCGGGCTGCTGACCGGCCCGGTCTGGACCCTGCTGACCGGGCTCGGCGCGATCGTCGCCGGAGGCTGGGCGGTGACCCGGCGCGACGGCGTGGACTTCGTGCTGGCGCTGGCCGGGGCGTGCCTGGCCCTGTTCGCCGGGGTGGCCAACGCCGCCGTGCTGTCCCGCGCCGTCCCACCGGTGCCGTGGTCGGCCACCGTCACCCGGATCCTGGTCGTGGTGGTCCTCGTCGCCGGGGCCGGGGCACTCGCCGCCGCCGTGCTGCGCCTGCACGCCACCGGGCGGGCCATCGCGCCCGCCCACACCGAACCGGCCGACACCAGACCGGCCGACACCGGACCGGCCGACACCGGACCGGCCGACACCGCGCCGGTCACTCGGTGACCGGGTGCGGGACGGGGCGGAACGGATAGGGCAGTTCGAGCCGGTGCCGCGCCAGCAGGTCCGAGTCGGCCAGGAGCGCCGGGGTGGGGCCGTCGGCCACGATCCGCCCGTCGTCCAGGATCACCGAACGGTCGCAGAGTTCGTAGGCGTACGGCAGGTCGTGGGTGACCATCAGCACCGTCACCGGCAGGGACCGCAGGATGCCGGCCAGTTCCCGCCGGGCCGCCGGGTCCAGGTTGGACGACGGTTCGTCGAGCACCAGGATCTCCGGACGCATGGCCAGCACGGTGGCCACCGCCACCCGGCGGCGCTGGCCGAACGAGAGATGGTGCGGGGCGCGGTCCCGGTGCGCCGACATGCCGACGGCGGCCAGCGCCTCGTCCACCCGCGCGGCGAGTTCCGCGCCGCGCAGCCCGAGGTTCGCCGGCCCGAAGGCCACGTCCTCGGCGACGGTGGGCAGGAAGAGCTGGTCGTCCGGGTCCTGGAAGACGATGCCGACCCGGCGACGGATCTCCGCCAGGACGGCCCGGTCCGGTCCGACCGCCAGGCCACCCACAACGACGCCGCCCTCGGTGGGCACCAGGATCCCGTTGAGGTGCAGCACCAGCGTGGTCTTGCCGGCGCCGTTCGGGCCGAGCAGGGCCACCCGTTCACCCCGGGCCACGGTCAGGTCGACGCCGCGCAGCGCGACGTGCCCGTCCGGGTAGGCGTACCGGACACCGTGCACGTGCAGGCTGGGCGTGGGCCCACCGGCGCTCACGTCAGCACGGCGGCGGTGGCCGCCACGGTGCCCGCCAGCACCGGGACCGTGGCCGCGAGCAGCCACTGACCGGGCGTCGCCGCACCCGCCCCGGACCACACCACCGGCATCCGGCCGGTGTACCCGCGCGAGCGCATCGCCAGGTACACCCGCTCCCCCCGCTCGAAGGCGCGCAGGAACAACGCACCGATCCCGACCGCGAACCCGCGTGCCTGCCAGAGGAAACGCGGGTCGTCACCCCGGGAGATCCGGGCGATCCGCATCCGTCGGGCCTCACCCACCAGCACCTCCAGGTACCGCAGCATGAAGGTGGCGATCTGGGTGAGGATCTGCGGGCAGCGCAGCCGGTCCAACCCGACGATCAGGTCGCGGGTGGTGGTGGTCGCGGCCAGCAGCAGCGACGCCCACACGCCCAGGGTCCCCTTGGCGAGGATGTTCCCCGCGCCATACAGCCCGTCGACCGACAGGGCCAGCCCCAGCACGTCGACCCGCTCCCCGGTGCCGAGAAACGGCAGCGCGACCGCGAACAGCACGAACGGCAACTCGATCGTCGAACGCAGGAGCAGCCATCCGGCGGGCACCCGGGCGAGCGCGGCGACGGCGGCCACCAGCAGGGCGTACACCCCGAAGGCCCAGAGCGCCACGCGCGGCGTGGCGACCACGGCGACGGTGAACGCCACCATCGCCGCGATCTTGACCTCCGGCGGCAGCCGGTGCACCGGCGAGTCGCACTCCCGGTACAGCACGTGAGCGCTGGCCATCCCCGTTGCTACCCCCGGCCCGACGCGGTGACGTCGGTCCGGCCCGACTCGTCGTCCGGGCCGGGGCCACGACGACGGACCAGCCAGAACGCGCCACCGGCCACGGCGAAGGTGAGCAGTACGCCGAGCACGCCGGCCAGGCCGGTGGAGACGATCTCGTTGTCCAGCCCGGCGATGCCGTAGTCGGCCAGCGGGCCGCCGATCTCGTGCTCCTTCTCCTGCAGGGCCGGGCAGTCCCCGCCGACGATCTCGTCGTCGGCGTCGAAGACGCAGCCCTCCCGCAGCGACGAGTCCAGCCCGTCCGGATGGGCCGAGGCGACGTTGCTGACCAGCCCGGCCAACAGCAACGCGACGAGCAGACCGCCGACGAGGAAACTCCGGGACCGGGTGCTCATCGGACACCTCCGGTAGCCGGGACGGACCTCGACGCGGCCGGCGACAGGGCCCGCAGCGCGTACACCAGGTCGGGTCGGACCTTCGCCACGGTGACCACCGTGGTCGCCGTGATCAGCCCCTCGCCGACGCCGATGAGCAGGTGGGAGACGGCCATCGTGCCGGCCAGCCCGGCCAGGTTGCCGCCGAGGTCGGTGGTGCCGCCGAGCTGGTACTGGAGCACGAAGCCCATCGCCGCGACCACCACGCTCACCACCGAGGCGACGAAGGCCGCCACCGCCAGCCCGGTCGGCGTACGCGGCAGCACCCGCAGCAGTAGCGCGATCGTCAGGTACGCCACCGCGATGCCGATCACCGCCATGTTGGTGACGTTGAGCCCGAGCATCGCCACCCCGCCGTCGCCGAAGACCAGCGCCTGCACCGCCAGCACCACCGCCACGCAGAGCGCGCCGACCCAGGGGCCGACCAGCATGGCGGCGAGTGCGCCGCCGAGCAGGTGACCGCTGACTCCCCCGATGAGGATCGGGAAGTTGAGCATCTGCACGGCGAAGATGAACGCCGCCACCAGACCGGCCATCGGCGCGAGCCGGTCGTCCAGGTCCTGTCGTCCACGCCGGACGCAGAACGCCATCGCTGCCAGGGCCAGCACCCCGAAGACCGCCGCGACCGGACCGTTGATGATTCCGTTGGAGATGTGCATGGCCAGGGTTTCCACGTGACCTCCCACGTGACGGCGGGCCCACGCTCGCCGGCAGGGTGAGCGTATTTCCTGACATAGGCTGTTGCCAATACCTGGCAGGAGTGTGATCGCGGGTGCGGCGTGCCGGCCGGGTCGGCCCGCGACGGCGGTAGGGTCGTGCCATGACCGCACCCGCTCGCCTCGCCGCCGGTGACCCGGCACCCGAGTTCACCCTCCCCACCGACACCGGAGGGCAGCTCACCCTGGCCGACCTGCGCGGCCGCAAGGTCATCCTGTACGCCTACCCGGCCGCGATGACCCCCGGCTGCACCAAGCAGGCCTGCGACTTCCGTGACTCGCTCGCCTCGCTCCAGGCCGCCGGCTACGAGGTGATCGGCATCTCGCCGGACAAGCCGACGAAGCTGGCCACGTTCCGCGAGCGCGACGCGATCACCTTCCCGCTGGTCGCCGACGTCGACAAGTCGGTGCTGACCGCGTACGGCGCGTACGGCGAGAAGCAGTCCTACGGCCGTACGGTGACCGGGGTGATCCGCTCGACGTTCGTGATCGACGAGAACGGCAAGATCGAGCGGGCGCTCTACAACGTCAAGGCCACCGGCCACGTCGCCAAGCTCCGCCGCGATCTCGGCCTGGACTGACGCGGTCGTACCGCCCGCCGACTCGACACGGTCCCGGCGCGACGCTCTAGACTCGGTGGCGCTGGCGGGAGTGGCGTAATGGCAGCCGCGGTAGGTTTAGGTCCTATTGTCCGAAAGGACGTGGGGGTTCGAATCCCCCCTCCCGCACCGACCGGTCCGTCGCCTTGGTCACGATCGCAGGTGATCGGGGCGCGGGTCGATGACGATGGGCACCGTGAGTCTGCGCTTCGTCCTGGATCCCGAGCTGACCCCCGATCTGCGTACCCGGATCGTCGCGCTCTGGGTCGACGTCACCAACGCGGGCGGGGCGGTCGGCTTCGTCGCCCCGGTCACCGCCGACGAGGTCCGTACCATCGCCGACCCGACGCTGGCCGGGATCGCGGACGGGCCGGACCGCCTACTGCTGGGATACGACGGTGACCGGTTGGTCGCCATGGCGATCCTCACCGATCCCCGGTTCCACCTCAAGAGACACCTGAGGGTGCTCACCCGCGTGATGGTGCACCCGGACACGCAGGGGCACGGCGTCGGTGACGCGCTGATGCGCGAGGCCGAGCGGGTGGCCCGTGACCTGGGGCTGGCGGCCCTGCACGTCACGGTGCGCGACGGACTGGGACTGGACCGGTTCTATCGGCGACTCGGCTACCGCGAGGTGGGCCGCTGGCCCGCCGCGCTGCGCGTCGGCCCCGGCGACGACCGCGACGAGATCCTGATGTGGCTCGGGTTGACCGGCGGATCGGCCGGTCGCTGACGGACGAGCCGGACGTCAGGAACCGCAGCCCGGTGAGGTGGCGGCCACCGGTACGGGCGGCGGGGCGGCCGGGTCGCTGGTCGGCGCGGCCGGGCTCGCGGTCTCGGCCGGTGGGGTGGTCGAGGCGGACGGGGTCGGGCCGGGGGTGGCGCTGGCGCGCGGCTTCGGGCTGGCCGACGGTGACCGGGACGCGGTGGTCGTACCGCCCGTGGTGCCGCCGTACATCCGGACGGTGGAGCGCTGCACCTGGCCGGGCGCCATCCGGACGCCGGTGGCGGTCACCCGGTGTCCACGGGTGTCGGTCACCCGGACCTGGTACGGCCCGGAGCCGGCACCGGAGTCGATCAGCCAGTAGTTGTAGCTCTCCCGGGTGGCCGCCCGCCAGTTCCCCGAGCCGCCCTGACGCACCTCGACCGAGCGCAGCGGGTTGCCGTGTCCGGCGACCAGCACGGCGAACCAGTACTGCGACGCGCCTTCCTTGATCCGGAAGGTGAGCGGACCGGCCAACGGCGGGTCCACCACGAGGCGGTAGCTGACGTTCACGATGCCCTGCACCGGGTCGGCGATCCGGGCGAACGCCTCCCGGGACAGGTCGATGTGGCCGGGTGCGCACTCCGGGCACTGATCCATGATCATGACGCGGACCTTGCCCTTCGGCCCGGTCACGTCGAGGTAGCCGCCGCAGGCCGCGCCGTCGGCGTACTCGCTGGGGCCGAGGGCGACGTAGAGACGGTCGGCGGGGGCGGACGGGTAGGAGCAGTTGCCGCCCTCGCCCTTGGAGTCGTAGAAGGTCGACTTTCCCTTGTTGAGGGTGCCGGCGGCGGGCGGGGCGAGCAGCGCGGCGGCGACCGGCGCGGCGGCTCGGGGCGGCGCGGCGCAGGCGGGTGCGGCGCCCGAGCGCAGCGCGAGGGTGAGGCCGAGGACCGTGGCGAGTGTCGCCACGGCCCCACCGGCCAGCCAGCGGCCCAGCTTCGGACGCCGGGTACGGGCTCGGTCGGCGGGGCCGTCGGTTCCGTCGGTCACGCGGACCGATGCTGCCGGACGGCCACCGGATCGGACAAGCCACCTAAGCCAAAGCTAAGACGAAGATCAGCGGGACCCGGATGGCGTTGCTCGACCGGCCGGTTCCACCCGGTCACCGACCGTGAGTCGACCGAACTCCAGCGGTACGACGTTCAGCCCGAACAGCAACTGGCGGCCGATGTTGCGGTGCCGCGCGAGGGTGCGCAGCGGTTCCCGGCCGCGTACCCCGGTCTCCTGGTCGGTGGTGGTGACCAGGCAGCGGGCCGACGGGCCGGCGGCGCGGAAGGCGACCCCGCCGATCCGCAGCCCTCGGCCCTCCCAGTCGTCCTCCGCCCAGGCCGGGGCGCCGTCGACGACCAGGTTGGGCCGGAACCGGGCCATCGGCACCGGGTCCGCGCCCGCCGCGGTGAGCCATTCGCCGAGCGCAGCCAGCGACGCGGTGCTGGTCAGCAGCACCGGGTACGCGTCGGCGAAGCTGACCCGGTCGCCCGGGTCGTGCTTCTTGCGGCCCGGTTCGATGTGCCGGGCCGGCTCGGCCAGCCAGACCAACCGGACCGGTCGGTCCAGTACCGCACTGAGCCAGGCGTCGGCGGCCGGGCCGGCGGGAAGCGCGTCGACCCGCAACAACCGTCGGCGGAAGGTGCGTACCGGCACCGGGTCGACACCGACCGGCTCGGCGACGGGCAGGTCGGGCTGCCCGTCGGCGCGCAGCAGCAGCCCGTCGGGGCCGGGCCGGGCGTGCACCCGGACCAGCGCGGTGACCTCGCGTTGGGTGACGCCGACGCCCTCGGCGTCCACCACCATCCAGCGTCGGTCGCCGTCGAGGCCCCACGGTGCCACCCCGACCTCGGCGTGGCCGATCCGCTGACAGCCCTTGATCGGATAGGTGCTGATCTCGGTCAACCGCACCCGGTCACCATGCCACCCCGATGCCGTCGCCGGGGTACCAGTGGTCGGCGGGCGTCTCCCGGTAGGCGAGGAACCGGCGGCCGGTCCGCTCGGCGTGGTCGGCCAGCACGGTGGTGTGCGTGACGTTGTCGGTGAGCAGCATCGCCCCCGGCGCCAGCTTCGGCTCGACGGCGTCGAACTCGCGCTTCTCGTAGGCGCGGTTGTGGTCGCTGTCGTGCAGGAACAGGTCGACCGGCCGGTCGAGGGCGGCGATCGACTCGACGGAGTCGCCGACCACCAGGTCGATCACCTCCGACCAGGGCGCGACCCGGGCCAGGTAGCCGGCCTCCGGGTTGATGTCGATCGAGCTGACCCGGCCGGGGTGGCCCTCGGCGGCGTTGCGCAGCAGGGCGGCGGCGAGTACGCAACTGCCCAGGCCCTTGTCCACACCGGTCTCCACGATGTGCGCCGGTCTGCGGGCCCGGACGATCGCGTACCAGCCGATCCGGCGGGCGTACCGGACCTGCTTGTCGGCCAGCCCGCGACGGGCCGCACCGGCGGTGGCCGCGGCGATGTGCCGCCGCAGCGCGTCGTCCGACTCGATCTCCCTCAGATAGCCGCGCACCTGCTTGACCGGCAGGTCACAGACCACGCTGACGAACCAGGCGAGGTGGCTGCGACTGAGCTTGGTCAGCTCGTACGTGTAGTTGTGGTGCTCCCGCGAGGTCACCAACCAGCGGGCCGACGTACGGAGCACCCGGGCGTCATGACGGGCGACCGCGGCCAGTCGTTTCGGGAAGGCGGCAACGGGTGCGAGGCGGGTACGGGCGATGGCCCGACGCAGCTTGACGGCGTCCACGGCTGGGTTGTACCAGACTGACGGAAACCCGTGGGGGACGCGACGGAACGGCCAGGCGAAAGTCGGCACCGGGCGGGGATTCCCCGAGAACGTGAAATCAGTAGCATCTCCGCCATGTCGAGTGGAGAGCAGGCCGGGACCGTCCCCCCGGCGGAACACCTCGCGGCGGGGGGCACCGACGGGCCGCAGCCGGCGACCGCAGGCAGACCCCGCCGCAGATGGCTGCGGATCACGCTGATCAGCGTGCTGGTGCTGGCGTTGGTCGGTGTCGGCGGTGTGGTGGCCGCAGGCTTCTATCTCAAGTCGGTCGAGTCGGACATCGAGCGGGTCGACGCCTTCGACGGCGTACCCGCGGAGACCCGGCCCGAGGTGGTCGCCGGGGACGCGCTCAACATCCTGGTGCTGGGCAGCGACTCACGCGATCCGGAGAGCACCGGCGGTTCACGGACGGACACCATCATCCTGGCGCACCTGCCGAAGAACCGGTCCAGCGCCCAACTCATCTCCATCCCCCGCGACACCTGGGTCGCCGTGCCACGGTCCAAGGAGGGGCGCGGTGGCCGCGATGCGAAGATCAACGCCGCGTACGCCTGGGGCGGGGTGCCGCTGATGGTGCAGACCGTGGAGCAGTTCACCAAGGTCCGCGTCGACCACGTGGTGATGGTCGACTTCGCCGGATTCAAGGAGATCATCGACGCGCTCGGCGGGATCGAGGTGAACTCGGAGAAGCAGTTCACCTCGATCCATCCGCCGTTCCGCACCTTCCAGGCCGGCCCGCAGAAGATGGACGGCGAGACGGCTCTGGACTACTCCCGTCAGCGCAAGCAGTTCGCCGACGGCGACTTCTCCCGGATCCGGCACCAGCAGCAGGTGATCAAGGCGATCCTGGACAAGGCCACCTCCGGCGGTCTGCTCACCAACCCGGCCCGGCTGAACTCCTTCCTCCAGGCCACCTCCGGCTCACTCTCGATGGACAAGGACCTGTCCCTGGTCGACATGGCCACCGAGAACCGCAACCTGCGCGGCCGGAACCTCACGTTCGTGACCAGCCCGACCAAGGGCACCGGACGGGTCGGCTCGGAGAGCGTCGTGTTCGCCGACGACAAGCGGGTCGACACGTTCTATGCGGCGGTGCGCCGGGACGCCGTGCAGGACATCATCGACGGGGCCGACAAGAAGTGACCGGACGTGGGGGGGGGGGGGGGGCGCGGCGCCCCCCCCCCCCCCCCCCCCCCCCACCCCCCCCCCCCCCCCCCCCCCCCCCCCCCCCCCCCCCCCCCCCCCCCCCCCCC
>NZ_JBITKM010000032.1:0-23580 GCF_044461025.1 Micromonospora sp. NPDC049900
TGGTCGATTTGCTGTCTTACCTGGAGCCTCGCCCCCATCGACACCCGGGCTACACACACCATCCCTGACCTGCAGGATCAGGTTGAAAAAGGCTCTCTGGACGTGGAAACCAGGACGGGGGTAGACGCGCCGATCTTGGAGGTCCCATGGCGACGAGGATGACGACAACCCCGGAAGTGGGCACTCTCTCATCATGGGCTACCGGGCAGCGGAAGCTACGGCCACGACGGTTCACCACCGCTAAGGATGGGCTGCGGTTCGCGTTCTACGGCCGGATGTCCACGGTCGACTTTCAGGATCGGGCGTCGTCGTGTCGGTGGCAGCGCGACTACGCCGAAGACCTTGTTGCTGGTCATGGTCGGATCGTGGTCGAGTTCTTCGACGAGGGTATCTCTCGTCGGGTGGCCTGGCCGGATCGGCCTCAGGCGGCACGGCTGCTCGCCGCGGTGGCAGAACCGGCGCGCGGGTTCGACGCGATCGTCGTGGGCGAGTACGAACGTGCCTTCCACGGCCAGCAACTCGAACAGTTGGCCCCCACCTTGCTCAGGCATGGTGTGCAACTGTGGCTTCCGGAGACCTTTGGGCCGGTGGACTTCGACAACCCCCGACAGTTGGCGCTGCTGGACCTGCTGGGCGTGCACTCCCAGCGGGAGGTGTCCCGGGCGCGGCATCGCACGACTGCGGCCATGCGCGCCCAAGCCGAGCTGCAGGGTCGACATCTCGGCGGCCGTCCGCCTTACGGCTATCGGCTGGTTGACGCCGGTCCTCATCCGAACCGCGCTCACGCCGCCTGGGGACGCCGTCTGCACCGCCTGGAACCCGACCCGGCTACCGCGCCCCACGTGCGGTGGATCTTCGCCCAACGGCTTACCGGCCGCAGCGTGGCCAGCATCGCCCGCGCCCTCAACGACACCGGCATACCGTGCCCGTCCGGCGCGGACCCGGCGCGTAACCCGCACCGCAGCGGCCAACGCTGGATGCTGACCACGGTCGCGGCGATCCTGGCCAATCCCCGCTACACCGGCCGGCAAGTCTGGAACCGGCAGCGCAATGACCACGACGACCACGACGACCTCACGCCCGATGGGACCATCGCACGGCACCGCGAGATCCAGCGCTGGAACGCCGCCCCGCAGTGGGTCATCTCCCGCCAGATCGCCCACCCGCCACTGATCACCGAGGAGCAGTTCGTCGCGGCCCAGGCGATCCACACCGCGCCGACGCCGACCGATGGCGCTCCTCGCCACTACCTCCTGGCCGGCCTCGTATGCTGCGGCGTCTGCGGCCGCATCATGGACTCCCACTGGGTCCACGGACGTCCCGGCTACCGCTGCCGGCACGGCCACACGAGCACCCGCACCAAGACCTCACCGCAGCCGAAGATCCTCTACATCCGGGAAGACCACCTGCTGGACCGCATCCGTCACGACCGCGGACTACACCGTCACCATCCCGCGCTGCGCAGCCCCGACCCGGAGAAGGTCACCGCCCACCTGCGCACCCACAACCTCATCATCGTGTGTGACCACCACATCTGGACCATCGAAGCCGAGACCGCTGTCAACACGCTCAACCCTGCGGGAAGCGTCCTCGCCGCCACAGCAAAGATCCCCGCCCAACGGGACGGGGACCACGCAAAACACGAAGAATCACCACGCTTCGTGTGGAAATAGCGTGTCCGACGGGTCCGACGCTGGCGACGTCGATCCAGTTGATCTAGCGGCTAATCACGGCGGCGTTCCGGGTCTCGACACCTTCAGGGTGAAGCAGCTCCTGGGGGCGCCGCCGTGCCGGCGCCTAGCAATTTGTGGGCTCATCTCCTCTTCGCTCCTGTTCTAGCTCTGCATGGTGCGTACCCACCGCAGTGCGCGGTGTCCATTTGGTCACCCTGTAGGGGCTACGCTGCAGAACTTTCCTGGTTCACCCATTGCGCGATGGCGCGGTAGTCCGCGACGGTGAGGCCGCAGCGTGGATCCACGCGATGCAGGAGGGCCGGAGCGCAAGCTTGGATCGCTCCGACATTGGCAGGGCCAGTCGTACTCCAGATCAAGGACACGACCACGGCCTAGGTCTGGTCGTCATCTATGTGCTTGAACGACGGTCTGGTCGATACCTGGCCGAGGGCAACCTCCATCGGCGCGGACGTGGCCAGTGGATGGGTTTGCCGGTAAGGCCGGCCAGGGCGGTCGCGGCGGCCTGGAGGTCGACCTTGAAGATGTCGCGAAGGTCGTGGGTGGGGTGCTGACGCCAGCGGCGGCTGTCGCGCCAGATCGGCGACCCGCGAACTGCTCGCCGTGGGCCTGTTACGCCGGATATCGTGCGGCATGAACGAGCCCGTGCCGCCTCTGCCTGCGCTGCTGGCTGATCTCGCCGGCCCCCGAGAACGGATCATCGATGAGCACATGTACCGGCTGCCGCCGCAGGCAAGCAGGCGGGGAACGTTCCGCCTGCAGCTGTTCACCGCCCCCGGACTGCGCGCGGTCGCGATCGCCACGCAGAAACCTAGCGCCGGTGAAGGCGCTTCGCTGACCAACGCTGCTGAGACGTACGCCGCGACGGTGTGGCAGCAGTACTTCCCCGACGACCCGGAGCCGCCGATCTGGATCGCCCACATGATTATTGACGACCAGCGGGACCTGACCGTGGTGACGTTCACCGCAGACCCGGCCAAGCACACCCTGCGCGCACCTCAGTGGCGGCGGATATCCCCGGCCTCTGTGGACGCACTCGTCGGCCGACCTGTCGACCTGAAACGCGGGAGCGGCTTCACCCCGTCCGAGATCGAGCCAGACCCGGAGTCTACGTATGTGGCCCGATGGGTGATGGTGCTGCCGCGCCCGGCGCCGTTCCGTAAGGACGGCTGCATGACAGCCGGAGTGCCGTGGTGGCGCCGCCTCGGCCGCCAACTCGTGCCACGGCGAGGCGGGCGTGACTGCTGCTGGTACCACGGCGGCGACTGGCACATCGTGTCCAAACTCGCCATACGCCTTGCCGCGCAGGCTAAGGCCGCCGGTGTCAGCTTCGAGGACACGCCGTCGTACGTGCTCGACCACCCAGATTCACAGGGCCTCACCGAGTGGGAACGCGAGGCTCTGTTCTCGCTCATGGTCGACACGATTCGCCCGGCTGCGCCTTGGCCGCGCCGCGAGGGCTACAACAACGGCCAGCACCGCGCCCAAGCGCTGCTCGACGCTGGCGTGCGCCGGATCCTCATCGAACACCTCGCGGAATGAAGACCAGCCGTCGGTGCTCTACTCCTGGATCTGACACTCTTCTGCTGCTCGACGACGGCGTGGCCCAGCAGCTACGGCAGCGGTGGACCCGATAAACCCGATCCGTCGTCAGAGGGCTGAGCGGGAAGGTACTTAACGTCGAGTCAGCCACTCGGTGCACCGGGCCACTCGCGCACCGCGTCGGCGCAACTCGTGCCAGATCTTGCGTTCGCCGTTAGACGCCGTAGTTGGCCGCATGGATCCGCTCGATCATCGCCGTCTGATCTACCTCCGCCAAGTAGACAGGAACCCGTGACCACCAATTTCCCCGACGCGACATGCGTCAGCCTGATGAGGGCGCAGGAGGGCTGGGGCACCGTGTGCGCCATCCGGCTCCCCTCCACCCGGACCTTGGCCCGGTACCGGCTCACCCCCGACCGGTACCGGGCGCTTCGGGCCGCTCAAGACGGGATCTGCGCCATCTGTGGGCATGGCACCCACGATAAGCCGCTGGTGATCGACCATGACCACATCTGCTGTGCCGCCGTCAACAAGCAGCGGACGTGTGGAATGTGCGTGCGCGGGCTTCTATGCTCCGGGTGCAACGGCTGGCTAGGCGAGTTCGAGCTATGGGGGCGGCTTCATGGCTGGGACGACGGCGGCCAGTGGGAGGCGGCAGCACGGTCGTACCTGACGCGGGTCGGATGTGACCCGACGGCGCCGTTTCGGCGGTACACGTTGGCCGACCACCACCGGAAGCGCACCGCCAAGTGGGACCAGCCATGTAGATGCCCGCTCTGCCGTAAGTAGCAGAGGATTCGGCGGCTGTGGGCGCGCGGCGCCGCATCGTGGTGAATCGCCGGTGCCATGCTATGGTGTCGATTGCGTCGTATGTACCGGGCCGGGTGCGCGCAGTCACCGTCACACCGCAACCGCCATCCGTACGCCTTCGAGCCTGACCTGTGGGCTCTCGGCCTGGCGATTACGGGACCGAGTGGGAGGCGATCGGGTCGATCGCGGCAAAGCTGGGGATCGGGTCGGCCGAGACGCTGCGCAAGTGGGTGCGCCAGGCCGAGGTCGAGGCCGGGCCGGGGTCACCAGCGATGAGTCGGCGGAGCTTCGCCAACTGAAGCGGGAGAACGCCGAGCTACGCCGGGCGAATGAGATCTTGAAAGCCGCGTCGGCTTTCTTCGCGTTAATGCTCGACCGGCCACACACACGCTCGTGAGGTTCATCGACGAGCACAAGGCCCGCTTCGGCGGAGTCGAGCCGATCTGCCGTGCCCTGACCGGGCACGGGACGAAGATCGCGGCCTCCACGTACTACAAGGCCAAGGCGATGCCGCCGTCGGCGCGGGCCGTTGACGACGCGCGGCTGCACGAGCAGATCCACCGCGTGCACGCGGACAACCACGGCGTCTACGGCGCCCGCAAGGTATGGCGGCAGATGCGCCGCGACGGCGTCGAGGTGGCCCGGTGCACCGTCGAGCGGCTGATGCGCGACGCGGGCTTGCGCGGGGTCGTGCGCGGGAAGAAGATCCGTACCACGGTCGCCGACCCCGGTCACGAACGCGCCGGCGACCTGGTCGCGCGGGACTTCACCGCCGCAGCGCCGAACCGCTGCTGGGTGGGCGACTTCACGCACGTGGCCACTCTTGCCGGCGTCGTCTACGTCGCGTTCGTCGTCGACGTGTACTCCCGGGCGATCGTGGGCTGGTCCGCGGCGACGAACAAGCGCACACCCCTGGTTCTCGACGCCCTCAACATGGGCCTGTGGCGCCGCGACCGCGACGGGCGGACCGTCGAAGCGGGACTGATTCATCACTCGCCCTGGCAGCGGCCGACGAACGAGAACACGAACGGGCTGCTGCGTCAGTACTTTCCGAAGGGCACCGACCTGTCGAGGTGGACCCGCAAGGACCTCGAAGCCGTCGCCCTCGCGGTCAACAACCGGCCCCGCAAGAGCCTTGGCTGGAAGACCCCGGCCGAGGTCTTCGCCGAGCAGCTACGCTCACTACAACAGCCCGGTGATGCAACGACCGATTGAACCCGCCCAATTCCGGTCCAGGAAGTTCGTCCGAGCCCTCAACCGCCACCACATGGCCGGATCGATGGGCCGCGTCGGCGCCGCCGGCGACATCGCCGCCATGGAATCCTTCTTCGGCCTACTGCAGAACAACGTCCTGAACCGACGATCATGGACCACCCGCGACCAACTACGGATCGCGATCGTGACCTTGGATCGAACGGACCTACCACCGCCGCCGACGCCAGCAGTCGCTGTCCCGGTTGACCCCCGTTGAATTCGAGACCATCATGCACCCACCGGCCAGTCAGGCCGCGTGACTACACCTGTCACCTGCCGGTGCAGCAGACCCGGTCGGTTGTGAGGGGTTGACGGCTGCCGCTTAAGCGAGACCCGCGGCGCTCGCACGGACCCGCTGTACCATCGGGTGGTCTAGAGGTAGCACCCGGTCAAGGTCAGCCAGCAGCTCGCGGTACGCGAGCTGAGCACCTCGTGCGTTTCCCAAGCGTCCGAGTTGCTGCGCCAACTCCTCTCGGACCGTCAGGCTCATCGCATGCTCCGGGCCAAGCGTCCGTATGACTCGTCCGACAAGCTCCGCGTACATGTCGAAGGCCCGTTCGTCCCTGCCGGCATCACGAAGCGCTCGTGCAGCGAGCAGCTGGGAGTGCAGCGCATCGGGGTGGTCAGGTCCGAGGATCTGCTTACGGCTGTTGACCACCTCCAAGAAGATCTGCAGCGACTCCTCCGTCATCCCGAGCTGGGCAAGCAGGACTGCCCGATTACTGCGGGCGGTGATTGTGGATGGGTGGCTGGGCCCGAACGCCAGCTCGAATCTATCCATCGCATCGGTTTGAAGCGTGAGCGCCTCATCAAAGCGCCCCAGCCGTGCACACACCATGGCTAGGTTAGCCCGCGTAAGGAGGACTTCGATCGAATCCGGCGGCAGGGCGTCCTCGACGCGCGCCAAGGCAGCCCGAAGGACTGTGAGGGCTTCCTCGGCCCGGCCTGCATCGATGAGGGTCGCGGCAAGGACGCGAGCACGCCGGGGGCCTGTCTGAGGGGGGTCATCCAGCTGCATCGGCGCGGTGCTTAGGAGGTCCAACGCCTCGCTAGTTAGACCCGCCTCGCGAAGACAGATTGCCAGGTTGATTTGGCTTGCGATCACGTCTCCGTGCTCAGATGGCAACGACCTCTCGTTCTGCTCAACAACGCGGCGGAGTAGCGTGATCGCTTCTGGCAAGTCACCAAGGGCACGAAGACTGACCGCAAGATTCGCCAACGAGGCGGTGGTGAGCGGATGCTCAGGCCCGAACGTACTCGAAGCCAACTCAACCGTTCGTCGCTCGATCTCACTCGCCTCGGCGACACGCCCTCGGTCGAACGCGAGCGCCGACTGCAAGTTCAGCGCACGGACTCGCAGGAGAGGCTTCTCCGACTCCACAGCGAGCTCGATCGCGCGTGGACAAAGCAGCTCCGCTCGTTCGTAATCACCGGCGCTTCGCCAAGTCGACGCCTGCCAGATAAGCAGCTCGGCGAGACCAGCAGACACCGCCGGACTCCAGTCGAGTTCTGCTACCTCGGTCAGCTCTACGATGCTGGGCAGCAGGTCGAGCGATCTCACGTCGCCAGGATCAGGCAACCGTTCACTGACGTAGCTGATCGCATCCTCAAGGGCTGCTCGCGGCGCCCTCTGGCGCAAGAAGGCGACGACTATTGGATGTGCCGAGATAGTCTCGTCGGCACCCGCGTCAACAACCCCCCATTGCAGCAGTCGATCAAAAAGATCATCGTCGCCGGGAAGTCGCCACTGTTCGCTGCTCCGAATGGTCGTGAGCAGGCTCGAGCAAAACGCCAAGACCTCGAGGCGATGGCGCTGCCCGGGCGCTAGCAGACGCAGCAAGGCCGCCATGCTCCGGGCCAAAGTTGCGCCAGGCGGCCCCGGCGGGTTTAGCAGGTCCCCGAGCGACGTCGTCTTAAGGGCTTGCGTAAAGAGTCGGAGCATGAGCGGCGATCCACCCGCCGCCTCCGCGAGTTGCGTACGGTCGTGGTCCGAGAGATCGGGAACGTGCATGTCGAGATAGTCATCAACTGCTGCACGCGGGAGTGGGCCGACAGCCAGGACCGAGTGCTGATATGCCGGCAGCAATCGCGTGTCGGTGAGGCGACGTGTGGTGATCAGCACGCGGTTCTGGGCACCTGTCGCGCCTAGGCGCTCCACGATTGCACCAGGCTCATCCCCGAGCTCGTCCAAGCCATCGACGACGACGAGGCCTGGCCTCTGCTCGCCAGAGGGCGGCAATTCGTCAACGACACGAAGCTCTTCGTCGATGTCGGTGCCACCGTGAGCAAAAGCGCGCAACCACAAGATGAAGGCGACGTCGTCGCGAACCTGATGCACATACTCTCGAGCAAGCGATGTCTTGCCCATGCCGGCCATCCCGACGATCCACGTCACACCGGTTCGAGTGGCCAGCAATTGCCGTAGATAGGAATCTACGCCAACAACTGGTTGCCGCAACGGAAGATCACCGATCACTGGAGCGCCGCCGAGGGCGTTGCGCGGCCCCCCGATCGCAGTTTGCAGCGCCGGGAGTAGCTGCTCTACAAGCTTGCGTGTCCGGCTGCGATTACGAAGATGCATGTATCGACGGTTGGCGAGCCACGGCGGTAGGCTACGAACGTCAAGTTCACCTACGGCGACAGGAAAGACCCTGTCTGAAGGTAGAGCTTTTAAGGCCGCGTGGACCTCGCGGCTTAGCCAAGTGGAGGATAGCGATGACTTTGATAGCAGCACGATGACAACCGCACATGAATGCAGCGCCTCGTCAATCACACGGAGGGGTTCTCCTGTCTTGAGTTTGGCATCGACCCACGTGCTGAAACCTCGGGTCTCGAGTTCCTGAGCGAGGTCACGGGCAATGCCGCCGTCCCCCTGGCTGTGCGAGATGAACACATCCCATGTGCGTCGCCGAATGGGAAACTCGGCCGGACGTCCTGGCTTAAAGAAGTCAGTCATTGCCGACTCCGTAATAGCGGTTCACGATCCCAATCTTGAGTGCGGACACCTCTCCTGGGTCGAGCAAGTTCAGGTCGCCCATCGCCTGCAGTTCGCGGATCTGCCGAACCAGTTCGGCCGGCGGAGCCGCAGCGCCTGGAAGGCTTGGCCCGGCATCGGTCAACGCTGTCGTGGCGGTGGGTGTCGCGCCGCTGGCCGCGGCAGCCCGCGCTAGCTGGCGGCGGAGAAAGGTCTCGATGCCGCGGTACGTATCCGTCTCGCGACTGCTTGGCTTGGAGATGTCGATGTGGTCCGCGTCGACGCTGGTCGTGATACACCCGTCAATCCCCGGATCGGCGCTGGTCGTGGTCACAACAGTGACCATTCGAAACCACCGTTTCACCTTCCGGCTCTCGGCGTACGCTGCGGTCTCGATGCCGAGCCGCCCGGCGTTCTGGCGGTACCAGTCGGCGAGCTCCTTCAGGTGCGGGCAGTGTGCGGTCAGCGCGAGGGCGGTTCTGGTCGGTCGCGACACCGCGAGGATCTTGACGAACGTTGCGAGGTTAGAGCCAGAGTGCGGCGTGGCCAGGAACGCCACCCCGAGCGTCGACTCGGCTACGGCTGTCCATTCAGGCACCGCCATCTCAGAGGAGTGGCGCAAGATCTGCTTGACGATGAGCCCACCGAGGCTGTGGCAGATGAAGACCGTCTGCCGGGATCCGATGCCGTAGTACAGCAGCGTCGGGATCAGGTTGCTCGCCCGCTCTGGGATCGCCATGCCCTCGCCCTCGGCGGTCCACTTCGTCGCTCCGGCGGGATAACTGAGTGACCAGACGGCAATGGACGGAAGATCCTCTGCGAGCCAGCCGAGCCACGACTCGGCACCCTTGGGGCGCCATGTCCCATCCCCATCCCCACCAAGACCGTGCACGAAGACGACGTCCAGGAGTGGAGGCGTACTGCCTTCTTGTGGTGCGACACGACGGAGCGCCGTGCCCTCACCGAGCTGCATGTCACCGCCCGATGCTGGACACGAGGCCGTCGCGGCATGACGTACTGGTCCCGGTCGCCACGGCCAACTGCCTCCCTCTACGTGTGCAGGCATCGTAGCTGGACGAAGGCGGTACACCCTGCGCGGCCCGCCCCTGGGTTCCCCCGCTTTCGCGGAGTGCGGCCGGGCGGGGTGTGGGCCGGTAGCCTCAGGCGATGTCGAGCAGCGAGGCGTCGGACGGACGGTCGGTGGCGACGGCGTTCATCACGGGCGGTGGCGGCTTCACTTTCGAAGACCGTGTTGGTGCGTGGCTCGCCGCTGGGATGGCCGCTGGCGAGATGCCGCTGGGCGTCGGGGTGGCGGTCCCGGTGGAGGTGCGGTTCCAGGGCGGTGCGTCGGGGTTCATTCTCGACGACGTGGTCGTCACCGGTGACGCGGCCCGCAGGCCGCAGTGGTCAGCGTCGGTGAAGTCCTTCGACATGCTGACCGGGGCCAGGCTGCACACGGAGTTCGTGCAGGCCGCCTGGCGCGACATCCTCGCCGACAGGTTCCGGCCCGCTGCAGACCGGGTCGGCCTGGTGTCAGGGTCAGCGGCGCAGGGCACCTGGGTCGAGCTCGGGGAGCTGATCGGGGAGGCCGCCGCCGACCAGGCTGGCATCGCCTCGCGGATCGGCGTGCCTGGCGCGTTCAACGAGGCGAAGCGCTCGCTGTGGGAGTCGGCGAAGTGCCCGATGGAGCTCGCCGAGCAGCACGGGATCGACGTGGACTCCTCTCCCGCCCGGCTGCTGGCATTGCTTCTGCCTCTGCGTCTGGATTTCCTCACCCCTACTTCCCAGGCGATCGCGGACGCGATCCGGTGGTGCCGCGCCGCGCTCGTGCCGCAGCAGGCCGGGAGGGTCGTGGACCTGTGGACGGCGCTGCTCGAGGTTGTCGCCGACCTGCGGCCCAAAGGCGGGGCAGTCACCTGGCAGCTTCTGGCTGACCGGTTGGGCGGGCAGTTCGCGTTCCAGCTGCGCCCGGATGTCGCTCCCGACTGGAGCCTTCTCACCGTGCACACCACCAACAGGACGGCCCGGGTCCGGGACCGGCTCGGCGACGACGTGGTCCTGGTCCGTGACGACGTGACCGCCGTACTCGCCGACGCCGGGGCGGTCAACGTGCTGTCGGGGCCGTCGGGGTGCGGCAAGACCGTGGCGGCCAAGAGGTGGCTCACCGCCCCGGGCACGCACCGGGCGGTTTGGCTGTCGGCCGCGGACCTCGAGGTCGGCGTCGGCGCGCGACTCGGGCTGACCGGGGGCCTGGAGGAGGTCCTGATGCTTGCCCCCGGAGAGGTCCGCGTCGTCGTCGACGGCCTTGACCGGGTCTACACCGACGAGCCGTTCGCCGCGACGGCCGCACTGGCACGCCTCGCGGCCGCCACCGGCGGCCGGATCCGGTTGTTGATCACCTCGCAGCAAGCGGAGTTCCCCCGAGTGTCGGAGCACTTGGTGCAGGCCAACGGCCCGCAGGCCGCCCCACTCGTGATGGCGGACCTGTCTGACGCCGACGTCAATCTGGTGTTGCGCGGGCACCCGGACCTGGCCGCGGTGGTCGTCGCCGGTGGGCTCCGTGGTGTCCTGCGACGCCCGAAGGTCCTCGACCTGGTGCTGCGGATGCCCGGGGCTACGGTTGCCGCTATCCGTGACGAGCCGTCGATCGCTGGCTTGTGGTGGCAGCGGCTGGCCGGCGCGGGTCCGAACGGCGCCACCCGTCAGACGTTGCTGCGGCGGATCGCCGTCGAGCAGGCCGACCGTCTGCGGGCCCACACTCCCCTGGACGACCTCCCGGTCGACGCCGTTGGGCTCGTCGACCATCTGCGCGTCGACGGGATCCTCTCCGAGGTCGATGGCCGGGTCTCCTTCGCCCACGACCTGTTCGACGACTGGACGCTGTTGCATTACCTGCGCTCCCGTGACGACGTCATCGGCGTGATCGCGGAGAAGTCGGCGCTGCCGTCGTGGCACCGAGCGATCCGCCTGTATGCCGCCGGCGTGCT
This sequence comes from Micromonospora sp. NPDC049900, assembly GCF_044461025.1. Lineage (NCBI taxonomy): Bacteria > Bacillati > Actinomycetota > Actinomycetes > Micromonosporales > Micromonosporaceae > Micromonospora > Micromonospora sp. NPDC049900. The sequence continues at coordinate 11,259 of NZ_JBITKM010000032.1, forward strand.
CCGCGAGCACGGTGTCGACCGGTGGGAGGCCGACCGGTCTGCGCTGGACGCCGCCGACCAGCCGCTCGTGGCGGACTTGTACCTCGACGCGGTGTTCTACGCCCACGACGCCGACCGGCTTCTGGGCGAGCTGTGGTCGCGCCTCGCTGCCGACAGCGCTCTGCTGGCACGGCTGCTGCGCAGGTTCAGGTTCTCCGCGACCGTGCCGGACTCCAGTTGGATCACTGTGCTCGCCGACATGCCGGACGTGGCGGTGTACGCCGCCGCGCAGTCGCGGCTGCCGGTGTGGCCGCTGTGGCTTCCGGTCCTGCGCGTCCTGGCGGCGGAGCATGAGACCGCGGTCGCCTCGGCCGCCCCGGAGGTCGCCGCGATCGCCGACCTGTGGCTGCGGCGTGCCCCCGACACGTGGCCGGCCCGCGATCAGGCTGCTGTGATCGGCCTGGCGGTCGGGCGGCACATCGTCTCGCACATCGACGGTGGAGGCTGTTTCGACGACACGGTCGAGTCGGTGCTGTGGCGGTGCGTCATCGCCGCCGGCGCGGTCGAACCCGACGCTGTCGCCACCTTCCTCGACACGCTGCTGCCCCCTGTTGACAGCCAGCTCTCGCACAGCGGCCAGGTCAGGAGCCGCCAGCGTCGCGGCCAGACGGGACTCCGCGAAGCCTTGCTGGACGTCGACACCGTGATGCCGTTGCTGCCGGCGTCCGCGCAGATGGCCCGGGACCTGGTGCTGCGGGCAGCCGTCGACTCCGACCGCCATCACCGCCATCACTTCCACCACCGGCTGCGTGACGGCCTCGGCATCCCCAGCGCCCCGCGCTCCTTCGATCCGATCCCCGAGTGCGGGCCGTTCCGCGCGATGCTCATCAACGCCGAACCGCAGGGCGTCGACGTGGTGCTCGCCCTCGTCGAGCAAGCGACCACCCATTGGAGACGCACCCGCCACGCCCCGGTGTCAGGCGGCCAGGAACCCACGCAGGAGCGACCGGCGTTCGAGCTGCTCATCGACGGCGCGCCCGTCGCGCTGGTCGGTGACGCCACCGTCCTGGCCTGGAGCCACGGTGGCCACCAGGTGCCGGACATCCTGGCGGCGGCGATGATGGCCCTGGAGGCCCACCTCTACCAGGCCCTCGACGGCGGCCGCGACATCACCGCGCTCCTCGTCCAGCTCACCGGCAGCCGATCGGTCGCGACGTGGGGGCTGCTCGCCGACATCGCCCGTCACACTCCTGCACTGCTGGAAGGCCCGCTTGCGCCCCTGGTCACCAGCGCCGACCTGCTCGACCACGACCAGATGAGCGTGCAGATGCGCTCCTTCAGGCTGCTCCCGCTCGTCATGGATCCCACCCGAGCGATGCGAGCCCGCGACTGGCACACCATGGACCACCGCAAGACCCCGCTCTTGGACCTGGTGTACCTGGGCGCATTCGTCACCGGCCGGCTCACCGAGCAGCTCACTACCGCCCGTGAGCACTGGGCCGCGACAGACGCACACCGGTGGCGGGTGATGCTCGCCGTGACCGACATCGCGAACTACCACGCCGTCCGCGCCACGGACGGAAGAACCTACCCCGTGTACACCCCGCCGGCGGCCCTTGAGGAAGAAGCCCGCGAGATGCCGGACCACCTCGACCAAGATTACGCCTGGATGGTGTTCGCCCACACCATGCGCCGCAACATCACCGACCATGTCCGCCCCAGCGACACCGAGCTCGAGGAGCAGTGGGCCACCGTCCAGCCCCAACTCGATGCCCTCGTCCCGAACGCTGAGTCGCCGAGCTCGATCAGCGGTGTGGAGGACCTGCGGTGCGGATACGCGGCGTGGCTGGTGCTGTGCGCCCGCGACTGGCTGCGGAACCACCCCGACCGCGATGAGTGGTGCCGGGCCGTGCTGCTGCGCCCCCTCACCGACCCGACCGCCACGGTGTCCCACGCAGACCCAGACAGCCCCTCCGACGATAGATGGGACGTCTTCTGCGCCGAAGCGCTCACCGCCCTGTGGGCCGAGACCCCCGACGACCTCGCCGTGCGCGCGGCCGTCGCGCGGCTGCTCGTCGCCCGTCACATCACGGTCACCACCGTGATGCGACTCGCCGCCACACACCACCACCTCGCCCACGACCTGCGCCGGCTCGAACACCTGACGCTGCACTGCGCGCGGCTGTCGATGTGGCACAACGAAATCGACCCCTACTTGGAAGAAGACCTCGACTTCGACACCGACCCGGAGGAAGCCGATGGACCCGACGTGGACCAAGAGGACGACGAGCCCGGTCACGGCCCGATCGACGGCCTCCCGGAGCTCGAGGCGGCCGCCGAGGCCGCATTCGACGCCTTCGCCGACGGCAGCCTGCCCGCCGAGGTGCCCCGGCTGGCGGACTGGATCGCCACCACCCTCGCGACCAGATTCCCCGACGCCCACGACGACCGCTCCCGCATACTGCGCACCCTCGACCTCGGCTACCTCGTCGCCTCCCGCCCGCACTTCACGGCCCTTGCTGCTGCGGCGGATACGCTCACGCGAGCCCGGGCGGTCGAGTTCGCCGCCGACCTCGCGACGTTCCTCACCTCCGGGCTGACCCCGACCAAGGCCGCCAATCGTTCCTCCCGCTACCCCTACGACGAGGAACGTCGCGCTCTTGGGCTTCTCGCCGACGTCACGATCAGCGCCGACGCCGCACCGGCCCGTACGATCTGGGAGCCGATCCTCACCCTCGGCGCCACCGCGCCGTCGTGGGTGGACAGCTACCTCAGCCAGGTCTGGAAAACCGCATGCACGAAGAACCCGTTGCCAGCAGCGTTCCCCGCCCTGGTCGCAGACATGCTGGACTTCGCCACCACCGCCAGCACCTGGCAGGGCCACTCCGGCACCGGCGTCCTGGCGCTCGCCGTCGCCGGCCTCAGCAAGTGGGGGCACTCGCCGGTCAGCGAGCAGCAGACAGCCGCCATCCGCGCAGCCGTGCCGGCGTGGTCGACGTGGTTCGGCGAGCACATGGGCCACGACGACTTCGCCTACGCGGCCGTCCGCTTCTTTCAAGAGCCGGCCGCGGCAGCGTTCGTCCACGACGCTGTCGGCTGGCTCGCCGACCACGAACGTTCGTCCGACCCCACCAGTAAGCGGTTGGATACCGCAGTCACCGAGTTCCTGGTCACCATCTCCACTCGCACTCCGAACCCGCTGCGCGGCTCCGGCCCCACCCCGGACAACGGCCGGCAAATCCTCGCCCGCCTCCACGGTCGAGGCAACGCCGTGGCCGGACAGCTCCTCAACAGCCTGACCTGACCGCATCCCACCAACGGCCAGCCACATTGGCGTTCGTCCAGGCAAAGGCGGTGGGCCTGACCCGGTTTGACGGATATCCCAGCTCAGAGGGGCTGTGTGCTCCTCGGGAGAATGTTCATCATGGTAGGCATGGGTAAGAAGCCGCGCCGGCCTCGTAGGCGTGCATGCCGAAGTTTCAAGGCCAAGATCGTCGAGGTGTACAGGCGCGGGGCCGGACGGTTGGTCAGGTCACGAAGGATGTCGACCTGACCGAGACCGTGGTGCGGGACTCGGGGAAGCAGTCGGCCTTGATGCCGGTACCAGCGGGCCGACGGCCTCACCAGCAATGAGCGCGTCGACATCCTGAAACGGGGCTATGCGGAGCCCTGACGGCGTAGTAGCGGCTGGTGCCGCGCCGGAGGTGCCTCGCGCGTCCTTGCTTCATCACCCTCGATGAACGGCACCCCCTCCGAGCGCAGGAGGTCAGGCCGACAATCGTGGAATTGGTCGAGTCCTGCGTTGGGCCGCATCGTTGTTTATCCATATCGACGGCTGTGACTGTTAGCGAAGCCTCGACATGGGGAGGGTCCTGATGCAGTACGCGCCGGAGTTGGACGACCCTGACCTGCTCGGCTGGTGGCTCCGGCAGGCGGACCGGCAAGGCCGCCTGCGGACACCGCGCCCGCAGGCACCAGAGCCCGTGGGCATACGGTTCGCGTTCTACGGGCGGATGTCGACCCGGGAATTCCAGGATCGGCTCTCGTCGGCGCGGTGGCAGCGCGACTTCGCCGAGGAGGTGATCGACGGGCGGGGCGTGATCATAGCCGACTTCTTCGACGTCGGTTTTTCCCGGCAGGTGCCCTGGCCAAGGCGCCCGCAAGCCGCGCGGTTGCTGGCAGCCCTAGCCGACCCCGACCGAGGGTTCGACGCGGTGGTCGTGGGAGAGTTCGAGCGGGCCTTCTACGGCAACCAGTTCCGCGACCTCGCGCCGCTGTTCAAGCTGTACGGCGTACAGCTGTGGCTGCCCGAACTCAACGGCCCGGTAGACGCCGGCAACGAGCTTCACCTGTCACTACTGGCCCTGCTCCGCGTGCACTCCAGGCGGGAGGTCCAGCGCTCGAGGTTTCGGGCGAAGGCGGCCATGTGTGCCCAGGTGATCGAGCAAGGCCGTCATCTCGGCGGCCGGCCGCCGTACGGGTACCGCCTCGTGGCGGCAGGACCGCACCCGAACCCGGCCCACGCCAAGTGGGGACGCGTGGCCCACCGACTGGAGCCCGACCCATCCACGGCGCCACACGTGCAGTGGATGTTCACCCAACGCCTCACCGGGCGCAGCGTCGCCGGGATCACCCGCGACCTCAACGACCGGCACGTCCCCTGCCCGTCCAGCGTTGATCCCGGCCGCAACCCGCACCGCAGCGGCGCGGGATGGACACTGCGCACGGTGGCGTCGATCCTGGCCAACCCTCGCTACACCGGCCGGCAGGTCTGGAACCGGCAGCACACTGACCGCGGCCCGCTCGACGCCGCCGATGATCTGCTCGGTCAATCGGAGGTACGTCGTTGGAACCTGATGCAACAGTGGGTCATCTCCCGGGACCTCGCGCATCCGCCGCTGGTCAGCGAACACGACTTCGTCGCCGCCCAACAGGCCAACGCAGGGTCATTGCGTAGTGGGGTAGCTGCTGGTCACGGTGGTGATGAGGTCGTGTGGGCGGCGGTTGGCGCGGCGGGTTGCTCGGGCGATGTTGGTGTCGCCGTTGCCGCAGTGGAATCCGATGGCGGTGTTACGTAGGACAGCTGCGATGGCGGGTCCGTTGCCGGTGCGGGCCTGGTGGGCGTCTTCGTGGAAGGTCACGTCACGGATCCAGTGCAGGCGGTTCTCGATGTGCCATTCCAGGCGGGCCCATTGCTGCAGGTCAGCAGGTCGGGCGTGGGTGGTGGGCAGAGACGCCACCAGATAGACCGTCTCTCGGGTGCGCCTGCCGGCGATCGTGCGGGTGCGGGTGATCCGGACGGCCTGTTGGGCGTGAGGGAAGCCGATGCCACCGGGAGTCTGGAGGGTCAACGCCTTGACGGTACGGGTCTCCCGACGGCCGTGTCCGGTGTCGCGGTGTTGGTCCCCGATCGGCACCTGCGCCCACGGCAGCTGCTTGAGCTGGGTGAACAACGTCGGCTGGTTGGCCTTGACCGACACGTACAGGTGCCCGCCGGCGGCGGCGACGGCTCGGGCGTGGGCTACCTGGGTGTGCAGCGCGTCCGCGACGATCACCACACCCGCCAGGCTGCCCAGCCGAGTCTTGACCTGCTCCAGCAGCGGTGCGAACGCGGGAATCTCGTTCGACTTCGCCGCGACCTGGACCTGCGCCAGGACCACACCGGTCGACGTGTCGTAGGCCGACAGCAGATGGACCCGGCCCTCGGGCAGGACCGCGCCCCGCACCACCTTGCCGTCAACAGCGATGACCCGCCTGATCGGTGGCGGCGCCGACAGCCGGGAGCACAGCCAGTCGGCCAGGACCGCCGTCAAGGCCTCGGCGTCAACGCGGACCAGCAGCCGCCACACCGTGCTCAGCACCGGTACCCGACCGGCGAACCCGAGCCGACCCCACGCCGACGCATCGAGATCATCGACCCAGTCGCTGATCGCGGCGAACGTGGACGCCCCGGCCATCACCGCGCACACCGCGACCGCGAGCACGCTCGCCAGGGGGTACCGAACCCCTCGCGGGTCACGCGGATCGGGAACCCGCGCCAGGGCCTCCAACAGGCCATACGCCTCCCGACCGGCGGGCGTCGCGTCGGACGGGGCAGGGGCATGCTGACGGATCACGTCGATCAGCGATGATGACATGCGCGGGTGTGGTCCTTGTCGGTGTCATGTTGTCTCAGCAACTCCATGATCACCGACGGGCCGCATCCGCCCTTTGTCACCCTCCAATCAGTCCGATCACACCGCATATACCCAGGCCAGAAGCACTCTCAGACGACTACGCAAAGCCCCTGCAGGCCAACGCCCGGCCTACACCGGCCGATAACGAAAGCGGACGCTACCTGCTCTCCGGACTGATTCGCTGCCAGGAATGCGGACGGATCCTCGACGCCCACTGGGTCAACAAGCACGCCGCCTACCGATGCCGCCACGGCCGTCGCACTGCAACGGCAGATGGGATGGCCCGGCCGCGCAACGTCTACATCCACGAAGCCAAAGCGATCAAACAACTTGCCCAGCGACTCGGCATCCCGGCCGGCGACCCCAACGCCGTCGTAGCCGCGCTACTCGAACACGATGTTCACGTCACCTGCGCCATCGGCGGAACGCTGATCATCGCCGCGATCCCTACCCGGGTGGCGATACACCGCTCACCCGCGATCCCGCACCAGCGCCAACCGGCAGAAATCCCCACCGAGCCACCCTCAGCGGTCGTAAAGACCATCCGTGGGGTTAACGTGTCCGAAAATCCCGCATACCTGCTGGAAACAGGTATGCATGCGTTGAACGGTAGGCGCAGCAGACCGCCAACGCAACTCTCCGACAGCGTGGCGGTGTAGCGCTCGGAACCAGCAGCTGTCAGTGCCCGTGACGCGCCGACAGCGAGTGCTGCCTCCGCGCTGGCGAGTCCACGACCTGGAACTTACCCACCACCGGTGACGCCGCCAACAGCTCGCCGGGCATCCTCAGTCCTCTCGGGTATGGAAGCGTCCGACCGATGCCCCCGTCCGTTACAGAAACCCACCACGACGGGCTCCACCAAGTCCTTGAAGAACGGAGACTCCACAACTCGGGAAGCCCTCATCGGTTGCGGCTGGGGTCGACGGTCGTAACGCATACTTGACGTTCGATTGCCCGACGACATATGGCTGGAGAGCATGAGCGCCCCCGATCCAAACCACATGATCAAGTACTGCAAGGAGCGACTACCCGCCCTACTGACGGATGCGTGCGAGGTGGATGTGGACCTCGCACACCAAATCGGGGAGGACGTCCTGTCGCGGGCGGAGGCGTTCGCGACGTTGTCGACACGGGAACAGGATGTTCTGATTGCACCATTTGTCGAGGAGGTGTTCGATCATGAGCCGCTCGGCGCACCACTTCATCTCAGAGCGAAGGTCACCGTGGTGGTACGCAACAGTCTCCTTGAGCAGGCGCACCACGCCGGGCCGCTGACATCGGGCATCATCGCCGTGACCGAGTACGCCACTGGACCGCTGTCACACTTCCTCGCGTCACGGCAACGCGAACCGATCGACTACGCCGGCCAGAATCCTTTTGACGGACTGGCCGCGCAGTATCCTCGAGCATGGGCCTGCCTGAACGCCTTGACGGACGTCTTCATGGATGGCGGCCGACAGGCCCTGAAACTTCCGGCGGCTCCGATGCCACAGATTCCCTCCGAGGACGAGGTAGCGACAGGGTCAGATTTTACTCGGGAGGGCACGACCACCACCACTGTGTTTAGCGCAATCGATCCGCGATTTGATCGGTGGATTCTTGATTTGCTACAGCAGGCATCCGATGGCGGTATCGTCTTGTGCACGTCGGCGCTCAGTCGGTACTCGCGAAACAGCGCGAAGCTGCATAGGATTTTGGAGTACTTGCTGGCACATAGCGCAACTATTCTGACCACGAACTACCTGATCAGGCCCAACGATGTGTGGGTACGTCGAGGCAATCTGGTCAAGCCCAATAGCGAGGATCCATATGCTGGGCTGACCCAAACTCGCGGTCTCACCGGTGCCCATCGTAAGCTCGCCGAAAGCGTTACCGCCCAGCTTCGCGTCTCGTGACATTGGGCAGTCGCGCGGGCGCGACGACGAAAGCAACAGCCTTGCTGTGACAGCGGCCTCTACCGGCCGGCGCTCGCGCCTATCAGGCACTTGCGGCCAGCCAGCCGCCTCAGGTAAACCCCACTGATCCTCGTGCAGCCGGGCGCCGTCGGACGGCTGGTCGCTCCGACGGCGACCGTTGCCAACCGTCGATCTCGACGCGGCAGACGGTCAAGCCTCACCATTCGCAGGGAACAACGAGCAACGAGGACCGCCTGTTCACCGGATCCGGACTGGCGCACCCCCGGGGAAGGGAACAGTCGTGATCTTGTTTCCTTGCTGGGCGGGCGGCCACGCACTGATCACAGGGAACAAGTGCTGGAGTGCCCCGGGCAGCAACATTGGGGTCGATTGCCGGCGCCAGCGGAGCGAATCGGCCGGAGGCGTTCAGGGCCGCGACACCCGGCGGTGGGCTGCACGGCGACGCCCCAGTGCTCGCCACCACGATCGGCAGGGTCGGTCCGGGGATCGATAGTACGGCCGCCGAGGCGGACCCCGGCAGGAAACACTATTGTCGGTGGGCGGGCCGACTGTCACATAGAGGCGTTGACCGGCCGGACAGCGACGAAGTCGCCGGGGCCGGAGCCACGGCTTGAAGTCGAGTACTTGTTCTGACGCAAGATCGCCGAAGGGCTGACCAGCAAACCCGCCGCTATCGTGGGCGGCGTGTGGCAAGCAGCCGGGCCAGGTGGCTTTGGCACCGTGGGCCAGGGCCGAGCTACCAGTCGTTGTCGTCTTCCTCGTCGTTCGCTTGACGCTCGTTGTCGATCAGAGCTTGCAGGTACGAGTGGGCTTCTTCGTAGTCGGCTTTCAGATCGGGATCAGTGGTGTGTTCGGCCACGGTCTGGGTGCGGGCGAGGGCCGCACTGAGTTCCGGGCTGACGCCGTCGGAGGTGCTCCAGTGGCTGAGTCGCATCGCGTCTTTGATTCGGGGGCGTGTTCGTTCATGGACGCTGGTTTCGCGGGCGCGGAGGGTGATGGCGCGGGCGAGATCGGGTTGATCCAACGCCCAGTCATCAAGATGACTGAGGAGCTCGACTAGCCTCGGTCTTTCATTTGAGTGTGGCTGCATAGCTGGTTCTCAATGAGCCTGATTTGCGTGGTTGCTGGTGCTTTGGCGGCATGCTGAGGACCCGGCGTGGGGCCGGGTGCCTCCGTGTCGGCTGGTAGTGGTGTTTGGCTGCGGGATCAGCCGGTGGGCCGGGGTAACGCGGCGAGAGCGGTGAATGCGCTGGTCAACGCGTCGGTCCAGGGCCAGCCGTTGGCGATAGCGAGACGGGTTCGGCGGGCGGTGCGGGTGATCCGGGCTGCGACGTGTAGCAGCCGGTAGCGCACTTTCTTGGGCTCAGCGGTGGCGAGGTCACCGTCGAGCAGCAGATTCTGCGTCCAGGCGACCAGGTCGATGCCGGTCAGCGCGAGTTGGAGCCAGGCCTGGTTGATCGCGAACAGCCGGGACGGGAACCGGCCGAAGCCGGTGTCTTTCCCGGTGCGGATGCGGTCTTCGATCCGGGCGTGAGCCCGGTGGCGGGCTTCCAGGAACTGGATGCTGCCGGTGCCGGGCGGGGTGTCGGTGGCGACGATTTGGTGCCGCCAGCCCTCGACGGTGTCGAACAGCGACAGTTGGGCACCGGGGTGCGGGCGTTCCCGGCGGACCAGGAAGCGGGTGCCCTCAGGCCAGCCGCCGGCGTCGAACAGGCCGGTGATCTCGCAAACTTCGGCGTGTTCGCGTAGGTCACCGTCGGTGTCGACGGCGGGGGCCCAGCCAGTTGCGGCCCGGATCGCCTCGCGTACGGGTTCGGTGATCGCGGCGCCGACCGAGAACCGGATATCGAGGTGCTGGTCCCGCAGGCTGCGGATGTGGGCGAGGAACTCGTGACTGGACCCGGCGGCGTCGGCGCGGAGCAGGATCGGCGTGCCGTGCCGGTAGGCGTCGGGGATCTGGGCGAGGGCGTGGTCGAGGACGGTGATGTGGTCGGCGGTGGTGTTGGAACCGGCCCTGCCCTCGCGCAGCAGCCCGGCGAGAGCTTCGCCGGTGTTGTCCAGGAAACACAGCAACGGGTGGTAGCCGAAGGTCTTCTTCCAGGTGCGGGTCGCCGCCTCCTTCTCGGAGTGGCAGATCACGATGGTCGCGTCGATGTCCAGGACCAGGCCGTCGACCAGCCGGCCGGCGACCGCCGGTTGCGGCAGGTGACCGCGGACCTCGGCGTGCTGAGCCCAGGCGACCTCCCGAGCTCGGGCCCGCGCCGCACGCAGTTGCGCCAACAGCGTCTCGTCGAGTCGTGACAACAGTCGCCAGGCCGTGGGGGCGGAGGCGACCGGCCCGAACAGAGCCGCTTGGTCACGCAGCACGGCCAAGTCGGCGATGGCCTCACCACCGTCGGCGATCATCACCGCCAGATCGACAGCGATCCGGCCCGGATCATGGCCGTTGCGGCGCTGCCGTAGACCCGCCATGGCCTCACTGAACGCGCTGGTCAACCCGGTGGTATCAGCGAGATCAGCGAGCAGCCGGGCACCGGCATGACCGACCACGCCCCGCCCGTCTCCGGTCACGATGATCTTCGGACGTGTTGCGGTAGCCTTCACCCTGCAAGTGCCTTCCGTGGCGGGACGATGGGACCTTCGACAAGCCCTATTTTCCCTGATCAGAAGGCACTTCTTCGTTCTCGGCCCATTCCTTGGACAACCCTTAACGAAGGGCTGAGGCTAGTACTCCAGCCGGGGATCGTGATCACGGTTCGGTGAGGGCTTGTCGGGCGTAATGGCTGTTCTTGGCCCGTTCTTGGTGTCGGCGTCGGCGGATCGACCAGAGCAGGGCGTCGGTGTGGCGGCGGGTGGGTTCGATGATCAGGACGTTGAACAAGTGGCGGAGCTCGTTGACGGTCAGCGGGATCAGTCCGGCCGGGTCGGGTCGGTCGCGGTGAGCGGTGGCGGCGGCGAGGAAGGCGTGGGCGAGGATCGCGAGGGTGGTCCAGCGGTGCCAGGGCGTCCAGCGGCGGTTTTGGTGCTGGTCCAGGCCGAGGCCGGTCTTCGCGGCCTGGAACGACTCCTCGATCTTCCAGCGCCGTCCGGCCACCGTGACCAGGGTGCGCAGCGGGACGGGCTGAGGTGACCAGCAGCGATAGAAGGCCAGGTCGCCGGTGGTGCGGTTGCGGCGGATCAGCAGCCAGTGGTGCCCGCCGTGACTGTCGGCGGCGTGCGGCAGCGCGGTGAAGGACCAGTCGTAGTAGCGGTGACCTTTCGCGCCGCGGCCGGCGGACAGACGCTGCCACGCCGACCGGGGAAGGCCTGCGGCCAGCAGATCAGCCCGCAGGACGCCGAGCCCGGTGGTCACCTGATGCGAGCAGGCCACGGCCAGCACGTAGCCCAGGCCCAGCGCGCGGAGCCGGGTGGACAGGCGCGGGTCACCGCCGTAAGCCTCGTCGCCGGCCACCCATCGGCAGGGCAGCCCGGCGGTGACCGTGGCCTCGATCATCCGGGACGCCAGTTGCGGCTTGGTCGCGAACCGGACCTGTTCGGGCACGCCGGCCTCGGCGCGGCGCTCGGGGTCGTCGCACCACGATTTCGGCAGGTAGAGAGCCACGTCGAGCATTGCGTGGACATGTTCGGTGGCGTAGACGAGATGCACCGCGAGCTGGCAGTTCTCAACTTTCCCGGCCGTGCCGGAGTACTGCCGCTGCACTGCGACGGTGTGCCGACCCTTCTTCAGATCGCCGGTCTCGTCGATGACCAGCACCGCGTCGGTGTCGCCGAGTTGCTCGCCGACGAACGCGCGGACGTCGGCACGGACTGCGGCATCGTCCCACTTCACCCGGGTCAGCAGGTCCTGCATCCCGTCCGGGCTGGTGTCCCCGGCGTGCTCGGCGATCGTCCAGCAGTTCTTACGCGGAGCGGCGCCAGCAGGCCCCGGACGAAGTCACGCACCCGTCGGCGGGGCTCTGGCCTGCGGAACCGTGGCCCGATCGTGAGTATCAGATCCTCGAACAACACCCGCCATCGCTGGGCGTCTACCCTGTATCCGGCAGCCACCGCTGCGTCATGGTCAGTCCACACAACCGTCCATGATCGACGGTGGCTGCCTTCGTCTTCGCACCCGCCCGACGCCCCGCAATGCCAAGGTCAACATCCCCGGCTGCAGTGAGCCATTTTCATCCTGCGTGGGGGTTGGCTTCGATGTGGTGCAGCGCGAGGATGGCCTGCACGATCGTGGTTGTTCGTCGTGGGCAGCAGCGC
>NZ_JBITKM010000033.1:0-20346 GCF_044461025.1 Micromonospora sp. NPDC049900
CCGTTCCATCCTGTCCGTCAGGTCGGCTTCGCCAAGAGACTGGTTATTCATACCGACTGATCCCAGCATGACCGGACGGAGATCGCACGCCATTTTGGGCAGCGTCTCGCCTACGACCAGCACTTCCGATACACGACCCAGCCGCACCCGGCCAGTGGCTTCGGATCAGGTCCGCTTGCGGCTCGCGATCTCATCAGCGAGCTGCTGCACGCGGGCGGGGTCCGCGTCCCGGGCGAGGGCGACGTAGTGGTCCATGACGGCCGGCCGGTAACGCACGGGCAACGTCTGCCCTGGGGCGAGTCGGGTGAGCTCGGTGATCGTGAGGTCTTCGTCTGCGATCCCGCGGAACGAGACGCCGCCAGCGGTCTCCACGTCGAGCATCAGGACCACGCGGGGGCTGCCGTCGCTGCTGACCTCCCGCCAATCGACGAGAACGCCGAGCGCAAGCGCCCCCGTACGCAGTTCCGCATTGCGCTTCCGTGCATCTCTGCTCAGGAGCGGGTTCGGTGCGATGCCCGGGAAGTCGGGCCCGACACCGAGCGATTCCCGACTCAGGTCGGGCCTGAGCTGCGCCACCAGATCGTTGAGCTTCTTCTTCCAACCGAACATCCTGACACCCCTCTCACACCGGTGCCGGCATCTCGGCCTGGCCCTTCGCCCTCACCGCGATCATACGTCGCCAGCCATTCCGTCCGGCCTCGGCGTTCCGTCGGCTTCGGGGGCATCCACTCGATCCCACGGCCACCGGGCATTCGAGAGCACCTTGAGAACGCCATACGGGGCCAGAGTTCCAGCGAGAACGCTCAACCTCTGTCAGACACTCACCAGCCGCGCGCACTCACGAAACGAGCGTGGTGGCTGCCGATCACGCTGGGAGTCTCCGAATCCACAGGATCGTGAACCTTGTGGACACAACTCGACGACCTCGACTGGATTCGGCCGCCACCGATCGCGAGTGGGCGTGCCGGCACCGACGGGAAGCTCGGCGACCGAACGTGTCGGTGAATCGCGTACGGCATCATGTGCGTGTGGCGGCCCAGCTCAGCACCGCCGTCACATGGCCCCGACCGCGGGGCGGTCGGGGCGCGGGCAGGGGTGGTTCGGGTGGTTCACCTGCCGGCCTTCGCGTGGTATTCGTCCACGATTTCCTGCGGGATTCGTCCTCGGTCGGAGATGTCCTTGCCGGCCTTCCTGGCCCATGCCCGGATTGCCTTGCTCTGCTCACGATCGGTGCCGACGGTGCCGTGGCCGCGAGCGGCGCGGCCAACGACTACCACTCCACCTCGGCCGACCCTCGTGCCGCGGGTGACGTAGGGGGAGAGCAGTTCGCGCAGCTTGTCGGCGTTGCCGCTCGACAGGTCGATCTCGTACTGCACGCCGTCGAGAGCGAACTTGACGGTCTCCTCGGCGTCTCCGCCGTCCAGGTCATCGATCAACTTCTGAATGATCTGCTTCGCCACGGTACGGCACATTCCTTTCGAACAGGATGGTCCTACGAACGTAGAGACACGATATCCTGCACAGCGTTTTCCGCATCAAATAAATGGACACAGCGGGCTTTGTATTGACCGGACGGGTCTCCCGGAAACTGCTCGCCGACCTGCCACACGCCCTGGACTCGGGTAGGCGAATGGTGACCCTACGACCTGCCCGGATGCTCACAGAAGTCGCCCGGTCCCGACGCGCGCCCGCTCGGCGTCAACCGATTGGTTGATCCGAGGGTCGACCGACCCCGGTGCCGGCTGGGTGATCCGGCATCCAGCGCCGACGGTGAGGCTGCCGCTATGGGGATCATCGAGGTGACGAACCTCCACAAGCGGTACGGGAACACGGTCGCTGTCGACGATGTGTCGTTCGTGGTCGAGGCGGGCGAGATCTTCGGGATTCTCGGTCCGAACGGCGCCGGCAAGACGACCACGGTCGAGTGTGTCAGCGGCATGCGTACCCCCGATCGTGGCGAGATCACGGTGCTCGGCCTCGATCCACGGCGGGACCGGGCTGAGTTGCGGGAACGAGTCGGGGTCCAGTTGCAGGGGCACCAACTGCCGGACAAGCAGACGGTGGCCGAGGCTATGAATCTGTACCGATCGTTCTACCGCGCGCCGGCGGATGGGGCGCGGCTGCTGGAGATGCTGGGGCTCGCCGAGAAACGCCATACCCAGTACCGGAGGCTCTCCGGTGGGCAGCAGCAGCGGCTGTCGATCGCGCTGGCCCTGGTGGGTAGTCCCGCCGTCGCGGTGCTGGACGAGCTCACCACCGGGCTCGACCCACAAGCCCGGCGCGACACCTGGGATCTGGTCGAAGAGGTACGCGACTCCGGCGTGACGATCGTTCTCGTCACGCACTTCATGGATGAGGCGGAGCGGCTCTGTGACCGTCTCGCGCTGATCGACTCCGGGCGCGTGGTCGCCCTCGACACGCCTGCCGGCCTGGTCGCGCGCGCTGCCGCCGAGCAGCGGGTGCGGTTCCGGCCGTCGACCCCGCTGGTGGAGCGGCTGCTGACCGACCTGCCGGAGGTGACCGGCGTGCAGCGCCACGGGCAGCAGGTGGTGGTGACCGGCACCGGGAACCTGCTACAGGCTGTCACCTCGGTCCTGATCCAGCAGCACATCATCGCCCAGGAACTCCGGGTCGAGCAGGCCAGCCTGGACGACGCCTTCGTCACCCTCACTCGAAAGAAGCTTTCATAGTGTCCGCCCTGTACAAACTCACTGTTGCCGAGGCGAAGCTGTTCCTGCGGGAGCCGATGGCGGTCGTCTTCGGGGTGCTGTTCCCGACCGCGATCCTGCTCGGGCTCGGCCTCGTCCCCGCGCTGCGGGCGCCGTCGGAGGAGTTCGGCGGGGTGCGTTTCGTAGAACTCTGGGCACCGAGCGCACTCGTGCTCGGGCTCGGCATCGTCGGGCTGCAGCACATCCCGGCGGTGGTGGCCACCTATCGGGAGCGGGGCATCCTGCGGCGGATGTCCACCACGCCGGTCCACCCCGGCACGGTGCTGGCGGCGCAGCTCATCGTCGCCCTCGCCGCTGCGGTCACGGCGGCGACCCTGCTGGTCGTCTCGGCCCGGCTGGTGCTCGACGTGCCTCTGCCTCGGCACCCGTTCCGGTTCGCGGTCGCGTTCCTGCTCGGTTTCGGCGCGGTACTGGCGATCGGCATGCTGATCGCTGCGGTCGCGCCCACCTCCCGGGCCGCCACCGGTCTGGCGACCGTCGTCTACATGGTGACGATGTTCGCTGGAGGGGTCTTCCTGCCCCGCTTCCTGCTGCCGGACTTCCTGAGGCGGCTGGGCGACTACACCCCACCCGGCGCGCAGTCGCTCCTGCTCGGCTGGTCGGGTGATGCGGTGGCGGGGGCCGGCACGGCGGCGTCGCCGCTGCTCCTGCAACTCGGGATAATGGCGCTGTTCGCGGTCGTGGCCGGTGCTGCGGCAGCGAAGCTGTTCCGCTGGGAATGAGCCGAAGGTGCGAGCTTCGATGAGCGGTGACGCCGGTCCCGAGTGGGACCGCTGGTACGAGAAGCTGCTCGTCCTGGTGCCCTGGCTGCTACTCCCCTGCTCGACAGCGATCGCCATGGCCCAGCCCAGCCAGACCTGGCACGACCGCGCGATCACCCTAGGACTGGTGGGGACGGCGGCCGGGTGGGTGTATCTGGGACACACCCGAGTGCCGCGCGAACGCCGCAAGCAGACCCGGCCGATGCTGGTCTACTTCGCCGGACTGCTCGCGCTCTGCGTCGCACTGATGGCGCGCGACGCGGTCTTCCTGCTCTTCGCCATCACCGGGTTCCTGCACGCGTACCAGCTACGACCGTGGCCGTTGGGGGTGGCCGGTGTGTTCGGCACCTCGGTCGCCATCAACACCATGGCGTCCGACGCGCCAGCCGCGACGGTGCAGTCACTCGGCACCTATCTGGGAGTGATCGTGGTGCAGACCGCGGCGATCAGCGCCGGCATCGTGCTGGCCGAGAAAAGCGCCGAGCAGCACGAACGACGCCAGCAGATGGTCGCCCGGCTGGAGGCGGCGCTGGAGGAGAACGCCGGGCTGCACGCCCAGTTGCTGGCCCAGGCCCGCGAAGCCGGCGTGCTGGACGAGCGGCATCGGATGGCCGGCGAGATCCACGACTCGCTGGCGCAGGGCCTGACCGGCATCATCACCCAGATGCAGGCAGCCCAGCGTGTCTGGCACTCGCCGCCACAGGCGCGTGAGCACGTCGACCGGGCGTTGGCCCTGGCCCGGGACGGCCTGGACGAGGCCCGCCGGTCGGTTCAGGCGTTACGGCCGCGCCAACTGGAGGCGGCCCACCTGCCAGACGCCCTCGGCGACCTGGCCCGGCGATGGGAAGACGACACCGGCATCACGGTACGGTTCGAGATCACCGGCGAACAGGTCGCGCTGAGCCCGGCCATCGATGTCACCCTGTTCCGGGTCGCGCAGGAAGCGCTGCACAACGTGGTCCGACACGCCCGCGCATCCCGGGTGGGACTGACCCTCTCCTACCTGACCGACGTGGTCCTACTCGACGTCCGTGACGACGGGCGGGGCATGATCGGTGGCTCGGCTCAGGGGTTCGGCCTCAGGAGCATGATGCAGCGGGTCCGGAGCGTGGGAGGTGTGGTGGAGATCGAGAGCGCCCCTGGCGAGGGCTCGGCGATCAGCGTACGGGTGCCGGCGATCCCGATGGCGGCACCATGATCCGCATCTTGATCGCCGACGACCATCCGATCGTTCGTAACGGGCTCCGGGGAGCCTTCGCGGACCTGCCCGACGTCGAGGTCGCCGGCGAGGCCGCCAACGGTCGGGAGGCGGTGGCCGAAGCGGTGCGGCTGGACGTCGACGTGGTGCTGATGGATCTGCGGATGCCCGAGATGAACGGCGTGCAGGCCATCGCCGCCCTCGCCCAGACCGCACCGTCCATACACGTGCTGGTGCTCACCACCTTCGACAGCGAAACCGACGTGCTGCCGGCGGTCGAGGCGGGCGCCACCGGTTACCTGCTCAAGGACACACCACCCGAGGATCTGATCCGCGCCGTCCGCGCCGCCCATCGCGGCGAATCCGTCCTCGCGCCCTCGGCCGCAAGTCAACTCATGGGCCGGGTCCGCAAACCGACCGGGTTGGCGCTGAGCAAACGAGAACTGGAGGTACTCCAATTGGTCGCCGACGGCGCCTCCAACCGGGAGGCGGCCAGACTCCTGTTCGTCAGCGAAGCAAGCATCAAGACCCACCTGCAGCACGTCTACGACAAGCTCGGCGTCCGAGACCGGGCCGCCGCCGTCGGCGAGGGCTACCGGCGCGGCCTGCTGCGATAGCCGAGCAGTTCGCCGACGAACTGGCCGGTGACCGCCATCCGGCCGAACTCCTCGGTGGACTTCAGCTCGATCACAACTGCCTCCCTCCCTCCCCCCCCCATGCGGTATTTCTATACCGGTATTTTTATACCACCCGAGGTTGGGGCGCTCCGCAGGGACACCCTGCTGGCATGGTTCGCCAACCCCTCACCCCCACACAGATCGCCGCAAGCCAGCGCCTCGGAACCGCCCTGCCCGGCCGCAGCCTCGTCGAGGTGGCCCTGGCGGCCGGCATCTCCCCCGAGACGCTGCGCAAGATCGAGGCGGGCCGGCTACCCGTACCGGCGACCGGCACGGTGGTCTGTCCCCGCCAGGCCCTCGACGCCCCCCTCGCCGACCTGGCCGACACGCCCGTCCGCCAGGCGTCCTCGTGCCGTGGCCACGAACGTTCACGGTGTTGGGTCAGGCTGCGGTGGGGGCTATGCGTCGGAGGTTATGTAGGCGGCGAGGATGTAGCTGGGGTGTCGATCGAGGTTGTGCGGGCTCGTCCTCCGCGCGGGCTGCTGTACTCAACCGTGCTGGAGCATGGTGCGCCAGGTCTAAAGTGTCGCCGTGCGCAACCAACCGGTACGCGATGCCTATTCGTCGATGTCAGGGCAGTACATCGCGCTGTTCGGTGGTGGCTGGCAGGCCCCCGACGACGCGGCGCTCATCCGGGGCCACCTCGCCGGTCTGGACGGCAGGGTGCTCGATCTCGGTTGCGGCCCCGGTCACTGGACCGCCGACCTACATGCGCTCGGCGCCGACGTGACCGGCATCGACCTGGTCCCCGAGTTCATCGACCACGCCCAAGCGAACTTCCCCGGGCCGGCGTTCCGGCTCGGCTCGATGATCGAACTGGACGTCCCCGACCACTCGGTGGCCGGCATCCTCTCCTGGTACTCGACCATTCACCTGCCGCCACCGGAACTGGACCGCGTGCTCACCGAGTTCCGCCGAATGCTGACCCCGTCCGGGAGGTTGGTGATTGGCTTCTTCGACAGCGACGACGAGGTGGCCGAGTTCGACCACAAGGTCCTCACCGCGTACCGCTGGCCGGCCGACGAGTTCTCCGCCCGCCTGACAAGGGCCGGTTTCACCGAACTCCAGCGCCGGCAACAGCAGTTCCCGGACCGCCCGGACCGCAGGTATGCGGCCATCGCCGCAAGCGCCACCTGAATCCGCCGCGCAGAGTCCTACATCCGGACGATGCGGACAGTTCAGCCGGTCTTGATCACGGCCAGGCCCCCGAGACACGCGTCGAACCGGCGGGATAGGGCGGCAGTCGTGGTGGCACGTCAACACGGAATGCGCGACCGACGTCCCAATGGCGGCCCTGCCATGGCACCTCGCCTTGCCGCGTCGTGCGTGAGGTCCGGTTGACGGCTGCCAGACTGATCGGATGCTCCGCGAGTACGAGCCTCCGACGCCGGAGATCCTGCGGTGGGTGGCACACCACGTTCATCGACGCGCCCGGGTGAGATCGGTCGCGCCCCTGCCGGGCGGGATCACCGCCGACATGGACCGAGTCAGCGTCGATTCCCCGGGCGGGCTCATGGACGTGGTGCTGCGTCGTTGGCCGGGTGAGGACTGGGCGGAGGGCTTGGTGACACGCGAGGCCGCCGCGCTCGCGGCCGTCCGCGGCTGCGGGGTGCCCGCGCCCCAACTCATCGCGATGGACGAAAACGGGGCCGAAACCGGGGTGCGGTGCACGCTCACGACCGCGCTCGCCGGGCAACCGGACCTGACCCCGGCTGACATGCAGTCCTGGCTGGGTCAGCTCGCGACCGTACAGGCCGCGATCCACGCCGTACCCGAGCATCCGCGCATCCGGTGGGATGGCTGGTATGACGACAGCGCACCACTGGACTGGCTGGTCGACCGTGGCCTGCGTGATGCCGCCCGTGAAGCTGCCTCAGGGCCGCTCGTTGCGGAGAAGGTCCTTGTCCACGGCGACTACCAGCACTTCAACGTACTGTGGTGCGACGGTCGCCTCAGCGGCGTCGTTGACTGGCCGAACGCGGCCACTGGCAACCGGGGCAGCGACGTCGGCCACTGCAGGCTCAACTTGGCGGTGTTGTTCGACACCAGGACGGCTGGGGGCTATCTGGTGACGTACGAGCGCGCCGCGGGAGTCCGGGTGGACCGGCGAGCCGACCTACGCGCGCTGCTCTGCTTCGACCTCGGATGGCAACGCTTCATACCCCGTCAGGTCGGCGGGCGGGCTCCACTCGACCTGGCCGGGATGCCTGATCGAGTCGCCGCCGCGATCCGCGACGCGTTGGACACAATCGACTAGCCCGCCGTGGACACGACCCACTGGCCAGCCGGGAAACCTCTAGCCACCGCTGTGACCACCACCTCAAGGGCAAAAGGCAACCCACGTATGACCGCTCACCGGCACGCCTGGACGCCGGCACTGGCGGGAATCCGACCTTCGGTCACGAGCGCTTCGCGGCATGTGCATGCGTTGTAGCGAAGTTCGAGTGGGCAGGGCGTTCTTGATGTCGAGTCGAATGGCGCGTCGTGTCTCAGGTGTTGGCGGGGCGGTACTTGATGCCGTCGGGGCTGGGCATCAGGACCGTGTGATAGCGCTGGTCGCCGCTGATGCCGTGGTCATCATCGACCTCGAACCCGATGAGCGCACGGTGGAACGGCACCTCGCCGTGTACGGCGATCGCGATGTCGGCCAGCCACCAGTCGAGCGGGCTACGCCACGTCAGCGATTCCACGCCGCTGGATTCGTCGAAGGGGTAGCCACCGACGCGGCGGTCGACTCGGGCCAACGCGCCCAGCGGTAGGTAAAGCTCCAAGGTATTGAGCCCCTTGTACCGCGACAGGAAAGCACCGCAGACGACGCGGGTCAGCCGACGACTGCCTCGGACACGGCACACACGTGGCCGGAATCGTCGGAGGCACCACCTTCGGCGTAGCCAAGGTCGTCACGCTCGTACCGGTGCGGGTCTTCGGCTGCGCCAGCAACGCCATCATCGCCGCAGGCGTCGACTGGGTCACCGCCGACCACGACCCGGGCCAGTGCGCCGTCGCGAACATGAGCCTCGGCGGGCCGGCCAGTTCAGTAATCAGCCTGGCGGTGGACCGCTCGATCAACGACGGCGTCGCCGCGGGGAACGCCGGCGCCGACGCCTGCGGATTCTCACCGGCCAACACCCGCAACGCCATCGTGGTCGGTCCGACGGCCTTCGACGGCTCCGACAGCCGCGCGCCGTTCTCCAACTTCGGCGGATGCGTCGGCGTGCTCGCGCCCGGCCAGAACATCCTCTCCGCCTGGAACACCTCGGACACGGCGAGCACGTCACTGGACGGCACGCCGGTGGCGACCCCGTTCGCCACCGGAATCGCCGCGTTGATCTGGTCGATGCACCCCGCGCGCACCGCCGCGGAGATCACCGCCGACGTGTCTGATGTCGCGACGCACGAGGTGCTCCCCGGATACAGCGGTGGACCGAACCGTCACGTGTTCGCCCCGACGATCATCGTCAGCGGGTTGCGCGAGGGCAGCGGCTTCAGCGGACTGAGCGTCACGAACTCCGTGGCCGCCGCCGTTGGATCCCGCCCTGCATTTGGTCGGCGACCGGTCTTCCACCGGCCGTCACGATGAACCCGAGCACCGGAACGCTGAGTGTAGGCACCTACACGGTAACCGACGCCGCCGGCCGAGCCGGCCGCACGACCGCCACCCGGTACGCCGACCGGATCTGCCTCGCCTCCGCCGAGGCGGGCGCGCACTGCTGAGTCCAGGAGCCGGGGCGCCGTGCCGGTGTCTGCTCGCCGGCTTCCTCACCCGCCAGCCGGGCCGGGGCCGCGCAGCGGGCAGGCGCGACACGGCGCCGGTGGGCAACAGGAACAGGTGGGCGGCGATCCCGCCATGGGTCCGGGCCGCTGGTCGGCAACCGGTCCATACCACGAAAGCGCTCAACGGCCATCGTCCTCGGCCGAGGGGCCGGCACGGCCGCGCCCGGATAATGTACCGGGTACGTGGGAGGTTGCGATGAAGGCCGAAACGACACGACTACGGGCCGACGCCCAGCGCAACCGCGACCACATCGTGGCCGTGGCCCGGGTCGTGTTCGCCGAGATCGGTCCGGGCGCGCCGATGGACGAACTCGCCCGACGGGCAGGGGTCGGCGTCGGCACGCTGTACCGCCGTTTCCCTGACCGGGGGTCGCTGCTGCGGGCCGTTGCCCTGGAGAGTCTCTCGATGATCCTGGCCGACGCCCAGGCCGCGATCGACGAGGAGCCGACCGCGTGGGATGCCCTCACGCGGATCGTCCGTCGGGCTGTCGACCTGCGGTTCAGCACGCAAATGACCATGATGGACGAGCACACCAGGCAGGCATTCACCGAGGCGCCCGACTTCCGGCAGACCCGCGCCGCAGTGATCGACGTGGTCGAGCACCTGGTCGAGCGGGCCCAGGCCGAGGGTTCGATGCGGCCGGACGTCGGCGCGGGTGACGTGTTCGCGGTGGTGTCGATCCTGCTCAAACCGCCACCGAGCCGGTCGGCGGAGATGTCCGAGTTGCTGGTGCGGCGCTGTTTGACCCTCATCCTGGACGGCCTGCACTCCAGCGATCGGAGCGCGCTTCCCGGCGATCCCATCAGCGTGGCGGACCTCCACCTGGATTCCTGACGATCCCACTGTCGCCTCTGGACGACTGTCCGGGCACGGAGCTACGCTCGACAGAAAAGCGGAGTAATTCACTCCGCTTTTGAACCACTCTGCTCGATGGAGGTTCCGGTGACCGCTCCCGCCTTGCAGACCACCCGTCGATGCCCGCACACACCCCCGGACGAGCACAGCCGCATCCGGGACACCGACTCGGGGATCTCCCAGGTCACCCTGCCCAGCGGCCAGGTCGCCTGGACCCTGAGCCGGCTCGAACACATCCGCGCCATGCTCACGGATCCACGGTTCAGCTCCGACCGCCGGAATCCGAACTTTCCCCGGTTCACCCGCGAGCAACCGACCCAGGACCTCATGCGCCCATCGATCATCCAGATGGACCCGCCCGAGCACGGTCCCGCCCGCAGGGCCGTGGTCGGTGAGTTCACCGTGCGCCGAATGGCCGGTCTGCGCCCACGCCTTCAGCAGATCGTCGACGAACACATCGACGCGATGCTGGCCGGGCCGCGCCCCGCCGATCTCGTACGGGCCCTCTCCCTGCCGGTGCCGTCCCTGGTCATCTGCGAGCAACTCGGAGTGCCGTACCGTGACCACGAGTTCTTCCAGACCCGCAGTTCGGCCCTGCTCAGCCGCACCGTCACCATTGAGGGCCAACGGCAGGCGGTCACGGAACTGCGCGACTATCTCCGGGACCTGATCGCCGAGAAGGCCGCCGACCCGGCCGACGACCTGCTGAGCCGTCAACTCGCCCAGGGCAACGACCCCGAGGACGTCCTGTCACTGGCGTTCCTGCTGCTGATCGCCGGGCACGAGACCACCGCCAACATGATCTCGCTGGGCGTCGTGACACTGCTGGAGCGACCCGACGAAATTGCGGCGCTGCGCAAGGACCCTTCGCGCACGCTTCCCGCAATCGAGGAGTTGCTGCGGGTCTACACGATCGCCGAGTTCGCCAACTCCCGCGTCGCCGTCGAGGACGTGGAGATCGGCGGCGTGACGATCCGGGCCGGCGACCCCGTGCTGGCACTGAGCAACGCGGCCAACCACGACCCGTCGGCCTTTGACGAGGCGGAAGAGATCAAGCTCGACCGGGGCGCTCGCCACCACATCGCCTTCGGCTTCGGCATCCACCAGTGCCTCGGCCAGAATCTGGCTCGCATGGAGCTGCAGATCGTCTTCGACACCCTGTTCCAGCGGATCCCGACGCTGCGGCTGGCCACACCCGCCGACACACTGCCCTACAAGAATGACGCCTTCATCTACGGCATCCACGAGGTACCCGTGACATGGGGGGAACCGTCATGACGAGGATCGTGGCGGACCTCGACCGCTGCGTCGGAGCGGGCCAGTGTGTCCTGACCGACCCCGACGCGTTCGATCAGAGTGATGAGGACGGCACCGTCGTCGTCCTCCGGGACACCCCGACGGACGACGAGGCACGGAACCGGGCCAAGGACGCCGTCGAGATATGCCCGAGCCAGGCCCTCTCCCTCACGGAGTAGCCGCCGCACCGCAGGGGTCGGCGCCCACCTGGCCGCCCTGGTCCGAGCCCAGTCCCGTCCCCTGCGGATGAGCGTTCTTCGACCTCAGCCCGTGCTCGAACTCTCGGTCACCGACGGCGGACATGGCACGATACCCGTGTGCTGCGCCGCCGGTGGCCGGGCACGACGCTGATGGAGTCGGGATGTCAGAACTGGCCGGCACCCCGGTGCCAGGCTTGGCGAGACTGTGGACGCACGACCCGGTCACCGCCGGCCCGCCGCATCGCCGGAGTGACGGTCTTGATGCCGAGGAACTGGCCGGTCACGTTGATCGCGAAGGTGCGGTCCCAGCGGGCCTGGTCGGTGGCGTCGATGGTGACGGCGGAGTTCTGGACACCGGCGTTGTTCACCAGGATCGTCAACGTGCCGAAGGTCTGCTCGGTGGCGGCGACGGCGGCGGCCCAGTCGTCCTCGCTGGTGACGTCGAGGTGGACCGCGAGGGCACGTTCACCCAGTTCCGTGGCGAACTCCGTGGCCTTGCTCAGACCACCCGTCGTGCTGCCGATGACGACGTTGGCCCCTTGGGCGTGGTAGGCGCGTACGTGGCTTTCGCCGAGCCCGCCGGTGCCGGCGGTGGGTGATCAGGGCGGTCTGGCGCGCGAAGCGTGTCATGTGCGACTCTTCAGGCAAAGACCGATTAGGTGAGCCGACTGACTCACCTCACCACTGAACGCTACCGAAGCCCGGCGAGACGAGTCGTTGCCCGTGCGCCACCGGCCAGCCGCCATGGACCACTACGTCGCCCTTGCCCGGGACGCGGACCCCGCCCATGTGCAGCAGCTCGCTGACGAGATCGCGAGCCGCAAGCGGACCTGACCCGACGCCATTGTCCGGATGCGGCGAGTAGCGCTGTGACCGGAGTGGTTCGCCCTGGCCGGGAGGCGTCCCGGGGCGAGCGCAGGCGAAACGGCTGGTATTACTGGGGCATGCAGGAAGAGATTGCACGCTCGGCGATCGACACGTTCATCTCCGCGTTCAACGCCTCGGACGACAGCTATGTCACTGCCCGCCTCTCCCAGGCGCTGACCTCGGACGTGGTCTTCTGGGGGCCGTTGGGTCGCAGCGAAGGAATCGCGGCGGTCGAGCGGTTCGTGCTGGACATCCGACACCACCCGGCGGGGACCGGCACGATGGTGCGCTGCTCGGCGGTGGACATGCCTGACGAGTGGGCCCGGTACCAGTGGGTTTTCACCACGCCGGATGGAGGTCCCCGCCTGGCGGGAACGGACGTCGTCCATCTGCGGCGGAGCCTCATCGACCAGTTCATCGTCTTTGCGGGGGAGATCGAAGCGTCCGCCTCCTGAGTCATCCTTCTGCCGCAAGGCGAACAAGACCCAGGTGGTACGCACCTTGTGGCCGGTGGCACCGTTGGTGCAGCCGAGTGCGGTGCGGACGTCCGTGGCCGCCCGGTCGAGCTCCTGTTTCTCCAGTTCGTATTTCTCCAGTTCGTAGGAACCGCGCTGGAGCCAGTAGTGCAGGTCATCGGCCAGGTAGCTGCGCAACTCGTCGTAGATCGCTCACACACGCCCTATCGGGAGGTCGTGCACCGGCAATTGCTGAACCTGGAGCAACTTGCCGAGCGCCGCCCGCACCAGGGAACGGCCACGGAATGAACGTCAGGCCCGTGCTTCGAACCGCCCGCATCGCGTTTGGAGGCCGGCATGCCGAACGCGCGGCGCGGGTACCGCGGGTCGCTGAACCCAAGCGTGGCAGCACGGGTCGGGTCGGGCGTTGGGGAGCCCCGACTCATGTTGAGGGGGTACCGAGGCAGCCTCGCACGTATGGTCGCTACGCCTGCGGTGTCCAGGTCTGAAAGGGCCAGGAGCCGTCGGCGCAGGCCTGGTCCACTAACTCGGGTGCATGGGCGGTGACCTCGCGGACGAGCCCTGCGGCAAATTCAAGCATTGCTTCCGGCCACTTCGGCAGTGCCACCAGCAGCGGCCCAACTTCGGCGAGACGTTCGACGGCGAGCTGCCAGTCCTGCCGGTCGACGGCGAGGAGGACGGTGAGCAGCAGCGTGTTGGCGTACTCCCAAACCGTGCGCTCGTCGTCCAACCTGGCCAGGCCACGCCGGATGGCGCAGGCGCGTTCGGCCAAGGGCGCCGCGGGCGTGGTCTCCCGACGTTCGAGTAGCGCGGCGGCGTGGTTGTGCAGGGCCACGCCGAGCATTCGACGCAGCCGTGGGTCGGCCGCGTCCGCGCAGCGGTCGGCGGCCTCGGACAGCAGCATGCTCTGGTCCTCGTGGCGTCCGGCGGCTCCCGCGACCACGGCGGCGTCGACCATGTGGGTGACCGCGTCGACGAGCGCCTCCCGTTCGGTAGCGCTCCCGTGTAGCAGGCCCTCGTGCCGCCGGACGGCGACGACTACGGACAGCCAGGCGAGGTCCCAGGCGTCGTCGCAGTGGCCGATCCGGTCCCGGAGCATCGCCCGCTGGTATAGGGCTGCGGACCAGAGGCGCCGGATGTTCCGCCGGGCCGGATCCGACGTCGCCCCGTCGTACAGGCTCAGCTCGTCGGCGAGTTCGGCGAGGACGCGGTCGGCCTCGACGATCCGGTCCGCTTCGGCCAGGGAGATCCCGTGATCGAGCCGGGCGGCAGCGTCAGCGATCACCGACGGGTCGGCGGGCGGGCGGCTGCCGGGCGCTTGGCCGGTCACCCGCGACTCCGCCGCCAGCCGCGCCGCGAACCCGCCGGCGGTAACGTCGGACGGTGAGGGCTCGGCCAGCAGATCCAGGTAGGAGCCGCGTATCCGCCATGCGCCCATGCCGGGCACCACCAGGTCTTTCGACGCGGCTTGTTGCAGCTGCGCCAGCGACGCCTCGATCCGCTTCAGTCGCTCCTGCGCTCCCGAGCCCCGGAACATCTGTTCCAGCGAGTACTGCTCGGTCAGCGCCACCCGCATCAGGTCCGGCCGCCCCAGAATGCTGGCTACCCGGGCGAAGATTCCGAGGGCGTCCGCCAGGTCGACCACGGCGGCCGTCTCCCCGGTGTCGCGGGCGATTCCGCGCTGCAGGTCGACCATCTCGGCGGCCAATGGTCCCAGGACGGAGGGGTCCGCCTCAAGTCGCATGGTGACCAGCCCAGTCAGTGCCGCGGTCCGGGCACGGCGGGCGTCGAGGCCGTCGGCGGACCGGGGCGCGACCAACCGCCACACCCGCTCGACGACATCGCGCCCGCGATCGGCGAGCCCGCAGCCGGCCAGGATCTGGCCCGCCTGCACGGTGCGGACCACGGCGTCGGCATGGCAGTCCGGATCGGCGAGCAGACCGCCGGCAAGCGCAATGACCTCCTCGGTCTGCTCCCCAGGGTCCCGGCAAAGTCGTGATGGTGTCTGACTTGTGAGGCTTGGGGTAGAAGCGCCGTTGGTGGTGGCAGCAAGACGGGCATGACCTGCTCGGAAGAGCATCAAGGTTCTCTACGCCATGCTGATCGTCCGAAGTGAGTCATGCCCGCGCTGCCATCATCGCTGATCTCGTCCCTGTCCTGCGCACCGGCTCTGACCGTTGCCGAAACCGCTGGTGGGCTGCCCGAAGCGCTCGCCGGTCTGCCTGATCCACGTGCCAGACGAGGTGTCCGGCACCGGCTGACGGTCGTGGTCACCGCAACTGTGTGTGCGGTGGTCGCCGGCTACCGCTCGTACACGGCGATCGCCGAATGGATCGCCGACGCGCCGGCCACGACGGCTGTAGCCCTGGGCATGACTGCCGACCGGCGCCCATCGGAGGCGATGATCCGTCGGCTCTTGCAGGCCATGGACCCGCAACCACTGACTGCGGCGATCGGTGTCTGGCTCGCCGGCCGGGCCACCGCCACCACGTCGACGGCCGGTCGGGCGATCGCCGTCGACGGTAAAACCCTGCGTGGTTCCCGCACCACCGACACCGTCGCCCGGCACGTGATGACCGCCTGCGACCAGAGCACCGGTGTGACCCTGAGCAGCATTGACGTCGACGGCAAAACCACCGAGATCACCCGATTCGCGCCGCTACTGGACCAGATCCCCGACCTACGCGACACGGTGATCACCGCCGACGCCCTGCACTGCCAACGCGAGCACGTCACCTACCTCGCCGAACGCGGCGCGCACTGGATCCTGACCGTCAAAGGCAACCAGCCCCACCTACGCGCCCAGCTCACCGCACTGCCCTGGCGGGCAGTCCCGGACGCCGCACGCGACACCGACCGCGGACACGGCCGCCGCGAGATCCGCAGCTGCAAGATCCTGACGATCTCCACCGGCATCGACTTCCCACACGCCGCCCAAGCCATCCAGATCCGCCGCCGCAGACGCCGCCTCGACCAGCCGAGACGGTTCACCACCGAAACCGTCTACGCCATCACCGACCTCCGACCCCACCAGGCGAAACCGGCGCAGATGGCCGGCTGGATCCGTGGCCACTGGTCGATCGAGAACAAGGTCCACTGGGTCCGCGACGTCACCTACGACGAAAGCCGCAGCCAGATCCGCACCGGAACCGGACCCGAAGTCATGGCCGCACTACGCAACGCCGCGATCAGCGCCCTACGCCTGACCGGAGTCACCAACATCGCCGCCGCCAACCGACACCACGCCCGCGACAGCACCCGCCCGCTGGCACTACTCGGCATCACCTAAGGACTTTGCCGGGGCCCTGCCGGGGTGCCGGCGAGGCAGAGCGTGGCGGTGAACGCGACGTAGTGGTCGCCGTCGCGTCGCCGTGGCATACCTGCCCGACAACCTCACGCGCGACGCCGAACCGCTCGGCCGGACCCTGCTGGACCTGTTCGACTCCGGCGACCCGTTCTCCCGGCACAGCAGCGTGCTCACCGACACCTACCTCGCTGCCGCGATCCGCGTCGACACCTACGCCACCCACATCGCCGACGCGCTCGCCGCCGACACCACCGTCATCGAAGACCGCAGCCTGCACACCCTCTACTCCTACAGCCTCGCCGCGCTACTGCAGAAATACCAGACCCCAGCGGACAACGCGATCACCTGGCTACAGCAAGTCGGCACACTCGCCGGCCCAGCGGCCGACCGGTCGCTATGGCTGCGCCTTCCTCCCGACGACGCCATCGCCCGCGCCGAGCACCGGCAAGGCCACCCGTACAGCGACGAGCAGCGCGCCTTCCTGCGCTACGTCCACGACGCCTACACCACCCTCGCAGCCAACGACGCCGACCTGCATGTCGTCGACGTCAGCGGTCTCGACCCGTACGACACGCATCAGGCGGTGCTCGCCGCCGTTGACGACCTGATCCTGCCCGCCGTCGACTCGCCCACCATCTCGTGATGGCAATGGCCGCGTCGTGCAGCCGTGGCAAAGCCCGGCCACTACGGTCGGTTCCCTACAGTCCGTTTCGCACCATGGAACTGGAGCCGAAGTCCCATGTCTGTGCCGCTCATCGACCTTCCCGCCGACCTACTCGCTGAGCTCCGCCGCGTACGCGCCGGTGCCGACAACGACCGCCCCGCAGCGCTGTCGGCACTGAGTCTGCGCCCTCTAGCCGGAGGCATGCAGAACGACCTCTATCTGTGGACGTCTCCCCACTATGACGACGTGGTCATCAAGTTGTACGTCAAGACCGACCGGCAACGCGTCGAACGGAAGTGGGCGGCCCTTACCCTTCTCGCCCCGCACCAGCTCGGCACCGTCCCCGTCCCGTTGTGGCACGACGACGCACCGGTCGAGCCCGCCATCGGCATGACCCGCCTCCACGGCCAGCCGCTGATCGAGGCCGCCGACCAGCTGGCTGCCCTACGCGCCCTTGCACACACCACCACACAGCTGCAAGCCGTACCCCTGACCGGCCTGCTGGCCACCCGTCCTCGGGTCGACACGGGCGAGCACTACATGGTCAGACTGACGCAAGCGTGGCCGGAGCTGCTAGCCAGCCAGCCCAACGATCCGCTCATGCCCACCATGCAGCGCCTGCTCGCGGCCTGGCAGCACAGCGGAGACGCGGACGTGGTCGCCGCGCCAGCCGCGCCGGTGCTTTCCCGTGGTGACGCGAACCTGCTCAACTGGATGGCGTCCGACAGCGGCGCCGCCTGCTGCGTCGACTTCGAGTACGCCGGGTTCAGCAACGTGGCCTTCGACGCCGCCGACCTCATCGAGCACATCTCTGGCCGCGTGGTCCCAGACAGCATCTGGACGCAGCTGCTGCCCGACCTCGGCGTCACCGACGCCAACCGCCGCCAATTCGCCGCGAACCAACGCACCTGCGCCCTGCGCTGGCTGACGATCCTGTGGAAGCAGCGCGACCGTCGCCGCGATGAGTTCACCGCCCAGCACGAACGCGTCGAGATGCTCTACAGCAGCGCCAACCCGTACGTCTGACCTACCACCCTCAAGACTCGGACGGCCCGCGTTCACGTGGACATCGCGTCCTCGGTTCTGGAGTCTCTCTGAGGCTGACTCTCTCCACTTAGGCCCAACGCGCTCCCGCCGGCTCCGCAATCATCCTCCCACGCGATCCCGGCAAGTCTGCGGTGGGCAACGCCGCAAACAGGC
Source organism: Micromonospora sp. NPDC049900 (assembly GCF_044461025.1). Classification (NCBI taxonomy): domain Bacteria; kingdom Bacillati; phylum Actinomycetota; class Actinomycetes; order Micromonosporales; family Micromonosporaceae; genus Micromonospora; species Micromonospora sp. NPDC049900. The sequence continues at coordinate 18,006 of NZ_JBITKM010000033.1, forward strand.
TCGACGCCCGCCCGGCTTCACGGTGGCGACCAGCGACCGCCGCGACCGTCGTCCGGGTCCGGCAGCCACAAAACGCTGTCCCACTATTTGGACTTTCAGGGAAACGACCGAAACCAAGATCGAAACTGACCGGGTCAAGCCGGGTAACTGCTGGACAGGCCGGGACGCGAGGGACGCTCGTCGCACGAGCACCCACCGAGCACCCAAACGTCCACAAGGGATGAAGAGGCAAAAGGGGCCTGACTGCCGTAACGGCAGGTCAGACCCCTTTTGATCTTGTGCGCCCGAAGGGACTCGAACCCCTAACCTTCTGATCCGTAGATGAGGTCTACCGCTTTGCGGCGCCGAGCTTGCCGACGGCCTGGATACGGCCCGCCGACTCGATGCCTTCTTCGAGCGGCTCGCCGCCCGCTACACCCGCTGAGTACCGGCACCGCGACTGCCGCCGCCACGCACGACCCGCGGGAAATCGTCACGGCGGCCCTCTGCGTCAGCGGCACCGGTGTCGCCGGGCACTACCTATCCACTCGAACCTCTGTGAATCCAATTCGGTACCAGTGGATGTCCAAGTGTTCTTACCATCGACCATCCATCGCCTGACCAAACCACAAGCTGCGAACAGAAACGGCCATCGAACTGCGACCGGATTCAGGCAGCACCTTGGGTGGCGCATGCGCCTCAAGGGCTATAGTGCAGAATCCGTGCCGATCGCAAAGGTGGAACGAGATGTCCAGCGCTGAGGATGACCAGGAGCTTGACCGGCTCGCGCAGCTTCACCTTGCGGGCGCTCATGCCGCGCTTGAGTACTGGCACCAAGCGGAACCGTTCAAAGTTGATCATGCCTTGGTCAGAAAATTCAATGCCACCTACGCCACGGTCGCGCACACGATGGCTCAGGTTGCTGCCGCCGTGGCTCTTCATCAGCAAGGTTCGGTGTACGCCGCGCGCGTCAACGCCCGTGTCGCCCTCGAACATGCTCTCGTGGCGCAATGGGTAGTGCACAACGAGCATGGCGAGGATCAGCTGATCGGATCGATGAACCGGATCCACCGGAACATGGTTCAGGACCTGCATCAGGCTGGTGTGGTTATCCCACCCCAGATGCAGGGGGACCTTACTCATCCCTCGGGCGAGCCACAGCTCAATTTCATGACCATCGCTCACTCGTTCGATGACGGCACGCGGAGCATCTACGGTCTCTACCGGCAAATGACCGGCGCCGTCCATGTCAGTCTGGCGACGTTGACTACCTACATCGAATGGCGAGAAGACAGTGCGGTTCCCGCGCTTCGGCCCTCAGCCGCCGGGGAGCGGGACAGCGAGCAGTTCCTCGCCTTGGGTTTGAGTGCGGTCTTGGCCCTGAGCGCCATCGAGCGGCTCCGCAGCGGCCAACCTCATCTGGCGACCGTGTACAAGCTGGCGGAAAGCCACGAACTGGTACCAGACCTCAGACCCGCGCAGTTCACGCCCTGAGCCAACGACGTCGTCGGCGCATAGCCAGCACGGCTTGTCGAACAGCGGCAGCTCCGCGCCATCTGCCCCTGGCGGCGGGCGACGTGGTCACTGCGTGCGGCGCCAGCCGCCTTCGACCACGCAGCGGCGGCCGACAGCGACAGGCCGAGTGGCTCGGCGAGCAGCGCGGGCGGTACCTGGCTGCGGCCCTTGGTGGGCGACGGGCACGGAGGACTGCCTGACCTGCGCATGTCAACCGGTTCTCTCTGGCCACCACCTCGCCGAAACGGTACGTCTTGTTGCGTCCTTCGGCCGAGTTGCCGAATGATCGACCGACTGCCTGAAGGACAAGATCCCCGCCGCGAAAGGCCGAGGTTAAGAGACGTCTCGTAAATCCGAGCGAGGTTCGCAGCCGGATGCGATCCTCGGGGCATGACGGGCCCAGCGCAGGATGACGCCGAGGTGGCATACATGCGGAAGGTCACCGCGCTGGCCGAGAGTCTCATCGCCGCGGATGATCCCTACGAGGTAGCGCTGGACATCCACGGGGTGTCTGCGCATGCGTCGATCGAGGTGGATCCGGCCGGCTACGTGTACCTCATCTGGGGCGAACTTACCGACTGGGTGGAGCTCAAGCCTGACGAGCATGAGCAGGCCGCAGCTGAGATGGTCCGGGCGGCGCGGGAGTGGCTATCGCTGGACCTTTCCGATCGCGAGGACGTGGCCAGGTATCTGGACTACTGGGTGCACGACGTATGCGGCTATGCAAGGCGGGCCGGCGCAGGCGCTGACTGACTGAGCTCTTTTCATCCTGGGTTTCGGCTGGTCTGGACGTGATGTAGGGCGAGGATGGCTTGGACGATCGCGGTGGCGCGTCGGGGGCAGCAGC
>NZ_JBITKM010000034.1:0-15209 GCF_044461025.1 Micromonospora sp. NPDC049900
CATGTCCTCGACCCCGGACAACCGGCGCTGACGCTTACGCACGATCTGCGGCTCGAACGTGCCGTCGCGATCGCGGGGCACCTCGATCTGCACCGTCGGCAGGACCGGCAGTCCACCGGACGGTAAAAGCCTTAAGCGATCCATCCTGCGACGGTCGGCACGTCGAGGGCAAGGTAAGTGTCGGCTGTTGCGGCCTCAACGATGGCTGATGTCGGCGTGTTGAGGCGAAGAGGCGTGCGCTGCTCAAGCAGGCTCTGCCATGACTGCTGCTTTCCGCTCGTGAACCCTGCCCGTAGGGCACCGGCGATGTCGCCTGACAGTTCACGCTCCTGTTGCCAGTACATTGAGCGCCGTTGCTCGCTACGGACCGCGAACTCTTCCTCGGTGCGGCGCACATTTTCGTCAGCCGTAGCGATGTGATCGAGGCTGATCATCTGTGGGTACGCACGCTCCACGCCGATGGCAATCTCTCGCTGGATCTGAGCCAGGCCGGCGCAGGCGGCAAACAGCCGACGAGACATTCCGATGGTTAGGTCGGTGCCGGGGACTCGCCCAATGAGCATGTCGAGGCGCTCTCGGCCGGGCCGACGCTCGTATCGCGCGGCGTCTCGTCGGGCCGCCTGGCGCTCAACGCGGGTGGTGGGATCGTCCTCCAATAGAGTCACGGTGGCACCTGGCCTGCCGCCTTCGGGTGCTCGAACCGCCTGCCCAATCGGAACGATACGCCGGTCGACTGCCGGTATTGAGGCCAAGGCCAGGTAGAAGAGCATACGAGAGCGCGCCAGCGCCATCAGGGCCTGGTCGCTGCTCTCGGGGTCACCACCGTCACGAGTGTCCAGAAGGCGACGCTTGCTGTCGATCTTTTCGACATCGATGCTGACGAACAGTCGGTGTTCCAAGCTGGCGCCGCACAATACCCTCATGTGGGGTCCAGTCATAAGGCCCGGGGCGCACAGTTGTGCGATCCCCTTGACCAATGCTCCTCGCATCAGTTTACGGGCGCCCTTGGCCTCGACCAGCCAGGTAATGGAGCATCAGGATGCTCGCCCACCAGATCGGGCAGGCCTAGCGTGGCTGACCACGCTGAGCCAGCACCCAGAGGTGTGACAGCTTCGGCGTGAGTGGTCGGACCGAGCCCCATGAGCCCTCGGCAGGCCCACTCCGCCATTGTCATGCCGATGCGATAGCCGAACGCGGCTTGGGCGGTGCGTTCGGTGCCGTCGCGGTAGACGACATTGGGTTCGACCCGGAAGCCGGTTCCGACCGCCGGAGATAGACGCCGTCGGCCGAGGTAGGCCGCCAAGGGCGAGCGCCGAGCGATGATCTCCGATGACGCCAGCGCAGGTACTGCGGCCAGCCATGCAGTCGGATCCCGGCCGACGGACAACGCAGCGTCGATGACGTCGCGCCAGGTGGTCGCTACGCGGTAGATGCCGCTCGGTGAAATCTGGCCTCGAGTAGGCCAAGCAGCGTGCGCGGCATCGATGCGGCTGGGATGCGGGCGCCGACCGGGTCGCAGCGGCGTGGACCAGCGCACAAGCACGGGCACATCGAAGGCGTCACGGGCACCAACGGGCACATCCGTCGCCCCGGGCGGAGGGGTCAACTTCACCCAGACAGAGTGCCAGATCCGTTGCTAACGCTTTGCCCGGTCATCTCGGCGGTCCCGGTCATCCATCCGCCGTGGGCAACGGCGGAGTGCAGCGAGTAGACGACCTCGTGGCCGCCATTGACCTTGCCGGCCAGCAGCGCCTGGCAACCAGCAACCTTGGGTAAGGCCGGGGCAGCTACCGGCCATAATCGATCATCACGTCAGTGTCCGTGCGTGCCGGCGGTGGGGTTGCGGTATCGATCACCCCTCGGACACGTTATTTCCACACGAAGCGTGATGATTCTTCGTGTTTTGCGTGATCCCCGTCCCGTTGGGCGGGGATTTTTGCTGTGGCGGCGAGGAAGCTTCCCGCAGGGTTGAGCGTGTAGACAGCGGTCTCGGCTTCGATGGTCCAGATGTGGTGGTCACACACGATGATGATGTTGTGGGTGCGCAGGTGGGCGGTGACCTTCTCCGGGTCGGGGCTGCGCAGCGCGGGATGGTGACGGTGTAGTTTGCGGTCGTGGCGGATGCGGTCCAGCAGGTGGTCTTCCCGGATGTAGAGGATCTTCGGCTGTGGTGAGGTCTTGGTGTGGGTGCTCGTGTGTCCGTGGCGGCAGCGGTAGCCGGGACGGCCGTGGACCCAGTGGGAGTCCATGATGCGGCCGCAGACGCCGCAGCATACGAGGCCGGCCAGGAGGTAGTGGCGAGGAGCGCCATCGGTCGGCGTCGGCGCGGTGTGGATCGCCTGGGCCGCGACGGACTGCTCCTCGGTGATCAGCGGCGGGTGGGCGATCTGGCGGGAGATGACCCACTGCGGGGCGGCGTTCCAGCGCTGGATCTCGCGGTGCCGCGCGATGGTCCCATCGGGCCTGAGGTCGTCGTGGTCGGTGCGTTGCCGGTTCCAGACTTGCCGGCCGGTGTAGCGGGGATTGGCCAGGATCGCCGCGACCGTGGTCAGCATCCCATCGTCCGCAAACCCGCCGACCAACGCGGCTTCACCGTCCACCCCCGCCGCTGGGTCGTCGAACGCACCCTGGCCTGGCTCACCGCCTACCGCCGACTGGCCCGCGACTACGAACGCCACCCGGCCGTCTCCGCAGCACTCATCCGCTGGGCCGCCATCGCCGGCATAGCCCGCCCCATCACTCGCGGCCAACCCGCACACCGACAAGCCCGCCGCACCTTCAACCGAACCTGATCAACCCCATCTCAAACACGCACTCAGGTTCCGCAGCCGAGCAGAGGTTGCGGAGACCCTGGTGGCCAGTGGTTTCACCACCATCGACGTCCGCGAGGCCCCAGACCGCCCTGGGCGGGAGTACGTGTTCGTGGCGCAACGAATGCACTGACTCTGAACGTTGGTCGCGCACTTCTCGGGCGTGTCCTCGCGCCTGCTGATGGACAGCGGCTGCGCTCCGTGACGCCCGGTCGGCGGCATGTCCGGATGGCGCTGTCGACGCGCACGCCATCCCGATGCTCTATGAATGGCAAGGCCTACGTGTCCACTTCATCGGGCAAGCAGCCGGTGTCCGGCGGTGGGGATCCGGCACCGAAGCCGTCGCGACGCGTTTCAGTCCAAAATACAAGCTCGCGATAGTCGCCGATTACGAGAGCGCCGCGAATGGGGAGAAGGGTGCAATCTTGTGCCTGGAAGGCTTGTACTCGTCGCACATCATCGAATGGACCGCCTCCTCCTCGGCAATGCCGAAATTGCACGCGCCGCGGTAGGTGCGCTCGCTGGGTCGCAGATCGCGGTACACGTAGGCATGATCCAGCACGTAGATGAGCACCGCGAGAGCGTCGGCCCGGCAGGGCGTGCCCTCCTCGATCAGCCGGCGCACGGCGGCCACCACCCGGCTCGCCGAACCGGGGGTGACCGCGACCGCATCGTCCACGGCGACGAGGGACGCGTCGTAGCGGCTGAGCGGGCGGTCTCGCGGTCGCCAACGTTGTCCAGCCGCCCCAACGGCGGTGGGCAGGCGGTCATCAGCGGGGGCCGAAGACCGAGCCCAGCCTGGACAGCCGAGCGTTGTCCAGTTCCCACTGCAGCACGGTATCGAGCGTGTCGAGTGCCCGCCCCTCGACCGTGGCCTTCGTGCTCTGCACGCCGTCGACCACCTCGGGCAGGGCCGCCACCACCGCTGCGACGGCGGTCCGGATGGGCTCGTCGGCCCCGTCTGCCACGGCCCGGATCAGGTCCACCACCGGGCTGCGGGCGGTGCCCGCGTAACGCACGGCGATCCGCTCGAGGCCGGCCGGCATTCCGGCCCCCGCCTCCCGCGTGGCCGCCGACAGCCCGGCGAGGAGGAACTCGGTCAGTTCGCTGCGGCCTACGGCGAGACCGGGCAGCACCGCCGCGACCGCAGCCCGGGTCGCTGTCTCCGCACGCGTCTCGGCGCCGCCGTCTTCCGGGGCGTCCGCCTGGTAGGCCAGCCGCCGACGACCCGCGGTGTTCATCTGGAACAGCACCATGAGCGTCATCGCCCGGTAGAAGTCGCTCACTCCGTCGGCACCCGCCAGCGCGGCCAGCCGCGGCACAGCGTCCGGGGTGGCGGGCACCACCGAGCCCTGCGGGAACGCCTCGTTCGCGATGGCCGCGATCAGGTCGCCCACACCGTCGAAGGTCCGCCCCTCGAAGGGCACCACCTCGGCGGCCGCACGAAGATCGGCGGCAGGACGACGGAAACCACCGCACTTGAGTCCAGGAGGCGCGGGCAGAGACGGCGCGGCGGCCGTCTGCCCGCCGACGAGCTCCGCGCGGATCCGGTCGGCCTCGGCCCGGTCGAGCTCGTGCGCGAGGCCCTCCCGGGAGAAGCGCTCGATCGCTTGGTCCGGAAACTGGCCGCACGCCGAGTTGACCTGCCCGCCGTACTTCCGGGCAATGGCCGCGACGGCCTTCTTCTCGGCCGGTGAGACCTCCAGTGGCCCCTCGTAGGGTGGGTCCACCGCCAGTGAGTGGGCTCGCCACCAGCCGGCGAAGCGACCCTCCAGCGGGTTGGTCGGCACCTCACGTACCGCGACCAGCAGGTGGCCGCGCTCGGCCAGCTTCTCGGCGACGGCATAGGCCGAAACCTCATCCGGCACCGACACGACGAAGCGCATCTCACGAATCACGGCGACATCCTATCGACGATGGGTCAGGCTGCCTGGCCCCTGCAGGGGCCAGGCAGCCCAGGGTTCAGGACAGCAGGGTGCCGCCGTGCACCTTGATGCCATAGAGTTGCCCGTTGCGGTAGATCTCGAAGCCGCGCTGCCCCTTCGGGTATTTCTTCTTGCCGCCCGCCGCAGGAACCGCCTGCCGCCACTTCGCGCGTCCGCTGAGTCGGCCACCGAGATCCCGGATCGAATTCTCACACCAGGGGCAGACGTTGCGGCTCGCCGAGCCGTGCAGTGGCTCGTACTTCGAGTCCAAGGCATGCTTCAGGGCGTTCATCTCGGCGTGCAGGTCGTCAAAGTTGACCGCTTCTTCCTCGTTGCCGCGCAGCGCCGCCTTCTGCGCCGCAGACAGTCCCTTGCCGTTGGCGGCGACCACGTCGACGTAGGTGACCGTGCCGTCCGGCAACACCTTCTTGCTGCGTACGACCGCCGTCGTGCCGAGCTTCCACTGGAAGTAGCCCGACGCGGTGCCGTCCCGGCGCAGGTCGTGCAGCTCCTTGGCTCGGTGCTCGAGGATCGAGCAGGCTTCTGCGTTGTGGACCAGGACCGGCGTGCCACCGGCGACGACGTAGTACGTGTCGATGTCGTCGACGTCGAGGTTGTGCACCGTGGCGACGGCACCGTAGGCGACCACCGCGATGACCGTGACTCGGGCGCCGTCCGGCGTGAGCAGCTGCATGCCCGCCTTCAGCGCGCCGGCGTCCAGCCACTGCCGCTCGTCTTCCACCCAGACCGGGTGGCCGTCGGTTGCGGTCACGGTGCCGTCCCCGGCGCCGTCGCCGTCACCATCGACGCTGATCTTCACGAGCTGCTTCTCACCAGTGCCCGTGATCAGCGACGTGACAGGGCGGATGCCATCCGCACCGGTCTCCGGGTTCCGCGCGACGACCTGGTCATCCACGTCGACGGCCTCGATCGGCTTGGTGCTGCCGTCGGCCATCAACACCCGCGTACCGGGTAAGAAGCTGTTACAGCCCTTGGCGAAGATGCCCTTCGCGGCGTTCTTCAACGGCCCGATACCTCGTGCCGCGTTCTTGGCCTGCCGCACGCCGGGAACCATGCCGGCGATGCCCGACGCACAGCCGCCGACGTCACCACCCGTACAGGACTTGGCCGTGTCGATCGCTCCGGCGACGGCCGCCACCGCACCGGCCGCCGCGGCGACCACCTGCGCGGGCGGGGGCAACACCGCCGCGACCATCGCCACGGTGCCGGCCACCGACGCGATCGTGCCGGCGTTGTCGACCACCGCCTTGGTGGCCGCCTTGGCGCCGTTCGCCACCGCACTGGCCGTCTTCTGGATACCGTTCTTGATGGCACCCCAGAACAGGCCGTCCGGGTCGGAGAACGTCGTCGGGTTGTTGTTCGAGTATGCGTACGGGTGGAGCCGTTGCGGGTCGTGCTCGTCGATCTCGGGGTCGACCGAGATGAACGCGCCGGTCCTCGGGTCGTAGTACCGGGCGCCGAGCAGGGTCAGTCCGGTCGGATCGTTGATACCGCCCACGAACCCGCGCTGACCCGAGGGCCACTGCGGGGTCGTCGATCCGTCGCGTGGGTTGCCGTACGGGTCGTTGTACTTGATCGTCGCGGCCCGGGTGACCGAGTTGACCGCCCAGGTCGCGGAGTCCTGGGCGTCCGACGCCAGCCAGATGATGTCGCCCACGCGGCTGGTGGTGTCGGTCCGTGATGCGATCGTGTCGCCGGCGTGCTCGTAGTACCGCGTGGCGCTGGTGTTCGTCGGCGACGAGGTGTACTCGTTGCCGAACAGGAAGGCGGTGGCCGCCCCCTTCGGGTCGATCCGCGCGATGCGGTTGCCGTCGACGTCGTACACCATCGTGGTGTCGCCCTCCGGCCCGCTGATCTTGGTCAGCTTGCCGTGCGGACTCCACTGGAACGTCTCGGTGCGGTCGCCCACCTTGCGGTACTTGAGGTTGCCCCGTTTGTCCCAGTCGTAGTGGTCGACCTGCTCGCCGGTCGTGATGGTGCGCACGCCGTGCGGCTGCGCACCGGCCGCGTACCGGTAGGTCGAGGTCTTACCGGTGAGCCTGTCGCTGGTGGCGGTCCGCGACCCGTGTTCGTCGAGCGACCAGGTCTTCCAGTACGGTGCCTTGCCACCCGCGGCGGCCGGCCCGGCGCACTCGGTGGCCACCTGTGTCCATGCCTCCGTCAGGCGACGCAGGTGGTCGTAGGTGAAGCACTGGACGTCTTCCTCACCCACGCGCGGGGTGTTGTCCGCGTCCACGGGCCGGTTGGCGACCGAACGGACGTTTCCGATCTCGTCGTAGTCGTACGTGACTGCGGCCACGTTCGGCACGCTGCCGTCGCGGTCGAACCAGAACTCCGACAGCCGCCGGGTGGCGTCGTCGTAGACGTAGTTCTGGTACGCCTGCGGCTTGTCCCCGACCGGCGTGCCGAGCCAGCGGTTGAGCACCTCGCCGTACGGCGAGTAGGTGGTCCGGTCGACGTAGGTGCGGGTGGTGCCGGACGGCGAGGAGGTGCCCGTCAGCTTGACCACGTTGCCGAGGTCGTCGTACGTGCGGGTCAGTCCCTCCTTCTCCATCGGGCCGATCTTCGGCAGGCTGGAACGCCACGGCAGGCCGTTCGCGGTGTACGTGTACGTCGCGACGTAGGTGCCGGCAAGTCCCGTCAGCCCCGGCATCGCCGGGATGGTGACCTCCTCGTCGACGACCTGGTACGCGTCGCTGTACTCGAAGATCTCCTTGCTGAAGGAGTGCCCGCCGACGATCGAGGTCGACTTGCTGAGGTGTCCCTTCGCGACGGTGTCGTAGGTCCACTCCGCCGCCTTGACGCCGTTGAACAGGCGCTGCTTCTGCCGGCCCAGGTCGTCGTACGTGGTCGAGACCACGTCGCCCTCGGCGTCAGTCGACTTGGTGACGTCGTCGCCGTTGTTGTACTCGAGTACCGTGGTGCCCTTGTCCGGGTCGATCGTCTTGATCTCACGACCACGCAGGTCGTACTCGTACCGCCAGGTGCGGGCCCCCTTCACCACGGTCTCGAGGTCGCCGCGCGGCGTGTACGTGTACGACGTGCTGTCGAACGCGCCCTCCGGCGTGGGACCGTGGAACTCCCGCTCCTCGACGATGTCGCCGTCGACGTTCTCGATGGTCGCGGTCGCGGTGCCGCCCTTCGGCGGCGTGACGGCCACCTGCCAGCCCAGCGAGTTCCCGCCGTACTCGGTGGTGGTGCCCCACTTGCGGACATTGTGCGACCAGAGCGCCTCCTCCACGACGCGGCCCAGCCGGTCGTAGGTCGACACGGTCCGGCTGCGGTCCTCGCCCGGTGTGACAGCCAGTAGATCGGTGCCCGGCTTGCCGGCGGCGTAGTTGCCGTCCGACTTGTACTGGACCTGACCGCGCTCGTTGTAGCCGGTGCCGGTGACCAGGCGGGCGTCTTTGCCGTCCTTGTTCTTCTGCGCGTCCTCCTGGACCTGCACCGACCGGTAGAGCGAGTCGAACAAGCCGATCTCGGTGATCTGGTTGTTGTTCGGGCCGAGCCGCTTGGTGGTCACCGCCAGCGGCCCGTTGGCGCGGACCAGGTAGGAGAACTCCAGGTTCGGCGTGGCGGTCTTGGCTCGGCCTGGCAGCCAGACCTTCGCCAGCCGGCCCATCGGGTCGTGCTCCAGGTCGGTGCGCTTCTTGTTGGCGTCCAGGATCGAGGTGGGTGTGGCCCACGCCGGGTTCTGGTCGGTGATCACCTCGTGTTCGAGTGCGTTGCGCGTCCGGGTCTGGGTGACCGGGCCCGGACCCGCCGGGGTGTAGTACGTCCTGCTGGCCTTGCCGAGTGAGTCGGTGTTGCTGGTCGGCCGGCCCAGCGCGTCGAAGGCCGCCCGCGTGGTCACCGTGTACTGCGGCACGCCGTTGCGCCACTCGTCGAGCGTGTCGACTCGGGTCGCCTTGCCCTTGCTGGGCACCGCGCCGTGTGTGTCCGAACCGTCGTAGTAGGTCTTGACGTCGGCGACGACGTCGGCCGGCCTGGACACGGTCGCGCCACAGGCCTTGGACACGGTCTCGCTCCGCGACACCAGCCCGCGCAACCACAGGCCGTCGTTCCGCACGTACGTGTTACGGGTGCACGACTCGTCGCCGGTCTTGCCTGTGTCGCCGAGTTCGTACGCGACCTCGGCGTAGCCCTCGTCGTCGTACGTCGTCCGGGTCTCGCTCTGCTCCCAGGTGCCGGGTGCGAGCAGCCGGCGCTCCTTCTTCACCGACGGGGCGATCTTGTACGCCCGGTCCGATCCGCCGGTACGCGTGCGGGTCGCGGTCTGCTTGACCCAGTACGACGTGATCGACGACTCGACGACCGCTGTGCCGTCGAGCGAGGCCACCTCGAGCGTCGAGCCGGCCAGCGCGGGCTGGTCGACGTAGCTGTTGCCGGCCGAGTCGGTGACCTGCACGCTGCGGGTCGTGTCGCCGGGCAGCGGCTGGTCGTCGAGGCCACGGAAGAACTGCTTGCGGGTGACCAACGGGGCCTGCGTGCCGCCCACCGTGGCGGTCACCCTGGAGTAGCCGCGCCACTGACCGTACGTGCGGTGCTTCTTCTTGGTGAACTCGCCGTCGTCCCAGCCCCAGAGCACGTTGGTGTTGGTGCCCTCGTTCGAGTACGCGTAGCGGGTGGTCACCGGCGGCTGGTCGGCGGTGCGCTCGTACGTGGTGACCGCCTTGACCACGTACTTGCGGAACCAATCCCTGGTCGGCTCCCAGTAGCCGTCCGGGGTCCAGTACACCGGGTAGCAGAGCCGGCTGTTGTTCTCCACGGCCGGCAGGTCGTTCGCGTCGCAGTCGGCGTCCGAGTAGTTGACGAAGATGTCCGCGCCGGACTCGGTACGGATGTTCTGGATCCGCCAGCGGGAGGAGAACTCGGTGCCGGCGATCGCGTTGACCTGGTTAGCCAGCTCGACGCCGGTGAAGACCACCGGCGGATCGGTGACGGTGCCACCGACGTGCCCCGCGTGCGTGATCGACTTGAGCCACAACGACGCGGAGCGCGCCGACTTGGGCGCCTTGAACTCTTGATCGAGCGTCCATGACTCGACCGGGTCATATCCCGTCGCGCTGGTGCGGATCTCCGTGGTGATCTTGGTGAGCCGCTTGATGGAGTAGAAGACCGGTGCGAGCTTGTCGGTGCACGGCTCGGCGGCGCACTCCTTGTCCCACGGCACGTCCGGCCAGTTCGCGGCGACCGGCTTGCCGTCGGAGTAGCATTCGCTCGCAAAGCACCGGTTCGCCGTACTGAACAGGATCCGGCCGGTGGCCGCGACGTCTGGGTGCGCCGTGTGCAGGCCGTACTCGATGCGCTCGAGGTTGCCGCCACGGTCGAACGAGACGCGGTTGTTCTTGTCGTCGGCCGCGCCGTAGTGCCCGGTCTCCTTCTTGTAGAAGTAGCGGGTCATGTTGCCGTGGACGTCGATCTGCTTGTCCAGCAGCCAACGCCAGACCTGCTGACAGGACGAGTCCTTGAAGGTTGCGGCGTGGCAGTCCTCGCCGTCGTGGTTGCCGAAGACCGGCACCGACCACCGCGAGTTGGACGTGCCGACCTCGGCGGCGAAGAAGTTACGGGTGCCGTCCGGGGTCGTGATGATCCACCGCTCGGTGGCCGCGGTGCCCTTTGTGGCGGTCGAGCCCTCCAGCTGGACCTTCCAGTTGGCGTCCGCGGCGGGCCGCCAGGTGTCCGTCGCGTCGTCCTTGACCAGCGCCGTGTTCGTGCCGCTCAGCGAGACGGTGATGTTCGGCGACTTGTCCTTCCAGCACTGGTCGAGGGTCTTCTTGTCCTTGTTGTTCGGGTCCTTGCCGGCGACCTTGTCCACGTCGTCCTGGCAGGTGACGTAGCTGCGCTCGATGTAGCCGGGGGTGTAGTCCCAGCCGTCGCCGGCCCAGGACGCCTGGTTGTTGTTGCCCGCCATCCGACCGTCGACCATCTGCGACGAGTAGTTCAGCGCGACGGCCGGCACCGGGCCGGGCGCCGGCGGCACCTTGATGGCGTTCGAGTAGTTGAATGCCCCGGAACTGTCGCCGGCCGTCCACGAGCCGGACGCCTGCAGGTCGCTGGCCTTGTAGTCGCCCTCACCGGACTCGGTGTCCGCGACCAGAGCGAGCATGGTCGGCCCCGCCGCCGTCAGCGTCATCGGCGCCGCCAGCGTCGTCGCCTGCTTCGCCGTGTTCAGCGGCACCGCGTCCTGACACTCCGCCTTCTGTGGGGTCGTCGCTGCGCACGCCGGCAAGCTGCTCAGGTTGAGCCGGCTCGCCCAGCCGCCGCCGTACAGCTGGCTGAAGCTGTCGGTGTCGACTTCGGTTTCCACGTCGCCGGGCTGGTCGCCCTCGACCGCGAGCACCGGGCCGCTCAACCCCAGCTTGGTGGACTGCTCCTCGGGCAGGGTCGTGACCCGCACCCGGTCCGGCGCTTTCGTGCCGGGTACGGCCTTGACCCGTACCTTGATCGAGCCCGCCCTGCCCTCGACCGCCCGGCCGGCGGCGCCGGCCAGGACGATCTCGGTGGAGCCGGCGGCGGGCCAGCGGCCCTTCTCCGGTCCCTTCCAGGCGCCACCGTCGGTGGGCAGCGGGACCGGGTCGACCTTCACAGTGCCGAAGTTGGTGGCGGCGACGGACTGGCTGTCCCGCTCGCCGTCCAGCATCTCGGCGACCCGGTTGTAGGTCAGGAACGAGGTCAGCATCAGAGCCGAGGCACCGAGGGCGAACCCGCGCCGGCCCGATGAGAAAAACTTCTTCTTCTCAGTCATGAACGTTCTCCGGTCAGGCGTGGGCGAAGGTGCCGAAGAGGTCGGGGTCGACCGTGGAGGTCCAGACGCGGACGTCGTCGACGATGCCGCCCAAGTAGTTGGAGCGGGGGCCGCCCGTCAGGGCGAGACAACCGACTCGCAACGGGGAGGACCCGGGCCACAGCGGGCCGGTCAGCGTGGCGCCCTCACCCTGCGGCTCACCGTCCACATAGAAGGTCAGCTCGTTGGTCAGTCCGTCGAAGACCGCCGCCACGTGCGTCCAGACGCCGGCTACCGGGGCGGCCAGTGAGCGCACCTCCGCGGTCGATGCGCTCGCGGAGTCACCGCCGGTCATCACCACCCGCAACCGGCCGACGCCAGCCGCGTACTCGATGAGGAAGCGGTGCCTGACGCTGCCCGACTGCGACAGCACGGTGCGGTTTCCGGTCAGGTCGTCCAGGGATACCCAGGCGGCGACCGAGAAGGACTCGTTCGCCTGGATCACCGGCGCACCGGTCTCGGCGCACGAGCCATCGTCGAGGGCCAGCCCCAGCGCGCCGTTGCGGCTGGCGAACCGGTCCTGCTCCCAGTGCGGCACGCCAGCGGCCATCGAGAGGTGCCGGGCGTTGCCGGAGCGGTCGTCCAGGTTGGTCGGCTCCGCGGCCCGTGGCCCCTCCAGCGGGTACCAGGCCTGCACGCTGACCGGCGGGTTGGCGTTCTTCACGGCGGCTGCTGCGGCATCGGTGAGCGCGCCGCGCCACACCTTCACGTCGGTGATCGCGCCCCGGAAGAAGTCCGTGTGCGCGCCGGCGTACTTGGCGCAGCCGAGGCTGAACGCACCGGACGCGCTCCAGTTCGCGCCGGTCGACCGCACCACGGACGCCACCTTCGCGCCGTTCACGAACAGCGACATCGTCTTGGTGGTGGCGTTGTAGGTCGCGGTCAGGTGCGTCCACTTGCGGACGGTCGCGGCGAACGCGTCGGTGCTGCCACCCGCCCACTCCGAGGCCGAGGTCTCGGAGTCTGAGGCCTTCATCATGAACGACCAGAACGGTTCGCCGGCAGCATTCGTGCGGGCACCGAGGTACCAGCCGCTGACCCGATTGCCGTCGGTGCCGATGATCGTCTGGTTCATCGCGCTCGTGTCGTCCAGGCGGGCCCAGACGGCGAGCGTGAACGACTCGTCGCTGCGGATCACGTTCTGCTGCGTGGTGGCGCACCGGTCACCGCTGACGTACCAGGCGGAGTCCGGCCGGCCGTACGCGTCGTCGGTCCACTCCATCGGAACCGTCGGTGCCGGGGTCGGCTCGGGCGTCGGTTCCTCGGACGGATCCGGCAACGGCTCCTCGGGCACCTCGGGGCTGCCGGTCGGATCCGGCTCGTTCGGGTCGCCGGTCTCGGTCGGCTCGGGCGCCGGCTCCTCGCCCGGCGGCGTGGTCGGGACACCGCCTGGATCGGGTGCCGGGTCGTCGGTGACCTCGGGCTCCGGGGTCGGCTCGGGCGTCGGCGGCGTCGCCGGGGCGGGCACGGTCAGCGTGTGGCCGTGGTCGCTGGCGTCGTCACCGGTGCCGCGCAACTTCCAGGCCGCAGCGACACCGGCGGCCGGTAGCTCGTCGCGCGCCGTGGCGATCTGCGCGTCGCTGAGCAGACCACTCCACACCGCGACGTGGTCCACCGCACCGATGAACTGCGCGTTGGTCACGCCAGCGGTGCCGCCGCAGCCGATCAGGGTGCGGGCGGTGCCGCGCCACGGCAGGGCGCTGATCGCGGTGGTCGACTGCACCGCGCCGTCCACGTAGAGCCGCAACGTCTTGCCGATCGGGTCGACCGTGGCCGCCACGTGATGCCAGCCGTTCAGCGTCGGGGAGGTGGTGCCGCGGGCGATCGTCCAGGTCGCCGTCGCCGAGTCAGCGTTGGTGATCGCCGTCTCCCAGCGGTCGCTGGCCTGGTGGTAGGAGAGCACGAAGGCCGGCGCGTTGGTGCCGGCGATGGCGAGCACGGTTCGGTTCGAACCGGCCGCCTTGCTGGTCAGCTTGACCCAGGCCACTGCGGTGAATGGCGCGTCACTGCGCACCACCGGGATGGTGGTGGCGCAGCCCGTGCCGGTGAGGTTGAGCGCGGTGCTGCCGCGGTTCAGCCGGTCCGCCGAGTATGTCGGCGTGCCGGAGACCGTCCACCGCAGGTCCTTCTCGGTAGCCGACTCGCTGATGTTGCCCTCGTCGTCGATGGTGCCGGAGTCGTCACGCAGGTTGCTGGTCATCCGCCAGACGGCCATCGGCTCGATCGGTGTGATCCGCCCGGTGAAGATGTTGTAGATCGCCCGCGACGAGTAGTTGAGGGCGACGTCCCGGGCCCACACGTAGATCTGCGTCCTGCCGCTGTCCGCGGTGAAGGTCACCTCCGCCTTGCCGGCCGACGCCGCGACGTTCGACGACTTCGCGTCGACGCCAATGCCGTAGTCGAAGCGCCCGACGCCGGAGAGCGCGTCGGTCGACGAGAAGGTGAGGGTCACCGGCTTGCCCAGCTCGGGCGTCGGGGTGCCGGTCTTGCGGGCGATCACCGGCAGGGTGGGCGGCGTGTGGTCCTGCCGGAAGTAGCAGGTCTTGCTCCAGCCGGTCTTGTCCGTGCCGTCGGTGGCGTGGACCTTCCAGTTGTAGCTGCCGTCCTTGAGCACCGGGGTGGTCCAGGTCGCCTCCTTGCCCGAGGCCACCGCATCGGAGGTGTGGTCGGCCGGAACGGTCGGGCCGTTCACGTCGAAGACGAGCCGCACCGAGTTGTCGGCGTCGGTCGCCTTGGCGTACAGGGCCGGGGTGCTGTCGTTGATCCACGGACCGGGCGACGTGGCGCAGTTACCACCCGGCGCGGTGCGCACCGGCACCGGTGAGGTCGGCTTCGACTGGTACTCGACGACCAGCTTGATCTTGCCGCGCTCGGCCTTGACCCAGTGGCCGCCGCTCTCGGTCGGCACCCGCAGGCCGAACGTGATGCTGCTGTAGTCCATGTCGGCATGCCGCTGTACGTGGGTCTTCACACCGCTCGCGTTGAACTTGACCCAGGCCGGCTTCTGGCCGCTGCAACCGCTGTTCACCTTGACCGTCTTGGTGTGGATCGCCTTGCCGTGCAGCCACTTGCCCTTCATGCCGTTCCAGGTCGGGGTGTTGCCGTCGATGGCATTGGTCTGCCAGAGCGCCAGCGACTCACCGCCGCACCAGGCGCTGTGCGTCAGGTAGGCGTCGACGCTGGGCGTCTTGATGACCCGCTTGCCCTTGAGCGCGCTGACGTCGAACTGCATGTGCGCGCGCCACACGTCACCGTAGTTGTCGTAGTTGGACCCGATCCGGATAACCTCACGCGGCCAGTCGTTGCCGGATACCCACTTGGTGTCCGGACGAGAGTCGTTGACCGGTATCCACTTCGCGTAGTACTTGGAATAGGTCGGGTCGATGT
This sequence comes from Micromonospora sp. NPDC049900, assembly GCF_044461025.1. Lineage (NCBI taxonomy): Bacteria > Bacillati > Actinomycetota > Actinomycetes > Micromonosporales > Micromonosporaceae > Micromonospora > Micromonospora sp. NPDC049900. The sequence goes on from NZ_JBITKM010000034.1 coordinate 14,931, forward strand.
AGACGGGAAATGTCGACCGCGCGGACAGCAGGTCCTCGTCGACGCTCACCGTCAGCGTCTCGTCGGAAACCCGTACATCCAGGACGGACCGGCGGGCGAACTCGCTCGGTGCCTCGGCGGTGGACGGCTCGGCCACCCGCAGCGGGGCGAGGCCGCCGGGATCCAGCCGGCGCAGCGCGGCGGTCTGAAGTGACCCCTATCGGCCGGACACCTCGATGTCTGTCAGGGACTTTCGGTGGATCTTCTCGTAGGTGTCGGGGCTGACGTTACCCAGTCGGC
>NZ_JBITKM010000035.1:0-9884 GCF_044461025.1 Micromonospora sp. NPDC049900
ACTCCTCGGGGTACTTACTCTGTCGAGCCACAACGCTTCCTCCTCCTCGGCAGGATGCCAAGTCAGGAGGTGTCCGGCCTCAGGGGGTCACTTCAGTCTGCGGCTCGCGGATCTGCCGGGTCGAGTCCCAGGCCATCGCCTTGGGAGCGCCGGCAATCACACCGGCCGGGCCCTTCACGACGATCCCATCGTTGGTCTCGGTCACGGTCGCCGAGCCGCCGATGCCGTACGCGGTCTCGCGCACCTCGGGGTTCGCGGCAGCCTCGGCGTTCTTCACCACGAGCACGTGCGAGAAGCCGCCAGGCACGGCACGCACCACCAGGTCCGCGCCCGGGTGGACCTCCGGGTACGTGACCGAGTCCCCGCGGACGACGCCGAACGGCAGCGGCGCCGGCCAGGTCAGCGTGAAGTCGGCGCCACCCTCGCGATAAGTCGCCAACGGGCCGGTGCCACCGGCCGAGAACGACACGTCGGCCGCGGCCCTGGGCCGGAACCGGCCGTCCGCACCGCGCTCGAGATTCGTGTCCAGCGCGATCCAGCGGTCGTCCCGCTTGACGCGCTGCGGCTCCAGATAGGTCTCGAGAGCGAAGTCACCGCTGGGCAGGGCGACGACCTTGGTGGTCTCGTCGGCTTCATCGAGGACCTCGACGGGCTTGTCACAGAGTTCCGCGAGATGCTTTGCCGCCGCCTCGGTCTCGGCGGCCGGCTCGTTCTCGGCGGCCACTCCGGACGGACAACCTGCGGCATGAGCGGTGCCAGGTAGTGATGTAGGAACTGAGAGTAACGTCGCCAGGGTCGCCAGAACGGCGCCCTGCGCGATGCGGGCATGCGCCATCGTCACTTGTGTTGCCCCCCGTGAACCATGCGATGAATCGTTTTCGCGCAGGGTTCGACGGCTGCCCATCTGCCCCCGTATAGCAAAGCGCGTGGACGGGACGATAGGCGACAATGGCGACCTTAGTCAATACTGAAGACCATCAAACTTTCAGCAATCGCTCATCGGCACCACGAGAACCGCCTCGGTGCCACCGCCCGGTCGATTGCGCAGCTCGATGCTGCCGCGAAGCTCGCCAGTGGCGAGCGCGCGGACGATCTGCAGGCCGAACGCTCCGGCTGGCAGGCGTACGACACCGCCGAACACGGCATCGCCCAGCGATACCTCACCCTCGCCCTGGACTTCGCCCACACCGCCACAGACGACGGCCCCGGCGCGGAAATCCTCGCCGCCATGAGTTACCAAGCCACCTACCTCGGCCACACCACCACCGGCCTCGACCTCGCCCACGCCGCCGGCCAAACCGCACGCCGCGCCGGAATCACCGTCCTGACCGCCGAAGCCCACGTCATGGAGGCCCACGCCCTGGCCAGAGCCCGCGACGAACGGGCCTGCGCCGCCGCCCTACACCAGGCAGAACAGGCCCTCGACCGGGCCGACCGCAGCAGCGACCCGCAATGGCTCAGCTACTTCGACGAGGCATACCTGTCCGCCAAATTCGGCCACTGCTTCCACGCCCTCGGCCGCAACACCCACGCCGAACGCTTCGCCACCCGATCCCTACACATGAACAACCACCCTCCCGAAATCGGCGCTTGGCTGAGCGAAGCGCGGCAATCCGCCTACCGTGCCGCGCATAGGCTGCACCGGTGTCGGAGGGACTGCACCCGGTTTGGTTGACTTCTGACCTGTGAGGATGTGTTCCTCGCGGGAAGGATGTCTGTCATGCCGAAAGCGTTTCCGCCGGAGTTCCGTCGTGACGTGGTCGCGGTCGCCCGCAAAGGGTGAGGTGCCGTTGCGGCAGATCGCGAAGGACTTCGGGATCTCCGAGGGCTGTCTGCACCGCTGGCTCAAGCTCGCCGACGTCGAGGACGGTGTCCGTTCCGGGACCACCAGTTCCGAGTCGGCGGAGCTGCGGGAGTTGCGTCGGCGTAACAAGCTTCTGGAGCAGGAGAACGAGATCCTGCGGCGGGCGGCGGCGTTCTTCGCTCGGGATATCTCCCCATAATGATGTACCCGCTGGTCGGTGATTTGGCCGCGGACGGGATCCCCGTCGCGGTGACCTGCCGGGTGTTGGGGTTCAGTAGGCAGGCCTACTACGCGTGGCACGCCGAGCCGGTGTCGCGACGTGATTGGGGCGACGCACTCCTGATCAACGTCGCTCTGGACATCCACCACGATGATCCGGCGTTCGGGTACCGGTTCATCGCCGACGAACTCCCCGCCCACGGCATCACCGCCGGCCGGAACCGGGTCTCCCGGCTGTGCTCACAGCAGCGCATCTTGGTCGGTGTTCGCCACGCGTAAGGGGCTCACGCGGCGGGCCGGACCGCCGGTGCACGACGACCTGGTGCACCGCCGCTTCACCGCCGACGCCCCGAACCGGCTGTGGTCGACCGACATCACCGAACACCCCACCGCCGAAGGCAAGCTCTACCTCTGCGCGATCAAGGACGTGTACTCCGGCCGGATCGTCGGCTACTCCATCGACACCCGGATGAAAGCCTCTCTGGCCGTCGCGGCGCTATCCAACGCCACTCGGCTGCGGAACCCGGCCGCGACGATCGTGCACTCCGACCGGGGCAGCCAATTCCGGTCCAGGAAATTCGTAAAGGCATTGCACCGCAACGGACTGGTCGGCTCGATGGGCCGCGTAGGCGCCTGCGGCGACAACGCCGCGATGGAATCGTTCTTCGCCCTACTACAACGCAACGTCCTGGACCGCCAACGCTGGACCACCCGCCACGACCTACGCCTAGCAATCGTGACCTGGATCGAACGGACCTACCACCGCCGACGCCGGCAACAACGCCTCGGCCGCCTCACGCCCATCGAGTTTGAGACAATCAACCAGCCCACACACACGCCCTGAACCACTCAACCCCCCGAGTCAACCAAACCCGGGGCAGTCCCAATAGGTTCGAAAAGGCCGCTGAAGTCGCCAGTGGTGGCGGAGGGAGCTACACGTGTTAAGGGTGCGAGTGGTTATCCTTTCGATAGGGATTTCGCTACTGATGGCCAGCTGTGGTGTCCTGCTGCCCAGCCATGACTACTATGCCGTCGGCGTAGCGCGGATCGGCGATCGAATCCACATCTACGCGCCGCTCTGCGACGGTGAGCAGGTGGTGGGGGTCGAGGCGATCGACAACCAGGCGGCTGCGAAGGTGCCGGACTTTGATCCTACGTCAATGCGGTTTACCTACTGGAAGGTCGCGGATCCAACGGAGGCGCCCATCGCCGAGGGGTGGATCACGCTTGGCGACAGCAGCGGCTATCGTACGACGACCATCGAAGCGGGCTCGAACATCGGACTCCCCGAGTTCGTTGGTATCACTCTGCGTCTCAACGTGAAGGGGGGGGCAGTACACGGTGGCGGACGTGATAGTGATCTCCGAGGCGCCCGAATACCCGGCTGATGCTGACCCTCAAGTTGTCAAATACACCTATCGCGATGAGAGCGGCGGAGAGGGTCCGCGTAACGCACAGGAGATCCGTGAGGATTCCGGGTGCGCTGCAAACTATCCAGCGTGACGTGAGTGACCCGCCTGACCGGGGAAATCGCCGAGGTCAGGACCGCAGCGACCAACCTGGGGCAGTGGCTACAGGCAGGAAGGGAACTCGCCGACGCCCACCGGGAGGCGCAGCACCACCTGCACCTGTCGGAGTTCGCCGACACCGTGGCAGCGCGGGCCGCAGCCCTGACCGACCCCGAGATCGTCGACCTGCAGGAGCGTATCGACGCTTTCGACGGCGAGTACCACCAGGCCGCAGGACGAGCACAGGACCCCACCCTGCTCGCCGCCGCACACCAACCATCACCGGACGTTGAGGGCAGCGAACAGACCTACCAAGCCGCCCGACTGCGGGCCACGGAGCTGCACGCCCAGCATGGCCTCGCCGTCGAGCAACACGACCGGCTGAAGCAGCTGGGCCCGGATCTGGTCAACGCCCTCGCTCAGTGGAGACCCATCCGCGCCGAGTACGAGATCGCCAACCGCCTCGCCCAACTCGTCGAGGGCAAGAGCAGCGACAGCGGTACCCGGATGACCCTCTCTACCTATGTGCTGACCCACCGGTTCCGGCACGTCGTCACGGCGGCGAACACCCGACTCGGGCAGGTCACCCACAACCGCTACCTGCTGCGCCATGTCACCGAGTCGGACACCGGCCGCCGAGCCGGCCGCAATGGGCTCGGCTTGTCCGTCGTAGACGCCTGGACCGGCCAGGAACGCCGCCCGGCCACCCTCTCCGGCGGGGAAACCTTTCTGGTCTCGCTGTGCCTGGCGCTCGGCCTCAGCGATGTCGTCCTGGCTGAGGCTGGCGGCACCCAACTCGGCAGCCTCTTCGTCGACGAAGGCTTCGGGACTCTCGACCAAGAGGCACTCGACCAGGTACTCGACGCCCTCGACGGCCTGCGCTCAGGTGGCCGTACCGTCGGACTGGTCAGCCACGTCGCGGAACTACGTCGGCGGATTCCATCCCGCCTCTACGTCCGTAAGACAGCCACCGGCTCCACCGTGGCCGTCGAAACCCAAGCAATCGACTGAGGACACTTTGTCTACGCCTGTTCCTCCCGGTCAAGCTCAGCTACCAGGGCTTTAACGACTCCGGTTGGTCAAGCCACTACCACCAAACAACGATCGACCTGTAGGGGTCGGCAGTAGCCCGCCGCCGGTGCTTGCCGGGCGGCGTTGCCCTGTCCTGCGGCCAGCGGCACAAGCAAAGCGCGGTGTACCTCCGCGCACGATGATCAGCAACCGGCCGTGCCAGCCATTCCTACGGCGTGCTCAGCGAGGAGATCGGCGTGGATGTCGACGTCCACGGTGTCGTAGTGGCAGCGCGCAAGGAGCCGGTAGAGTCGCTGGGCGATCTCGTCCGAGGCGAGGTCGAGGCGTTCACACAGGTCGCGGTGCGCGCCTACGAGCGGCTCGGCGATCTCCTGCGGTTCGGTGCGGGTGATGTCGTAGGCGTCGCGGAGATGACCGGACAAGTCGTCCCAGACGAGGATTGCTTCCTCGAACCAGGTCGAGCGCGGCAGGGGTAGCGGGGTGGGCGCAGAGGATCTCGACTTCGGCGGCCAGGCGGTGCCCCGTGGTTTCCACGTCGGAGATCTGCCACTTGCTGCCGGCGGTCACGGTCGACGCGTCCCGGAACCGCAGTGCGCAAGTCGGCGAGGCCGGAGGTGTCGGCGGCGCCGAGCATGCCGGCCTCGCTCAGCAGCAGGGTGGCGAAGAGGCGGTCCCGGGCCGCGTGCCGCGCCACCAGTTCGGCGAGTTGGCGGGGCGACAGCCGCTGCACGGCTTGAAGGTAGCGGGCGTGTTTGGGCGCGCCGGGAGCGGCGCCGGAGAAGGTGGCGCCCGGGTGGAACGCGGCTCCGAGCTCCGGATTGATGCAAGCGGCGGACACCCGTCCAGTATGTGTCGGATCGTCGTTCGTCTGCCGCGGGTGTCTGCTCCCTGAATCGCGGCGAGGGCTGTTCATGCGCGTTCTGCTGCCTCGACGATGTTGGCGATCGTGCGCCGCATGAAGGCACGCCACAATGGCGTGAACGGCCCAGCCAGGATCCAGCGCCGACCCCGCTTCGGCTGGAACTCATAGGTCCAGCGGATCATGGTCCCGGCTCCGTCCGGGGTGAAGGTCCATTCCCCACGGATGCCGATCGTGAGCCGGCGTAGGAGGTTGGTGAACTCCGTGAGTTGATAGGCGAAGCTGTGCCCGGTGGTGTACTCGGTGAGCTGCTCGAACGCCTGCGACCCGTCGCTGAACTGCGGGTACCGTGAGGCTCCCGCGTGGTCCCAGACACCTGACTGCTGCTCGACGCCCGTGATGGACGGGACACCGGGGATGCGCGGGAAGACGCTGGCCAGGTCGATCGGCACGACGATGGCGAACGCCTCCGCAGGTGTGAGCGAGCTTCGCTGCTGAACGGTGACGGGCACCGAACGATCATCGCGAGTAATCAAGGGGGCTGTGGTCATGTTTCGATTCTCCGCCCGGAGCGAGTGCCTATCCAGAGACTGCAAGTACCAGGCAGCACTGACCTGATTTCAGCGACGCAAGTGTGTTGATTGGCGCGAAAGGGACGAAGCCGGTGAAGTCGGGCGATACTGGACGAGGACGTGGGGCCCTCGGTAGGCAGTTCTCACCACAAGATTCACCCACCAGCGAGGACCCCACGTGATCACCTATCGTGCCACCCTCGACCCTTCGAGGGGACTCGTGCAGTACCTCGCCCTACTACTCGCCGCCGACGGCTGGTCCCACGCCATCCTCGACGGCTAACTGTTCGACTGCGACCGTCTCACCGGCCCGGCGATGCCCGGACACCTGCACGACGGGACCATCTGACCCACTTCGAATAGAACACCTACCCGAAAGTCAGTGATCATTGGCTGTCCTTGCGTAGCTGGTCGCGGGCGTCCATGAGCGCGAAGCCGAGCAGGTTGTGGCCCTGCCACCGTGCTGGGTCGCCGGCGCGTGGATCGTCGGCGGCCATTCCGATGCCCCAGATCCGGTCCACCGGGCTGGCCTCCACCAGTACCCGGTTGCCGGTACCGAGCAGGTACGAGCGTAGGCCGGGATGCTGTCCGAACTTGGCCATGTTGCCGGCGACCACGATCGCGTACCGGCGGGCCTCCCAGATGGTCTGGTCGAAGCCGCGGACCTGTCGCCCCAGTGTCTTCGCGCGATGCGGATGTGACGCGGCAAGGATCTGCCCGGCGACCTCGGTGTCCCCGAACAGCATCGCCTTGGACCACATCATGTAGTGCTCGGCGGTGGCGAACGTGCGTCCGTCGACGGTGAACACGGCCTGCCACCACTGGCTCAAGCAGCCAGTGCCGACGCTGCCATCCGGCTGCGGCTGATGCCCCCAGAAGTGCAGGAACTTGACCTTCTCGCCGGAGGCAACGAGGTCGACCACGTCGGCTCGATCTCCCGCAGGTCGTAGTCACCTGGTTGGCCCGACACCGACACCGCGACGCGCTTGGACTTCCACGCCTGCAGAAACGGCCCGATCAGCTCCCACTGCTCATCGCTGACGTCACTGGGGTACGGCTTCCGATCACCCACGACCGGGCTAACGCCCCATCCACTCAGACGGTCACGACCAGAACTCACATTCAACCCATCGACCTGCCACCATCCATAGCGAACCCGCCGAGAGGCCACCAACCAGACGCAACGCCGGCTAGAAGAGGGCCGGCTACGACGGCTGGCCGTAGCAGGGGCCGTAGAAGTGCCCGGGATTTCTCTGCACCCTCAGCCGTCGCTGAGGACCAGCAGTCAGCTCTCTTCGCTGATGATCGGTCGCCATCGACCAGGATCGTTAAGTCTTTGCAGTCGGAGCGCCTCGTCGTGGTAGTAGCTACGGGCCTCACTCTCGGTTTCGCAAACCAGCTCGTCGCAATGAGGGTCGGTGGCGACGATGTACCAAGTACCATAGCTGGATCCGTTAGGGAACTTACCCAGAGTGATCTGGAATGACTTCTCGGGATCGGCGGCAACAAACTCCCACCGAGCTACGGGCGTAATATCCTGAACTGTTTCCGACAGGTTGGAAAAGAATTCCTCGGCCCGGCCCATCTGCCACCGATCTAGGTCATCGGGTCCGACAAGTAAGTATGCAGCCAGAATGCGGGACGCTTTCGATAGGCCGTAATCCGCGGGCAAGTCCGGCTCACCCTCGATAAGGTCCCAGAACGTGCCAAATCTTGGTCCTAGTTCGAGTACGTCAAGCCTGCCCGACATAAGTTCTCGGCGGACTGGAGCGATGAAATCTAGCCATCCTAGGCCGTCACGGTTGAGATTGAATCCCTCGGCATCCTCGCTGTAGAACATGAGCCGCAGAATCAGATCCTCGGCGTCGGTCTCCACCTGCACGCCTTCGTGGAAACCACCGACCACGTACGGAGCGATAGTCTCTGCCGATAGCATTCGGCTGGGGATTCGGAAGCCGACCTGCCGAGGACCGGTGTTCTCGAAGTAGAGCCAGGCGTCAAAATTCTGCTCTACGAGATTCTTGACCGCCGATCGCTCCTCTGGCGTGACGACAGAAGTGGCGAAGGAAGCCGATGTGACCAGAGGTTCTCCGGGGAGCAATCTGAGCGCAGTTTGAGGCGCCTCATCGATCACGCGACCAATCACCGTTGCCTCGACATCGAGGAAGCGGCGGTAGGGACTCCGATGGCGGCGTCTGTTCTGATACCTGCGGGTGCTCATTCGGCTTGCCTCAGATGCTTATCGAGCTGCACGCGCTCCTCCAGGTTTCGCCTCGGACTGTCGTATCCCACGCGATGCCATTGGCGTCCGCTCCCTTATGCGCCAGCGCCGCAGGTCAGCGACAGTGCCCGTGGCGGATGGGCGGTTAACACACGACTTCTGATGGTACAGTTGATCCGTGATGTGGTCGAGCGCTGATCGGCGCGATCTGCGGGTTCATTGACGTCTACAACTAGCGCTGCCAACCGTTCGTCTCAACCAGGACCACCGACCAGGGTCTTACCAAAACCAGCCGGCAGAGAACTCAGAAACGCGATGATACAAGATCTTGAATGGCCGGATTCGTCCGATCTGGCCTGCATAAGGACGCGGCGCCGGTGAGCACCCCTGCGACCATCAGGCAGGATGTGTCGAGGTTTCACGAGGTCCTCGTTTGTGGTCGATGCGGTTGGTTGCGAGTGTCCGAGCCTGGCCCATGCGTGGGCTTCGGTGGCGGCGGCGAGGGCGGCGCCTGCGCAAGGCGTGTTGCCGGCGCGGGCTTGTGCTTCGAACACCCCTGACCCGTTGCCAGTAACCGCAGCGGCACGTACCGTACGGGCATTGCTGGTCAGAGCGGCTCCCCCGTGGCTGCTCTGACCAGGCTGGAACCTGCTTTGCCGCGTTTCTGCATGACCGACAGGAATCTGTCGGGACCCATCGACAGTGCCGTCTGGCGTCACACGACCTGACTGCCGCCCGCAGCAGGACACTATCGCCATGTCGACCAGCGCGAGCGTGATCACCTTCGCGGACAAGACGCACCAATACGCCTGTGGTCCAGTACAAGCGCCCTCGCCATCATCCGCTCCACCTCGGTAGATAGCCTGATAGACGAGTGGCAGTTCACTCCCGGTCACAGGAGGAGCTACGTGCAGCAGGTCGACGTAGTTGACACCGATGAGCGGGACCCTGTCCCCGCTCATGCAGTCCTGGCCGGCTGGCACAGCCTGGTGATTGCCGTCTACATCGTTCTGCTGAGCCGCCAGTCTCATGAGCGGGTGCACTATGACGACTCACCGTGGGAGAAGATGTGGATCTTCGCGTTTGCCACCGGTGGGCCACTGCTTTTCGCCACACTGTTCGCCGGTTTGATCCTGCTCTGGACGCTTCCGAGGAAGGGTTGGATCAACTGGCCCGCCATTCGCGGGACCGTCGCCGCAGCACCGATGCTGCTATTGGTGGCGGCGATCATCGACGCCGTGCCGCACTGAATCGTCGAGATCAGGGTGCCCCCCCGCGTCCGGAGAGCAGGTCGTGGACGGTGGCCAGCCGGACGACGAGGCGACCGGCGATCACAGCGGTCCGGCACGGCTCACAGACGAACGCTTTGGCTGTAAGCCGAGGAACGGTCGCTTCTAAGAGGGCGGTTCGCAGTAGCTTGGTCTGATCTATGCATTGCGTCTGGTTGGTGGCCTTCCGGCGGGTTCGCTATGGATAGTGGCAGGCAGATGGGGTCGCCATCCCGCGCCAGCGGCTTTCGCAGAGACGCCCGGGAGGCGCGCTTCCATACGGCACAGGTCGCCGACTGTCTTCATTCAGCCATTTTCATCGTGACAGGCCTGGTCACGGTGGGTGTGGTGGAGGCAGGTGTCGACATAGGACGAGGCTCCCGGTAAGACAGCAGTCGACC
>NZ_JBITKM010000036.1:0-7569 GCF_044461025.1 Micromonospora sp. NPDC049900
CTCCTCGGGGTACTTACTCTGTCGAGCCACAACGCTTCCTCCTCCTCGGCAGGATGCCAAGTCAGGAGGTGTCCGGCCTCAGGGGGTCACTTCACTCAGCCTCCGTCACGCAGTCGGCCGACGCGCGGAATGCGGCGGAAGCGCGCACATGATCTCGTGGAGAGTAGCCTGCGAAGTCCGGGTACGCAGACCTCCCATCGGCGGGCACTATGTAGTCGTGGCTCCTGACCAACTCGTAGGCTGCTTCGTTGTGGAGGTTGGCTTCCGCCAGGCATGGCTATATCTCGGCTTCTGTGACAATCGATCGACGCCGCCGCAAAAAAGCCGCCTCTACCTGGACACCGATTGGTGTGTCGAGGCCGGTTCCCGTGTTCGGGGCACCGCTGACGACGAGGCCACCTGGCTCACCGCTGCGCTCACCCTCAACGGCGCCACGATCGCAGCGGCCCATGTTGCGGACGACGGCACACTACTCATAGCGACGACTGACCAACGTTCACTCGTCGCGTCGGGACAGCCGGAGGTAGCTCCGATCGGCGAACCGTGGTGGCTCTCCGGCTCGTCCTCCAGGTAGCTGTGCCATCGCACTGCTTTCGGCACGGCCGCGCGTCGAGCGCGACCACACCCCGTCATCTAACGCAACGCCCCATCCACGGCACGAGGGTGTAGCCGATCCTGGGGGATATGTGCCCGCGAATTCGTGCCTTCGGGGCGACGACGTGGAGGCTATTCGAGCGGCAGGACGCGGAAGTCGGTGACGAAACTGGCGGTGCGCCCGTCCGCGGTATGACCTACGTACGTTGCGTACACGCCATCGCCCCATCCCGAGCCGACGACGTACACGTTGGCTCCGGTCTGTTCCTCCACTACCGCGGAAACGACGGCGTCGATCGGGTCGTCCGGAACCTGCGCCGGAATGAAGACCTCATCGACCCTCTCGAAGTCCCACGCGCGCAGTGCCTCAATGGCGACCTGGTCGGCGAGCGTCCCGGTACCCGCGTCGACCGCGTACCCGAAGAAGTCCTCGTCACCGAGTGAGGCGACGTCCTGACCTGGAAGCAGCGCCATGCGCCACGCCGCGATCGGCTCGTCCACCACCGTCAGTTGCAGGGCGGTGATCCGTCGCTGCCACTCGCCGCCGTCGGCACGCAACAGCGCCACCCAAGCCCGTAGCGGATACCGGCCGGGCGCCACCGAGTCAACGAACGGCGTGGTGTGCGCCACCAGCGGATCGCACCCCACGACCTTGCCGGACGGCAGCAACACCGACCCGAGCTCGTACGGCTCGACACGGTAGATGATCCCATCGCTCTCGACGCGATACCCGGCGGTCAGCACCGCATTGAGATCCGGCACGTAGGGCATGACGCGCAGCGTAACCCGGACACCATCTCCGACCGAGAGCAGCACCAGACGGCCAGCCGAGCAGCCTTATCCGCGGTGCGGCAGGGGTCAAGCCCCAACCGTGACGGCCCCAGAAGGCCGCACCCGCGGTCCGCAGCAGATGCAGCGTCGAGGTCCACTTGGCACGTCGCATCAGGCCGCCGTCAGCCCATTCCCAGATTGTGCTGTTCGAGGGCGGCCTCAATGATGTCCGGTGCTTTCGACCCCACGCCGTGCAACCTGGCAAGCTCGCGCGCGACACATCCGCGAGCTGGCGTAGCGCGGTGTAGCCGGCGGCATCCAGCGCCCTCGTCGCGGGTGTCCCGATCTTGGGCAAGATGTCAAGGGACGAATTCACCGCTCGATGCACTTGTCGCGGCATGAGAGTGAAGACCTCGGGCGTGAGGTCGACTATTTCGGCTTTCGCCGCCGGGCTGCCGTGCGGTTCATGGAGGACGGGGCCGTGGTGGAGTTGCCTGGTTCGTTGATGATGTGTGGGTGTATCTGCGCCGTCCAGTCGGCTCTCGCGTATTCGCGGTGGTTGTCGCGGCGTTGCTGGTGGGATTCGACGCTTATCTGGTGAACCTGCAGTTCACTGTCCGCGGCTCGGTGTCCGGGCGGCTCTGCATCGGCGGGATCTCGCTGATCGTGCTGCTCGTGGTGGTCAGCTTTCTGCGGTACGCGTTGCAGCGCTTTCAGGTTGATGTAGACCGGGACGGCTGGACGGTGCGGATCGGCCGGTACCGACGTGATCTGCGGTGGGCCGAAATCTCAGCGGTGGTGATCAAGAAACGGGAGAACGAGGGGCGGGGTCACCGCCGGCCGGTTCCCGCGCTCTACCTGGTGCCAGACCCGGACGTCAGCCTCGACGCGCCGAGTGACCTGCGGGCCACCGTGGACGGGCGACCGGCGGTGCTGCTGTTCGACCTGACCGACCCGAAGATCGAGGAGATGCAGTTCGTCCGCGACCTGGCTGGTCTGGCCGGTGACCGCCTCGAGGTTCGGGTTCACCGCCTCAAGGCGATGCTGCTGAGCGAGGACGCTCGACAACGGCGCAACGGCGGGAAAACGCTCCCCGTTTTCCCAACTGGCGCGCGGGGCGTGCGAACGCGGCGCTGGCTGAACCGGCGGCGCTTCCTGCTTTTCGTCGGCTGGTACCTGTTCGCTGTCGTCCCCGCCCTGCTGCTCACCGGCGTCACGGCCCAACTGCACGAACTGCTCGGCGCCGCAGTCGCGGTCCTGGGCCTGCTCGCGGTCCTCGCCGCGTACGCCCAGTTCGTCACGCTGTTCAGCCATGCCACCGCCCTCGTCGACAATGAGGTGACGATCGCCGGCACGGAACTCGTACGGGTGATCGGCGACCGCATGGACCGCGCCGACATGCACGGCGGCACAGTCGTGGTGCTGCCACCGGGGCGAGACGCGGGTACGGCAAGGCATGGCTGCTCGGGTTCCCGCACGCCGTGGCGCTACTCGGCGATCCACGGACCGGACAGCTTCGCCACCACGACGACCTGCACGCCCTTTCCGCCGTCCTGCGCGGGTCGCCACACGCCACCGACCGGGCCGCCGCCCGGGACATCGACAGCCTCGCCGCGCAGTCCCAGGTCGGCGACCCGACGGAGCCAGACGGCGCCGACAACGCCCGTCTGTGGATATCGCTGACCAAAGCCGGCCGCATCCTGGCCTGGGCCGTCGTCGTGGGCTCCGTCCTGCTCACCGGTGGCTGGATGCTGGAAAGCACCCACTACCTGGGCGGCGCGGTCATCCTCATCGGCGTGCCGCTGGCCACCTGGTGGGCGCTGTACGCGCTGTACCGGATACTCGCGCTACTCGGCGCGGCGTGGCAAACGGCCCGGAACAACCACTAACCAGCTTCGTGCTGCTGATCACGCTGGCAGGCATTCTGCCCGCAACCACCCGCCAGCTCCCCACGCCAGGAACGGCAGCCCACGAAGGCCCCCAGCGCTGCACCTTCTCGGCCGCAGATCAGTACGCCTGATCTTGGCAACGACGCGGATGATGAGATCGTGTTGATCAGTGAGACGGAGGCGCTGCTGACGTCGATGCTTGACCTTGCCGGGGTACACCCCGGGCGAGGTTCCGCCGCCGACGTGCGAAGGACGGTCGAGGTCTTCCGTCGGTTCGCCACCGTTCCGGCCGATGACGCCGTGTCGCCCCAGGAGGACGGCGACGGGATCCTCGCCCAGACCGGGACATTTGACTTCGACGGCGTGCGTGAGTTCTGTGCTGATCTCACCCGGCAGCTCATCGAGGCCGACAACCAGGGATCGATCTGGCAATTGCGCTGCACGCTCCACTGGACACCCAGCGCCGAAACCGAAGTACTCGGGTCCAGAGTTCTGTGGTCCTTCGGCATGCCTCTCGACGACTTCTTCGTCAAGGCTCTCAGCCTTCCCGGCTGGGCATGGGCCCTGGCCGGCGTACAGGCACCTCGGCATCTCACGATCGAACTCGATCGAGTCTGAGCGCGCCTTGCTGGGCCGAGCGCGTACCGGCCAGAGGGCCGGGCAGCGCGATCCGGCGTTCGGAGCGTGATGCGCGATGGCGAGCCGCCTGCACGCTCGGCGGCAGATTAGGATGTCGGCGGTGGCGACAAGACCCAAAGTCGGGTCAGCAAATGTGCGGCTGGGATGATCGTGGCCATGTGGTTGGAGTCGCGGTGACGGCGCCGGATCGTGGAGTGGTGCCGGTACACGGTTCGTTGGCGGTCTATCCCGGGACGTTCGATCCGTTCACACCAGGGCACCACGACCTGGTGGCCCGTGCCCGGGTGATGTTCGACCAGATCATCGTGTTGCTGGCGGTGAACGCCGACAAGCGACCAACCGCCGAGGCCACGACCAGGGCCGCACGCGTACGCGACGCCATCCCGGCAGCCTGGGGCAATGTCGAGGTGGACACCTGGACCGGCCTGACCACCGCCTACTGCCTGCGCCGCGGCGCCACGGTCATCGTCCGCGGCCTACGTACGGCCGCGGACCTTTGCCACGAGTACCAGCTCGCTGCGATGAACGAGCAACTCGGCGTTCAGACCGTCTGGTTGCCGTCCCGTCCGCAGCTGGCCGCCACTTCGTCCACCCTGGCACGCGCATACCGTTCGGCACAGTCGGCCCGTCCGTCCCTGAACGTTGAAGAGTGATCCCCAGGGGTGCTGGCACGGTGGCAACGCCTCAAGGGGGATGCACTCTTCTCGGCACGACTGCGCACCGTCGGGGCCAAGGTGCCATTGCTGTGGGTAGCGCGTTTCGGTGCGGGCAAGTGGTCTTGGTCGGCAGGGTTCGGATGTGTCTGGCAGGATCGTCGGGTGGCCGAGACGACGGACTGGCACGACTGGCATTCGCCGTACGCCGACGACTCGTCAGCGTTGTCGCGGCGACTACGGGTCGTGCAGCGCCACATCGACGACTGGCTGGACCGGCGGTCGGAGTCCACGCTACGAGTCGTCAGCGTGTGCGCGGGCCAGGGCCATGACCTCATCGGCGTGCTGGCCAACCGCTCGGACGCCGACCGGGTGCAGGCGGAACTGATCGAAAAGGACCCACGTAACGCCGCAGCCGCACGCAAGCACGCCGCTGCGGCCGGTCTCGGCGGTATCACCGTCCGGTGTGCCGACGCCGGTGACTTCGCCGCGTACCGTACCGCCGTCCCGGCCGACCTGGTGCTCCTCGCCGGCGTGCTGGGCAACATCTGCGACCAGAGCGCCCGAGCGACGATCACCTCACTGCCGAGGCTGTGCGCGTCAGGAGCCACGGTGATCTGGACCCGGACACGTAGGCCTCCGGACCTGACCCCGGCGGTGCGGCGCTGGTTCGCCGGCGTGGACTTCACCGAGCAGGCATTCGATGCGCCACCCGACGAACTGTTCTCAGTGGGCGTGCACCTGTTCCGCGGCCGACCTGACAGCCCGCCCCCGAGCGGCCGGATCTTCACCTTTGCACGATAAGGATCATCCGCCGCCGAGACTGCCGGCAGTGGCGGTCAGAGCAGCGACGTAGCAATGTCTGCGGCAGATGAGGATGCGGCGTCGTAGCACCTCATACTGTAGCCGTTCCGGGCTGATGGCCTATGCGGCCGTATGCTCACCGAGCGGGGCGAGCGCGCTTTCCGGATTTGGCAGCGTTGACCTGAGGAGACCGAACCGGCACCGAACCTCGCGTCCCGGCGAGGAAGGTCAACGTGAGAATGGCCAACCCTACGGTCGCGGCGAAGGATGCACCTCCGGCGATGATCGCCTTGGCGGGGTTGTCGCCGCCAAGGTATGCGAGCGCTCCGCCGACGAGACCGATGATCATACTCAGCAGAAGCACGTATGCGATCCAGAGACCACGAACCGAAGGCGTGTCCATGCGATGGCTCCCAATGTCTGCGGGTCGTTGCCTGGCGGTGCTTTCCGCCGGCATCTGCAACGCTGCCCGCGCAACGGCGCAACTGGAAGGGCATTGCGCACATTGCGCGGCGTGCTGGGCTGATGCCTTCAGGCGGGAAGATCGCCCTGGTCTATATCCTGTACGCAGCAAATCGCGGAAAGCGGGTGACCGGAGGGTGTGAATGTGAGTGGGAGTCGCGATGAGGGGGTCTTGCCTCCGCAGGGCCCCGAACGGGCGGGAACGCCGCAGGAGTTTGGCGATTGTCTTCGCGAGCTGATGGAGTCCTGTGGCTATTCTCAGCTCGAGGTTGCCAAACGAAGCCGCCGAGCCACCCGATCCGCCCGCGAAGGCATCGCCCCTAATACCGTGCGGAACCTGCTGAAAGGCGAGCGGACGCCTATGCGGAGGTCTTTGATCGGTTTTCTCATCGGATGTGGCTTGCCGCCGGAGCATCATGGCCCGTGGTTGGAGAAGCACGAGGAACTGCATCGCTCAGCGGGGGTGCAGGGAATCGCCCGCCACAGACCGGCCTGTTGGATCATGGCTGGTGTGGAGGCTCGTGACCACTTTCTCCGCCGGTCACGAGGACAACACAGCGGTATCGCCATCGCTGACCTGTTCCACGGCCGCGGTCTAGCCGTCAGGCACGCCCGCGGATTCCTGACCGCCGCGCAGTCACAGGGAAAGCCACTGGTCGTCACCGGAGATCCAGGTGCCGGCAAATCCGCCTTGCTTGCCCGCGTCGTCCTCGACCTGGAGGCCGAGCATGCGAGCAGCGGCGTTGCGATACACGGCCACGGCATCACCCGAACCGAGGTGCTTACTGCCATCGGCTCGCTCGCCGGACTTCCGGCGGTGCATGACGAAGGGCAGCTGCTACGTGCACTGGCCGGTACCGACGGGCCACTGTTGATCATTGCGGTCGACGCCCTCGACGAGGCGGCCAGTAGCGCTGAGCGGCGGAGCATCGCGGCACTGCTGGTTACCCTGGCACGGATACAGCGCATTCGCGTTATGGTCGCGACGCGCGCGCTGGCCCGCGACGATCGGTTCGGAGTCGGTTCGCTGTTGCGCTGCCTCGGCGTCGACGCGCCGGATTGTGGCAATCTGATCGATCTTGACACGGACGCTTACTTCGACCTCGCCGGGTTGAGGGCCTTCGCCGCGAGTGTCCTCACTACGGATCTCCCTGGAGGTGTGAGGGCGCTGTACCGCGCTGACCCGGCGCTGACTGAACGCCTCGCGGCCGCCATCGCGGCCCGCGCGGCACGCAACTACCTCGTCGCGGCGCTCGCCGCGGCTGCACTCGGCGACCGCGCCACGACGGTCGACCCCGCGCATCGAGAGTTTGATCCCCGCACGATTCCCTCCACGATCGGTGAGGCCTTAACGAAGTACCTGGACACCTTGCCGGAAGATCGACAAGTGCTGACCGAGGTACTGCTACGCGCCCTGGCTTATGCTCGCGGTACCGGTGTGGACGATCACCGCTGGGTACGGTTTGCCGACGTGCTCGGGTATACCGGCATCAGTCGGACCGAAATCGATTCCCTTCGCAGGTCACCGGGCTCGGCTTACCTCCTCCAGAGTCGGCCCGAGGGAGACGGCCGACTCACGACACGCGTGTTCCACCAGGCACTTGCCGACGAACTCCTGCCGCAACTCGGGGACCGGCGCGAGGACGAGCGAGCCCTACTCGCCACTGAGCTCTTTTCATCCTGGGTTTCGGCTGGTCTGGACGTGATGTAGGGCGAGGATGGCTTGGACGATCGCGGTGGCGCGTCGGGGGCAGCAG
>NZ_JBITKM010000037.1:0-7021 GCF_044461025.1 Micromonospora sp. NPDC049900
GGTCGACTGCTGTCTTACCGGGAGCCTCGTCCTATGTCGACACCTGCCTCCACCACACCCACCGTGACCAGGCCTGTCACGATGAAAATGGCTGACTGATGCGGCATCGGGCGATCCTGCTCGCTCTGGTCGGCGTCACCATCATCGTTTCGGCGTTCCGCCCGCACCTACGCCCCGCCGCGGTGGCCATCAATGCGGCCAGCTTCGGCACCTTCCTGCTTCTCGTGCTGACCACCCCATCGCTGAACCAGCAGATGGTCCGGGTGGCGCAGGTCGACGCCGTCGCGTTGCTCGTCCTGTCGGCGGGGACGGCCCTGCTCGCGTCCAGCCCCTGCGGGCGCCGCACGACGCCAGCGGTTCGAGGGCGCGCATGACGACCACGGTCATCATCATCGTCGGGACGTTCTTCTTCGGCATGGGCGTCTACGCGCTCGCCGCGCCTGCGGCACTTGCCCGTCCGTTCCGCATCGTCATCGAATCAGCAGAAAGCCGGTCCGAGATCCGGGCGGTCTACGGCGGGTTCGGCCTGGCGATCGCCGCCGTACTGGCTGCGGCGGCGATCGACGTCGGCGATATCCGGACCGGCGCGGTCATCACCGTCGCAGCGGCCCTTGCCGGAATGGCCCTCGGCCGGTTGTTCTCCCGGATCGGCGACAAGGCAACTGGGTTCTATCCGATCTGGTGGTACTTCTGGATCGAGACCATCGGTGCCGCCCTGCTGTTCGGCGTCGCCTGAGCCTGTTCTCAGCGAGTCGCACGGCAGGCAGGGAAGGCATCGCCGATGGCTCGACTCGGCGGCGTGGCGTTCTGGTCATCAGCCAGTCGGACGACCGACAGCGATGATCGGCTATTTCCATGGGCGACGGACACCCTGCGACGTCTAGGAAGGAGGCATGGCCAACGAGCGGACCGTTCCCCTGCTGCCGTGTGCATCCATCGACGACATCGAAACCTTCTACGGAGTGCTCGGTTTCCGCACCACGTACAAGCAGCGCAAGCCCCACCCGTGTGTGGGGGTGCAGCGGGAAGACCTGCATCTACAGTTCTTCGAGATCGCCGGGTTCGACCCGGAGCAGTCCTACGGCTCCTGTCTCGTACTCACCACGGACATCGACGGACTACACCGGGCGTTCGCCGCCGGCATGCGCGCCGCGTACGGCAAGGTGCTGGTGTCCGGAACGCCGCGGATGACCCGGCCGAGGGCGCGGAAGAACGCCGACGGGTTGGGCGGGTTCAGCGTCATCGACCCGGGCGGCAACTGGATCCGCGTCTTTCGGGACACCGCCACCGCGCCCATACCGGCCGCCACGCCTGCCGCGCGGCTGGCCAAGGCCCTGGCGAATGCTGTCGTGCAGGCCGATTCCCGGGGAGATGTCGGACAGGCGGTGCGGATCCTCGACAGCGCGTTGGCCCGCCCGCAAACCGACGACGACCCGGTCGAGCAGGTAGAGGTCCTGGTCTACCGCGCCGAACTCGCGATGGTGCTGCACGACCCGAAGACCGCGGCCGAGATGCTGGCCCGCGCCCAGTCCGTCACGCTCACGAAGGACGAAACCGAAAGAGCGGCAACCGCGTTCGACAACGCCACCGACCTCGCAGCAGCACTGCGGTGACTCACCAAACGGACGCCTCCCCCATCCGGCCATATCCGGATGCTGTGTGGCCTCGGAAGCAGTCACCCGTCCCGTGGCTCGTCGCCACGTCCACGCCGACACCGCACCGCCATCCTGGTTGACGCGGACGGTGCGGGCAGGTCGCGCCCGGTCGGCAGGGGACCATGGCCGGCGAGCGGTCGATGGCCCCTTGGCCCACCGGCCGGCGGCTCTCCATCAGGCGGGCTCTGTCAGGGCCTCAGCGCTGCGCGGCTCGAAGACGGACGTCAGTTCCACCCTCGAACGGACAGCGCTTCTTCCTCGAAGCTGACGGGGGACGGCCCGGCCAGGGTCCGAAGATCGACGTCGTTCACCGGAGCCCTGGCCGGCTGCCACTCAGCAGTCCTGCCGGTTCGCTACTTCTAGAAGGCAGGGGTCGATTCCCACGCCGCTGCCCGGGGTGTTCGGTGCGTCGGGCATCGGGGTGTCGGACTGCTGGTTGACGACGTACCCGTGGAAGGTCCACGCCTTGATCTGGCCGTCCGGGCTCTCTACCAGGTAGTCGGCCCGCCGGTCCCCGTTGAGGTCGGCGAATCGGACCTGGGTGCCGCTCGCTCCGACCCCGGAGGCGACCATGCCGTCGAAGCGCCAGGTGAAACGGTTGTCGCTGTATCCGTTGAGCCAGGCCCAGACACGACCGGCGGCGTCGACCAGCAGGTAGTCGGCGCGGAGGTCACCGTTGAGGTCGGTGAGGTGGATCTCGTCGCGCGCCGGGTGTGGCCCGGGTGCGATCGACCCGGTGTAGTCCCAGCCCCACCCGTCGGCGGTGCGTCTGTTGAGCCATGCCTTCACTCCACCGTCACTACCGAGGACGAGGTAGTCGTCCTTGCGGTCGCCGTTCATGTCGGCGAACCGCACCTGTTCCTTGGGTGCGCCGGCACCGGGGGCGATGACACCGGCGTAGTCCCACTGGAAGCCGTTGGCCGGGGTGTACTTGTTGAGCCATGCCTTGGTCGCGCCGTTGTCCTCCAGCACCAGGTAGTCGTCCTTGCCGTCGCCGTCCATGTCGGCGAACCGGACCCGGTCGCGTCCCGGGCTCACACCGGTGGTGATCACTCCGGCGTAGTCCCAGCCGTAGCCACCGCCCTGACCGACCCGGTTGACCCACGCGGCGACCGTTCCGTTCTCGCGGACCGCCACCCAGTCCGCCCGGCCGTCACCGGTCAGGTCGACCATGCCGCTGCGCGTCGCCGAGTCCGGGTTGCGGCCAATGACGCCCTGCCACTCCCACACGTCCGGCCTGCCGTAGCGGTCGTTGAGGGCGGCGCCGACCTTGCCCGCCGAGTCGACCAACAGGTAATCGTCCTTCCCGTCGCCGTTGATGTCGGCGAAGCGGACCTGGTCGCGGTTGGCTCCGCTCGCGGTGAGGGTGCGGCCGTGGTTCTGCCACACGATCGATGGCGGCCTACCCCCAGGCGTCTGCACCGTCAGGGCGGGTGCCGTGTTCAGCCAGACGCTCACGTGCCCCTCGTCGTGTACCACGAGGTAGTCGTCGCGTGCGTCGGCGTTGACGTCGGCGAACCGGACCCGGTCCCGGGTCGCGTTCACGCCGCTGGCCACCTGCCCCATCGAGGACCAGCCGTACGTGCCGCCGGTGGTGTACATGTTGGCGTAGGCGGTGACCCTGCCCTGTTCGTCGACGACCAGGTAGTCGTCCTTGCCGTCGCCGGTCATGTCGGCGAACCGCACCTGGTCCCGGGGGGCGCCGACGCCGGTGGCGATCACCCCGGCGTACGACCAGCCGAACCCACCGGCCGGGGTGTAGCTGTTGATCCACGCCGACACACGGCCGCTGCCGTCCACCACCAGGTAGTCGTCCAGGGCGTCCCCGTCGACATCGGCGAACCGGACGTTTTCCGGTGCCGCGCCGACACCGGTCGCCACCACGCCGCGATACCTCCAGCCGTACCCGCCGCCGAGCGTATGCGCGTTGGTCCACGCCTTGACCCGGGCCTGGTCGTCGAGCACCAGGTAGTCGTCTAGGCCGTCACCATCGACGTCGGCGAACTGCACCCTGTCCCGGGTCGCACCGACACCTGGTGCGACCACGCCCTGCCACCGCCATCCGGTGCCGGACGCGGAGCTGCCGGCCGAGAGAGAGTCCGGCGCCTTGCCGACCTCGCCGCTGCACGCGTCCGCGTTCCCGCCGACCGGGTCAACGATGAGGCCCTCGATCTGGGCGGACCGGATGGCACCGAGGAACGCGTCGGCCATCTTGCGATACCCGGTGGCGTTCGGATGCACCGAGTCGGTCAGATCGGCCCGGGTCACCGCGCTCATGTCGACTACGCGAACCCGCTTGCCCGCCGCCGCGTACCTGGCGACGACTCCGGGGATGGCTCCGTTGTAGGTCTGCACCTTGTCGTTGGTGCCGGCGTTGAACGCCGGCACGAGCTGCGCCACCAGGACCGTGGTCTCCGGCGCCAACGCGACGATCCTGCCGATCAGCGTGTCGAGCCGCCCCGGTGCGCCCGCGACATCCTCGTTGAACTGCATGTCGTTGGTGCCGATGTGCAGAAGCACCACGTTCGGCCGGTACTGCGGGATCACACACTCGACCCGCTGCTCCACCTGTTTGATTCGCCAGTACGGATGCCCCTCGTGGTTCCTGTCCGGTAGCGTCCCCGAACTCTGCGATCCCACCAGATCAAGCACCGCATCGTCCCTCAGGCCGTCATACAGGCGCGCGCGGTATCCGGTGCCGGCCGGGTTGTCGACACCGACGCCATAGGTGATCGAGTCGCCGAGTGGCATCACCCGCATCGCGGCCAGCCCGCGCGGGATGTTGGGCACCGGCGGGGCAGGCCGAATGAACCTATCGGCCAACGCGTTGTAGATGGACCCGAAGTAGGTCTTGCAGAGTGGACAGATCCGGCCGACGGTCGCGGCTATCTGGTCGATGACGCGTGCGGCGGCGGTGAAGAATCCACCCTGGTCGTTCTGGACCCGGCCGACGAGGTCCCACTCCCACAACCACGCCAGCCCCGAGCCGACAAGGATTACGAGTAGATTCGTGCCCCAGGTGTGAGGATCTTTCAGGACACCGTCTATGGCGTTCTCACCGACGCGGGAAGCCAGGAGCGAGAGCGCCTCGCCGAAGGCCGCGCACGACGCAGCGACGACCGCAAAACTCGGGTTGTGCCCGCGACTGGTGCGATAGTTGATGCAGGCAGCCTGAAGAAAGATCTTCGCAATACTAGCAGCCGCCGTAATCGCGGCCTTCTTCCATTTGTCCGCGTTCTCCTGCGACACACTGGCCTCGACCGTCAGGCTGACCATATCGTTGTCCTGGTCGATCTCGGCGACAACCTTGGCCGGCAGGTCCCGCGGCGAGTCGACGGCGAATTCCTTCTTCATCCCGCACAGGATCAACTCCTTGCCGGTCAGCATGTGCAGGTTATCGGCGTCGCAGCTCAGACCCCGTTTGCGCAGTTCGTCATGATCGGGCAGCACGTCCTCAAGGTCGTGGTAGGCGACCGAGTAGGCGCCGGTGAGCGCAGCCTCGATCAGGTGCTCCTGCGCGGGTACGTACCGAAAATCGAATCGCCAGGTGGTCAGGACACCCGCGGCACGCGCCGGGGCGGTAACGACGACGGTCGAGGCCAGCACGACTGCAAGAACGACACTGATCGCGATGCGTATCGATCTAGACATGGCGCTCACCCTAAACAGGTATCGCTACTGTGGAGTGTCCGATAGATTTCTACGCCGCTGACAGAACGCCAGACCTCACCGCAGTGACCGGGGCCGACTATCGCGACGGAGGTCAGCGCAGACGGCTTCCAGCAACGCACAGGTCGACTCGCCTTCCTCGGGGTCGATCCGACCCGCGCCGTAGCGCCGACCGACGCGGTTACCAAAAGGTGCCCTGGGCTCGACAAAGTGCTCTCTTCCGGGCCCGGCGCCTTGCTCGTACGGTCGGTTCATGGCTGTTCACTTGATCGATCCACCCGGATTGCCCGAGATCCCGATCTACAAGCAGGTGTCGGTGGCAACGGGTTCGAAACTTGTCCACATCGCCGGTCAGGTCGCGTGGGGAGGCGGTGACCTGGCCACACAGGTCGAACAGAGCTACCTCAATGTGGGCACGGCGCTGGCCGGCGTCGGGGCTACGTTCGCTGACGTGGTCAAGCTGACGATGCACGTGGTCGACTGGGAGCCCGGGCTCATGCCGCAGGTGCTGGACGGGATCGCCCGCGCCTCGGCGAAGTTGGGTGTCACCATCGAGGCGCCCGCATCACTGTTCGGCATCGTGGCCTTGGACGTCCCCGAGCACCTGGTCGAGATCGAGGCGACGGCCGTGATCGACTAACCGCATCGATCAACTCGGGAAGCGTGCGCGCGAGTCCTCGATATGGCTCAGGTATGTCTGGGTCCAGTCGCACATGCCGTCGACCACCTTGCGTAGCGCCTGGCCAGCCTCGGTGAGTGAGTAGTCGACGCTGGGCGGCACAGTCGGGTGCACGGTGCGCTCGACCAGGCCGTTGCGCTCCAACGTACGGAGGTTCTGCGCCAACACCTTGTGGCTGATGCCGCCCACCTCGCGGCGTAGCTCGTTGAACCGCATGGTCCGCAGACCGAGAAACTCGATGATCAGAAGAGGCCACTTGTTGGCGATGTCCGAGAAGATCTCCCGCGCCAGCGAATCGGCCCGAGCCAGGTCGGCCTCGGGCGGCACCGCGCCGATCTCCTGCCTGCTCCCCATCGCGCCCACCCTAGTTCACCCGAGGAAGGGCGCCCGAATCTGACGCCTGTGCCCCATGTCGACCCGTCGGCCTCGACGACTGGTCCCGCCGCCGCGGGTGCCCCAGGGCTGCCCAGACCGGCTTGTCATCCGTGACCAACGCCCATTCTCCACGGTGACAGTCCAGCCCTACCTGGGGGTCGATGCGTTGCGGCCGATCCTGGACACCCGCACCAAGGGTGTCATCGTGTTGTGCCGCACCTCGAACCCCGGCTCCGGAGAGTTGCAGGACCTACGGACTGGCGGGGAGCCGCTGTACATGCGAGTGGCGCGCCTGGCCGCGTACGACTGGAACGAGCACGCCAACTGCCGTGTGCTGGTCGGTGGTACCCACCCCGAACAGGTCGGCGAGGTACGACGGATCGCTGCGCACTTGCCGATACTCGTCGCTGGTGTGGGGCATCAGGGCGGTCCTGTCGGACACATCATCCGGGCCGGTCTACACCAGGGCGGGCGGGTCGATCATCAGCTCGTCCCGATCGATCATCGAGGCCGACCCCGGCCCCGGGTTCGCGCAGGGGACTCGGGCAGGCGGTGAGCGGCCCATTCGGGATGGCGGACGGACAGCCCGTGGAGCCGTGGTGGTTCAGGGGTTGACGGCATGTTCGATGAACTGGCCGCAGGG
>NZ_JBITKM010000038.1:0-5391 GCF_044461025.1 Micromonospora sp. NPDC049900
TGGTGTGTGGTTGTTCTTTGAGAACTCAACAGGGTGCTTGATAAGCCAGTGCCAAATTGTTTTATGATGCCCCGTGCCAACTTTTGGGTTGGTGGGGATTCCTTTGGCAACATTTGTTTGTTGCTGGGGTTTGCTTTTCCAATTGGTTTTTGTTGGAGAGTTTGATCCTGGCTCAGGACGAACGCTGGCGGCGTGCTTAACACATGCAAGTCGAGCGGAAAGGCCCTTCGGGGTACTCGAGCGGCGAACGGGTGAGTAACACGTGAGCAACCTGCCCTAGGCTTTGGGATAACCCTCGGAAACGGGGGCTAATACCGAATATTCACTCATGGACGCATGTTTGTGGGTGGAAAGTTTTTCGGCTTGGGATGGGCTCGCGGCCTATCAGCTTGTTGGTGGGGTAATGGCCTACCAAGGCGACGACGGGTAGCCGGCCTGAGAGGGCGACCGGCCACACTGGGACTGAGACACGGCCCAGACTCCTACGGGAGGCAGCAGTGGGGAATATTGCACAATGGGCGGAAGCCTGATGCAGCGACGCCGCGTGAGGGATGACGGCCTTCGGGTTGTAAACCTCTTTCAGCAGGGACGAAGCGCAAGTGACGGTACCTGCAGAAGAAGCGCCGGCCAACTACGTGCCAGCAGCCGCGGTAAGACGTAGGGCGCGAGCGTTGTCCGGATTTATTGGGCGTAAAGAGCTCGTAGGCGGCTTGTCGCGTCGACTGTGAAAACCCGTGGCTCAACTGCGGGCCTGCAGTCGATACGGGCAGGCTAGAGTTCGGTAGGGGAGACTGGAATTCCTGGTGTAGCGGTGAAATGCGCAGATATCAGGAGGAACACCGGTGGCGAAGGCGGGTCTCTGGGCCGATACTGACGCTGAGGAGCGAAAGCGTGGGGAGCGAACAGGATTAGATACCCTGGTAGTCCACGCTGTAAACGTTGGGCGCTAGGTGTGGGGGGCCTCTCCGGTTCTCTGTGCCGCAGCTAACGCATTAAGCGCCCCGCCTGGGGAGTACGGCCGCAAGGCTAAAACTCAAAGGAATTGACGGGGGCCCGCACAAGCGGCGGAGCATGCGGATTAATTCGATGCAACGCGAAGAACCTTACCTGGGTTTGACATCGCCGGAAATCCTGCAGAGATGTGGGGTCCTTCGGGGCCGGTGACAGGTGGTGCATGGCTGTCGTCAGCTCGTGTCGTGAGATGTTGGGTTAAGTCCCGCAACGAGCGCAACCCTCGTTCGATGTTGCCAGCGCGTTATGGCGGGGACTCATCGAAGACTGCCGGGGTCAACTCGGAGGAAGGTGGGGATGACGTCAAGTCATCATGCCCCTTATGTCCAGGGCTTCACGCATGCTACAATGGCCGGTACAATGGGCTGCGATACCGTGAGGTGGAGCGAATCCCAAAAAGCCGGTCTCAGTTCGGATCGGGGTCTGCAACTCGACCCCGTGAAGTCGGAGTCGCTAGTAATCGCAGATCAGCAACGCTGCGGTGAATACGTTCCCGGGCCTTGTACACACCGCCCGTCACGTCACGAAAGTCGGCAACACCCGAAGCCGGTGGCCCAACCCTTGTGGAGGGAGCCGTCGAAGGTGGGGCTGGCGATTGGGACGAAGTCGTAACAAGGTAGCCGTACCGGAAGGTGCGGCTGGATCACCTCCTTTCTAAGGAGCACCATCCGGCGAAAGCTGGTATGGAGCCCGCGATCTGCGAATGTCGGGTCGGGGTGCTCAATTGGCGGAGACACTGGTGAGTTTCGTGTCGGCAACGGCCGGCGGTTTCTAGTACGGCCATCTTCTTTTGGGGGGGTGGTGTGGAGGGATGACTGCTGGTGCGGCTGGTGGGAGATGATGGGCACCCTGTTGGGTCCTGAAGGAACAACTGTTGGGTTGTTTGCTTCAGAACCGGATACCACGGCGTGTGTTGTGGTTGGTGGTTGCCAGGCATGGCCTGGTCTTGCATACCGGATGTCGCCTTGTAGGGGTGGTGTTGCTGGTGTGGGGCTGTGGGTTGTGGGTTGGTTGTTTGTTGAGAATTGCACAGTGGACGCGAGCATCTTTGTGGTCAAGTTGTCAAGGGCGAACGGTGGATGCCTTGGCACCAGGAGCCGATGAAGGACGTGGGAGGCCGCGATAGGCCTGGGGGAGCTGTCAACCGAGCTGTGATCCCAGGGTGTCCGAATGGGGTAACCCGGCACCAGTCATGTGGTGTCACCTGCACCTGAACTCATAGGGTGTGTGGAGGGAACGCGGGGAAGTGAAACATCTCAGTACCCGTAGGAAGAGAAAACAAATTTAGTGATTCCGTGAGTAGTGGCGAGCGAAAGCGGATTTAGGCTAAACCGGTTGCGTGTGATACCTGTCAGGGGTTGCGTGGTCGGGGTTGTGGGACTCTGTGTGGTGGGCTGACACTCACTGAAGAAGTTACAAAACCAGTTGTTAGTCGAATGGTCTGGAAAGGCCGACCGTAGACGGTGATAGTCCGGTAGGTGAAAGCAGCTGGTCTTCTATGGATGTTCCCGAGTAGCGGCGGACTCCTGAAATCTGCCGTGAATCTGCCAGGACCACCTGGTAAGCCTGAATACTTCCTGGTGACCGATAGCGGACGAGTACCGTGAGGGAATGGTGAAAAGTACCCCGGGAGGGGAGTGAAATAGTACCTGAAACCGTTCGCCTACAATCCGTCGGAGCCTTGCGGGGTGACGGCGTGCCTTTTGAAGAATGAGCCTGCGAGTTAGTGGCATGTGGCGAGGTTAACCCGTGTGGGGGAGCCGTAGCGAAAGCGAGTCTGAAGAGGGCGTTTGAGTCGCATGTTCTAGACCCGAAGCGGAGTGATCTAGCCATGGGCAGGCTGAAGCGCGGGTAAGACCGTGTGGAGGGCCGAACCCACCAACGTTGAAAAGTTGGGGGATGACCTGTGGTTAGGGGTGAAAGGCCAATCAAACTCCGTGATAGCTGGTTCTCCCCGAAATGCATTTAGGTGCAGCGTCGCGTGTTTCTTGCCGGAGGTAGAGCACTGGATGGTCTAGGGGGCCCACAAGCTTACCGAAATCAGCCAAACTCCGAATGCCGGTAAGTGAGAGCGCGGCAGTGAGACTGCGGGGGATAAGCTTCGTAGTCGAGAGGGAAACAGCCCAGATCACCAGCTAAGGCCCCTAAGCGTGTGCTAAGTGGAAAAGGATGTGGGGTCGCATAGACAACCAGGAGGTTGGCTTAGAAGCAGCCACCCTTTAAAGAGTGCGTAATAGCTCACTGGTCAAGTGGTTCCGCGCCGACAATGTAGCGGGGCTCAAGTACACCGCCGAAGCTGTGGCATTCACATGTGTACTTCGCGCGAGTCTTCGGGCTTGTGTGCAGGTGTGTGGATGGGTAGGGGAGCGTCGTGCCGGGGGTGAAGCAGCCGAGTGATCGAGTTGTGGACGCGGCACGAGTGAGAATGCAGGCATGAGTAGCGAAAGAAGGGTGAGAAACCCTTCCGCCGGATGACCAAGGGTTCCAGGGCCAGGTTAATCCGCCCTGGGTGAGTCGGGACCTAAGGCGAGGCCGAGAGGCGTAGTCGATGGACAACGGGTTGATATTCCCGTACCCGCGAAGGAGCGTCCCTGATGAACCTCGTTGTGCTAACCATCCGATCCATCCAAGACCTTCGGGTTGAGGGTGGAGAGCGTGGGAACCTGGCGGGTAGTAGTCAAGCGATGGGGTGACGCAGGAAGGTAGCTGAGCCCGGCCGGTGGTTGTGCCGGGGTAAGCGTGTAGGCCGACGTGTAGGCAAATCCGCACGTCATGTGGCTGAGACGTGATGCCGAGCCGATTCAGGTGAAGTCAGTGATCCTATGCTGCCGAGAAAAGCCTCTAGCGAGTTTCGAGCGGCCCGTACCCCAAACCGACACAGGTGGTCAGGTAGAGAATACCGAGGCGATCGGGCGAACTGTGGTTAAGGAACTCGGCAAATTGCCCCCGTAACTTAGGGAGAAGGGGGGCCGGAGACGTGAAGCCCCGCGCGGGTGGAGCGTTGTATGGCCGCAGAGAGCAGGGGGAAGCGACTGTTTACTAAAAACACAGGTCCATGCGAAGAAGTAATTCGATGTATATGGACTGACGCCTGCCCGGTGCTGGAACGTTAAGGGGACCTGTTAGCTCTTCGGGGCGAAGCGGAGAACTTAAGCGCCAGTAAACGGCGGTGGTAACTATAACCATCCTAAGGTAGCGAAATTCCTTGTCGGGTAAGTTCCGACCTGCACGAATGGCGTAACGACTTCCCCACTGTCTCAACCACAGGCCCGGCGAAATTGCATTACGAGTAAAGATGCTCGTTACGCGCGGCAGGACGGAAAGACCCCGGGACCTTTACTATAGCTTGACATTGGTATCTGAGTTAGCTTGTGTAGGATAGGTGGGAGCCGGTGAACCTTGTACGCCAGTATGAGGGGAGGCAATCTTGAAATACCACTCTGGTTGATTCGGGTATCTAACTTCGGACCGTTATCCGGTTCAGGGACAGTGTCTGGTGGGTAGTTTAACTGGGGCGGTTGCCTCCTAAAAGGTAACGGAGGCGCCCAAAGGTTCCCTCAGCCTGGTTGGCAATCAGGTGTTGAGTGCAAGTACACAAGGGAGCTTGACTGTGAGACTGACGGGTCGAGCAGGGACGAAAGTCGGGACTAGTGATCCGGCACTTGCGTGTGGAAGCGGTGTCGCTCAACGGATAAAAGGTACCCCGGGGATAACAGGCTGATCTTCCCCAAGAGTCCATATCGACGGGATGGTTTGGCACCTCGATGTCGGCTCGTCGCATCCTGGGGCTGTAGCAGGTCCCAAGGGTTGGGCTGTTCGCCCATTAAAGCGGTACGCGAGCTGGGTTTAGAACGTCGTGAGACAGTTCGGTCCCTATCCGCCGTGCGCGTAGGATACTTGAGAAGGGCTGTCCCTAGTACGAGAGGACCGGGACGGACGAACCTCTGGTGTGCCAGTTGTCCCGCCAGGGGCACGGCTGGTTAGCTACGTTCGGAAGGGATAACCGCTGAAAGCATCTAAGCGGGAAGCTCGCTTCAAGATGAGGTATCCCACCCACCTTTGGTGGGGTAAGGCCCCCAGCTAGACGACTGGGTTGATAGGCCGGAAATGTAAGCCCGGTAACGGGTTCAGTTGACCGGTACTAATAGGCCGAGGACTTGACTATCAAAGTTGCTACGCGTCCACTGTGTAACTCACAACAAACAAACACACCCCGACACGGACAGTGTTGGTGCGGATTGTGTTTGACATGTTGATAAGGTTACGGCGGTCATGGCGGAGGGGAAACGCCCGGTCACATTCCGAACCCGGAAGCTAAGCCCTCCAGCGCCGATGGTACTGCACCCGGGAGGGTGTGGGAGAGTAGGACACCGCCGGACA
>NZ_JBITKM010000039.1:0-2610 GCF_044461025.1 Micromonospora sp. NPDC049900
TCGACTGCTGTCTTACCGGGAGCCTCGTCCTATGTCGACACCTGCCTCCACCACACCCACCGTGACCAGGCCTGTCACGATGAAAATGGCTGACTCTGATACCTAGTCCCACTGACGGTTGGCTGAGTGCCGATGCCTACAGCCGTGCCCACGCCGCAGAACACGCTTGGGCCGCCGGCCAACTGGATCTCCTCCTGAACGACCCCTACTTCTTGGCCGCCGCCGACCTCACCCGCCTTCTCCCGCTGCTCCCGCCCAACCCAGCCGCAGCGGTAACGTCCGCCGTCACCGTTCTACGTCAGGCCACCGACGCGGCGTCCTGTGAACCGAAACGCCGCGCGCGTCTGCTCGCGCTTAGTGCCGGCCGGGGCGGGAGTACAGCACGTCTACCTGTCGCTCATAGCCCTCCAGCGTCGCCGAGGATGCGATGATCTTCGGTGCCCGTCCGGTGAGCTCGCGCTGGAGGCCGTCGAGGATGGCCTCGTAGTGCGAGTCGACAGCGCCGAGTGAGTCCCGAAGCAGGTGGAGTTCGTCTTGCAGTCGGAAGCTGGGGGCGAATCTGGCCCGCTGCTCTTCGGTGATTGGGGTGGTGACGGCGTCGCAATCTGGCACGAGACAGCCGCCCTTGCGCGAGCCGCGCTTGGCGTAGGTGAATCCGTGCCCGTCGCGGGTGCACCAGGCTGTTGGCCCGTGTACGAAGCCGCGCATGCTCGCTTGCATGCCGATGAGCGACGCCTTGTCGAGGGTACCGATGACGACGGTGGGTAGGAAACGATAGATCTCGGCGTCAACGACATAGACGGGCAGCGGCGCGCCCCCGGTCGGGCAAGCCGGATCTACACAGAAGTGTTCCAGGCGCCATACGCGCCGGTTGAAACGCACCTCAACGGTTTTCTCTCCGCAGAAAGAGCATCGGGTGAGCACCTTATATCGCCCAGGCATAGCGTCGTCTTCGACGTCGATAGGGTTGTAATCGGTGGGCTGTTTAGGGATGTCGTTGGGCGTGGAGGACGCGCCGATGAAGTATCCCAACGAGATTGGGTGCCCCTTGAGGTCATGCCGCTTCCGTACGATCTCCGCTGCCCCGAGCGCGTCGGCGAACCGCTGCGTTTGCTGGAGGGAGAGCATCCGTAGAGGGAACCGGCTCCACGCGGTGATGCCTGATCGTTTGCCGCGCAGCCGGTCGAAGAACGCCGCGAGTATGAGCAGACCGAGGTACGTCTCGGTCTTGCCGCCGCCGGTGGCGAACCAAACGATCTCCACGATGTCCCACTCGCTCTGCCCGTCGATGAAGCTGGGCAGGATCGACAGGATGAAGCCGATCTGGAAGGGGCGCCAGCCGTGGTAGCGGCTGCGGGCCGCGCCAGCCATCGCCTCGTTCATGAGCTGGAACGCTTGCCGCAGGACGTCGTTCTCCGCGAGGATCGCCACGCCACGACGCACCCGTTCTACCTCGGCGTGATGATGGGCGGCGGCCTCGCGGGCCTCATCGAGCATCTCCGCGCTCCAGCCACCGGCGGCGGCGCGGCGGGCGAGCACATCGTCGGACCAGTGTCGCTTTCCCCACTCCTGGTAGGCGAGTGTCAGCGCGGTAAGGCGCGGGATCGGATCGGCGGCGAGGGCATGGAAGCCGAGGTCGAGTCTGTCGGGAGCGGTGTCGTCGAACATGTACTCGGGGCGTTTCCGTTCAACGACAATGGTGTCGGCGGTGGCGAGGATGTGGCTGTTGGCCTGGGCGATGACGCCGCAGTTGATACCGATCGCGGCGAGGCTCCGGTCGTAACGGAAACTGTCGGGCAGGCTTTCCAGTGTATAGGGTGCCGTCGGCAGGTCGGAGATCTTCATCTGGGTCTGGAACAGGTACCGCTCACCGCGAGGCCCCTTGCTCTCCCCGGTCGTATTCACGAACTCGACGGTGAGTTCGGGAGTGGCGTCCCGCCACGACTCGTCACTGACTCGGACTTCCGCCGACGCGGCTATACCCACCTCACGCAGCCTGGCGTTGATCTCCTTAGCGCCGAAAGTCTTCTCCCTTAGGCCCAGAGCCATAGTGATCGGGACATCCACTTCGACAACTTCGGTCTTCGCCCACTTGTCCGAGAACTTCTTGTCATCACCGCTGGCGATCTGGTACCAGCCACAGGCGGTGACGCGGACGGTGAACGCCCACGGGCCCGGCGCGGCGGGCCGCAGCCGGATGCCGATAGCGCACGGATCCATTCGGCGCTCACGGCCAGGGCGGGCGATGGCGGCGTTCTCCGGCGCGAGCCGTCCTAGCCAGAAGACGCCTGCGGGGTCCACATCAAGCGTGTCCGCCTGATCGCCACGGCCCTCCGCCGTGACTCGCTCATCGAGCCACCGCACGAAGCGGGCGTGTGCGTCGTGGTTGCTCATGCCGCTCTCCCCAACACCAGTTCGGCCAACGCGCGAACATGCCGATCTTGGCGAAGGACTTTGAAGATCTTGGACTCGAGCTGGCGCACCCGTTCCCGAGTGATGCCATGCTCGACCCCAATCAGCCATTTTCATCGTGACAGGCCTGGTCACGGTGGGTGTGGTGGAGGCAGGTGTCGACATAGGACGAGGCTCCCGGTAAGACAGCAGTCGACC
>NZ_JBITKM010000040.1:0-1142 GCF_044461025.1 Micromonospora sp. NPDC049900
GGTCGATTTGCTGTCTTACCTGGAGCCTCGCCCCCATCGACACCCGGGCTACACACACCATCCCTGACCTGCAGGATCAGGTTGAAAAAGGCTCAGTACTAGGAAGACGCAGCAGATGGGTTGTTGCGATGGTTGGCAACGACGCCAGGAACACGGATTTGGTTACCCGCCGAGCCACCCGGCACGTATGGGAGTATTGCGGTTCAGCCACCTTCCACCGCTCGACTCCACCGGCCAGCGAAGGCATCGATCTCAATGCGTTTTCAGAAGTCAGCCAGAGCTAGTGCGGTGTCCAGGAACGTTGGCGGTGTCGCCGCGAGGTCCAGGCGGCGGTTCGGCAAGGCGGAGTCGGGCCTGGATACCCGTGTTGTATCCAGACCCGACTCCAACGCCGCCGGTCGTCGTCTGGATCTGACGCGGCCCGGTGAACGTTTCTGGACACCGCACTAATCGCCTGCAAAAGTTCCCCATCGCCATCTCTCACCGCCGAAAGGCTAACCTTCCGATCCGCCGGGGCTGAAGTCGATTGGGTCACTGATTGGCGGTTCTGGCTCCGCCCTCTCGTGCGGCGGCCAGCTGACTGCGGATGGCGGTCGCCTCGCTGTGGCGATTGAGTAGGTCGAGGATCTCGGCGACGAGCCGAACCGTTCTGGCGGCGTATGGGTCGTACTTTTGGGGAAGTTGTCGCGCCAATTGCTTAAAGATCCCCGCAGCCTCGTCGGCCGCTGCCAGCGCGTCGTCCAGTCTGGACCGCTCTTTAGCCCGAGCGACCGCAAATGCCCCTAACGACATCGCGAGGTCGGGTAGGTGGGCGGCCGGGTTGGCCTGTGCCAATTGCCGACGGATCGTCACGGCCTCCTGGGAGGGTGTCAGGGCTTCCTCTCTGTGTCCCAGCTCCGACAGCCGGCTGCCGAGGTTGTTCAACGACATCGCGAGGTCGGGTAG
This sequence comes from Micromonospora sp. NPDC049900, assembly GCF_044461025.1. Taxonomy (NCBI): domain Bacteria; kingdom Bacillati; phylum Actinomycetota; class Actinomycetes; order Micromonosporales; family Micromonosporaceae; genus Micromonospora; species Micromonospora sp. NPDC049900. Next base: position 946 of record NZ_JBITKM010000040.1, read on the forward strand.
GTAGGCAGCCGGGTTGGCCTGCGCCAACTGCCTGTACAGGTCGGCGGCTTCCTGGGAGGCTGCCAGGGCTTCCTCTCTGTGTCCCAGCTCCGACAGCATGACGCCGAGGTTGTTCAACGACATCGCGAGGTCGGGTAGGTAGGCAGCCGGGTTGGCCTGCGCCAACTGCCTGTACAGGTCGGCGGCTTCCTGGGAGG